>CAIFEG010000016.1 GCA_903789415.1 uncultured Eggerthellaceae bacterium | reverse complement strand
AACGCCTATTTTTGATCCTGCTGATGTTCCTACAACGCTTTCTTCAAATGCGCAAACGCCAGATGGTATTCCATACGTAAAAGAAGCGTCTGTTGATAACCCATGGTACCCATTCCTCTTTACGTGCGTTTCAATGGGAAATCCTCATGCAGTTTGTTTCATTGATGATTTTGAAAAATTGCCGAGTTCAGTTTTTACTTCCGCTGAGAAGAGTCTCGAAACATTCGATATTCCCACCGTTGGTTCTTTCTTTGAATCGCATGCGGTATTTCCTGAAAAAGCGAATATTGAATTTGCTCAGGTTCGCGATGACGGAATCCATATGCGCGTATTTGAGCGTGGTGATGGAGAAACACTTGCATGCGGAACAGGATCTTGTGCGACCGATGTTGCAGCGTATTTAACGGGACGTGCAAACCGTGAAAATGATCTGATTTTGTTAGGTGGAACCCTGCATATTACCTGGGCTGATGATATGCATGTGCTCATGGAAGGCCCGGCTACACAGGTATATCAAGGTACGATTGATATCGAATAAATACATCGATCGCATACATCATTAAGAAGGACGTTTGTCGACTAATAAGAACCGTTTTATTCCACAGTCTACTGCCGAAGAGCCCGAACGAGCTTTTTTGGTAGGTGTTGAACTCGATGCAGATCATTGGAAACTGTCGGAAACGATGGCAGAGCTTCATCGTTTGGTAGATACCGATGGCGCCGTAGTGGTGGGGCAGACTACGCAACGACTTTCTGCTCCCGTAGCTGCAACGTACATTGGGAGTGGCAAAGCACATGAGATTGAGCGCATGTGTAAAGAGCTTAATGTCGATGTGGTCATTTTTGATGATGAGCTTTCCCCTACCCAGCAGTCTAATCTTGAGCATATTTTTGGTAGAGACATCAAAGTCATAGATAGAACCGCGCTCATTTTAGATATTTTCGCCATGCATGCAACCAGCAAAGAGGGGCGCATGCAGGTTCGGCTCGCCCAAAATGAGTATCTGTATCCTCGGCTTCGTGGCATGTGGGCACACCTTGCCTCTGCAGGTAACCGAATGGGTGGAGGAGTAGGATCGCGTTTTGGTGAAGGTGAGAGTCAGCTTGAGGTTGACCGTAGGCTGGTAAGAAAGCGCATTACGTCGATCAAAAAGGATCTTAAACACCTACAACAAAATAGAAACCTTCAGCGTTCAAGCAGAATGAGAAGCGGAATGATCCGCATTGCTCTTGCAGGATATACCAACGCGGGAAAATCAAGTTTGATGAACCGGCTCACGGATTCCCATGTTTTGCAGTATGACAAGCTTTTTGCGACCGTAGATGCGACCACGAGGAAATTGCGCCTGCCGGGGGGGAAGAGAGGTAACCCTAACCGATACGGTAGGGTTTATACAAAAACTTCCCACGAAGCTTATTGATGCGTTTAAGAGTACGCTTGAAGAGATCAATAAGGCAGATATTATCCTTCATGTTATTGATGCCTCGTCTCCATCCCGGGCAGAGCAAATTGCTACAGTTAATTCGACCATTCAACAAATCGGTGCTGAAAAGATTGATCGAATTGAAGTCTTTAACAAATGCGATCTTTTAACTGAAAATCAGAAGCGTGCTATTGAGCGTCAAATGCCTGGATCGATTCTTGCTTCGGCAAAAACAGGTGAAGGCATTGACCGCCTTCTTCAACGCATTGAAGCGGTTGCAGCTTCGAAAGATACATACATGCGTGTTTGTATCCCTTTCAATCGCGGCGATCTCGTTTCACTTGCGCATGATCGCTGCCAAGTGCTTTATGAAACGTATGATTCAGAAGGGACGATTTTAGAGCTGCGCATCCCCAATGATTTTGTCGTAAACTTTACGCCGTATAAAGAGGCAAAGTCCAAACGTAAATAATGCGAAAAAGTGGAAAATACGTGACTAATACACTCTTCTAAAGAGAGCGACAACTTTACCTGCAATTATGCAATCCGGGACAATAATGGGTTCCATGGTATGATTTTCGGGCTGCAAGCGAATATGATCACTTTCTTTGTAAAAGCGCTTTACCGTAGCCCCATCATCGATTAAGGCAACTACGATATCTCCGTTGTCAGCATTCTGCTGTTCACGAACGACAACATAATCGCCGTCATTGATCCCTGCTTCAATCATAGATTGACCATGTACTTCCAACATATAAGAAGCGCTATCACCAACGATCTCGGTTGGCAGTGACATATATTCCTGGATATTTTGCTCGGCTAATATAGGAGTGCCCGCCGCGACATTACCAACTAATGGTAATTTCACGGTGCCTGAATCGCCTTGAGATGCAAGCGTGTCTTCGTGCTGCTCATAGGGATTATTAGGATCATGTACAACCATCGAACGAGATTGTGATCCTGCTATTGAAATATATCCCTTCTTTTCGAGAACTTTAAGATGAGAAAAAGCGGTAGAAGGGGAGCTTAAGTGCATCATCCGTGAAATTTCACGGACAGTGGGTGGATAGCTATGAAGAGAGATGTATTTTTCAATGCATCTTAATGTCTTTAATTGTTTTTCAGTAAGCTCATTCATTGTGATTTCCTTCGAACAAATGTTTGATTTTTTATTGACAAGAACGTTTGTTCGAATTACATTATATACGAACAAAGGTTCGATATTCAACACTATTCGGAGGTTTTTATGAATACTAAAATGGATACTCCATTGCGGGCACTTCAGCCCTTAAACCTCAGAATTCTGCTGACCATTCTGCCACGATCATTCCTTTTCCCCATATTGATACAAGAACAGATCTTGAGCGTTTAGACGATCATTTTAGGGGTATCGCGTCTTCAAAAGAAAATTCTGTTTTCACGCGCCTTATGGCTTTTACAAAAAGCCGAGCTTTGAATTTCCAGACAATTCGCGATATTGTTTCGAATCATGATGACACGTTCATTAAGAAAACGGTTCCTGAAATGCATTCTAAAAGTGCAATTATTTTCTTAAGTGGCATCACCGTATTATTCTGCATAGGTTTAATTCTTTAAGCTGACACGCCTTTTTAAAGATTGTAGGATCTCGTAATTTCCCTTTTTCATTCAGGACATTCTTTTTATTCCTACTGATCAAATAGTATGTAAAATCATCAGCTTAGAAACTCTTCGATGCAGTTTCACGCAATTTTTTTCTCCTAAAAACTCTTTCATGTTTCCGTGTGATACGCTCATAAATAGAGAATAAGGAAGAAGATTATGGACTGTCCAAGTTGCGGTTTTAATGAATCAAAAGTAATAGATTCTCGTCCAGCTGAAAATGGAAAAGCAATTCGCAGACGTCGCGAATGCCTGCGTTGTCATGCGCGTTTTACTACGTATGAAAGACGAGGGGATACTCAAATTATTGTTAAAAAGTCGAGTGGAGCGAAGGAAGTTTTCAGCGAAGAAAAACTCAGTCATGGTATTTTTACTGCTTGCGTGAAACGAAATATCTCTCCCGATATTATTATTGGTATCGTAAAGAACATTGAAGGGGAGCTACGGAGCAACAATGTTTATGAAGTAGAATCTCATGTGCTTGGCGATATGGTTCTCAAACGTTTGCGCAAGGTAGATGAAGTTGCGTATATACGTTTTGCAAGTGTGTATAAAGATTTTAAAAGTGTTGATGAATTTACTAAAGCTATTAAGGGCATGTAAGGAGCTTGTTCCTTGAATATACATTTTAAGAAACTTAACGAAAATGCACAGGTACCTCAAAATGCGTATGAAGGCGATGCAGGAGTAGATTTGCGTTCGATTGAAGAAACTACCCTTAAGCCTTTTGAAAGGAAGCTTGTTTCAACAGGACTTTCTATGGAACTTCCTGACGGATATGCGGGATTTGTATTGCCACGAAGCGGAAATGCACTCAATAAAGGATTATCACTTGCCAATACTCCGGGGCTCGTCGATAGCAATTATCGGGGTGAACTTAAGGTAGCTGCAATTAATCTCGATCCTTCGAATTCTGTAGAAATTCATGTTGGAGATCGAATTGCACAACTTGTTATTATGCGCGTTGAACAGATTTTCCCCGTTGAAGTGAGCGAATTGAGCGATTCGGATCGTGGAAGCGGCGGCTTCGGAAGCAGCGGCGTTAAATAGCACCTCAATTAGCTCATACAAAATAAAGAAGTCATTGAATCTTAAACGTAATAATTTGTATTTAACGGGGCTACATAATGGCGAAGAAACGTTCTTCTAAGAAGCAAACGACAAATTCAGGATCTTCTAACATACCGAATACAAAAAACGGGATTGCCTTTCGTGCAAAATTAACCGTTACTGATAAAAAAATGAATCGATCACACCATAATCTTCATTTTCGCGTGGATCGAAATGCGGAAATGGGGCTTATCAAGGTTTACCCTGATCACTTGAAGCAACATGTCGATGGATTTGGTGCGGCATTCACTGATGCAGCGGGATATGTGTATTCTCAGATGAACCCTGCCTCTCAAGAACGCTTTCTTAAGATGTGCTTTAGTGAAAAAGATCACAATTATCGTCTGTGCCGTGCACCTATCCAAAGCAACGATTTTTCGCGTTCTATCTGGTCATACGTTACTGATGAAGATGATGAGGCGCTCGAAACATTTTCTCTTGGCAAAGATACCCAGTATCTTATCCCGCTTATAAAAGATGCTCTTGGCCAATCAGACGATATTAAAATCATTTCGTCTCCTTGGAGCCCACCAAGTTTTATGAAAACAAATCATATGGTTCGTCTGGGCGGTCATCTTAAAAAGGAATATTACACGCGTTGGGCTGATGTCATTGTGCGCTACATTCTTGCTTACAGAAAGCGTGGTATTCATATTTCGGCGTTAACGGTCCAAAATGAGCCGAATGCACGTCAGCCTTGGGAATCTTGTGAAATGAGCCCTGAGGAAGAGTCGAATTTTGCCATCAATTATTTAAAGCCCGCCCTGGTAACCACGGGCCTTACTGACGTTAAGATTTTCGTTTGGGACCATAATAAAGAGCAACTTTTGGAACGCGTTGAAACAGAGCTCTCTACCGATGGTGCCTCCACTGCGATTGATGGTGTGGCATTCCATTGGTATTCGGGAGATCATTTCGAAGCACTTCGGGAGGCAACTTCTGAGTTTCCGAATAAACTTTTCTATATGACTGAAGGTTGCGAAGCGCTTCCACGCAATGCCAATTCGGATTTAGAATATGCCGAACACTACGCTCATGATATTATTGGTGATTTTGCTAATGGAGCACATGGGTATATAGACTGGAACATATTGCTCGACGAAACGGGCGGACCGAACCATGCCTCAAATTACTGTTATGCTCCGCTTATGTACAATCGTGCAGATCATCATCTCGAGGTCAAACCCGCGTTTTCCTATATTGGGCATTTCAGTCATTTTATTAAACCCGGTGCCCGTATTATGCTTACGAGTCGATCAAACGATAAGGTTGAAGCACTCGGTGCTATGAATCCCGATGGCGAACAGGTTTTAGTCCTTTTAAATACCAGTGATTCCGCTCAAAAACTTCGGATTCATGAGGGTCAATCGACGTGTTCTTTTGTTCTCCCGGAACATTCAATTGGTACTCTTTGCTGGACGACCCAAAAACGTGATGCTCTCGATGATGCACAACCTCTAGCTCGGCCTACTTCTCGTTCTGCAGCTGCTTTGTCTTCAAGGGAAAACGATCGTTTGAAGAAGCGTGAAAAAAAGGAAGCGCAGCGTAATACCAAGCGCCAACGAAAAGAAGAGGAAAAGAAGAATAAACAGCGTGAAAAGGAATTAGATACCCGAAATCTTATTGAAAAACTCGCAGGTAAAGCGCCAGAGCCACGTGTCATTAAGGCTCCGGATAACAGTCCGTCGCTTGATGCAAGCCTCACGCATGTCATGAAGCCAATTGAACGCAAAATTGTTCCGCCCGACCCACTGATTGATGAGCCTGAGGGAGAACAGATCCCCGTTAGGGAAGATACGCAGGTTATTAACCCGGTTAAGCTTACGCCGATTCCCAATGCGCCTAAGTATGACCTTAAATCAATGGACCTCAATCCTGACGCTACGCGCGTGATGAGACCTATTCGTACGACAAATGCGTCTACGGGAGATTCAGACCTTGAATCAATGTCGTCCGTAATGCGAGAAGTAGAACAACTGTCCGCAGTAAGCTGGCGTACAAAGAATAATCAAGCGTTGCAGTCTAAGAAGACGTCTAAATCAAAGCCTTCTAAGAATCAGAAAACTTCTGATAAAAAGGCCGATACTAAGGATTCTAAGGAAGATTTATCCGCAAAGAACAATACAAAGAACAATAAATCGTTGTCAGATTTGATTTCTGAATTATTTGACGGGGAAGATTTGCCCGATGAACCTGAATTAGCGGTCAACAACAAAGAAGATGAAGAAGACCTTAGTGCGGAAAAAACAACGGTTATGAGTCCGGCCGATGTACAGCGTGTTATTAATGCTGGTAAACAATCAAGTGAAATCCCTTCACCTGTTGGAGCAGATGAGATCAAGGCTATTCTGGAGAGGCACAAAGCAGCGAAGGTCGAGGGAAATAACGAAAAAGAACCTTCTGAGCAGGAGAAAACGGACGAGACTGAAGAAAGAAAAGCTCAAAAATCTGTCTTAGACGAAGACCAAAAGGAAGACTCAGAGGAGAAATCTGTGTCGAATGCGTCATCTTCGGATGAGAAGGAAGAACAGGTCAAGAGCAGTCCTTCTTCAAATAAGGGCAACCGTAAGTCCAAGAATAAGAGTATCTCAAAAAATACCTCAACAGTCTCGAAGGATGCCTCTTCTGCGAAGGCAGAGACAGGGAAAACAAAGCAAAAAGATACATCAAAGGAAAGCAGTAAAGGTTCATCTGAAAACAAAAGTGGTTTATCTTCTTCTGAACCAGATAAAGGACGGGTGTCCAAAGAAGGTGACAAAGGTCAAAAGAAGGATCAGAAGGGCAGTGCAGCGAGAAAGACTGTAAGAAAATCTTCATCTTCTGCGCGCGAGACTTCAAATGCAAAGGACGAGAGTTCGAGTCAAAAAACAGTATCAACAAAGTCTGCGGGTGCGAAACAATCGCATAATTCGAGCTCGCATTCTCACAACTCAACGGGTGAAAAAGATAAAAAGAATTCGGTTTCAGAAAAGAAAGAAAACATTTCTTCAAAAGACACAGGTCAGGGTAAGCGTACAAAGCGTGACGTCAGCGTCTCTAACAATAGTGAGAATAAACCCAAAGTAAATGAGAAGAACACGTCCCCTGAAATAAGTAAAAAAGAAGAAACAAAGAATAATAATGAACATAGTTCAAATTTAAACAAAAATGAAGAGGGGACAACTGCAGATCACTCAAATAAAGAAGCTCAATCTTCTCGAAAGGATAAAGGAGAAAAATCTACAAAAAGTGATAGTTCTTCGAAACATGATGGGGCATCTGCAGAGCCTTCAGACAACCAAGATGAAGCATCTGAAAATCAGGACGATGTAAATGCATCGGATACATCAGATGGGTCATCGAAAAAATCTGACGAAACGGATTCTGAATCAAACAGTTTAGATGATGACTCTGACGAACAGCTATCGGGAAAATCTCCATCATCTGATGAGGATTCGGAAAACACCACAAAGTCGCTGTCTGAAAATGAAGTTGCTCAAGATGCGATGAAACAAGCTTCAGAGATCGCCCATAAAAGTTCTGAAGCCGTTTCGAAATCGCTTCATAAAGTGTCTGAGGGTTGGAAGTCGTTCTCTCAGAAAACGAAGGACAGCTATAAGAAAAATAAGAACCCTCGGAAAAAACCAAAAGTACGTATTGCATCAAAAGAGACCATTGCGACAACGTATAATCAAAACAATAAAAAGCACTAGAGCATTACGGAGCTTGGAACAAACGATATCGAAAACGATAATTGAACTGTAGGCTCTGAAAGAGTGTATCTATCATGAAAAAGCGGATCTTGTCGGGGATAAACCCCAAGATCCGTTTTTTTGCACGATTAATTATTCGTATTTATAATTATCGCGTCTCAGAAAGGCTCTCATTGCGTTTGCGCAGTTCATCGGCTTAATTTTAGAGGATATTTGCTGCTCGAGCAGCCTTGAGCGAGAGGGTTTTGTATAATTCTCATACGATAGCAATGTTGGTTTTTAATTATGGATCAAGATATTGTCTTTAAGCTATATTTCAAAACAAAATATTGATAATATATGTTATGTAAAGTTGTAAAGGAACGACAAATCTGAAAATTTGCGAGAATGCTCTCCCTTTGTTTGCTCATGGTATCTTTATAACTCTCCTCTTTGAGCTGAGCCACTTTTGGCTTTATTTGGTCGAATACTTACTTCGCCATCATAAAGAACGATTTTCCTGTTGGTGCCAGTTTCGACAACGAGCGAATAATCATCTTGTATTGATTTCGCTGTTGCTTCGTAATGATTTCCATTTGGTTCAATTACCAAAATTGGTTTATTCAGCAGTTCAAGCTTCGCGGTATATTGGTTCAATGCATCTGTATGGGACATTGACACTATTGAATCAAAATTATTGAGGAAGCCTCCGACGAGATAATTTTTAAAGTCCTTTTGCCTGTTTTCTAATATATACGTCGCCTTGTTTTTTAATGTTTCAGAAAAACCATTTTGGGGTTTATAGACGTTGATCCCTATTCCAACTACGGCTAAATTGCCTTGTTGCTCTGGCCTTTCAGTAAGAATCCCACAGACTTTTTTCCCGTTTATGCATACATCATTTACCCATTTAATTGATACGTTTTTGGCTTTGACGTTTGCTTCGTGGTTTGAATGAGCAACTGCTTTTAGAGATTTCTCAATTGCCTTTGCTGCCGCAACCGCAGCTCTACAGGTAATTTCGGTTAGTGAACACTGCTCACTTGATGATATCGATAGCGATCTCGTATTTATGACCAAGCTCATATACAGACCGGTATCAGGAGAAATAAAAGACCTGCCCCGTCTTCCGTGCCCTTTGGTTTGCTTCTCGGCAACTATTGCCGCGTATGCTCTTCTGCCAGGTTCCTCCAAAATGGGAATAATGTTTTTACGTGTGTCGTTGTGCGAATCGAAAAACAGAAGCTTCTGTCCATCTGCGCTGAGTTCTTCACTGTTTTCACTTGGTCTGGCATAGTATGAACGGATAAGCTCTTTAGCATCATCATTTGTCGATGTTGTCGAAGGTTCTATGCAGATAAATGTGCGCCGAGACAGATCATCTTGCAGATGGGATTGTATTTCATTATTAGACAGTGTATCTAACGTCATTTCGGGGCCTTCAAAGTAAACGGGTAAATCCTGATCAGGTGTTTTTCATTCTGGTGTTCTTATTCTTGAGCTTTTATTCTGTGTAGGTTGTTTTTGGCCATTTCATTTGCTTCTCGTATTTCAAAAAGGGCTGCAGGTAAGTTCCCTCTACCTTACAACCCTTTTCATGTACGTAATTTTACCGTTCGCTCTGGCATCCCTATAGCCGCTGCGAATCTTCACGTCAGCAAATCTTCAGGTGTGGAAAGTTTCGCACCTCACATTAGTTATCGCGAGCAAGTATTCCGTCCACTGCAGCATGAAGCGTCTTAATACGTTCGTCGGATAATGACTTCGTTGTTGATTTTGCGAAAAGATACGCTTTTATTTTGGGCTCCGTACCGCTTGGACGAATGAGTACTTTGTTTGCATCAGGCAAATCGAACTCGACGACATTTGCTTTCGGCAAGTCCCCTATTCCCGAAGCGTAGTCAACAACGTTTTCTACCTGCAGATCTGCAATTTTTGTGGGGCCGTTTTTCCGCAGATCAGACATGATTTTATCCATCTGTTTCGAGCCATTTTCACCGGGGAATTGATAGCTTACCGTCTGGTTTTGGTAATAGCCGTACTTCTGGTAGAGTTGATCGATCGCTTGAGCGAGATTTAAGCCTTGGTTTTTATATGACTGTGCCATCTCGCAGATGAGCATGCTCGCATTGATGGCATCTTTGTCGCGCACATGATCTCCGCTGAGGTAGCCGTAGCTTTCTTCAAAGCCCAAAATAAAGCGTTGTTGCTCGCCCTTTTTAGCTAGGCGTGTGATGACATCACCGATGTATTTGAATCCGGTCAATGTGCGAATAATCTGGACGCCATAATCTTTCGCAATTGCATCGATCATTGCAGTGGAAACAATGGTTGAAACGGCGATGGGATTGTTCGGCATACGGTGGAGTTTTGTACGCATGCGGCACACGTAGTCAAATAGAAGAATTCCCACTTCATTGCCTGTGAGAAGTTGGTAATCATCGCCGTTTTTCACCGCGATTCCCACGCGATCGGCATCAGGGTCGGACGCTAATAACAAGTCAGGATGCACCTGCTCGGAAAGCTCAATTCCCTTTTCGAGCGCCTGCCTGATCTCCGGATTTGGATAGGGGCAGGTCGGAAAATCGCCATCGGGTTTCGCTTGTTCTGGCACAACATGAACATCGGTAATTCCTATTTGAGGGAGCATCTTCTGCATACATTCGAGACCTGTGCCA
The DNA here is from genome assembly GCA_903789415.1 of uncultured Eggerthellaceae bacterium. Classification (GTDB taxonomy): domain Bacteria; phylum Actinomycetota; class Coriobacteriia; order Coriobacteriales; family Eggerthellaceae; genus CAIFEG01. The sequence goes on along the minus strand of CAIFEG010000016.1, from coordinate 37,276 downwards.
TTAAGCGGCGTATACACGAGTTTAAGCTGCGTATTTGTTGCATCGGGATCCGCAAGACTTTGTTTGAGAACTGCAGAAACAAATTGATCAAGCACTTCATCTTTAATGTGCTCAACCTTTCCTGCTGCCATCGCTTCATCAAAATCCATATGACGTGTGCCGGTCAAAACATCTACTTTGTCAATGTCGTCTTCGATTTCGGCTGCTGCTGCTTCGGTAATCTGGCACCCATCAGGTCCGTAGACCTTATACCCGTTATAATCTGCAGGATTGTGACTGGCGGTAATGTTGATACCAGCACTGCAGTGGAGTTGACGTACAGCAAAACTAAGCGTGGGGGTTGGTTCAATTCGCGGATACACGTACACATGAATATTGTTTGCGGCAAGAACGCCTGACGATACGCGCGCAAATTCAAGACTTTGATGGCGAGAATCTCTGCTAATGGCAACGCATGGATGTTCAAAATGCGCATTTAAATAATCGGCAAGACCTTGCGTTGCTTGAGAGACGGTATAAATATTCATGCGATTGGTACCCGGTCCCAAAATCCCCCTGAGACCTGCGGTGCCAAATGAAAGTCGACGATAAAAAGCATCTTCAATCTTTTCGGCATCGTTGCTTTGGACGAGTTCTTGAAGTTGCTTTTTAACGGTTGGATCCTGAACCTCAGAACTCCAGCGTGCCACTTCACCTTTGATGCTCATTACATACTCCTTTTAGTAACTTATATCGAAGCTATTGTAAAATACAGGAGATAAATACGCTAATAAAGGGTTTTAGATAGATGCCAAAGAATCTCAACGATTATTTAACATACAAACAGGCTTCTTTTGAAGAAGAGCCATTTAATGAAGTGGATAGCCTCGTTCTTTGTACGATTTCTTATTTGCATTTAGAGTTCGGAAAGAATTTTGAGACATTTCATAACAAAAATACGTTCATTCCCCTACCTGATGCGCTTTGTGGGGTTCCCTATTCAAAAATGTTTGGAACAAGCTGGCTTCGTGATTTCCATGGAGAACGGTTTATGTATGCGCTTCTCCAGAATCGGCGCTATATGTCATGCAAGGTGGGAAATTTTGTCGAAGAAAACGATGATGCGATCGATAAACAATTCTGCGCAATGACCTTTATGCTTGACGATGGCTGTCTGTATATCGCGTTTCGTGGAACTGATGACAGCATGGCAGGCTGGAAAGAAAATTTCGATATCAGTTTTGAAAAGTGCACGCAATCGCAAAAGCGCGCGCAGGAGTATGTTTCTCAGGTCCATAGTGCTCTACCAGGGAGACTTTTGCGTATTGGCGGACATAGCAAGGGTGGAAACATTGCCGAATATGCCGCGCTGACCTGCTCAGATGACGAATATTCATGTATTGAGGCAATCTATAACCACGATGGCCCAGGATTTGAAAATATCCCCTCCCCACGGTTCTATGAAAAAAGCTATAACTCGAAACTTCATAAAACGGTTCCGAAAAGCAGTGTGTTCGGCATGCTCATGGAAAAGAGAAAAAACTATCACATTGTTGATGGTACAGATATTCTTTTCAGAATGCATGCGCCGCTCAACTGGTTTGTCGAGGGCGATGATTTTGTCAAAGCTGATGAATTTACTGTCGATGCGATAGCGTTCGATTCGGCAATGAATGAATGGGAGCAAGCTCATACTCCTGCAGAACGAAAAAAATTTATTGATACGTTTTTTGGTGTGTTTGAGTCTGCAGGTGTTCGAACCTGGACAGAATTTGATGCTGATCACATAAAGAATTTGCGGATTGCGGCAGAAACGACAAACAAGTTGGATAAAGATACACGATCCATGCTGCTCAACACATTAGGAGAAGCGTTCAAGATCACGGGTGATAAATCTGTTCAGCAGATCAAAAACACGCTTTCTCGTGCGGCGGCAACATTCCCTAAGGTTGAATTCCCGAAACCTGAGACGAATAAACACCAATTGGATTCCTAATACGGCTCACACGATGTATGTGCATGGCAATTTGTTCGTGCAAGGTAATTCGTCCATGCATGAAGCCTCTCTATGAGGCACGCGCGTGAGGGTAATTCCGTAACTTATGCGATGAGGCGTCTCTACGATGTGTTGTGCCACTACAATATGAATCATACAAGCGAAAAAATTGAGCGTATGAGGATATGGGCTTTAGAGGGCATGTCGTTTAGGGGAAATAAAGGACACGACATCTAGAGGAAAATGCCTTTTTACAAGGAGATTTCATCCATTCGTACGTTTTATTTTGAAACACATTGAGGAGATACGTAATTTTGTCTGAGACACCTGAAACTCAATCTGAACAAACACAAAGTAACCCACCATCTGGAAAAGAAAACACGTATGCTCCTCTTACGCCAAAATTAATGTGGGAGTTAGCAGCTCCCCATACGTGGGCTGCATCGATTTTCCCGGTTCTCATTGCTATTTCTCTGGCTATCGCCGATGGAGGGCTATTGGGATCGGGGGCTATCAGCGTCGTTATGTGCTGTGTGTTGCTTGCTATCTGTGTGCTGTTCCAGAGCGCGGTAAACACGGTCAATGACTATTACGATTACATCAAGGGTGCCGATACAAAGGAAAACCAAGCTGATCCAACCGATGCCGTTCTGGTATACAACAATGTGAATCCTCGCTCTGCCCTCGCTTTTGCCATTACCCTGATCATTTTTGCCTTTGTGCTCGGTTGTTACGTTATCTGGGTTGCAGGTCTTATTCCCCTTATCATAGCCATCGTTGGCGTTATCGTTATTTTCCTTTATTCGGGAGGTCGCACGCCCATTAGCTATTTGCCTATCGGAGAATTGGTAAGCGGATTTGTTATGGGCGGTTTGATCACACTCGCTTGCTACCAGGCACTTACCCTTTATTTTTCTTGGATGGTGCTGCTCTATTCCATTCCTCAAATGCTTGGAATTGCCTTGATCATGTTTACTAACAACGGAAGTGACATCGATAAAGATATTGAAGCACACCGCAAAACGATGCCTGTCTTGCTAGGTCATGAGCGTTCAAACCGTGCCTACAATGGGGTTGTGTATGCATGGACGATATCGATTGTGGTTATCATACTTTTGTTCTTCACACCCGGCTGGTATGTACTTCCGTTTATGCTGCTGGCAGTGCATCCGGTTGCGCGTAATTTGATGAAACTTCCGCTTGGTCCGAAAACACGGGGCGCAAAATTTGGGCTATGTACCAGCTTAAACATTATCCTTGGAGCTTTTTACGCACTTGCGATTATCTCAAGCGTTGCAAGCACCGTTATCTTATAAGCAATGAGCGTCAGACAAAAACAATGAGAGCATAAAATGGCTAATGCCAAAGAATCTGAATTGTATGCTCGAGATGCGTGAGATCTGCACAGCGGAGAAGTTGATCTGCGCTTTGTGGCTCCTCGGTGGGTATAATCCCTGCGACATAAGCGATATGTCCAAGAATGCCCTCAGGTGTTTGGTAAGACTCTTTCAGTTTGTCTAGCCCTGCATCGTGATCACGTTTTGAAAGCCTTCTGTTTTTCTCAGCAACAAGAAGCGGAACATGGCCATATCCTGGATGAGGAAATCCGAATAGATCTTGAAGATACATTTGCTGCGGCGTAGACGGGAGTAAGTCGACTCCTCTGACGACGAAATTGACTCCCATCGCGGCATCATCAACAACCACCGCAAGCTGATACGCGAACGCCCCATCGCTGCGCTGCACGAGGAAATCGCCGCATTCAGTATCAAGTCGCTGACTATACGTTCCCTGAAACATGTCGTGAACTTGAATGGTGAGCTGAGGAACATGTAAACGAATTGAAGGCTTGCGACCACGTGCCCTAAATTCCGCCACCTTTTGGTTTCGCTCTTGTTCGGTGAGCCTAAAACAGGTTCCCGGATAGACTCGCTTTTCTCCTGGATGAGGCGCCTGTGTTGCGTGCTTGATGTCGGCACGTGAGCAAAAACACGGATAGGTATTACCGGTTCGAACAAGTTCTTCAAACGCAGCCTGATAGGCTTGCTGCCTTTGGCTTTGGTAATATGGTCCCCTATCCCATCCAAGACCAAGCCATTCATAATCTTTTTGAATTTGATCAGTAAATTCTTGTTTTGAGTGGTCGGGATCCAGGTCTTCGATGCGAAGGACCACGTCTCCCCCACTTCGCTTGGCGACAATCCAAGAAATAAGTGAAGCAAATATATTTCCTGCGTGCATCCTTCCGGTAGGAGAAGGCGCGAAACGGCACGTCAATGGTTGGGTCAACGAAAACTCGGTCCTTTGTATAGATTTTGGCAATCGGTAATTTTTGGAATTTCGAAAATTTTTTGAACTGAGCAAAATATGCGGAATATCCGTGTTCTGGCTAGGACGCTGTCAGTTCTGAGTATTCCGTACCGCAGCACGATCAGTTGTGCGCGGTTAGTCATGAATATTCTGTACGAATGCACGACCTGCACGGAACGCGGCAATATTCATCGCTTCTGTCCCTTTCGGAACCGATGCAGAGATTTGCTCTTCCCAAACCCGTTGTTCGTATAGAAGAGATGTCGAAAGCGCCCCCAATAGTACAACATTTGCTGTTTTTATCGAACCCGTCTTCTGTGCAATGTCTTGAGCTGGGATAAGCTTGCCGCCATACGCACGAAGCTGAGATTCGGGCTCTTCTGGCATGACGCTATCACCTGTCAGGACGGGAAGCGGTTTGATTGACTGATCATTGACAATCAGCATGCCGCCGTCGCGTAAGTATGAAATATTGCGCAGTGCTTCGGTTGTCTCAAAGGCTAAGATTGCATCACAAGAACCCTGGCAGCACACCATAGAATTGACGTACTTACCAAAACGCACATCAGTTGTAACGGATCCACCACGTTGTGCCATTCCATGAATTTCGGAAAGCTTTACGACGTCGCCACTTGCGCATACGGTTTTCGCAAGAATATCTGCAGCTAAAATCGTCCCTTGTCCACCAACGCCACATAAAAGGACACTTGTTGCCCCGTCGCTGTACACTGAGCTCGTCATTTAGTCCTCCTTAATAGCATGGAATGCACAATACTGCTGGCATTGTTTGCACCCCACACATTGCACTTCATCAATATGGGCAATTCCGGAATCAAGATCAGAAGATAACGCAGGACATCCAATGGAGACGCATACGCCGCACGTCGTGCACTTTTCTTCATCTACGTGAAGTGGTTTCTGACGGACGAAACTATCTTTAAGCTGGACACACGGCGATCTAAATATGAGGACCGAAAGGCGATCATCAGCTTTTGTTGCCCGTTGCAAGGCCTCGCGCACCGCTTTGATGTTGTTTGGATTGATCTCTTCTACATCATCAACGCCAAGTGCCCGTACGACCTGGGCCATGTTAAGTTCACGCGTCGGTCTATGTTGAAGCGTGATACCGTTGAACATATCGCCCTGCTGACCCGTCATCGCTGTCGTGCGATTGTCGAGTATGCAAATTGTTCCGATTCCTGAGTTATATACCGTTCCTAAAAGACTTTCGAGACCTGAATGTCCGAAGGTAGAATCACCAATCACGCTCACAATAGGACGGTGCTCGGTATGATGAAGAGCGAGTTCGAAACCGTGACCCATCGAAACGGACGCGCCCATACATAAGGTAGTATCCATCGCGGACAACGGAGGCAGGGCACCAAGTGTATAGCATCCGATATCGCCTACCACAATTGCATGAAGACGTCCGAGTTCGCGGAAGACGGGACGATGAGGGCATCCTGCACAAAGTGCAGGTGGACGCGCTGGCAGGTCTTCCGGTGTATCCGTATGTGTTGGTACACGCTTACCAAATGCAATTTGAATTGCCCAAGGATCGAGCTCTCCATCACGTGGAAGCGGATTTTCAGGCTGATCAAGTTTGATACCGAGCGCACGCACCTGCTCAGATAGATAGGTACTCGCCTCTTCAACCACGTAGAGATGTTTGACACCGAAGGCAAAGTTTTGAATCTTCAGTTTTGGGAGAGGCCACGTTACACCCAATTTTAAAATACGTGCTTCGGGAAGCGCATCACGGACGTATTGATATATCGCGCCTGTACAAATGACGCCTATATCACCATCATCGGAACCATCTCCGGGGACAATACGATTCAGCGGAGTTTCATCTGCCCAGGCAGTAACCGCATCAACGCGCTGGTCAAGAGAGGCACGACGGCCTATCGCAAATGCAGGCATCATCACCCATTTTGCGGGATTCTTCTTGTACTGCTTTGGCGTAAAATTTTCGCGCTCTCCCACCTCAACGGGACTTTTTGCATGCGAAATGCGAACAGTTGAGCGAATAAAAAATGGTAAGTCAAAGCGTTCAGAAAGTTCAAACGCAACCTTTGCCATATCATGTGCTTCCTGAGAATCTGAGGGCTCAAGCATAGGGATATGTGCCGCACGAGCATAGAAATGATTGTCTTGCTCATTTTGACTCGAATGCATACCGGGATCGTCGGCGGTTAGGATGAGCATTCCCCCGCCAACACCGGTATATGCAAGGGTGAAGAGTGGATCGGCAGCAACATTTACGCCTACATGTTTCATGGTGGCCAAAACACGTGTTCCTGCTGCACTTGCACCTGCCCCAACTTCAACGGCAACCTTCTCATTCGGAGCCCACTCAGCATAAACGTCCGGAAGTTTAGCAAATGTTTCCATAGTCTCTGTGCTTGGGGTACCTGGATATGCAACACCTATTTGACATCCCGCTTCCCAAGCGCCTTGAGCGATTGCTTGATTTCCACTTAGAAGTTCCATATGTCCTCTTTCAAAATGATGTTGCTCTGGTGAACGTACAGCGGTGCACGTCAGCGAATACCTTTGCATACAAATGATATTTAGTTTGAGAAGGTATCTATTCGCATGCATCAAATATCTTTGTATTCAATATCTCTTTATCACGCGTTTCTGCGCGCAAGAAATGCTTCTGAATACAGGGAAATCGACAAGACTAATTTTAACGCTGGTACTTTAAGACAAACGCGCCGATCTGGATGATGTCGCCAGGATGGAGCTGGGCGGTTTCAATATTTTGGTTGTTCACCCAGATACCATTGAATGATCCCGTATCGGTGATTTGAAAATCTTTTCCCGAAGGAACAAGCTTGGCATGCTTTCGAGACACGGTCATATCGTTTAAGAAAATATCGCACTGAGGATTGCGGCCCACAGTCATTGGGCGATCTTCAAGTTGAATTGATGTTCCCGTTTGCGGTCCCTGTACAATGATGAATTGTGCGGCGGCAGCAGGATGCGCCTCGGGCGGAACACGTTTCATCGCAGCGGTTGCGCTTGGATTCTCATCTGAATGGATGGGTTTGAATTCTTGTGTGGTACCCGTTAATTTAAATCCGCATGAAGGACATACCGTATCATCGGGCGAAATAGGACCGTTGCATACCGGGCATGTATTCATCTTTTGTCTCCTCTGTATTTAAAAGTGCGTTTTCCTTGTATATGTCTATTGTAATTTTGTTTTACTCGCTATGCAGCTGCCCGCGATCTGTCGTTAATCATCGGAGTCTCGTTTATTAATGTTGAATCCGCTTGGGTTGGATTATAGGTAAGTTGCGCGATAAGTTTTTGTCCCCAAATCCCGATTTGTTCGAGAAAACCCGGTGCAGGCACATCTTCGGTTGCAACGAGATCTGCCGTAGCAATCACATCGTTATGCTGCTTAAAGGTGATAGTTCCCACTTGATCGCCGGCATGAACGGTTCCAGAAATATCATCGTAGCTTGCTTCTTGAGAAACGTTTCCGGCAAGGTCAAACAAGGTAACTGCTTGATCTGGATCACGAAGCGTGGCGTTTACGGTCTTATCCATCCAGGCACCATCGGAAACCGTTGCAACTAATGGAACCGTGTTGCCCTGTGCATCGACCGTGGTCTGGGGACTTTGTGCCAACTTATATGAAATGTTGTGTTGATAGGTCCAGTCCCACAGCGTTACGGTGTCGGTGAAGCGCTGGGCTTCTGTGGGAGAATTCAGAACAACGGTGTATAGATAATGACCATCGCGCTGGCATACACCAGCAAAGCAGGCTCCCGCATCTTGGGTAAAACCAGTTTTCAAGCCGCATGCTCCATCGTAATTGCCAATCAGTTCATCGGTAGAAGTGAGGTCGACATCGACGGTTTGCCCGTTACGGGTAATTTGAATCGTCTCAGTCTGCTTATCGACGGAATCTCTAATTTGATCTTTTGTCATTGCGTAGCGCGATAAATTAGCGACGTCTTGAGCACAACTGTGTTGGTCGCCCGCAAATTGCTCGTCATCGAGTCCATGGGGATTGCGATAGACCGTGTTCACGAGTCCCAATTGAGAAGCTTCATCATTCATTGCCTGAACAAAGCGTTGCATACAGGTATTGGGGTCGGAAGAATTCTGACCTTCATTTTGCAGCATCTGTGCACCAACTGATTCAGCGATTGCTTCTGCAGCATCATTTCCTGAGGGGATAAGCATTGCACGAAGTGCCGTAGAAAGTGGCATGGAATCGCCTTCTTGAAGGCCGGCGCTGGCCTCCCCAATCTCAGCTGCATTGGCAGAGACAGTGACCGGTGAATCAAGAGAAGCATTTTCGAGCGCAACCACGGCGGTCATAATTTTAGTAATAGACGCAATCTTTGCATCAGAAGTTGCATCGCGTGAAAAATAGACACTTCCGTTTTCGTCCATTACATAGGCATGAGTCGCTTCAATATCAGGACATTGGCTGACCGCGAGGCCGCGATCTTCTACGCTCTGACCCGCAATAAGATCACTTTTTTGTACTTGTGCTTGCGCTTGCGGAACAAAGGTAGTTCCACATAGGAGCACAAACACGACCAGAAAAGCAAAAATGGATTTAATTGAAGCCCGAAGCGTTGAGTTTGGGTGGGATTTATACAATTTAGCGGTGTTAATCAAGCTTGTAAATCTCCTTTGCAGGCACGATTGAGAACCCAGCATTAACACAAAGATCTTCGAGGCCTTTGATGTTGTCTGTGCGCATGACATCAATGGCATATGGTTCGTTGTTCTGTGGCATAGAAAAACAATATGCATATTGGATATCAAACGCGCCTTGGTCAGTTAACTTCAATAATTTTCCAAGTCCGCCCGGTCTGTCGGGAACATAAATTGCGGCAACATCGGTGAGGCTTACACGAAATCCCGCATCACGAAGCTTTGTGCATGCTTTTTTAGGTGTATCGCAGATGAGGCGAGCAATCCCGAAATCTTTTGTATCGGCAATGGTAAAAGCATGCACATTAATGCCTTGTTCTGAGAGCCCTTGGAATAAGGCATTAACACGACCAGGAGTGTTTTCGATAAAAACTGAAAGCTGCTGAATCATAGGTTCTCGCCTCTTTTGTCAATAATACGATGTGATTTTCCGGTTGTTCGTTGAATCGTTCGAGGTTCAACGATTCGGATTTGCACTTTAATACCAAGGTTCTTTTTGAGCTCCGCGCCTAGCTTGTCGCGAAGTCCCTCAATTTCGCTTACTTCATCAAAGGCAAAATCTTCATTAGGCTCCACCTGAAGCTCAATGCGATCAAGCTCTCCATCGTTGGTAAGTACAATCTGATAGAACGGAGAAACATCGGGCATTTCGGTGATAACTTGTTCAATTTGACTCGGAAATACATTTACCCCACGAATGATGAGCATATCGTCAGAGCGGCCCTTTATGCGATCTATCCTACGGAATGTTCTTCCGCATAAACATTGACCCGGAATAATTCGGGTAATATCGCGCGTGCGATATCGTAGCAGTGGACTGCATTCCTTGGTAAGCGTTGTAATAACAAGCTCGCCATAGTGACCATCGGGCACAGGTGCGAGGGTCTTAGGGTCAACAATCTCTGCGTAAAAGTGGTCTTCTGCAATGTGTAAGCCATCTTGGGCTATACACTCACCTGCAACCCCTGGTCCCATAATTTCAGAAAGACCATAGATATCTGCAGCTTTAATGCCGAGACTCGTTTGTATTTGTTGGCGAAGATTTTCAGACCATGGTTCAGAACCCATAATGCCCATACTAATATCAAAATCTTCGACAGGGTCATATCCCATTGCGCGGGCACGATCGGCAATGACAAGCGCGTAACTTGGGGTACAACATAAAATATTGGTTCCAAAATCATGCATAAGCCGAACTTGACGGTCTGTATTTCCTACCGACACGGGCAAAACGACACAGCCTGCTCGTGTTCCACCATAATGTGCGCCAAGACCACCGGTGAAGAGCCCGTATCCAAAACAATTCTGCAGAATGTCATGACGTCCCCCACCAATGGCATAAATTACTCGTGCGAAACAATCAGCCCAATCATCAAGGTCTCGCTGCGTATATCCAACTGTCGTTGCAATTCCGGTAGTTCCGCTTGAGCAGTGGATACGTACCACTTTATCGCGGTCGATACCAAACATCTTAAATGGGTATGCACGACGTAAATCTTGCTTTGTCGTGAAAGGAAGTTTCTGAATATCCTCTATAGAATGAATATCTTCGGGGGTAATACCTTTTTCATTAAATGCATCACGGTAGAAAGGGATATTTTCAAAACACCGACGAGCCTGGTGGACTAAACGATGAGATTGTAATTGAGCAATTTGCTCACGGGGCATCGTTTCAATGGCCTTTTGAAAGAACATTATTTCTAGACTCTCCTCTTACGTATGCTTGGTTTAAGTATAGATTCACCAGTTGCGCACTCATACTGGAAACATATTTTTCATAGGAAAAGGCAATGTCGTAAAGACGTTTAAATTGTACATTTATCGAATCGCTTGCACATGATAGTCAAAAGCAAAGTTTTAAGGCCGTTACAGATTTTGCTTTATATATACATGGATGAACACGCCGGGAAGACAGGACTATTTTCCCGCGCGCACTTTAAGGCAACGGCGAATGGTGGTGGTCACATAATAAATGGTGGTAAAAATACCGATAAAGATACCCAGGTAGACGCACCAAATTCCCCAAGAAACCGATTCTGCGGTGAAACCGGGCAACCATGAAATATTGCAAAGCGCAAGTCCCGGGACCATAGGCCAGTTCCATAAAAGGCCGAAAAGCCCAAAGAACAGCAATGCGGTTGCTACCTTGCCGGGAAAGATAACATCAACGCGAACGTTGTATTTCCGTAGCGCGTATGATCCGCCAATAAGCATCATGATATCGCGGGCAAGAATCAAAACGATAATCCAAAGTGGAAGACGCCCGACAATAAAAACACCGATCACGCCCATTACCATCAAAAGACGATCAACCGCAGGGTCAAGCACTTGTCCAAGTTTTGAAACAGTATGCGTGCCTCGTGCGATCGCTCCATCTAAAAAGTCAGTAGCTGCAGCAAGGCCAAAGAAAAAAGTTGCCCAATTATTTTCACCTTGCAAAAGCAAAACAAAAAAGAGCGGAATCATGCATAGGCGAATAAAGCTAATGACATTGGGAACGGTCAAAATTCGATCGGTTACGGGCTCGCCATAAATATCGGTGCCGACAATATGGCTGTCTTTCGTCGTTTGTGTATCAGCAGAACGCTCTTGAGATTCTTTCTTTGGCGCTTTTTTGTGCTGGTTTGTCTGCTGATCCGGCATAAATGCTGTCATTCTCTCTTTCACATATATAATTTGAAATTACACGTGGTTAGTAGTTTAGCGAAAGAAACAATGCATGTGCCACCTCAATGCCCAACTCTATCAAGTCCATAAAACTCTTTTCATTTTATGATTGCTTCGAGCTGTCGTTTTTCGACACTTTTTTCTTTGAGGTATCCTCCGGTTTTGTGTGAACAATTGCAGAGATATGGGTTGTGGGTCCTGCTAACTCCTCTGACATCGTAAGAGAGTGCGTAGGGCATACACGAACGCAATTTTCACACTGAATACAACGGTAGAGATTAATCGACCATGTACGATTCTTGCGGTCCACTTCAAGCGCATCGGCAGGGCATCCTTTGACACACCGACTACAAAGAATGCATGTTTGGATATCGTTTTCGATGTGACCTCGTCTGCCGGGATACGGAGGAACCTGCACTTGAGGATATTGCTTTGTTGCTGGCTTATGGAATAACCATTTCAAGGTCATTCCGCCTAATTCAAACATTCCCATTTTTCTACCTCTCTGTGCAGCTTATGCAAGGATCAATAGTTAAAATGATCATGTTTACATCTGCCAAATCGCAGCCCTGAAGCGCTGCCACCATTCCCGCGAGGTTTTCGCTTGATGGGGTGCGCATACGCATGCGTTCCAAATATTGCGTTCCATTTCCCAGTGAATAATAGAAGCATTCCCCGCGCGGCTGTTCTAGAAGGTTTACCGCTTGTGCTCCATCAGGAATAGGACCTTTGACATCAACGGACACAGAGCCAGAAGAAAGAGATCGAATCATCTCTAATGCGATGTCGATACTTTGAACTACCTCTTTGCACCGCACCCGGATGCGTCCATAGCAATCTCCCGTGGTGTCTAAGATTGGCACAAAATCTGAGAGCAAACGATACCCGCCAATGCCGAGGCAGCGTACATCGTTATTGACATGGGAAGCACGGGCAAAAGGGCCTACCATACCAAGGTTTTCAGCCTGATCATGGCTGATTACGCCCACTCCCACGGTGCGACTTTTCACCGAAGAATTGCTAAGAAATGTTTTCTCGATTTGTTGGTATTCGTCTTTTAAAGAGACTAATTTGCTCTCAACCTGGCTGAGCACATCATCAGAGATATCGCGGACGAGTCCTCCGACTTTATTGATCGATAAAATGACGCGTCCACCAGTGGTCATCTCAAAAATATCGAGCACATTTTCGCGTAGACGCCATACATGCATGAACAGACTTTCGAAGCCAAATGCATCAGCGGTAAGACCGAGCCAAAGTAAGTGAGACTGGATGCGAGAAATTTCGTGAAGCATGACACGTATTTTTTGCGCACGCATTGGCACGTCGACATCCATCATTTGTTCGATGGTCTCGCAGTATCCAAGCGAATGACCAAATGAACAAATACCGCAGATGCGCTCGGCAACATACACATAGTTTTGATAGTCATGCGTTTCGGTAAGCTTTTCTAAACCGCGGTGAATAAAGCCAATCTGAGGAATAGCCTTTACCACTTTTTCATCTTCAACTGCTAAATCAAGATGAACGGGTTCAGGAAGTACCGGATGCTGTGGACCAAATGGAATGACGCTTCTCTTTCCCATATGCTACTCCCCTTTCTTTTCTGAAGATGATTTGTTGTTTGTACCTGGCGACTGTTGTGTTGGAGAAGATGTCTCTTTCTTTGCGACCGGCGACTGTTGCGCGTTTTGCTTTTGCTGCTTTGCTTTCATTGCCGCCGCAATCTTCTTCGCTCGTTCTTTGCGTTTGAGCTGTTCCGTACTTATAACAGTCATAGGGGCATCCTCACCCAATTTATAGAAGTTGCCTTCAAAATCGAGTTTCATATTCGTCACGTTGATGCCGAAAAGATCGTGGGCCTCATTTTCAAAGGGAAACTGTGACGGGAAAAATTCCTGAATCGAAGGAATTTCGTCACCCTTCGATAACCCATGAACAACGAAATTTTCCACACCCGAAAAGCCATTGAAGTCTCGGTAGCTATACATCACATCAATGCCATCATCAGTTGTTGTGCAACAAATCTGAATGCAGCGTCTGCCCTCATCTTTTTCTTTTTGGGCCGTTGTGAGTATCTGTGAAACATCAATTGAATGGTAGTTTTGTTTTACGGTCATGTGTTAGGCACCCCTTTTCGTTTCTTCTTTTTGAACGGGTGTCTCTTGATTCAAAGAGTTTTCTTTATGTTCAGCTGCTTCAGGTGATGGTATAGCTTGGACACCTGAAGATTGGCTTATCTGTTTATTCTTCTTTTTTGAAGACATCAAAGCTGCCTTTTTATCGAGGATTTCGAGCCCCTTTATAAACCCATCAATTAACTGGGTGGGATGTACGGCACATCCAGGAACATACACATCCACCGGGATTGCCTTGTCAACGCCACCAATCAAGTTATAGCAGCTGTGAAAGACTCCCCCGCTGCATGCACATGCACCACAAGCAATGACGACTTTCGGTTCAAGCATCTGATCATAGATTTGTTGAATTACCGAGATGTTTTGCGTATTCACGCCACCGGTAACCAAAAACACATCGGCGTGTTTCGGATCTCCGGTGTTAATGACGCCAAAGCGCTCGAGGTCGAAACCGGGAGTAAGCGCTGAAAGAACTTCAATATCGCATCCATTGCAGCTTGAGGCATCGTAATGGATGACCCAAGGTGATTTGCTTGGTTTTGACATGTATCCTCCTTACAGCAAACTTACGAATATGAAATTTACGATTGATGTACAAAGCGTGATTCCCCAGCACCATGAAATCATGGATTGCCATTTCACACGGGCAAAATTGTTATCAATCCAAATGTCTAAAAACCACGCCACAATAGCGGCAACAACAGCAACGATCCAGCTTTCAGGACGTGCATCAAGGAAAAACATTGCCGTCCAGCCAAGCATCAATACGGTTTCATACCAATGCATCAGTTTCGCTTTCGCAAGCGCAGGACCGCTCATTTCGGTTAGTGTTCCCTGCAGAAGTTCCTGATGGGCCGCATGCGAAGTAGAGAGATCAAAAGGGCTCTTCCGCAACTTTACGAGCTGGATAAACAGCATGCCGATAAACACCGGCCAACCGTAAACAATGAGTGGTTGGGGCTGAAGCGACACCGTGATCACATTAAATGAGCCGATAACGATATAGAAAATAATCGCCATAAAGTATTCCATGGGCTCATAGGAAAGCACCTGCAGAATCTCACGCGCTCCCCCGGCGGTAGAGAAAGGTGAACGCGATGAATATGCGGCCATGATAAAAAAGAGTGTCGAGAGCGTTGACAGAATAATGCTTAAAAGCAAATTGGATCCTGCAAAAAATACTCCACCGGAAATAACTAAAAGCACCAAGGCACACGTGATGTATGTGTTTTCTGACGGGTTCGTACTGGCTTTCTCTTTTTTGAAAAGCTTTGAAATATCCCAGAACGGCTGCCTGATTTTCGGACCCACGCGCCCCTGCATACGGGCGGAAATTCGTCGGTCGCATCCTTCGACAAAGCCGCCGATCAGATAGCCCAAAAGGGCGAAGAGAACTGAACCTATACAAATTCCGATAATCGTGAAGAACAATTCTGACACCCCCTAGACCAATCCGAAAATATGCCCAATGGCAATTGCAAAACATATGACAATAACGCATATCGTAGAAATATCCGCTATTGGCGTGATACGTGCTTCACCAAACCAATTATCAAGGTAGAAGTTTCGTTGCGTTGCCGCATATACCTGACCTTTGGCTCCGACATAGGTGCGTAAATCGGCATTTTTGGCGACACCAGAAAAATATGCATCAATATGTCGTGTTTGCTTGTTTCCGTGCATACCGGTAAGCATTACGATTGCTACGGCGACGGTGAGAATTGATGCACACACAAGCATGTCAGGACCAAGAGCGACATGCGATGCGCCAAATACGTAAACCAGATACGGCTCGACCACAAATGCACTTGAAAGCGGAATTGTCGCACTTAAGACAAGGGCAATCACGAGCATAAGGCCGATAGCGAAGCGCTCGCTTTTATGCACCGTACCTTCGATATTTTCTGGATCTCCCGAAACGCCCGCGAGCTTGCCAAGCCATTTTGCCCAGAACGCAAACGTTGCGACGGACCCAAAAAGCATTAAGAAAATAAGTGCGTATTGCTGCGAGTCAATTAAGGTAACAAGTGTTGCCCACTTTGCGACCAACATGCCAAATGGTGCGATAAACATGATCATTGCACCGATCATCATGGCGCGGGAAAGTTTCGGCATGCGCTGGAAGAGCTGGTCCATTTCTTCGATATTTCGTGAACCAATATGATGCTCTGCGGTGCCTACACATAAGAACATGAGGCTTTTTGCAACGGCATGGAACACAATCAAGAAGATTGCCGCCCAGATCGCTTCCGCCGTTCCGACACCCGCAAGGGCAACGATCAAACCAAGGTTGGCGACGGTTGAGTATGCTAAGACGCGCTTTGCGTTGCTTTGGCTGATAGCGATAAAGCTCGCCAAACAAAAGGTGATGCCGCCAATCAGAATAAGCATGAGCGATGGTACCGGACTTACGGCATACAGAGGCGCCATCTTGATCAGCATAAATACGCCTGCTTTTACCATGGTTGATGAGTGTAGCAGTGCGCTTGTTGGTGTTGGCGCCACCATGGCACCCAAAAGCCATGTATGGAATGGCATCTGAGCGGCTTTGGTGATGCCAGCAAACGAGAAGCAAACCACGGGGAACAATACCAACGCGGGGTCTAAGACTCCGGTATGTAAAAACGCATCGAAATTTAAGGTGTGAATATTGACAACGACATACATCATGGCTGCCAAAAATGCGATTCCGCCTGCCATGTTCATGATGATTTGACGGAATGCATTATGAATTGCCTCTTGCGTTCTGGTGTAAGAGATCAGCAAGAAAGAACAAACCGTCGTGATTTCCCATCCGGTAAACATCCAAGACATATTGTTGGAAAACACCAGTAAGTACATGCCGGACAAGAACACGTACATGATGGCGAAAAAAATCGGTCTGCGATCCTTTTCGTTAGCATGAATTGCTTGAAAATCCTCCATATAACCGCAGGCATATACGCAGATGCTACAGCCAACAATACCGATGATTAAAACCATAACCAAGGTAAGGTTATCGAAATACAGGCTCTGCGGTACCGATATGCCAGAGGCCATCGTAAGATCAAAGAAGAGCGATCCAACGAGCTGTATGCAGGCAAGTAAAAATGCCCAGATATTTTTGTACTTAATGGAAAACGCTAAAACAATGATGGAGAGAAGTGCACCAACGATCGTGCACACGACATCAACGATCTGGCTCTCAAAGGTGAAGAATTGAGGTCCAGAAGTAATACCAGATACGAAAACGTAAATTGAGGCTAACGCGATAACTACCGATGAAAGCGCAACAATGACGTTTCGTGAAATATCACCTCGACAACAAAGAAGAATACATCCCGCAATCAGAGGTGAAAGTATAAGAACACCAATAGCTAACACGCGTCACTACCTTTCCCCCAGAAAATTGATATCAATTCCGTAGACTTAATACCGTTACTTTAATAAATAAATATCCGGATACTATGGAGTATTCCGTGAATAGACAAACAAAAGGCTAGAAGTGTATAACTTCTAGCCTTTTTATAATCAGATGGTCGGGACGGCAAGATTTGAACTTGTGACCCCTTGACCCCCAGTCAAGTGCGCTACCAAACTGCGCCACGCCCCGTTTGTCCTGAATTATTTTATTCGGATACCTGTCCATGCGCAAGATCTGAAAGGATAATGCACAGATTCCAAAAGATATGTATTATCAATTACTACTTATACTAGCGTTTATAGCTTAAGCGCTGCATCCAAAATTTTGTTGGCAAGATTGTCTTTCGAGGTTTCGGGAATGTGTGTTTCTCCGTTGTGAGTTATAAGCCATGCCTCGTCATTGTTGGCTCCAAATGTTTTTGTTTCGGAAACTTGGTTGGCAACAATCATATCGGCGTGTTTTGAATCAAGTTTTCTGCGAGCATTTTCAAGAACATTATTGGTCTCGGCAGCAAAACCAATAGTTTTTTGATGGGTACATTTAAGTGCAAGTGTTTTTAAAATGTCCGGATTTTCCACCAGATGAATTTCTGAGAGATCATCCTCTGGATTGTTCTTTTTCATTTTATGATCATGAATACGTGCAGGGCGCATATCTGAAACTGCAGCGGCAAAGATCGCAAAGTCACAGGCTTCAAAGTTTTGATCACAGGCATCAAACATCTGCTCGGCAGTCTCCACACGAATGACATGTACGCCAGCAGGGTCGCTGAGCTGTGACGGTCCAGTCACAAGGGTAACCTCTGCTCCACGAGCATGTGCGCATCGAGCAAGCGCAAAGCCCATCTTGCCTGAAGATCTATTCGAGATAAACCGTACAGGGTCAATAGGTTCGTGTGTTGGACCTGCAGTAATAAGCACACGCTTACCTTGATAATCCTGCGGTGTGTTTAAGATCGATACAATTGCAGAGGTGATTTCTTCAGGTTCGGCCATTCGTCCTTTACCTGTGTACCCACACGCTAAATACCCGCTTCCCGCTTCAACGATGTGTATGCCACGTGAGGAAACAACCTGCATATTATGCTGCGTGGCAGGATTCTCATACATATGAATGTTCATGGCAGGGGCGATCACGATAGGGCACGTCATCGCAAGTGCCGTTGTGGAAAGCAGATCATCAGCAATACCGTAAGCAAGTTTGGCAAGAAAGTTTGCCGTACAGGGAGCGACGCAAAAAAGATCAGCTTCATCAGCTAAGCTTATATGATGAATTGGATCTTCGGGATCATCGAATAAGCCTACCGCGACTTGTTCATGGGTAAGTGAGCGAAATGTTAATGGGTCCACAAAATTTGTTGCATGTTCGGTCATTGCTACCTTGACACGAAACCCTTGTTTTTGGAGATCTCGAACAAGCACGCATGATTTATATGCCGCAATTCCTCCTGTGACCCCTACTAAAACTGTTTTCTTTATAGCTGCGTTTTCTTGTGTGCCTGAACTATTTGATGCGCCCTCAACATTCTGCAAATGAATGGTATCTCGTGAATCATGTGAATTGCCCATAGAAGGAACCCCTCTGTGTAAGTCTAAAACTCTGTTAAAAGCTTAGATTAAATCAAGAATTTAGATACAACTCTTTAATCAAAATAAGACTTAAGTGCGGCAAGCATGATTTTAACGTGATCATCACTGTCGTTTAAACATGGAATACGCGTAACTTCATGTTTGCTTTCGCCCTGTTGAAGTACCGACGTGAAATCGTGATTTACATCATAGATTGTTTCAAGGCAATCAATTGAGAACCCCGGAAGGATGAAAAAAACACGGCCAAATTGTTGGTCTGCCCAAGAAGCCAAAATATCACGAGTAAGAGGACCAAGCCACTGCTCGGGATGGCCTCCAAACACAGATTGGTATCCATAGCCAATTTCTTCAGGCTTCATCCCGAGTTTTTCTGCAACGGCAATGTGAGTTTGATCAGTCTGCTCTGGGTAGGTATCCCCATGCTTTATGTCTTTTAGGGGAATAGAGTGAAATGTCATCATGAGGCGATCATTGCTGGATGGATCAAAACCCGCGTGGCGTATTGAGCTTACGATTGCATCAATGTATTCATGATGTTGGTAATAATGGTCGATAATCTGGACATTTGGGTTCCATTGCATAGGCTCAAGCGTTTGATGGAACATATCCACGACTGCCATGGTTGAACTGAAATTACTTTGTGGATAGAGAGGGATCAGGATAATTTCGGAAATGCCCTTCTCTTTAAATTCCTTGAGAACTGTGTCAAAACTCGGTTCTGAATACGACATGGCACTGCGAACTAATACTCCAGAGGGTGCTTTTCCGTTTTCTGCTAATGTATGAATCGCTTTTTCTAATTTGGTTGCGAGATTTCCCTGATATATGACTAGTGGAGAGCCTTGCGGTGTCCAGATTTCTTCATATTTTGCGCCCGATGCATATTTGCGTTTCGGTAAAATTTTGTTGTTCAGTAAGTATTTCCAAAAGAATTTCGGTAAGGGCCGGATATACGGATCCATCAGAAATTTTCGTAAATATGCCTCTACGTCATCGGGTTTCGGAGACGCGGGAGTTCCTGTATTGCCTAGAATTATTCCAAGCTTGTTGTCTTGCATGTTGAATAATTCCTTCCTTGTGGTAAAAATCAGGACCTATTCTATCCGTTATTTAAGCGAAATGCTTGAAATTAGACCGAATCGAGCTGAATATCCTTGCTTTGGTGAGGTGCATGGGCAAGTTTCGTAAGAATTTCTTCGCCCGCCTGTGTACGACCTAAGCTTCTATCTGAGATGTCCTTCATTGCCTTTGCGAGATCTGGTGGCCACGAATCCAAAAATGAAAGGTGTTCATGGGTTATGGGGTGCTCAAAATTCAAACTATATGAGTGCAAAAATTGCCTGGTCACTCCAAGTTGTTGTTTTGCATCTCCCGAACCATACATGGGATCGCCCACGCAGCAATGCCCAATGAAATGCATATGGACACGAATTTGATGCGTACGTCCCGTAAATAATTTGCATTCGAGAAGCGTATACCCATCATCTTTGGGCCCTGCAGCAAACCGCTCAAGCACGTTAAACGTCGTTATGGCCCCGCGTGATTTTGGACCATCCCCTACTCTCATTTTGAAACGATTTGATTCATCACGAGTAATGGGCTCATCTATTAACCCCGTATCATGAGCAATGTTGCCGTGCACTAAGGTGAGATAGCGCCGATCGATTTGCTTTAATCTGATGGCCTCTTGGAGTGCATCTCCGCATGTATCTTGCTTTGCACACATCATAAGTCCGCTTGTATACATATCAAGACGATGGACAATACCGGGGCGATCATCGCCTTGTACATGTGCCAGATGGTCGCGCCCGTATCTATAAATAAGCGCGTTTACCAAGGTATGATCTTCATGCTGACCCGAAGGATGCACACAAAGACCAGCTTGTTTGCTTATCACCAGCATGTATGGGTCATCATAGCGTATATCGAGGGGAATGTTTTGCCCCACCATGGGTATATGTTTTACCTTGGGCGCCTCTTCGTAGACGATCGTATCGAAAAGTTTGATTGGGGTCTTTTTATCGACAACTTTTCCGTTGACGAACACTTTTCCGTCTTCGATATATCTGACTGCTTCGGAGCGACTTGCATAACAATTTCTGTTAGCAAGAAATACATCGAGACGCGAACCGACATCTTCAGGACGTACTTCACATGAAAGTGTTCTCCCCAATGAAACTCTCCTTTCGCTTTTGTCTATGAATGAGAACTTTCGCAAAAAAGTGCAATACAGAGCAGCACTACTCCGACGGTGACGCCAACGTCGGCTATGTTGAATACAGGAAAATCAATAAAGTTGCAGGCGATAAAATCGACCACATATCCGTTGACGAGCCTGTCAAAAGCATTTCCGAGTCCCCCTGCACACACGAGTGCAAGGGAGATAACTTCGAGCCAGGAAGCCTTCTGTTTTCGATAGGCGAACAACCAAATGACAATTGCAACACTGACAACGATGCTAAACCATCCAAGTACTGCCGTTGAATTGGACAGGATGCCCCATGCAGCTCCCGTGTTGTGCACGAGTTGGAAATTAAAAAGTCCTAGAACATTAAACGAAATGATGGAGCCTACCGAATGGACATCCATTGCCAATTTCGTCATACGATCGAAGATCCACCACACACACGCAAGAACACAGAACAGGATAGTTTTTCCTGTTCTGTGCTTTGTGCTGTTCCTTGATTTCGTACTCTTTGGTATGTCGTGAGGTTCGGCCACGTTGCTCAGGTGAACTATTGTTCCTCAAGATCGAGCACATTGCCGCAGCGCTCGCATACATCTGGATGATTCGGATTGCCACCCAGCTTACGATAATTCCAACAACGTGGGCACTTTTCGAGATCGGTATGAGTAATCTGACAAGAAATTTCGTCAGCTTTGCCAAGGGTGACCGGACCACTGATGAAAAGCTCAGATAGATCTTTTTCTCCGATACTCTTAAGAGCTGCAAGTTCATCATCAGGTGCATTGAGTGCTACGGCAGCCTCTTGGCTCTTGTTGATGACGCCTTCAGTCCTTGCATCTTCAAGTGCTTTGTTTACGACACGACGAGCGTCAAGAACTTTATCGAATACCTTTGCATCTGCATCAGCACCGTCTGGCACGACCGGAACAAAAGTATCTGGAGTTGGCCAGCCAGCAAGCTGTACGGAAATTGGATGATTTTCCTTTTCACGTGCTGCATGTGGATAGTGCTGCCAAACCTCTTCAGTGGTGAAACTCAAAATTGGTGTGAGTAAACGTACAAGCACATCAAGCACATTCATCAATACGGTTTGCGCCGCACGACGACGTGGAGAGGTGATATTTTCACAATACAGACGATCTTTGCAAACATCCATGTAAAGCGCCGAAAGGTCATTGACCACAAAGTCATACAAGGCACGGTAGACTTCATGATAGTGATACTCTTCGTAAGCCTGATCAACATCGTTGAAGACCTGTTGGAGGCGAACCATCATCCACTTATCCAGTGGCTCTAAGTCATTCCAAGCGACGGCATCGGTTTCTTGATCAAAATCTTCAAGGTTTCCCAGCAAGAAGCGGAACGTACCACGGAACTTACGATATGCATCACTCGTGCGTTTTAAGATCTCATCTGAAATATTCACGTCGTGCGAGAAATCAACGGATGCAACCCACAAACGCAGGACATCTGCGCCATATTTCTTCTCAACATCGGCAGGGTCGACGCCATTGCCTAAGCTCTTTGACATCTTGCGGCCTTGACCGTCCATAATAAACCCGCAATGCATAACCGATTTGTATGGAGCACGATCGTATGCACCAACACTGGTAAGCAAGCTTGACTGGAACCATCCGCGATGTTGATCAGAGCCCTCCAGGTACATATCCGCAGGGAAATGGAGCTCGGGACGTTTCTTCAATACACCCGTATGGGTAACGCCAGATTCCCACCAAACATCCAAAATGTCAGATTCTGGGCTGAGTTCGTCACTTCCACAATCGGGGCAAACGGTACCTTCGGGGAGGTATTCTTTTGGATCTTCGGTAAACCATGCATCTGAACCCTTTTCCTGGAACAACTTGATAACTGCATCAAGGGTTTCAGGCGTGCAAATGATCTTTCCACATTTTTCGCAATGGAAAACAGGAATTGGTACACCCCAATTGCGCTGACGACTAATGCACCAATCCGGGCGATCGGCAACCATCGAACCGATGCGATTTTGCGCCCAGTCAGGAATGAAGTGTACATGGTTGTGAATCTGATCGAGTGCTTCTCCGCGAAGATTCGTTTTGTCCATAGAAACAAACCATTGTGGTGTCGCACGGAAAATGACGGGGTTCTTGCAACGCCAACAATGAGGATAACTGTGCGTGATCGTCTTTGCGGCGAGAAGTACTCCCTCCTCGTCGAGCCATTTTGTGATGGCAGGATTCGCTTCGTCGGTTGAAAGTCCTGCAAAACGACCAGCTTCTTCGGTTAAAACGCCGTCATCGTCAACGGGCATATACATTTCTAGACCAAATTTTTCACCCGCAACATAGTCGTCTTGACCATGACCAGGAGCGGTATGAACGCATCCGGTACCGGTATCCATGCTGACGTAATCGGCATAAATGAATTTTCCCAAGCGATCTTGACGAACCGGGCAAATGTATTGGATGCCTTCAAAATCGCGGCCCTTCATGGTCACTGGTTCTCCGGAGGAGTCCTTCACGACTTCATAGGTATCCCAGCCGACCGTCTCAGTGACGGATTCAACTAATTTTTGAGCCATAACCAGGGTTTTACCTGCAGCCTTGACCATGACGTAGTCCTCGTTAGGCGACAAGCACACGCCACTATTAGCAGGTAGCGTCCACGGTGTCGTTGTCCAAATCGCCACCCAAGGATCGGTTACTCCTGCTTTTTCGAAAGGTTCTGGTGTAGAGCACATCTTAAAAGCGACATACAGAGAAGGGCTTTCGATATCAGCATATTCAATTTCCGCTTCAGCTAATGCGGTGTGGCAATGGGTGCACCAATGTACGGGTTTACGACCATGATAAATCATGCCCTTTTCGTACATTTTCTTGAAAATTTCGATGCAGGCGGCCTCGTTATCATGTTGGAACGTGAGATATGGATGATCCCAGTCCCCATTGACACCTAAACGCTTGAAACCATCACGCTGAATGTTGATATATTTTTCAGCCCACTCATGACAAAGACGACGGATTTCCGTCTTGCTTGTCTTCTTCATCTTTTCCGGGCCAAGCTTTTCTTCAACCATGTGCTCGATCGGTTGACCATGGCAATCCCAGCCGGGAACATAGGGTGCATAATATCCACGCATTGCATGGCTTTTTACTACAAAATCCTTGAGGATCTTGTTGAACGCATGACCAATGTGAATAGGACCGTTTGCGTACGGAGGACCATCATGCAGAATGAAAGATGGATGCCCTTCATTCTGTTTGACCAGCTTTCCATAAATGTCGTTGTCGAACCACCATTGTAATGTTTTAGGCTCTTTTTCAGGTAAATGAGCCCTCATTGGGAAATCGGTCTTCGGCAAGTTCATTGATGACTTATAGCTGTTGGCCATACCCTACTCCTTTCGTATGTACAAATAGATCTTTTTCTCTCTTGCATTTAATGGTTATCCCATGTCGCGTAGATTATGCCAAAAAATGTATGTTTATTATAGAACGCTTGTCTATAATTCACCCGACCAGCAAAAATACCCGAGAAATTACAAATAGGAACGCATACTTTGTCTCATCGGTTTTATACGGATCGAAAGCTTTTTAAAATTGGAAATCCAAGATCATGAGAAAAAATTGAGATGTTTTGTGAACTGTATGCGCAATGGATCGAACGAGGCAGGTGAAATCTTAAAGATGCATTTCGACAACGACGGTCGAGCGCATCGCTTGAATCAATGCTTCATTTTCTTCTCGGGTACGAACCGCAACGCTGAAGTATCCTTTTCCTGGAAGTCCAGGCCATCCTTGAAGATTCTGAAGTAAGAATCCTTTGAGTTGAAGCTTATGCAAAAGATCATTGCAAGATTTTGCGCCAAGGTACAGGGATGGATCGGGGTCATACTTGCATAAAATAAAGTTCCCATCAGGAGCAAATGTTTCCATTTGAGGAACTTTAGAGAGCATCGAATGAAGCCACGGTATTTCTGAGTCCATCAAGTCGTGGGTATGTTCCATATATATGTGATCGTTTCTCAAAAAGTCTGAAATAACTTCAGAGAACATCGTATTTGATGAGCCATCGAAAAATTCTTTGATATGCGAAATAATCTCTTCGGAAGCAACCATGTATGCAATAGGAACACCAGGCATTCCGTATGTCGCGGAAATACTCCGCAGTACCATTACATTTTTGTATTTATTAATGAGCGAAATCATGCTTTCGCCCGAATAAGAAAGATCAAAGTACGATTCATCAACCATAACCCAATCACACACATCGGCGTAATGCATGACTGTTTTCCTGGTACTAAAACGAGAAGCGGGAATTGAAGGATTCCCTATGATTGCCGCATTGAAGTCACCAATCGTTTCATTTGCCGCATAGACTTGAGGTGTCGCAAATGTTGATTGCATTTGCAAAGAAACAACGGAATGCCCCGCAAGCTTCATCGAATTAAAGTACGACGCAGGACACGGAACAGGAATGGCAACCTTACTTGGGGGGAATGCCTCTGCTGCAAGTCGCATGAGTTGTGTGGGAGAATTTCCAACCAGAATATACTTCTCAGGAATATTCAACTTCATCGAAAGCATGTGACGAAGCTGATGCCCCTGGGGATCAGGAGAATAACTCAGTTCTCTTGATACCAATGAATCTTGCATAGAACGAACAATTTCTTTAGGTGCCCCTAAAGGATTGGATTTGTTTGTGAAATCGTACCATGTCATTTCATGGCGCATGTCATAAGGAAGCGTAATGGGAGCTTTAGGCACAATACGTTCAGCCTTGCGAAAAGGTGGAACATGTCCATGTGTTAGCCGAAGCCCCATTTGTGAAACATCCTTTAGAGATTCGTGATACAAAATATAGTCAGCGAGCTTTATCCTATCACAGACAACCATCATTCATGTATGGATAAATATCGGTAAATAGAAACAAGGATGAGAAAATGTCCCCCATGCACGATAAAAACGACATCAAAAAGTCTTGTGTAAGCGATCTTACCAATTCGGTGGACGCCGGAAGCGAGTGGAATGGCCGGGCAATTCTTCTGCTTGATCTCGATGCCTTCTTTGCTTCTGTAGAACAATTAGACCACCCCGAATGGCGTGGGAAACCGGTCATTGTGGGAGGTGATGCTGATAAACGTGGAGTTGTCGCTACGGCAAGTTACGAAGCACGTACATTCGGTGTGCACAGTGCCATGCCGTCTGCACAAGCGCGTAGATTATGCCCACATGCGATATGGACGCATGGGCATTTTTCACGGTACCGAGAAATGTCGAATCTTGTTATGGATTTGATGCGCAATGAAAGCCCCTTTTTGCAACAAGTAAGTATTGACGAAGCATTTCTGGATGTTTCACCTACGCGAATTAATCGAGAAAGTCCTATTCGCATTGCTGAACGTTTACAAGATGAAGTAAAACAACTTGGCGTTACGTGTTCCATTGGCCTTGGTATCAGCAAGGCGGTTGCAAAAACGGCATCTGAGCAGAACAAACCGCAAGGTCTTACCGTCGTGTATCCAGGAACCGAGCAGGCGTTTCTTTCACCGCTACCCATCGCAAGAATGAGTGGGATTGGCCCCGCTGCCCAAGCCGAACTCAAAAAATATGGCATTGCCACGCTTGGAGATGTGGTACATGCTGATGAAGATATACTTAGGCGTGTGTTTGGAATCAACGCCGAGGTCATGCGTGCACGATGCGCGGGACGCGATACCGATCTTATATCCAAAGGCGATCCAGCAAAATCAATAAGCAATGAGATGAGCTTTGCGCGAAACCTGACAGAGGAAAAGGATGTGGAAGCGGCGCTCGGCACAATCTGTGATAAGGTGGCGCGACGCCTTCGAAAAAACAAGTTGTATGCGCAAACACTGACACTCAAAATTCGCTATAACGATCTGCACTTTCGAACAGCACGTCAAATGCTTCACACACCAACCAACAATGAGTTTGAGCTGCATAAATATGCCATGCAACTTCTCCCTGAGCTTTGGAGTGTAGGTACAGAAATTCGACTGCTTGGAATTGCTACCTCTCATTTTGTGGAGTCCGGCGAACCAATTCAGACATCTCTTTTTGATTTTGATGATGACTCTGACTCTTCCCAGATAAATGAGTCCCAAAGAAAGAAGCAGGAACTTTCAAAGGCAACAGATCTTGTTCGTGATCGTTTTGGTGAAAACGCCGTTCAATTTGGGCATCAAATAAGGACAAACAAAAACCTTACCGGAACCGCACCAAAGAACCCTAGCGACTATAAGAAGTCGTGCTAATTGAATTTAAAAATCTTTTGAGCGATATGATAGCCGCCAAGCCCCACGGCACGTCCAAAGCTATGAGGCAAGTTGGTAAAGTAGTTGATAATACTGTGGCTTATTGCCTTGTAGCACCCGGGATTATGTGTTTTTAGGTACTCCCAAATCGCTCTACGCTTCTCTTCGTCCTCTGGGCTTTTGCGCATACGCAAAAACACCGAGCAGATGCACATCATCATTGAAAGATAGTTTTGCATGTAGCGAGCGAGTTTAGGATTGGGTACGCCATCGGGGAGTTGTACGGCATCAATCATGATGCGCGTGATGCGCAACTGCTGGTCGATGCGCGAAAGCATGGTCTTTTCGTCGACTGACTGCCCTTCCCTGCCAATGAAATAATGGTACATATCAAGATCAAAGTAATACATTGATTTGACGTGAGGCAAAGGCACATAGACAAAAATATTGTCCACATAAAAGCAATGTTTTGGAAGTTCTAAGTGGCACTCGCGAAGCAGCTCGGTACGATAAATAACCGAATGCATCAGCAAGTATTGGCTTTGTTTAAAGTGGCCAATATCATCCCAACCAAATTGGCGCCCCTGAGGAAACACATTCTTGTAGCGAATTGTTTGATGGGTGCCTTCGAGCACTTTGTCATACACATAGTTTGCAATTACCAAATCGGTTGGATTGC
This sequence comes from uncultured Eggerthellaceae bacterium, assembly GCA_903789415.1. Lineage (GTDB taxonomy): Bacteria > Actinomycetota > Coriobacteriia > Coriobacteriales > Eggerthellaceae > CAIFEG01. The sequence goes on along the minus strand of CAIFEG010000016.1, from coordinate 9,385 downwards.
GAATTTCCATTTGGCTTTCAAGGTAATCCATGATTTTCGCCATGACATTACTGTCAAGCCAATCATCGGAGTCGACAACTTTGAAATAGAGCCCGTGTGCTGCATGCAAACCCGCCATGACAGCTCCACCATGACCCGCATTTTCCTGATCTACCACATGAACTTTTTCAGGAAAACGACTCTCCCACTCATGAGCTTTTTTGCTGGTACCGTCTACTGAACCGTCATTGACAATGATCACTTCGATGTTGTCCCCAACATCAAGGCATGACTGGATGGACTTATCCATGTAAGCCTCAGAATTATAACAAGGTACGCAAAAGGAAAGCGTATTCATGCCTTTCGTAATCCTTCCAAAAGATCGTTGGCCTTTAAGGAACGCGTAATCAACAAGAGACCTGCCACAAGGACCCATAAATTTTATTTTTACAATTGTATGAATCTGCAGAAGAGATGCGTGTAATACCACAGAAACAAGATAACGAAAGAAGATTCTCTTCACGAATGATCGTTGATTCAAGAATGAACATTGTTTAAAAAATGCCCCTCAGAACGAACTGAGAGGCACTGAAAGTAGCAATGATATGGAATTTCAATTATTTAATTATTTCTCTTTGTTTGCTTCACGCTCAGCACGAGCCTTTTTTGCGGCTTCTGAAGCACGACCCCAATCTTGATCGTTTGGACGAGGCATGAGCCCACCTCCGAGCATATGCACATGAAAATGCTTGACCGATTGACTTGCGTCTTCGCCCGTATTGATTAAGAGGCGAAACCCACTTTCGCGAATTCCGCAGATTTTCGCGACCTTGGGAATGATTCCGAAAACATGAGCAAGTACATCTCCGGGGACATCATCGGCAATGCTGTCGTAATGTTGTTTCGGAATAATAAGTACGTGAACAGGCATGAGCGGTTCGGTATCCTTGAATGCCATGACGGTATCGTCTTCATAAACCACATTTGTTGGAATTTCATGAGAAGCAAGCTTACAAAAAATACAATCGTCCTTTTGCATAGGAAATCCTTACCTTTCTTGTCTGAATTACTTGATCATGTGTGAAGTAGTACTTGTTATATCTTTACTGAAACACAACTATGCATCTTAACGATGCGCATTAGGCTTTATGTAATCCTGTATCAGCCTCATCGCCGGTTGGGTTTTCTTCTAAGTTTCCCATGAGCACATCAACTTTTTGCTGTGCTTTATCTAAACGGCTTCGAAGGCTCCGCAGAAGTTCAACCCCGCGCTCGTATGCTTTTAAGGAATCTTCAAGTTCCATGGTATTGCTTTCAAGCTTACTCACAATTGAATCGAGCTCGGTAATACCCTGCTGGAAGGTGAGCTTATCAGCAGGAACTTGATTTGTCTGCTGCTGTGGGTCTCCAGCCGTATTTGCTGTCTGATTTTGTGGTTGTGGATTCAGATTTTCCATTATTGTTCCTTTTCTGAGTGCGTAATTGATTTGACATCACAGTTCATAACACCATCGTTAAGACAAACATCCACTTTGTCCCCCACGGAAACGTTTGTCACGCTGTGGATAATATGGCTGTTTTCATCCCGCGTAATTGCATATCCTCGACTGAGAATATTTAAGGGTGATAAGTCCTGCAAGCGTGCGGCTTTCATTGCAATTTGTTGGTGCCCTTTGTCTATGATGTTTTTCCCTGCAACGCCAAGAACATGAGAAGTCGAATCTAGTTTCATGCGCTTTGATGACAAATAGTGGCGCATGGTATTATCGAGTCGCACCTGAAGTTCATTTGTTCGACTTTGCGCATGTGCGGTGGATGCAGGTAATGCGGAAGCGAGGCGCAAACCAAGATTTCTAGTCTTATCACGCATCGCGGCAATATTTCGAGGAAAATCACGCTTCAATGCTTTTTCAGCTAAATCAAGCTTCTGTTCATGAGCCAAGAACAAATTATGAGGATTCGCGAAAAGCGGATGCTTTTGCACCCGGTCAACGGCATTTGTACGATCCCGTATGACACCTTCAACTGATTGCGTCATATTCGCAAGATCACTATCAAGGCTCTGATATAAATCAGACACGTCAGGCACTGCAGCTTCTGCTGCCCCGGTTGGAGTAGATTGGCGCAGGTCAGCTACCTCATCTGCAATCGAATTGTCGGGCTCATGACCAATACCAGTAATTATTGGGACTGGGCATGCGGCTATGGTACGGGCAAGCTGTTCATCATTAAATGGCATGAGGTCTTCAAAAGAGCCGCCACCACGTACGAGCAGGATGACTTCGGGTTTCACCTTTGCGTTTGCAAGTGTTTTTAAAGCCAAAATCATATTTTGCGGAGCCTGGGGTCCTTCCACCGGAACACCAGCAAACAGAACATGCGCCAGTGGAAAACGACGCCGAAGCGTACGTAGGACATCGTGAACTGCCGCTCCACGAGGAGACGTAACGACACCTATAGTTTCGGGAAACATGGGGATGGTACGTTTCCGTGCCTGGGACATTAACCCTTCGCGACGAAGTTTGTCTTCAGTTGCTTTAATCTGTGCATATAATCTGCCTCGACCCGCAAGCTCGAGGTGAAAAACGTCAAAATTCATGCGCCCTTTTGCCGTATATGCCGTAAAACGACCGGTGAGGAGTACCTTCATGCCAACTTGGAGAACAACGCCACTTTGGCTGTAGCGGTTTTTCCACATCAGACATGGCATCGAAGAGCGTGAATCTTTTACGGTGAAATAACATGCCTTGTAACCAGGCTTATCAGAAACTTCGGAAACCTCGCCGATAAGGGTAATGTTGATTCTCTCTAGGGCGGTTTTGGCCATATCCATTGCCTGGGATACGCTTAAGGCTTGTGGACGAGCTGCCGCAGATTGTCCTAAAGATTCATAAGAAGGCATGTCTGCTGAAGAATCTTTGGAATATCCTGCAGAATATTGCCTTCTATATGCACTGTCGGAAGTATATGACATAAATATTAATTCCTTTGTGCGAGCAGCCAAAACAGCTGAAGAACCGATACCAGTGCTGCAGCAACATAGGTTAACGCACACGCGCGAAGTACCCGAAATGCTCCGGTTCTTTCACCTTCGGCAAGTCCCACCGATTCCATATACGCAAGACCACGATGACTTGCGTTAAATTCCACCGGGAGCGTTACGAGCTCAAACAATACTGCGAAGGCATAAAGCAAAATTGCGATGGAAAAGAGTGTTCTTCCCAATGGAATCGTGTAGAGGGCGATGCCGACGATGAGGAAAATCATCCAAGAATTGGATGCAAAACTCACAACGGGTACCAATGCGGCACGAATTTTCATCGGGACATAGCCCTGCGCATGCTGGCATGCATGTCCGACTTCGTGGCATGCGGTGGCATACGCAGTAATCGAACGTCCACTAAATGCCTCGGGATCCAGGGTTATAGAGTTGTTCCGCGGGTCAAAGAAATCTTCGTTCGGGCCTCCTTGATGAAAGGTCACTCCTTGCACGCCATTTGCGGCAAGCATATTTGAACCGGCTTCAACACCAGACAATCCTTGCTGGTTTGGAACGCGCGAGTATCTATTAATTTGTCGATTCACATAGGTTTGTGCAGCAATACCTATGATGGTGGTCACAATTATCAGTAACAAATATGAGTAGCTAAAAAACATATGCATGCTCCTTGATAGGTTTGTAAAAAGAAGTATACGATCTGCATTTTTCTCAAGTAGGTAGAGCAGAAAAATATCAAAAGAATGTGATGTGGATGTTACTTGTTTACAGAAGTTCCGTAAACTGCCTAAAGAAAACCTATAGTGGTTCTACCATCAGATGACCTTTATGAACAGATAATCCAAGTTTGCCATCACGAAGGTCAACAAGATCGTTTCCAATCATAGATTTCCTCCATCCGTGGAGCAATTCGGCATCATGTCCACGGGCAAGTTCCACTAAATCGCTATGGCTGGCAAGCGTCTGCGCAGCAATATTGTTTTCCTTTGCGACTTTGCGAACCATTGCTGTCATGAGGTCAACAATTTCATCAACATTCGTTCCATTTTTATGCTGGGTTATAGGTTTGGGCCAATCTTGTTCAGGAACGTTTAATCCGTCCTCAACCACCGAAACCAGTTCACGGGCTTCTTTAGTGGACATTTTGTCCGATAAGCCACGCACCATAAACAGTTGATCGATCGTTTGGGGAGCACGTTTGCACACCTCTATCACCTGTTCATCGGTCATGACCCATTTTCTTGGAACATTGGCTGCTTGCGCGCGGTTTTCGCGCCAGGCCGCCACTTCCCTTGCAATTGCCATCTGTTTGCGGTTCAAACGTGAAACGCGTTTCAAATGACGCCAACGGTTTCTGGGGTCTGGCTCATATACCTTTGGATCTTCCATTTGTCGAAAATCATCGGTAAGCCAATCGAGACGACCTAAGGATTGAAGTTCTTGTTTTATTTTATGGTAGAGCTGAGGGAGGTATGCTACATCATCGCCTGCATAATCGATTTGGCTTTGTGTCAGTGGTCTGCGTGACCAGTCGGTAAATGAATCCTCTTTTTTCAAATGCACTCCACATACGCTTTGGACCAGTCCTCCATAGCCAATTTGTTGAGAAGAGCCGATGAGGGTGGCGGCTACTTGAGTATCGAAAATATTTTTTGGCGTCGTGCCTGTCTCATGCAAAAGAATTTCGATATCTTGGGTTCCTGCATGAAAGATCTTCACCACACGGCGATTATTCAGAACAGAAGCCAAGGGCGTCATATCGGATAGTTTAAATGGGTCAACGATGGCTTGAGCTCCTTCTATTGCCATTTGTAAAAGACAGAGTTTTGGCCAGTACGTTTTTTCGCGTAAGAATTCAGTATCTATAGCGAGATATTCTGATTTCTGAGCTTGCGCTAAAAATTTTTCAAAAGTTGATTGGCTTTCTATAAACAAATTCGCAATCCTTTTCAACTTCGCGATATAGGTGATAGTTACGTTTATTTTTACTATCATAAAACACAGAGGTAGAAAATAGTTTCTTGCAGGTGGTAAATCCATACGGGTTGGTATACGCACTGCAAAGAAAGTTTAGGTGGAGGGCATGCGCGTATTAATACTTAATAATTTGGATTCTGGCGTAGGCGATGGTGCAATATACGATTTTATTCGCTCGTTTGCCCGCCCAGATGATGCTATTGATATACGTTGCGTGGGTTCGGGTGATGATTTTCGCCCTGCACTTGTAAATGCAAAGGAATATGATGCGGTAGTTGCTGCAGGCGGAGATGGAACCGTCGCTGAAGTATGCTACCAGTTGCGCAATTCGGGAGTCCCTATTCTTATCTTTCCCGCCGGAACCGCAAATTTGCTTGTGAATAACTTGATGTCCCCCGAAGAGCCTCATGCACTCGCAAAGCTTCTTCGGAGTGGCAACACCATGGATTTCGATGTGGGAGAGATTGAATGCAATGGTGAAAAACACGGATTCATGATGATGGCAGGCTGTGGATACGACGCGAAAATTATGTATGACGCTGCCTCTAAAAAAGATAAGCTAGGTCCTGCGGCATATTTTCGTGCCGCATTTGCAAACCCTAATCCACAGGTTTCGCATTTCTCTTTCACCGTTGATGGTGAGCATCATGAGCTAGATGCGGTAGGTGCACTTCTTGTAAACTTCAGCAAAATTCAGTTTGACATTTCGATTGTAAAAAAGAATCGTCCTCGTGATGGGAAGCTCGACCTCATCATGCTTACGACGAAAAGCGCATGGAATCTGCTTCCTCCTGTTTTGGGTGCTGCAGTTGATCATTCGGGAAAATCCCTTGAGCAAAGTGATGCTATTCAATATTTTGAAGGAACGGAATTTAGCTTCGAAGCGACTCCAAATCTAGGAATTCAATATGATGGCGAGGCGCCAAAGATAAAAACGCCTTTCACGGCACGGGTGTTTCATAATGCGACGAAGCTTTTCATTTCTGACGCGGGAAAAGCAGAGTTCGCTGAAGAAAACTAGTTCAACGAATTTACGTATCTATAGATCAAGCACCTATGCATGCGCAAACGGCTTGTAGAAAACTGACAAAAGGTTTGAGATTCTTCTTTGAACTGCATCACATTTTTTTGTCGACAAGAGATGGCGGTGCAGCTTATTTTTTAGATTTCGATTCTTTTTCTTTTACGGCTGCGTCTGAGGTTGTGCCAATAGAAGAAGCTTCTTTCGCTTTTGCTTGTTGAGAACCATTGTCACCACGATTGGTATTCGTAACTGCCTCTGAAGTTGGAGCCCTATGAGCTTTTTGTATGGCTATGCGAGCCGCATCGCCATGCTCAATGCCCCACCGTTCAACTCTTTGTTTGTAATGGATTTGTAAGAGTGCCAGGATGAAGCTTAGGGCCATAGCAACGTATACGACGAACTTCTCAAGTGCAATTCCGATGATTTCTGTGCTCGATCCGAAGCCGAGGCTCTCGGTAACCAGCAATACGCCGATAACCACAATAAACGTAAGCGCCAAGATCTTCATCTCGGAATGTTTATTGATGAAATTAGAAATAGGATCGATGAATATCATCATCAAGAAGATGGCCGACATAACGGCAATGATCATCACCAAAAGATGATCAGCCATACCAACGGCGGTAATTACCGAATCGATGGAGAAGACGACATCCATCACCATGATGGTACCCACCGCTTCTGGTAGATTAAGCTTTTTGCGTTTTGGCTTGCCCTCAGGATGCTCAATTTGCTGTTGGATTTCGCGAAGATCATCGAGATTCATCATCGAATGAAGTTCATCGATCCCCTTGTAAATCAAATATACGCCGCCAAAGAATAATACGAGTTCGCGTACGGCAAAGCCGTGCTGGTAAAAGGGAAGAGAAATCGTAAAGAGTGGTGTAGTGAGATGTACGAGATAGGAAGCAAAACACAGGAAAATAATGCGTGAGACCATCGCACCGAGCAAACCGAGTTTACGTCCAATGTGCTGTTCATTTTTCGGAAGTCTATCAGTGGTAATGACAATGAAAACAATATTGTCAACGCCCAATACTATTTCAAGGAAGGTAAGGGTCACAAGACTAACCCATGCTTCAGGTGTTGCGAAAATAGAAAAATCGAGCAACGCTGCGGCTCCTTAATGGTTGATCTCGTACAAATAGTATCCACACAAACGATATTAATTTTCGTTCGTTTCAAAGTCCTTGCATAAATAAAACGTTTTCTACCATAACAAAACTTTAACTGCCCTTCCGCTTACATTTTTTCAACGCCATGTAATATGCAGAACATAAACTGCAGATGATATACTTTTCCCAACTATCAGAAGGGTGATTCATGCATTTTAAGGATGACAACAAAATTAGAGCTGTCGAAATCAATGGGGTTCGACAGCCTGATCCGGCATTGCTTCAACGACCGTTTACTATGCCGCGGTCACTCCGCCGCAAAGTTTTCTGGGTAGTTCTTGTTGCTATTGTTATTGCTGTCATCTGTGTTACAAGCTATGTCGTTAATTATGCTATGCATGATGCGCGACAGTCTGAAAGTGTGCAGCGTGTGATCAATGGCACGCAAGCACAAGATGTTCCTCAACTTTCAACATTTTTAGGCATGAACGCAGACCAAATTCGCCAGTACCTGAGCAGTTCAAGAATCTCCACGATTGACCTTTCAAGTATTTCCGGAGATTCTGAAGAAGCGCTTGATGTCATAAAAATTCCTTCAGATATATCTGCAACTGATGCGGTAAGCATATATCAAAACGGGATCGATTCCCTCTCTGGTGAAGATGCCGCCCGTTATCTCGTGAATTCATGGCAGCTTACCTTGGACAGTGGCGATTCCGTTGATCTTCACCTTCATTTTGCAGATTTTGCAGACCAAAATCCTCAACAAGCGGTTCAGAGTACGGTAAACCAGCAGGGCTTTGCGAATTCTTCGCTGGGAGATTCGGGTACTGATGCATCGGGAAACAACTACCAAAATGGTTCAATTACCACCAGTGATGGTCAAACCTACAATTGGACGGTTTCATCATGTCCGCTGACCAACGTCTATTCAAATGATGGTCTTCCCGCAAATTCTTGCTATGTCGGTGTGCGCATTTATCAATAAGCGATTTGAATTTACGAATAATTTTGAGCTTCGAACATTATTTCCTTTGATGCTTTGGAGTGTACTTGAAACTATGCAAAAAAGAGTCCTTAACGTAACAAGTTGATATCTACAAAAACATTAGGTGACCTGCACCTCAAATAAATATATACTTAATGGCATAGATGAAGTCTGGTTTAATGGTGTTCAATGTTCATTTTAATATTCATTGCATTGGTAAATCCAGATGTGGGAGAACTTTCGTAATTCATTTGAGGGGGTAACTACTCTTATGCCGAAGCAAAAGATTGCCAAGGAATATATCCTCGAAACCACCTATCAGATGGCGGTGGAAAATGGACTGCGGTCAGTAAGCGCCCGTTCAATAGCGAAGCGTTGTGGTGTGTCTGTAGGGTCAATTTATAACTATTACCCTTCCATGGATGAATTGTATACCGATGTTGTCGAACGGTTCTTTCGTATCATGTTTTCGGATGAGTCATGCAAACCTATTCCGAAAGAAAATTTTGTTGTTTATTGTCGTAGGCTTTACGCTCGCATGAAAACGACACTTCAAGAGTTTAAAAGAGATTGGATGGATGAAATAGCATCCATGTCTGCATCTACGGTCGCAGCAGGTAAAAAACGCGAAGGTCAATACCAGGGTCAAATGGCGAAAGATATGCAAAAAGTTCTCGAGGATGATCCTTCCATCGACCGAACCATGGCCCTTTCGCGCGTAAGCGATGAGGATTTCAGCCTGTGCACGTATAATTCGCTTGTCGATTCAATCTCGCATCATCAAAATGCGGAGCCACTTTTTACGGTGCTCGCCTATTCCCTATACCCAACTGGTTCGGATGCATTTAACGAAGCATTGACCACAGAGCTGCAAAACGAATGAAGAAACGGAAACTACAGAGAACAAATTGAAAAAGCCAGGTCTTTGACCTGGCTTTTGAATTTCATGGTGGGCCGTATAAGATTTGAACTTATGACCTCTTCCGTGTCAGGGAAGCGCTCTCCCCCTGAGCTAACGGCCCATTAGTTATGCGTGAAAATCATATCAGAAATTTCTGATATGTAAACACAGCCTCAACAGCGCATGCACGATATGAAAATGGAGGCGACGTCCAGATTCGAACTGGAGATAAAGGATTTGCAGTCCTCGGCCTTACCACTTGGCTACGTCGCCATGTGCCATTAAAAGAGCCGGCCAAATCATGTTCGACCGGCTCGTCATAATCATGGAGCGGACAACGGGGTTCGAACCCGCGACCCCCACCTTGGCAAGGTGATGCTCTACCAGCTGAGCCATGTCCGCG
>CAIFEG010000015.1 GCA_903789415.1 uncultured Eggerthellaceae bacterium | reverse complement strand
GGTGCAAGAATGCGAAAATCCTCTTAGCTGTCTATTTGGCTTTGGGAATCAACCACAATTATACGTGTTTGGTATACAAAAGGAGGAGCCGTCATGCGACCCCTCCTGTACAGTTTCTATTTTTGCTCAGCAAACAATTTGCGAACATGTGCGGCAGAAGCAGTTCGAAGCTCAGAGTTATTTGGGCCGAAACCAACTCAAAGTCCAGCGTTGCTCGTAGCCCCTGGGCAACGTGAAGTGCTGCGCCGACGCTGTTGCTGCCTTACGCCTTTGCCTTTTGCGACTCCTCAACGGCAACCGCACATGCAACGGTGGTGCCGACCATAGGGTTGTTGCCCATGCCGATGAGTCCCATCATTTCAACATGCGCAGGCACCGAACTTGACCCCGCAAATTGTGCGTCGCAATGCATACGTCCCATGGTGTCGGTCATGCCGTAGCTTGCAGGACCTGCGCCCATGTTATCGGGATGAAGCGTGCGGCCCGTGCCGCCACCAGAGGCAACGCTGAAGAACTTTTTGCCTGCTTCCAGACGTTCTTTTTTGTATGTGCCCGCAACCGGATGCTGGAAGCGCGTAGGATTTGTAGAATTCCCCGTAATGGCGATATCCACATTTTCATGCCACATGATGGCTACGCCTTCACGCACATCGTTTGCGCCGTAGCAGCGAACTTTACCACTGGGGCCTTTTGAATAGGGAACTTCTCTGATGATCTCGAGTTCGTCCGTGTCGTAGTGGTAGTCGGTCTGCACATAGGTGAAGCCTTTAATACGACTGATGATCTGAGCAGCATCTTTGCCTAAACCATTTAAGATAACGCGCAGCGGCTCCTTGCGTGCCTTGTTAGCATTACGCGCAATACCAAGGGCACCTTCTGCGGCGGCAAAGCTTTCATGACCTGCTAAAAAGCAGAAGCACTTGGTTTCATCATGTAACAGACGAGCGCCCAAGTTGCCGTGCCCTAAGCCAACTTTGCGCTGGTCGGCAACTGACCCGGGAACACAAAAGGCCTGCAAACCTTCGCCGATCTTTTCGGCAGCTTCGCTTGCGGTCTTAACGTCGCTCTTCAACGCGATCGCGCAGCCAAGCGTGTATGCCCAGCAGGCATTTTCAAAACAAATTGGCTGAACGTCGCGCGCGATGGTGTAGGGGTCAAACCCTGCCTGTTTGCAGAAATTGCGTGCCTCTTCAAGATCTTTAAATCCATACTGGTCGAGAGCTTTTTGAACCCCGGCGATGCGTCGTTCATATCCTTCAAATAAAGCCATGGATTATTACTCCTTACGCGGATCGATGAACTTGACGCCTTCGTCATAGCGCCCGTACGTGCCTGAGGCATCTTTGTATGCTTGATTTGCATCGGTGCCATCTTTGATTTCGTCCATCATCTTGCCCAAGTTGGTGTAGGAATATCCGATGATGCAATTGTCTGCATCAAGGGCGAGCTTGTTTACATACCCTTCGGTCATCTCAAGCCAACGCGCACCCTTTGCCTTGGTCGAATACATCGTTCCCACCATGGAGCGTGCACCTTTGCCCAGGTCGTCAAGGCCTGCGCCAATAGGAAGTCCGTTTTCGGAAAACGCGGTTTGGCTGCGTCCATACACAATCTGTAGGAACAATTCGCGCATGGCAACGTTGATGGCGTCGCACACCAGGTCGGTGTTGAGCGCCTCGAGAATTGTTTTTCCCGGCAAAATTTCGCTTGCCATCGCAGCAGATTGCGTCATTCCTGAGCAACCAACCGTTTCGATAAGCGCTTCTTGAATAATGCCGTCTTTAATATTGAGGGTAAGTTTGCAACATCCCTGCTGAGGAGCGCACCAACCTACACCGTGAGTAAGCCCACTGATATCTTTGATTTCTTTTGCCTGGACCCACTTTCCTTCTTCGGGGATGGGTGCAGGGCCGTGGCATGCGCCCTGAGCAATGGGGCACATATGTTCAACCTCGGTTGAATACTGCATGAAATTCCTTTCGCATCGATAAACGGCAAAAGCCGTTTGCTAATCAAAAATTAACATTTGCATATAAATTGCGGGGGAATATTCAGACCAGCGGCGTGTATGAATGCGCCTATGGGTTAGAATCAAAGTAATAACAGTGAAAATCCATATTGCGTACCTAAGGTTCCTGTGCGGTTTGGAGGCTCCAAAATGCCATTCGTAAGTTTTGAAGATGTCACGAAAATCTACCACATGGGCGATATCGAAGTGCGTGCGCTTGACGGCATGAATTTCGGCATCGAAAAAGGTGAACTTGCCGTGGTGGTGGGCCCATCCGGCGCAGGTAAAACCACGGTACTCAACATCTTGGGTGGTATTGATACGCCTACGTCAGGAAAAATTCAAGTAGGCGACACGCGCATCGATCAGATGAACGAGCGGCAACTCACTCAATACCGCAGGCATAACGTGGGATTTGTCTTCCAGTTCTACAATCTGATGCCGAATTTGACGGCACTCGAAAATGTGGAACTTGCGAGCCAGATTTGCGATAACCCGATGGATGCAGCAGAAGCGCTGGATTTGGTGGGCCTTTCTGACCGTTTAAATAACTTCCCTGGTCAGCTTTCTGGTGGTGAACAGCAGCGCGTCGCCATCGCCCGTGCCATCGCGAAAAATCCCGATCTTTTGCTCTGCGACGAACCGACCGGTGCCCTTGACTACGAAACGGGCAAAACCGTCATGGAACTTCTGCAAGCCGAATCGATGAGGCGCGGGCGTACCGTGGTCATCATCACGCATAACCAGGCATTTTGTCCGGTGGCAAACCGCGTCATTTCCGTTCATGGAGGGAAAGCGGTTAAAGAAGATGTCAACGAAAATCCGAAAAGTGCTTCGACACTTGTGTGGTGATCAGCATGAAAAGCGCATTTCGAAAAGAAGTTCTGCGAGCCGTCACGGGATCGTTCGGTCGATTTTTAGCGATTGCCGCCATTGTTGCGCTTGGATGCGGCTTTTATGCGGGTCTGCGTATGACCGGGCCCGACATGCGCTATGCCGGTGACCAATATCTTGCGGGCACGCACTTCTACGACCTCGACGTGGCAAGCACGGCGGGCATCAGCGACAGCATGCTCGACGATATCCGCGATATATCGGGCGTTGAAGGCGTCCAGGCGACCAAATCTTCCGATGTCATGGCGCAGATTGGTGAAAATCAACTTGCGGCGCGCGTGGAGTCCATGGATTTTTCTGAAGCGGAAAATTCTGAACAAGATGGGGTCTTCAGCGTTTCATCGGACAACAACGATTACTTAAATCGCCCGATGCTTGCATCGGGGCGCTGGCCCACCTCTGATGATGAATGCGTGATTTCGGCGGATCGAATCATGTCTACACCGGTAAATTTGGGCGATGAAGTGACCTTACTCTATGGCGACGATAATTTCGACAACACGTTTCAGACCAAAACACTGCGCGTCGTCGGTACGATTCATTCCCCGGAATTCATGAGCTCAATTGGTATGGGAACAACGTCGCTGGGCGATGGAACCATCGAGCAAATCATCCTGGTTAATCCCTCGGTGTTTAGCGACAGCTATCCGAATACTCAGGCATATGTAAAGGTTGCTGGTGCGCAGAACTCATATAGCGATTCAGACGCTTACGATGCAACAATCCAGCCTGTTCAGGATGCGCTTGAATCTAAGACCGACGCTTGGACCGATGATCTGCGCCAACAGTTCGAAGATCAGGTGCGTGAGCAGGCACAATCCCAGATGGAAGAGCAGCAACAACAAGCACTTCAGCAGCTCACCGCCCAAGGACTTCCGCTTGAACAGGCACAGGCGGCACTGCAGACACAGATGCAAACGCAGCAAGCAGATGTGCAGGCGCAGATTGATGCCCAGGTGGATAGCTTTAACCCCGATATCTACGTACTCGATCGCTCGCATAACTATGGAGTTTCAAGTTTCAAGTCCGATTCCGAGCGCGTCGACCACATCGCATCGATTTTCCCGCTGGTATTTTTCCTGGTGGCAGCTCTCGTTTCCCTGACTTCGATGACCCGTATGGTGGATTCCGAGCGTCCGCTTATTGGCACGCTGAAGGCCTTGGGGTATACCAAGCGCGCGATTACCATGAAGTATGTGTTCTATGCGGCCCTTGCGTCATGTATTGGCGCGGCCGTGGGCATTCTCACGCTTACGCAATTTTTCCCGTGGACCATCTGTCGGGCCTACGCGATTATTTACAGCGTTCCGCAGACGCCAATTCCGCTGCCGGTCGACGCGGGGCTGGCGTGGTTGTCCGCAGGGCTTGGCATCGGAATTACGCTTTTGGCTACCTGGGCGGCGGTGCGGAGTACCTTGCGCGAATCTCCAGCGACGCTTATCGTCCCGAAAGCACCGGCACCGGGTAAACAGATTTGGCTGGAACGCTTCCACAAACTTTGGGCGCGCATGTCGTTTTCTTGGAAGGTCACCTGGCGAAATGTCTTTCGTTACAAGCGACGCATGGCGATGACCGTGGTTGGTATCGCAGGGTGTACGGCGCTTCTGCTTACCGGGTTTGGCTTGCATGATGCCATTTGGGATATTATTGACCGGCAATTCGGGGATATTCTTACCTACAACGTGGTTGTGCAAACCCATGACAATCTGGACGACGCGGCGCTTTTGGGGGTGCGTGATCAAATCCAGGACACAGGCGACGGCACCGACATCGTTGCGGCATATCAGCGCAATATGCAGGCATCCTCTCCGGATCATGACGCCGTGAGTGTGGTGACCTATGTGCCTACCGAAAATTCCGATATGAGTCAGGCATTTTCGCTGCGGAACCATCAAACGCGCCAGCAGATTTCAGTTGACGACAATTCTGTGGTGCTTACCGAAAAGGCGGCGCGTTCCTTGGGTGTTTCTCCAGGTGATACGATCACGATTTATGACCTGAACGCCATCGGCGATCCCGTGGGCGATGGTATGCAGCTTACCGTGACCGATGTGGCTGAATACTACGTAAACAACGCGGTATTTGTGGGTGAAGATGCCTGGCGCGATGCGACCGGAGACTATGCGCACACGAATACATTTTTCTCCAAAGTAACCAATGATCAGGAACAGCGCGATACCCTTACCGACGACCTGCACGCCAACACCGATGTGTCGACGGTGTCGTATATCGACGAAACGGTGGACACCTATCGCACGATGCTTTCAAGCGTCAACACTATCGTGGTGGTGCTCGTGGTTTCTGCGGCATTGCTCGCGTTCATCGTGCTCTACGACATCACAAAGATCAACGTGGAAGAACGTCGGCGGGAAATCGCCAGTTTGAAAGTGCTGGGATTTGTACCGCGCGAAGTGGATGCCTATATTTTCCGCGAAATCGGCATCCTGGTTTTGATCGGCACCATACTCGGTCTATTCCTTGGCATATGGCTCGAAGGGTTCGTGGTGACCAGTGCCGAAGTCGATTACGTGATGTTCAGCAGGGAAATCCATGCCTTAAGTTACGTGTGGGCGATACTGGTGACCATTGGGTTTGCGGCTCTGGTTATGTTTAGCATGCGCGGCGAACTGAAGAAGGTCGACATGGTAGAAAGCCTGAAATCCGTCGATTAAAAGTGTGCGTCCGCGCATTATGTGCAAAAATAAACACCAACGAGTCACGCCTGTGGCCAATATTTTTACCTAAGAAAGAAGCTCGTACATGCCTATCACTGATTACCTGCAAAGAAATGCGGATCTATACCCTCATGAAACGGCACTTGTCGAAGTTAATCCCGAAGTGCGCGCGCGGCGCGGTGTTACATGGCGCGATTACGAGCTGGTAGAAACAAACCCTACCAAGAAGTATCGGCGCGAGCTTACATGGGATCAGTTTGAAGATCATGCCAATCGGTTTGCCCATCTTCTTTTGAATGCGGGCATCAAGCGCGGCGATAAAGTTGCCATCCTGCTCATGAACTGCTTGGAGTGGCTTCCCATCTACTTCGGTATTTTGAAGGCGGGCGCAATCGTGGTTCCGCTGAACTATCGCTATACCGCAGAAGAAATTAAGTACTGCCTGGATTTGGCGGAAGTAAACGCCCTGGTGTTTGGTCCCGAGTTCGTGGGCCGTATGGAGCAGATTGCCGGAATTATTCCGCAAGTCAACCATCTGTGGTTTGTCGGCGAAGATTGCCCACCATTTGCGGAAAGTTATAACCAGTCGGTCAAGCATTTTGCTGCCGAGGATCCCGGAATCCAACTCACCGACAATGATCTTGCGGCGATTTATTTTTCCAGTGGCACCACGGGATTTCCGAAAGCAATTCTGCATCGTCACCAAAGCCTGATGACCGCGGCAATTACCGAAGTTCATCACCATCATCAAAAACATGAGGACTGCTTCCTGCTGATTCCGCCGCTCTACCATACGGGCGCCAAAATGCATTGGTTTGGCAGCTTGGCAACGGGATCTCGTGCGGTCATCTTGCGTGGTGTGCGCCCTGATTGGATTTTGCGCACGGTGTCCGAGGAACGCTGCACCATCGTGTGGCTGTTGGTTCCATGGGCGCAGGACATTTTGGATGCCATCGAATCGGGCGAGATAGATCTGCGTGACTACAATCTGGATCAATGGCGCCTGATGCACATTGGTGCACAGCCCGTACCGCCAAGCCTCATCAAGCGCTGGCTCGATATTTTCCCCGAGCATGAGTACGACACAAGCTACGGCCTTTCTGAGGCTATCGGACCAGGGTGTGTGCATCTGGGCATCGGAAACACCGACAAAGTGGGCGCCATTGGCCTTCCTGGATATGGTTGGAAAGCTGAAGTCCGTAAGGAAGACGGTTCACTTGTAACTCCGGGTTCCAAAGAAGTGGGCGAGCTGTGTGTCCAGGGTAAAGGGCTTATGGTGTGCTACTACAACAACCCCAAAGCAACCAAAGAAGTGCTGCGTGATGGGTGGCTGTATACCGGAGACATGGCCGAGGTGGATGCCGACGGTTTCATCTGGCTGGTCGATCGCAAAAAAGATGTCATCGTTATGGGTGGCGAAAACCTCTACCCGGTACAGATCGAAAACTACATTCGGACCAACGATGCGGTAAAAGATGTCGCGGTAATCGGCGTACCGGATAGCCGTGTGGGCGAAATTCCGTGTGCCGTGATCGAAGTAAAGCCCGATCGTGTGCTTACCGAAGAAGAAATGCGCGCGTTTTGCATGGGGCTTCCGCGTTATAAGCGCCCGCGCAAGTACGTTTTTGAAAAAGTGCCGCGTAATCCCACGGGAAAGATCGAAAAGCCGCTGCTGCGCAAACAGCTTGGCGGGGATCGCTTGGTCGAGCGCGAAGCGGAAAAGTAGCCAATGCCCCATATGGATCCATCAAACACAACCTTTTTCACCGCGCAACCGTACATGGTTGATAGCGGCTTAGGATTTCCAGAATTTGGGCTCATCCATTTTCTGTATATGGCCTACGCCATAGCGGTCATCGTCTGTCTGACGAAGATATATGGGCGGCTGCCTGAAGGCATGAAGTGGGGAAGTCCGCGACGGAACATGATGATCATTGTCGCGATTATTCCGCTCTGTCTTTTGGCAAGCCAAGATATCATCATGGCACGCGCAGGGGTGTTTGGGGCACAGTGGTGGCCACTTCACTCGTGCAATCTATGCGAATACCTGGGGCTTTTCTATGCCTTGTATCCCAACAAGTTTTCAGGAGAGACGCTATCCACGCTTGGCGTGGTGGGAGCAGCGTGTGCACTTCTTTTTCCGAATTGGGCGTACTGTCCCGCGTGGTCGTGGCCGGTGGTCTGTGGCTTTTCGGAACATTCGCTCATCATTGCGTTTATCACCATGCAAATCGTGCACGGGGATTTCACGCCGCGTATGCGTGATGTGTGGATGCCCATCGTGCTCCTTCTGGCGTATGCGCCGTGGGCATACTCGTTTAACAAGGCGCACGACACAAATTTTTTGTTCATCAACACGCCTTCGCCGGGATCTCCTATGGTTGGTCTTGCCGAGACGTTCGGAAACCCTGGATATATTGTTCCGATTGCGCTTGCGCTGTTTGCATCGTTCTTCATGATGCACGCGATCTGGTATTTTGCCTGCACGAAGAAACGCGGAAACAGGATTTAAGCTGCGCCGGAGTGCAATGCTCATTTGCATTGCTCGCTTGTAGTACTTGCTTTCAGTGTTTGCTTGCAGCGCACGCGAATTATTACGAATTTGCGCTTTGAGAAAAATGTGAATTGAGATTTGCAGCGCTGCGGTATCATTTTTGATGTAAGACACAAAAACCAAACTCAACAATGCACTTGTTGGTAAGGAATTAACATACATGAATCAATCTTCTACGAGTATGCAGTTCAACCCCAATGAAACAGGTGAACTGAATCAGACTATTTCCCAGGCCAAATCAACGGAAAATGCAGGAAAGCACGGAATTCAAGAAAACGCTTCTGCGCCAAAAAAGCCAGAAAGCGCATCTGCGCAAGAACAGGCAGAAAAGGTCGTTCCCACCTATGGCGAGCGCGGTCGCACCGATAAGGAAGCCGAACGCGCAACCGAAGATGTGGCGCGTCAGATGGCAGAACAAGAATTTCAGAGCTTCCTCACGCGTAACGGATACCGTATGAGAAAAGGTGTGCACGGCGCATTCCTCGATGAAATGAAGAAGGATTTCCCTTCGTTTTGGTGGAAGTTTAAGGATCAGCTCAAAAAGCCGAACCCCGACAAAGACGTCGATGACGTGCTCAAACTTTTTACAACCATTGGTCTTGCGCAAAAAATCGATGACACCCCAAAAGATACCGGCACCGTACAGGCGATGGGGGACACGCTCTTTTTGAAGCTTCGGCTAGAGCCTGCGATTCCGCCGGTGAAAAACAATCGCCTGCGTGGGCAGTTTACCAACCCTGAGCATGTGCCCGGCTTTGAAATTATGACGCCGCTCGGTGAGCCTATCGTGCTTGACTTTATCGAACGCATCGAGCGCATGGACCGACTCTTCGATGAGCTCGGACGCAAACATGTGCCGATGGAGCTTACCGGCGTCGAGCGTGAAGGCGAAAACGGCGATCGTCAGTTCTGGGTTTATGGTGTGCATGTACAAGATCTCATCGGCACGGCCGTATCCGATGGCCAGCTACAGTTCATTATTGATCGCCTGCTCAGTGCGCCGATTCGTGAAAAGAAAGCAGAAACAGATTATCGTCCGCATATCTCGGGCATCAACCCGATCGAGCTGTTCCTGGATTGTGCAGGCGATACGCTTCCGTATGGAATCGAAAAGTGGGCGCATCAGACGCTTAAGATCTGCAACAACCCTAACATTTCTCCCGAAGAGAAAAAGCATGCACAACGTGCGTTGGAGATCATGCTCAATATTCGTTGGGAAGGCAATCAATTCGCGCCGATTGACCCGGTGGCGGCTCGCAAGGTTTTGGACTCCGAGCTGTATGGCATGGATGAAGTAAAGCAGCGCGTTATCGAAACCATTATCCAGATCAACCGCACGGGCACCCTTCCGTCGTATGGCCTTCTGCTCATTGGACCAGCAGGAACGGGAAAGTCGCGCATCGCATACGCCGTGGCGCGCATCTTAAAGATGCCGTGGGCGGTACTTGATATGAGCGCGATCCGCGACCCTGAGGCGCTCACTGGTTCTTCGCGCATCTACATCAACGGCAAGCCAGGGCGCATCATGGAAGCGTTCATGCGCGCAGGCACCTCGAATATTGTTTATGTCATCAACGAGCTCGATAAGGCCGAAGAGGCGGGGAACAACGGAAGTGCGGCAGATGCCCTGCTCACGCTTCTGGATAACCTTGGATTCACCGATGCCTATATGGAGTGTGCAGTTCCTACCGATGGCGTGTATCCCATCGCGACCGCAAATGATGAGAGCAAGATTTCTGAGCCGCTTCTCACGCGCT
Organism: uncultured Eggerthellaceae bacterium; assembly: GCA_903789415.1. Lineage (GTDB taxonomy): Bacteria > Actinomycetota > Coriobacteriia > Coriobacteriales > Eggerthellaceae > CAIFEG01. Next base: position 39,777 of record CAIFEG010000015.1, on the reverse strand, counting down.
TCGTGAACATCCATATTCCGGGATACAAGCCGGAAGAAAAGGCGATCATTTTCCGCGACTATTCGTTCCCGCGGGCGCTTTCTCGCATGAATATGCAGCCCGAGGAGTGCTCCGTAAGCTCGGATGCCATTGAAATGATTACGTCGAAATATGCCAAAGAACCTGGTTGTCGTGACATTGAGCAGATTGCTGAACATCTTGCGGCCCATGCGCTTTACCAAATTGAAGCGACAGGCGAAAAGGGCATCACGTATAACACGGCAGATGTCGAAAAACTTCTGCATGGACAGGAGTAGCTTCCAGCCGTCAATCTCATTGCGCATTACTCATACCACTTACAGGCTTTTGGCTTGACATCTCTATTGCTGGCTTTAATATATGAATAGTTATTCAAATGATCATATATTCATATGTTTTTTTGAATACGCGAGTGAGAGAGAACGAAGAGAAGAGCACTGATGACAAAGACCAGCTCACAATGCCCAACCAAAAAAGAAGTTTTGCAATCGTTGCATGTATCCGAAAATGACCTGCAAGATAGCAAAGCGGTGGTGAAGGCGGCAACGTGCATGCCAGACGACGATGTTCTTATCGACTTGAGCGAAGTGTTCAAGGTGTTTGGCGATTCCACGCGTGTGAAGATCTTGTCGGCGCTTTCGTACAACGAACTATGCGTGAACGACATTTCGGCATTACTTCAAATGTCACAATCAGCCATTTCGCATCAACTCAAAGTTCTTCGTTCGGCTCATTTGGTCACGTCTCGAAAAGACGGGAAAGTTGCGTATTACAAATTGGACGATCAGCATGTCGAATCCATCTTGGCGATTGGCATGCAGCATGTCATAGAGAAGGGGTCGAAATAACTATGCCTTCGACTGTCAAAGAACACCCATCCCACGCGCCGACAAATGCGTCTGGAGATCAAACAACGTCAAACACGCCGGATCAACTCGAACAGCTTGAAACGGAAGATGGCAAATGCACGTATTGCGGAAAGCCTGTTCAGGAGTGCTCTTGCCCTGAAACCACGGAAGTTTTTGATGTAAAAAATATTGATTGTGCCGATTGCGCCATGCAGATGGAAGATCGCATCGCAAAAATTCCGCGTGTACAATCAGCATCCATCGTTTATGCCACAAAGCAACTTCGCGTCACCTGCCCACATCCCGATCTGATGCGCCTTCGTTTTCAGGAAGAATGCCGCAAGGTTGACGACGGTGTTTTGGTTTTGCCTCACACCTCGCAGACGGCTGCGGCCAAGCAAGAGGTGGTTGCAGAAGAAGTTCATGAAGAAGAGGAAGAAGAGGAAGAGGGCGTCCATGTTGGTCAAGTTATCGGCTCGGCGGTCCTCTTTGTCGCAGGTCTGATCGTCGAGCACGCATTCCCGGCGATTCCTTCTTGGGTTTCTATCGCCCTGTATTTGGTAGCCTACGTTGTCGCTGGTGCTCAGGTAATTGTGAGCGCATTTAAGAACCTCAGCCATGGACGAATTTTCGACGAGCAATTCTTAATGACCGTGGCCACCTTTGGAGCAATTGCGATTCAGCAGTTCCCCGAGGCAGTTGCGGTTATGCTGTTCTATCGCATTGGCGAAGCGGCAGAAGATAAAGCCGCCGATCGAAGCCGTAGCCAGGTTATGGATGCCATCGATATGCGTCCCGAAACGGTGAATCGTCTTGAAGGCTATCAAGTTGTATCTGAACAAAAAATCGGCAGCACCGTGGAAGTTGATGACGCGAAGGCACGCAAGACCACAAGGATTCCTGCAGAAGAAGCTCAGGTAGGGGACTATGTACTTGTTGCCCCTGGTGAGCGTATTCCTTTGGATGGAACCGTTGTGGAAGGCGCAAGCCGCCTGGACACATCTGCGGTAACCGGTGAGCCGGTGCCGGTGGGCGTCGGTGCAGGTGATACCGTGACCAGCGGTTGTGTGAATGGCCAGGGAATGCTGGTTGTTCGCATCGACAAGCCGCTGTCCGATTCTATGGTTACGCGCATTTTGGAAACCGTTGAGAATGCTGCGGCAAGCAAGCCACGCATGGAGCGCTTCATCACGCGTTTCGCACATGTGTACACGCCAATTGTGTTTGGGATTGCACTTGCCACGGCGATCATCCCGTCCCTTGTTACCGGTGACTGGTATCACTGGATTTATCTTGCATGCACCTTCTTGGTCATCAGTTGCCCCTGCGCAATTGTTCTTTCGGTTCCACTGTCGTTCTTTGCCGGCATCGGAGCTGCAGGAAAGCTTGGTGTGCTGTTTAAGGGCGGCACCGTTTTGGAAGCGCTCTCGAAAATCAAAGCCGTGGTCATGGATAAGACCGGTACGATCACTCGGGGTGTGTTTGCGGTAAATGAAATTCGCCCTGCAGAAGGTATTTCCGATGATCAAAAGTCTGCGCTCTTGAGCTTGGCGGCAGCTGCCGAATCGATCTCAACGCATCCGATTGCGCAGAGCGTTGTTGCAAAAGCTAAGGAAGAAAAACTCGACATCTACTCGCCTTCGCGTGTCGATGAAATCGCGGGGAAGGGCGTCGTTGCGACCGTCTCTTCGAAGACAAAGCAGCCTATGCATGTCGCCTGCGGAAACGCGGGGCTCATGGAGTATGTCGGCGCGAAGCTTCCTTCCGACAGGCAACCTCAAGCGGGCTCGGTTGTTCACGTTGCGCTTGATGACACCTACATTGGGAGCATCTATATTTCCGATGTGCCAAAGCCGGAATCCAAACATGCTATTGGTCTCCTCCATAAGCTTGGAATTCATACGGCAATGCTTACCGGAGATGCTGATGCTCCCGCTCAGCAGGTGGCACGCGAAGTTGGTATTGACGAAGTTCGCTCTCATCTGCTTCCAAGCGAAAAGCTTGACGCGATGAAGGAAATCCGCAGCCAGCAGGGATCGGTTGCCTTTGTTGGTGACGGCATCAACGATGCGCCGGTACTTGCAGGTGCTGATGTTGGCATCGCCATGGGATCTGGATCCGACGCGGCGCTCGAAGCGGCCGACGTGGTCATCATGAATTCGAACATGGATTCGGTTCCGCGTTCCGTCAAGCTTGCACGCGCGGTCCAAACAAACGCGACACAAAATGTGGTGTTTGCAATCGGTATCAAAGTGCTGGTCATGGTGCTCGGTTTTGCAGGGCTTGCAAGCATGTGGGCTGCGGTATTTGCCGATAGCGGCGTCGCGATCCTGTGCGTGCTTAACTCCATCCGCCTTTTGGCGAAGAAGTTCTAGAACGTCTTCGGGAGCATTATCTCGGGCATCGTCTGGCATGTCGTCTGGCCTCGTTTCGGATATCGCTTCGTACGTCGTTTTTCGCGTCGTCTCGGATTTCGCCTCGTATGTCGCTCGCACATCCTACTCGCACCGTAAAAACTTTGGTCTCCAAAATGGCCGCCAAACGGTCTCCTCATATATAATTCGTACATATTGGCCTCGTAGGGGTTCTTACTTCGGTAGGAACCCCTACACTCCTTTACAGGAAAAGAGACAAAGCTCAAGACGGTATGCTCGAAGTCGAAAGAGCAAAGAGACTTAATAAAAAACAAACCACCTTAAGAAAAGGATTTCACATGTATGAACTTCGCTGCGAAGCAGCATTTGATAGCGCGCATTTTCTCACCGATTACCACGGAAAATGCGAGAATCTGCACGGACACCGGTGGCGCGTGGAAGTTCACGTGGCGCAAGATCACCTGCAAGAGTCTGGCGATGAGCGCGGGATGGTCATGGATTTCGGTAAAGTAAAGTCGGTCGTAAAGCAAACGGCGCAGCGTCTTGATCACACCTTTTTAGTTGAAGAGGGATCACTTGCTAAAGACACCATCGACTGTTTGAAGCGCGAAGGGTTTTCGCTGACCATGTTGCCATTCCGCACGACCGCCGAAAACCTAGCGCATTGGTTCTTTGAGCAGCTGAAAGGTCAGTCGATTCCGGTGGTTTCGGTCGAGGTTGACGAAACGCCCAATAATCGTGCGGTGTATCGACCGGGCACAATTTCAGGGTAACGTCAGGCACAGCTTCAGACACAATTTCGAATGCGTGAGCTTTAGCAACGACTTGAACGCACCAGACTGTTGTGCCTGCCACAAAAAAAGTTCCCAACCCCGCCACTAAAAACTCAAGATTTTGCGTGATCAGCAATGCTTTTGTATCGTTTTGTATCGCACAAATGAATGCCTCGTTGTAAGATTTGTACAGCGAGGTATTTTCGCGTCATAACAGCATACGTTGTAAGGGCATGGCATGGTTTACCGCATTTATGTGCAAAAGCGTCCCGGGTTCGATGTGAAAGCGCGTGGTTTGGCGCGAGAACTTCACAATATCGTAGGCGTGGAATCTCTTACCGGTTTACGCATGGTGAACAGGTATGATGTTGAAGGCATTGATGGTGAGCTATTCAATCAATGCAAAGATACCGTCTTTTCGGAGCCTCAAGTCGATACCTGCTTCGAGCACATGCCTGAGGTAGGGGATGACACCGTTTTCGCGGTCGAATTTTTGCCTGGCCAATTTGATCAACGTGCAAATTCTGCGGCCGAATGTATTCAGCTTATTAGTCAACAAGATCGCCCGATTGTGCGTTCGGCAACGCTGTATTATCTGCAGGGCAACTTGTCGGCATCAGATATCGATACCGTCAAGCACTACATCATCAACCCTGTTGAATCGCGTGAAGCCACGCTTGCGCGCAAGAAGACGTTGCGCAGTGAATATACAACTCCCAAGCCTGTTGAACATCTCGAAGGCTTTACCGAACTTGATATGGATGGTCTGCAAGATCTTCGCTTACATCTTTCGCTTGCGATGGATTTGGACGACCTTGCCTTCATTCAGAACTATTTCAAGAATACCGAACATCGTGATCCCACGATCACCGAAATTCGTATGATCGATACGTACTGGTCAGATCATTGCCGCCATACCACCTTTAACACCGCGATTACCGATGTGCATATTGATGATCCGCAGGTCAAGAGCGCGTTTGACCGCTATATGCAAATTCGTCACGAACTCAAACGCGACAAAAAGCCTGTCACTCTTATGGACTTGGCCACCATTGGTGGACGCTATCTTACTCATACGGGTCAGCTGAAGAATCAGGACAAAAGTGACGAGGTCAACGCCTGCACCGTCAAATGCAAGGTTGACGTTGACGGGCATGACGAAGATTGGTTGTTCCTGTTCAAAAACGAAACGCACAACCATCCAACTGAAATTGAGCCATTCGGTGGTGCTGCAACCTGCATCGGCGGGGCGATTCGCGATCCGCTTTCGGGGCGTAGCTATGTGTATCAAGGCATGCGTATTTCGGGAACGGCAAATCCGCTCGAGCCAGTTGCAAAGACGCTTCCCGGAAAACTTCCGCAGCGCAAGCTCGAACTTGATTCTGCAAATGGATATTCCAGCTATGGTAACCAGATTGGCCTTGCCACCGGCCAGGTGAGCGAGATCTATCATCCGGGCTACAAGGCAAAGCATATGGAGCTGGGTGCCGTGGTTGCGGCAACGCCGGCGGATCACGTGGTTCGCGAAACACCTATCGCCGGTGACATTATTGTGCTGGTGGGCGGCCGCACCGGTCGCGACGGCATCGGCGGCGCCACGGGATCAAGCAAGGCGCACGATACCGAAAGCTTGGCCGAAGATGGTGCCGAAGTGCAGATGGGCAACGCGCCTGAAGAACGCAAGCTTCAACGTCTGTTCCGCCGTAAGGATGCCGCGTCGATGATCAAGCGCTGCAACGACTTTGGTGCCGGCGGTGTTTCGGTTGCCTGCGGGGAACTCGCCGATGGGCTCGAGGTGAATCTGGATAAAGTTCCTCTGAAGTACCAGGGTTTAGATGGTACCGAAATTGCTATCAGCGAATCACAAGAGCGTATGGCGGTCGTCCTTGACTCTGATGACGTGGATGCGTTTTGCGAGATTGCACATCAGGAAAATCTTGAGGCAACACCAATTGCGCGTGTGACAAGCGAAAAGCGCCTGAAAATGACTTGGCGCGATCAAACAATCGTGGATATAAGCAGGGATTTCTTAAATACCGACGGTGCTCCGAAAAAGGCGAAGGCCACGGTGCGCGCTGGTGGGGAATACGCCCATGCATGGCTCGGCGATACGTTTAAACATCGCTACGAGAATATGCTTTCCGACCTAAATGTGTGCTCGAAGAAAGGCTTGTCCGAGCGCTTCGATTCAACCATTGGTGCGGCGACGGTGCTTATGCCGTTTGGTGGTGTGCATCAGCTCACCCCGAACTTGGTAATGGTGGCAAAACTGCCCGTTGAAGGTGAAACCACGACGTGCTCGGCGATGGCGTGGGGCGGAAATCCCTATCTGACCTCTTCAAACCAATTCGAAGGTGGATATGCGGCGGTCGTCGACAGTGTTTCTAAGCTGGTAGCGTCAGGATTTTCGATTGAACAAACATATCTGACTATGCAGGAGTATTTCGAAAAGCTTGGCGACGATCCTGCTCGGTGGGGCAAGCCATTCGCCACGCTTTTAGGTGCGCTGATGGCTCAAGTTGACTTGGGTGTCGGTGCGATCGGCGGCAAGGATTCCATGTCAGGCAGTTTTGAAGACCTCGACGTGCCACCAACGCTGATTTCATTTGCCGTGGCGCTTGGCAAGACCAATCACGTGGTGTCTCCCGAGTTTAAAGAAGCGGGCAACCCAGTGTTTTACCTGCGCGCAAAACGCAATGGTGCGCATCTGCCCGATGCAAAGAGCTATCTGAGCATGGTGCATACGGTGGAAGCGCTTATGGATGCCAGTGTCGTGCGTTCGGCGTCTATTCCTGAATTTGGTGGACTTGCGCAAACGCTTTTTGAAGACTGTGTGGGCAACCGTCTGGGCATCACGTGCGAGAGCGACTTTACCGAAGATCTGTTTGCGAATGTCTGTGGTGCGTTTGTCCTCGAAGTTGATGCGAAAAGCGAAGATTACGCGCGCAATCAGCTCAACGCCGATGCTGATCTGCAAGAATTTGATGCTTCACTGCTCGGCCATGTTACCGATACTTATGAAATTTCCTACCGTGGTCAGGTGCTTGATGGAGCGAACCTGCAGCGTCATTGGGAAGCGACCCTTGATTCGGTTATGCCTTATAGACATGCGGGCGACGCGGTACCGGCGATTACCTATACCGGAAAGCCGCAGTTACAGCACGCGCGCAAGGCACAAGATACAACAAAGGTCTATGGCGAGCTGGGAAAGCCGCAGCCTCGTGTGGTCATTCCTGTGTTCCCCGGTACCAATACCGAATTTGATGTTGAGCGTGCATTTACACGCGCAGGGGCAAAAGTCGAAACGCTCGTGATCAACAACCTCACGCAAAACGACGTCATCGATTCGTGCGAGCGCTTGTGCACCGCCATTTCAAACAGCCAAATCGTGATGCTGCCCGGTGGATTTTCTGGCGGCGATGAGCCTGATGGCTCGGCGAAACTGATCACCGCGTTTTTCCGTGCACCTCAGGTTACCGAAGCGGTACGCGAGCTTCTGCAAAACCGCGACGGCTTAATGCTTGGCATTTGCAATGGCTTCCAGGCTCTCGTGAAACTGGGCCTTGTTCCGTTCGGCGATATTCGTACCGCGGATGCGCAAAGTCCAACGCTTACCTTTAATACGATTGCGCGCCATCAAAGCCGGCTCGTGCGCACGCGCGTGTGTTCGACCATGTCGCCGTGGATGAGTGCATGCAAACCGGGAGACGTTCATCTGCTTGCGGTAAGTCATGGTGAAGGTCGCTTTGTGGCACCTGCCAATGTGCTTGCGGATATGCAGCAAAATGGTCAGATTGTCTCACAGTATGTGGATGAAAATGGTCATCCGTCGATGAACTGGGACGCCAACCCCAACGGAAGTGTGTGGGCGATTGAGGGAGTCACCAGCCCCGATGGTCGCGTGCTGGGGGAGATGTGCCATCCGGAGCGTTCCGGCGAAGGTGTTTTCGAGAATGTGCCCGGAAATACGCACTTGCCGATTTTTGAGAGTGGCGTGAAATACTTCACCGATTAATGGTTGTGCTAGTATAAATGACGCATTGCAATTGCACTTGCGCTTGTGATTGCAATTGTGAATTTGTAACTGCCCTGATAGCTCAATTGGATAGAGCACCTGACTTCTAATCAGACGGTTCTGGGTTCGAGTCCCAGTTGGGGCACCATGAAAAACCAGGTCAGGCGTGCAAGTGTCTGACCTTTTCTGTTGTAAACCTTGTTTTGTAAAGCTATTTTTACAAAAAATGACCAGGTGTTTTGCAAAACATTACACATGATTACACACGTTTTATCCCTTTATGAAAGGTACTCTTTTAGCGGGTTTGATTGTCGAATTTGTTAAAAGAGGATTCGAGCAAAAGAGGGAGGATAAAGAAAAAGCCGCGAAAGCCAAACATAAAAAGCAACCGCGGCAATAGTAAAGGGTGAGGCGGAAACCGACCGCCTCACTTATATTCCGATTATAACGAAAGAGAAGAAAATGGAAAATATTCTTAGCACGTTTGTTATTTCGCTGATTGCGTTTAGCATCGTCGCATTTGTTGATTATAAGCTTGGTGGAAAAAAATGAGCGTATCCGATGCACAGAAACGAGCGATAGCGAACTATCGAAAGAAAAGCGTCAAACAATTTCAGGTAACGTTCTATCCAGATGACACAGACCTATATGCATGGTTCAAAGGCAAGCAAGGTAAGAACAAGCTCATAAAAGAGTTACTTCGGGCTGAAATGGAGCGCGAAAATAACGCGTAATTGCACCTGATTACACCGCGCAGCAAAGAATCACCAGCTAGAACATTTATTCCATAACAGCCAAGGTGGAGAAATGTATGCCAGAAGATAAGAATCAGAATCAACATACGTTCAAATATTACGAGAACGATCTCCCTCCTGAAGAAAAATCGCACACGGCGCGCAATTTCGTAATCATTGTTGTTGCCATTCTTATCATTGGTAGCCTCTTCGAAGCATTCAGACTTATATACGGCAATCCAAATAATTTCAGACCGGCAACGCAGAGCCAGTCAGCCAATAGTTCACAAAATCAAAACGGAGCACAGCAGTCAGATGTATCAGCTGACTATACAAATGCACTTAATAAAGCTGATATGTACGCAAATGTGTACTACCTGTCGAAGCAGAGAATCTATGATCAGCTGACTTCTGAGCCTGACCGTTTTAGGTCAGAGGCGGCACAGTATGCCGTTGATAACGTTAACGCTGATTACAATGCAAATGCTCTTGTGAAGGCCCAGGAATACAGCGAAGATGAACACCTGTCCCGTCAGCGTTTGATCACGCAGCTGACGTCGAAATATGAGGGTTTTACCGAAGACGAAACACAGTATGCAATTGACAATCTAAACGCTGATTACAACGCGAACGCCCTGGCAAAAGCGAAAGAATATCAAAGCCAGTTTGACTGGTCGCCTGATCAAATCCATGATCGACTCACATCAGATTTTGAAGGTTTTACCTCAGATGAAGCTGACTATGCAATCGCGCATCTGAATGATTAGCCGTGCCAGACAGTGCTGTCGAGTACGTGAAAACTTTTATTGTGGTCGGGCTTGTAGATCTGTAAATTGAGATTCTTCTGCCGGTTCTGATGTGAAATGTATATCTAAACCCAATACGGCACTAAATTTTGCCACCGTCTCCAGAGAGATATTTTCGCTGCCGCTTAAAATACGAGAGATTTGGTTTCCCGAGCATCCTAATTTGTCCGCAAGATCAGCTCTGCTTATTCCAAGCTCGTCAAGTTTGTCTTCGACGGCGAAAATGAAATCCATTTCGAAATCTCGCAGTTTATCTTCGTACGTGCGTGTAAGATTCGATAAGTTATCAAGAGAAGATCCTTGTACAAAATCCATTTTCATTCACCAACCTTCAAACATTGCTAGGGGATTTGGCACAGTGTCCTTTCCCCTAGATAGTACATAAAACCCTTCAGTAATGGAAAAATAGAAGGATTTGCTAGCATGAACACAGATATAGGGGAATTAGCATTAATAATTGACCAGATTAAACGATCACAAAATGATAAAAAGTTAGTATAGATAACAATATTAAGAATTATCAAATCCGTGCAATTGATAGTATTACAGCTCATTGTTCTGATAAAAGGATTCATGTTGTACCAGCGATGCCACCAAAAGCGTTAGAAGGAGGCAAATAATGAAAAGGATCACAAATTTTGAAGATGCTTCTTCTGTAGCTTGGTCAAAAAATAAAGGCACATTCTGCAAAAAAGATGGCACTGTTATAAAAGGTGACATTCTTAATGTTGAGAGCAAAGAAGATGATCCTTCAGGGATTGGCTGTGTGGATATTGTGACTCCATCAGATGGTGAGCATGGCTTTTCATGTGTCTATGCCAATGAATTCGCATGGGCTGAATTCGATGATTAGAGGCATGTATGCGTAATTATGATGTGATGCGAGAAATCATCATTGATATTGCAAACAGCGAAAGCCCTATAAAGTATGGGGCTTTTCGTGATATTGAGGATGAACCAGCAATTAAAGAAGAATTGCATCGATTAAAAGACGAAGGCTTATACAAAGGTGAGATTCGCTTTTTAGATGGTAATGGTACGTGTCAAGGTGGAGAGATTGAAGGGCTTACCAAGGAAGGCATGGAGTTCTACAGGCTCATTGAAAATTACGACGTCTGGGAAATCATGAGAAAGACTCTTGATGAAGCTCAAATAGATATCTCATACCCATTGCTTAAAGAAGTGTGCCAGGAAATAGTGAAACGATACGTTGCAAGCTTTATCCCTGACATAAAGCGAAAAACATTCGAATAATACGTGACCTGGCGTAAGTCGTAAAAAGACGCACATATTTTGGAATTTAGCTCTGGCGCACGCTGTAGTTTTTTCTTAAAACTACCTAGTGGGACGCACACTCCATAGAGATCGGCGGGAGAGCTTCTTACATTCTTAAGATTTTTATAGAAAAGCCAAGTTGGTGATTCCCTGAATCAACCGGACGTCAACTTGGCTTCAGCTTTGCTATACATGAATAACTTGCAAATATTAAACTGCGAATACGAGTGTCGAATTAAACGACACGCCAATGGTAATGGATTTAAGTTGAGAGATTTCTTAGAGTTGTTAGCCTTGGCAATGTCCAGCTCATATCGACAAACCCGGGATGTTTTGTTACTTTCAACGGATGGAAAAATCAGACGAAAAATACGGCTGAAGTCCCTATGCAGAGCCATCAGCCGCATGATTATTCTAGCAAAGTAGTAAACGGTCTCCAGGAATAGTAATTGGAGTCGATTTTTTTGTTGACGTGCCATTCGAAAAAAGTGATCAAGAGAGTACATGACATATGTTCGCAAACAGTTTTCGGATGTGACAATATCGATGACGCTGCTGAGGTAAGGAAAAGGAAAATATCTTCTATTTCGTATCGTTACGGACCCACGCCTCGCGAAACAAACGTATTTGAACTTCTGTTGCAGTGGAGAAACGGACTACAGATCAAAGGTAAGTTAAGCTTGTTCAAAACATTTGTCTATGTTTTTGCGCGTCTCCGAATTATACGTTTCCGGATTATGGGAAATCTTAATTATCTTCGCAGAATTTATATCCCGCTCGTTCGAAGATACTAGAAATTTTGCGAGAGAGGTTCGCGAGATTCTTCACATCTTTCGGGTTCAATTTACTCAAGTAGCCGTCCAGGCGCTCATTTAATTTTTTCTGATCATCGTCCATGATTTTCCTACCTTTATCGGTAAGCCGGGCGATAACCTTGCGCTGATTTTCGGGATTACGCGTGCACTCCACTAAACCAGCTTCGCGCAGAGAACGTATTGAACGCGTTGTTTGTTCGGGCGCAATATTGACGATCTCACTCAGTTCGGACATATTCATGGAACCATTAAATTGCAGCGCAAGCATGAGGTTCAACTGCGTCTTTGTCTTTATCCCATCAACCTTGTTTGTAAAAGAAATCTTCTTCAGCATTTCACCGAAATACAGTGAAGTGTTGATGATATCGTGAGCATCTTTTGCATCAATCATAAATTTTCCTTTGCACACTTGACTATCGTCAACTCTTGATTATATTTGATTTTCGTCAAGTAAACATTTGATTTATGTCAAGTATATACGGGAAAGGAAAGATGTCTACTCCCGCCTACGTATTTGTAAAAGGAAGGTTTTGATGAGTTCGCTTGGATTAACAAAAGAACGTCGTCGCATGGTAGTGGTTCTGCTTTTGGGATCGGTGCTTGTGGTGTTGAATCAAACGCTTCTTTCACCAGCACTGCCATACATCATGAACGCCATGAACGTCGACGCAACCACAGTTCAATGGCTAACATCGGTTTATTCCATGACCGAAGCAGTGGTGATTCCACTTGCCGCATGGTTTATGGGACGGTTTAGAACACGCACCTTATTCATCGGCGGCATGGGAATATTCGCTATCGGCAGTTTGGTGCTCACTATTGCGCCGGTATTCCCCGTACTTATCTTAGGACGTGTGCTTCAGGCATGCGCAACCGGCGTCATGATGGTAATGGTCATGTCGCTCATTCTCTTGTCGTTCTCGCGTGAAAACCGAGGTCAGGCAATGGGATTAGTCAGCTTAGTCATTGCGTTTGCTCCTGTGATTGGCCCTACCGTTGGTGGCTTCCTCGTAGAAGCCGTTGGTTGGCGCGCACTGTTTCTGATCGTCATGGTACTTGCAGTCTTAGTGATGATCCTGGCATCGCGCAGTCTCGTCAACTACGATGGATTTCCCAACACATCAGCAGATGCGCTTTCGGCTATTTTCTCAACAATTGGTTTGGTTTCACTGCTGTATGGTCTGTCGTCGTTCTCTTCGTCATCAAATCCTGCACTTTGCGTCGCTTTGATGGTGATCGGAATCATATTTGTTGCACTCTTTGCGCGGCGTCAAATGTCACTTGAGCAGCCAATGTTAAGACTTGAGGTGCTCAAAAGCCGCCGGTATCGCAATGCGGTCATTACGATGGCACTTCTTCAGGCGGTGCTTATAGGTCTTACGGTACTCATGCCGCTTTATATCCAGAATGTACTCGGCTATTCCGCTTTGGTCAGTGGTCTTGCAATATTGCCCGGTGCCTTAATTGGTGCATTCTTGGGACTTCTTGGTGGACGCATCTATGATCGATCAGGAATTCGCGGAATTGCGCTTGTAAGCAGCCTTATTCTGGTTGTTGGTGGTATCGGTATGGTTCTGTATCGTGCCGACAGTGGTCTTGGAGCCGTTATCTTTATTAATATCTTAACGAGTGCAGGTTCGCAGTTGCTGTTCACGCCTTTAAACACCTGGGGCGTAAACTCACTCGACAACCGCTTGGTGCAGCATGCAACATCGGTAACCAACACTACAAATCAGGTAGGCGCGTCCCTGGGCACGGCGCTCATCATGTCGTTCAGTGCGTTTGGCGAATCGTTTGCGGCACCTGATGCATCAGCAATTGAGCGCACATTTACGGGATATCACCTTTCGTTTATCGTGGCGCTCATCATCATTGTGGTTGTATTCTTCGCTGTTCTAGTGTTTGTGCGTAATAAGAGCACCGACACCGTTCTCCAGATCTCCGAGGGAGCAGAAGAAGCGCCGGCACCTGCAGTTCAGACGGTTGGCGATGTGATGGATACCGATCCGTTGTCGCTCCCGTCAACTGCCACGATTGGTCAGGCAACGCAGGCATTTGCGAAGTCGAATTACAGTGGTGCGGTCATCTTAGATGAACAGAACAAGGTATGTGGTTTTATCTCCAACAGTGACATTTTGAAGTTGTTCGGTGATCGCATGGAAGTTGTCGCAGGTGGGGGATCAGGTTTTTCGGTTCTTCATATGGCTGACGATAGCAATGTGCAGGATCGCGCGGCATCCGTTTCGCAAATCAATGTAATGGATATTGCGACGAAACAAGTGGTAAGCGTAAGCCCAAAAATGAATCTTGAAGAAGCGTGCTTACAGCTTGCAGAAAAGCGTTTGAAGGTTTTGCCTGTTATCGATGACGGGAAGCTTGTTGGTGTGCTTCGTCGTCACAGCCTGATGCAGCGCTTGGCTGGTCTGTTTAATGCGGAAAATGCTAAGCTAACCGCATCGGGGTCGACGACCGTGCCGGCATAAGCAATTCGCATAGGCGTTGGCGTCCAGTGCTGGCATTGGCATCGTGACCAATGTCTGTATTGGCCATCGTGACCAGTGCTGGCATTGGCATCGTGACCTGTGCCGGCGTTGCCATAAGAAAGGCGTTGTTATGCAGGAAAATTCAGGATTCAAACATATCGAAGCTGGAAACGTTTTCAGCTTGGCGAAGCAAAATCCTTGGGCTGCCGGATGCACGCTTTCGGGAGAGCTCATCAACAACCAGGCAATTGATGCAGAAATATTTTCACTTGCACCGCACACCCAGATCAGTCCCGAAAGCTATGCCACCGAAAAATTGTGGCTTGTCCTGGACGGAAGCATGAAACCTGTGTGGTTTGATGCGAAAAAAGACAAACCGCGCGAAGGCAGCGCGAATGCTTCGACTGCAGATGCCGCAAATGCAGATTCTCAAAAGCCTGATACCCCAATGGGCCCAGGAGATGCGCTTATTGTTGCCATGGCAACAGCAGCCGGCGTACGTTCTGATGTAGGATGCATTTATCTAGACATCCAATTTAAGGAGCGTAACGCAATGAATGACCAAGTAAAAAGTGGCGAAGTTTTTAAACTGGCAGATCTGCTTCCGTATCAAGAAGACAAAATTGTCAACATGGACATCGTCGATCAGGATGATTTGCACTTTGCACTGATGAGCTTTTCTGCAGAAACAAGTCTCAAAGAGCATGCAGCTCCCGGCGAGGCGATTGTTTTTGCGCTGGATGGCGATGGTATCATTGGCTATGAAGGAAAAGAATATCCCATCCATGCCGGTGAGAACTTCAAGTTCGATAAGGGCGGAAAGCACTACGTAAAAGCGGTCAGCAACTTCAAGATGGCGCTGCTTTTGGTGACTGCGTAGCACGCGCGCAAAAAACAGTGAGCTTCGTACATCGCTATCGGAATATACGAAGCTCACCAGGTCTTTATTTTATTACAAACAGCTTCCTTTGAACATATTCCCCTCCGTTAATTATTTGTTATGTATATTCTTGCAAACGCGGGCGTTCCCAAAAAATAAATCCGTAAAGCACCAGATAAACCGCGCTATTTGTCCTCTAAGAGTTCCTCTTGGTATTGTGTTGATTCTGTGAATTTGATATAATACATCAAATGAGCGTCCGAAACATTTGACCCGAGGAGGAGATCAAATTGCGGAAGCACAGGGGAAAACGTGCTGCCGTATGGGCGTGCGCTCTTGTCGTTGCCGGACTTGCAGTCGCACTTCCTGCGTGTGCACCACAAACAAATCCAGGTACATCACCTCCGAGCGCGACCTCTCCTGAGTATGTACCGGAAGCCAATTCATTTGGCGTCATCCCAGGTCGTTCCTGGGCTGATCAATATCCCGATCAGTATTCAACGTATCTTCAGAATAATGCAAATGCCTGGCCCGATGACAAGACAAACAAGTTAGAAAAATATCCTGAATACGTTACGCTTGGTAAGGGATATGGCTATGCGCGCTTCTTCACCGAAGCGGGCGGGCACAGCTCTGCAATGTATACGGTTACGCACAATGGCCGTATTACCGAAAATTCCAAGACGCAGTGCTTAGCGTGCAAAACGCCGAATGTTCATTATCAGGTTGCCCAAGACGGAAATGAAGTCTGGCAAACCAATCTTTATGACACGGTGACCGCCTATACCGATGGCACCGGCAATGTGGCGGATGCGGAAGGCATTACGTGTGCAAGTTGCCACGAAAATGACGACCCAAGTCAGCTTCATGTTCTTCGTGCCGATTGGCAACGCGCGCTGGGTGACGACGCCGACACGCGCTCACTTTCTGGTGAGGTTTGCGGTCAGTGCCACTGCGACTACTCGATGAATGCCGAGACCGGCGAGCCAACCAGCCCGTATGATGGTATTTCAACAATGACTCCTGATCAGGCACTTCAGTGGTATGACGATCACAATGTATCCGACTGGACCTATGAGTCCACCGGTGCCCACATGATTGCCGTTCGCCATGCGGAATATGAGTTCAACTATGGTGGCGAGGGCAACCATATGACCAAGCTCGGCTACGACTGCGCAGATTGCCATATGGCCGTTGAGACCGATTCAAATGGCGACACATATCACAGCCATATGTGGAGCGACCCACTCGATAACGAGGAACTGCTTCAAAATGACTGCAACACCTGCCACCAGGACTTAAAAGCTGAAGTTCAGCAAACGCGCGAGGAAATAGACGGACGCACTCATCAGGTAGGTATGCGCGCCGCATGCTTCGTGCAGAACTTCGAAAAGGCAAGACAGGCGGGAACCATCTCGGATCAAGATCTGTCTCGTCTGCAGTGGATCCAGCGTGCATCATGCTATTACTGGAACCTTGCAAGTGCCGAGAACAGCAAGGGTGCCCATAACAAGGAACTCTTCACTCAGATTCTCGATAAAGCAGATAGCCTGCTTGACGAAGGCGACCAGATTTTAGGCACGCCATCGACTGCTGAAGGCTTTGTGAGCGAGTACAACCCTGATATCAACAACAAAGAGTATGGTTCCGACCATTGGTACAACCAGCAACCAGCATCTGAATCTACGCAGGATTACGGTACGCCCGAGGCCGAAAAATACGGCGAATAGGGGGTGCTTTCATCATGGCTGATAACAACAATGAAAAGGATCCCAAGAAAGTAACGAGCGCATCGGATACTTCAAAAAAGGACGCTTCAAAAGAAGAGAATTCTGCGAATTCGGATACCCCGAAAGATGCTGAAAAAGCAACAACGGACGCTCAAAAGGAGGCCCATTCGCATAGCGCGAAAGAAGAAACCTCAGATAAACCTGCTCCGAAGAAACATAAGAAACGTGCAATGGTGGTAACCATCGTCGTGGTCGTGTTAGTGGTTGCAGGCGTAGGCTTTTATCAGTGGCATAACACCCCGCAGTTCTGCGCGGCATTTTGCCACAACATGGATCAATATCTCGCAACCTACGAGGAACCACAAAACACCCAAGGTGTGGACAAGTACGGCAATGAAGTCTCCAACACCAACGCAATGATGGCTACGCTGCATCGCCACAACGAGACGACGGGCAAGTCGGAAATCCGTTGCATGGATTGCCATCACGCAATCGTGGGTGAGCAGGTAAGTGAAGGTACCGAATGGATCAGCGGTAATTATTATGATCCCCTAGATGAACGCGTAGGTGATGACCTGACGAAATGGTGGGGCGAGCCAGGTGGAAACTTCTGTGTTAACGAAAATTGCCATGCATATTTGAGAGATGGCAATGGTGGTATCAACTACGATCGACTGGAAGCTTCAACCGTTTGGATGGATTTCAACCCGCATTCGCAGCATCATGGTGATATCCAGATGGCATGCACCGAATGTCACAAGGGTCATCGCGCAAGCGTATATATGTGCACTGGTTGTCATGACGATATCGACGTTCCCGATGGATGGGTTACGTATCAAGAAAATCAAGAGATCATGGCAAACAGTGGAACACAGCTGAAAGGTACGCAGATTTCTGAAAGCATGGTGAGATAAGTTTTAACTTTGGCATGGAGTATATGGGAGAAAGGTTGATTCATATCGAAGTTCATTGTTTTGAATGAACAAATCCAATGTAATGAATAATTTCAATGCGTACCATTTCGAAGGGCTAATTCCAAAAGAGTTGGGGTTAGCCCTTTTTTGAATCAGCAGATATAATGCTCATTGAAAGATACAAAATTTATGCCATTTATCCCGAGGATGCAGAATATGCCCAGAACTCCCGATACTCCCGAAATTGCACAGAAGCGTGAACGCGAACAGCAGGTCGTCGAAACGATGATCAAGATGTATTGCAAAGGCGTACACCATACCAAAAATCCGCCGTGCCAAGAGTGTGCCGAGCTCATTTCCTATTGCCGCACGCGTGTGCAACACTGCCCGCGCGAAGAGGAAAAGACGTTTTGCTCGTCGTGTCCGCATCCCTGCTATTCACCTGAAATGCGCGCACGCATCAAGAAAGTTATGCGCTGGTCAGGCCCGCGCATGTTGTTTGTGCATCCTGTTTTGACCATTCAACACGCGCTGGATAAAAAATAGTCAAATCCGTTTAGGTTATCGCATCGGCTATTGAGTTAAAAGTCGAATTCTATTATCCAAAAAAACAAGTTAGGTTTTGGTAAGCCTTTAGTTAGATTTTGGTAAGCCCTTAGGTGTAGGTTAAGGGTGCTACTAGCTGCATGCTAAAATTAACTAAAGCTCTAATAAAAAATGGTAAGTTTTTCGGAAGGGGGTTAGCATGATGGAGAAATTAAACCCTGAGGTGCTTGAATGGGCATGTCAACGCAGCGGCATTAGTCGAGAACAGATAGAAAAAAGTTTCCCAAAATATTCTCAATGGCTTGATGGAACAAAAAATCCAACTGTACGTCAGCTTCGAATGTTTGCGGAGAAAATGCACGTAAGTGTGATTGATCTTTTTAGGGGTTCTATTCCAAACTACGAACTCCAGATTGCTGACTTCCGTACGGTGAAGAATCGTCCTACAGAAGAACCAAGCCCAGAACTTTTTGACACCATTGAAACAATGCTTTCTCGACAGCAATGGATGCGCGAGTATTTCGTGCGTGAAGGCTATGATGAGGTGCCCTTCATTGGGCTATACGAGAATAAGCCGATTGAATCGAAAACTGCTGTTTCCTTAGCCAAAGATATGCACCAGCAGCTTGGCTTAGATAATGACTGGGCAAAAAGCTGCATGAATGTTAACGAAGCGCTTAGACTTCTAAAAAACCGCATTGAATCTATGAGAATTTCCGTATCCATTAACGGTGTAGTTGGTGATAATACTCATCGAAAACTGGACGTAGAAGAATTCAGAGGGTTTGCTCTCTCTGATAGGTTTGCGCCCATTATTTTCATCAATGGCCAAGATGCTAAAAGCGCGCAGATTTTCACGCTCATCCATGAGCTATGCCATCTTGCTTTTGCAAAAACCGGCGTGAGCAACATTTCGGATGGGGAAGTATCCACAGATAAAGATTTTGAACCTTTCTGTAATGCTGTTGCTGCAGAATTCCTTGTACCTAAAGAAGACTTTGTTCCATCTTGGAATACAACAGAAGGAACGCTTTCTCATAAGGTGACAAAGGGTATTCGTACGTATAAAGTGAGCTCTTTTGTTATCGCCAAGCGAGCAAAAGATTTGAATCTCATCAATAATGCTGAATTTTCTGAGCTTTGGCGCTTCTATGAGAATGAACTTCAGCATGCTCAAACACAGAATACGGCAGGCGGAGATTACTTTCTTACAAAGCAATATAAGCTCGGTACCGTCTTTTCTGAAGCCGTGTTCACTGCAGTTCAGACTGATTCGCTTACGTATCGAGATGCGTATGATCTGACGGATATGAAAGCTCCAACTTTTAAGAAATACTTCAGAGAGGTGGCATAGTTGGAGCGCTATCTTCTTGATACGAATATCTTCATAACAAGTGAGCACTATAGTGGCAATTAAGCGTTCTTCCTGTTGATAATTCATACAAGCAGCCTTATTTTTACGGCTGGCGTATAATCCTTTTCTGCATACATAAGTTAGAAGTATTCGCAGCGCACACAACGGTGTTCCGCGTACGCTGCACAGCGTTGCAACTGCGCAAACGTGCGCAGTGTGGCGCCACATTCGATATAACGGGGAAGATACATGCAAATTAGCAAGCAATTAGGCGAAATTGTCGACAACGCAATGGCGGAAGCAATCAAAGATGGCACGCTTTCGATCCCGCAGGATCAGGCGCCTCATGCCGATCTTGAGCGTCCGCGCGACCTTTCTCACGGCGACTGGGCAACATCGATTGCCATGCGTTCGGCGAAGCTTGCGCATACAAATCCGCGCACGATCGCTCAGGCGGTTGTAGATCGTCTTCCCAAAGATACAAACATCGAAAGTATTGAAATCGCAGGTCCGGGATTCATCAACTTCCGCTTGGCGCCAGCAATGTTCCAGCAGGTGGTAAACCAGGTTCGTGACGAAGGCAAAGACTTCGGTAAAAGCGAGCAGCCCGAAGGCACGCACAAGGTAAATATCGAATATATCAGTGCAAACCCCACCGGGCCCATGCACGTGGGCCATGGTCGCTGGGCGGCGCTCGGCGATGCAACGGCGCGGGTGATGTCGCATGCGGGCTACCAGATGTATCAGGAGTTCTACGTAAACGATCACGGCACGCAGCTTGATGTGTTTGCGAATTCGGTGTCGGTGCGCTACCAGCAGCTGTTGGGCAAGGATGTTCAGATGCCGGAAAAATGCTACGGCGGTGCCTATGTGGCTGACATCGCGCAGAAGATTATCGATACCGATGGCGATAAGTGGCTCAACGTTTCCGACGAAGAGCGTTGTGCAAACTTTAAAGAACGCGCATATCGCTATGAGCTGGATGAACAACATCGCGTGTGCGCGGAATTCGGCGTGCATTTCGACAAGTGGTTCTCTGAGCGCACGCTCTACGAGAAGGATGAGAATGGCACCTCGGCGGTTGACCGCGCGCTTGCGGCCATGCGCCAGAAGGGCTACGTGTACACCAAAGACGGAGCTGTGTGGTTTAAGAGCACCGCGTTTGGCGACGACAAAGACCGCGTGCTGATTAAGGAAAATGACGAATACACGTACTTCATCAGCGATGTCGCGTATCACTACAACAAGATTGAGCGCGGGTTCGACCACCTGATCGACATTTGGGGCGCCGATCACCATGGGTATATTGCGCGTTGTCAGGCAATGATGGCAGCGTGGGGATATCCCGACATGCTGGAAATCATGCTGGGCCAGCTGGTAAATTTGTTCCGCAATGGGGAAGCGGTGCGCATGAGCAAGCGTACCGGCGAGATGGTTACCTTCGAAGAGCTTATCGACGAGGTGGGGGTAGACTCCACGCGCTGGATGATGCTTTCCAGAAGTGCAGATCAACCCATTGATTTTGATATTGAAGCGGCAAAGCGCAAGGACGCAAGCAACCCGGTGTATTACGTGCAGTACAACCATGCACGCATTTGTTCCATTTTGCGCCGTGCTGCCGGTGTGAACGATGCGGGTGAGACCGAAGGCGGGGCATCTGCCACTGAGGGCACCAAGGCAGCAGAATCAAGCGCTCAAGTGACAAATCCGGGGGCAAACTCGACGGCAAACCCAGAACCGGCCAAAGGCGCGCATGGTATCGAAGAAAACCTGCCTCACGAAATCGATGCCATCGCGGCAAAAGCAATCGGGGACAATGTGGATTTGAGCTTGCTTACCCATGAATCTGAGATCGCCCTCATGCGTAAGATGGATGACTTCACGCAGATCGTTGCAGATGCGGCTCGTGACCGCGCTGCGTTCCGTCTGACGCACTATTCGCTGGAGCTCGCACGTCTGTTCAGCGAGTTCTACACCAAATGTCGCGTGCTGGTGGATGATCCAAAGCTGCAAGCTGCACGTTTGGCCTTGTGTGATGCCGTGCGCATCGTGCTGGCACTTTCCCTTTCGCTTCTGGGAATCTCAGCGCCCGAGCGTATGTAGCGTTATGCCCGAGCGGCAACAGGGAAAAGCAGAGACAAACCTTAATGCAAAAAAATGCACGAGCCGATGTTGGTTCGTGCATTTTCTGTCTTTATACATGCGCTTTTTACGAAAGATTCTCTTCTAGGTCTGTGCGCATGGTGTAGACATTTTCGCGCATGTGGCGAGCCTGGCGGCGCGTGATGTCACCATCGTCTAAGGCTTGGCGAATCTCTTCAAGTTCGATTCCCAAAGCCTGGTTGTGTAAGTCATTAATCTGCGAAGAGACGCTGGCAAATTCAGATTCCACGCCGCCTTCGATGGTCTTTCTGGTGCGGCGCAATGCGGTTGTATACTGCGTCAACACGTCGTTGACCACTTCTGGCGGATACTTGCTGCTGCCATTCGTCTGGAGTTCGGTTAAGTAATTTACCGCGTATACCTGCGCCAGCTCCAGAAGCTTCGTTTGCTCGTCGACATCTGAATAGTTGCCCGTCAAGCGCAGACCAATTCGATGGAGCAAACTGCGAATCCATACGCGAAGTGGTGGGCGCCGTGAAAAACGACGTGCTTTTCGCTCTTCGGATTCGTCGACAGTGTCGCCACTTGCCTTAAGCTCGCGTTTACGCTGCTTCAGTAGATCACGCGAACGCTCGAGCCGGTGGATAAACTCCATACCATCTGCGATATCGATCTTGCCGCCATCAATGCTTCCTTGCATCTGGTCGATCTGTTCATTTACGACATCGATGCGCAACCCAACCGAAGAAGTTTCATCCTCACTCGCGATTTCACGCACGCGCGCAATGCGTTGGTTATACATCTGGCTCACCGTGGTAAGCGCGCGCTCATTTCCCATTTTGGCAAGCTCGGGCAAGCGTTGCAGCACATTGCGTAGCACAAGCAGGTTGGCCTGAGCGTCGCGTTCTTGCTGGTCTTTATTCGGCTTTGGCCGCGGAGCTAACACCGGCAACAGGAAATTCGCCAGAAGCAGGGTGACCAAAATCACGATAGAGGCAATGGAAATCAACGTGTCACGTTCGGGGAACGCCGCGCCCGATTCAACTGTCATCGGCAGCGACATGATGACCGCAAGCGTAACCGCTCCCTTGGCGCCACCAATGGTGGTGACCAAAAGGGAACGCATTCCACCGCGCTCCCAACGCGTCTGTCCCGTCTCTGAATCGCGCGCTAAATGCGCTGTTACGGCGATCCATACAAATCGCACCGCAATCAGAATTGCCGTTACCACCAGCGAAATCGTAATAAGATCGTGAACTCGCATTTGGCCAGACAACATATCTCCTTGGAATATTCCCGGCAGCTGCATTCCTAGAAGCACGAACACAATGCCGTTGAGCACGAACTCCAGCACGTCCCACACATTTGAAGCAACTACGCTCATTTCTGCGGTGGTTGGTCCCGAATTGCGGGTATGGAAGCTGGACAGAAGAATTCCCGCGGCAACGACCGCTAAGATGCCACTGACGTGGATCATTTCGCTTGTCATGTAGATAATAAACGGTAGTAACACGTTAAAGGTGACGTGGAATGCGTTGGAATCTAGGCCCTCGTCAATCAGAAAATCGGAGATCTTATGCGCTAACCAGCCGGCGAAAAGCCCGAAGACAATTCCGCCGAAGAACTGCACGGCAAAGGTTGCCGTGGCATCGAGCAGCGAAAACGCACCGGTGACGGCTGCGGCGACGGTGAACTGAAATGCCACAACGCCTGATGCGTCGTTGATCAGCGATTCGCCCGAAAGAAGGGCTGCATCATCGCGTTTGAGCTTTGCCGACGCCTTCAGTGATGAAACCGCGACGGCATCGGTGGGACCTAAGGCCGCACCAAGCGCAAATGCAGCGGCAAGCGGAAGGGTGGGCACGATCAGATGCATCATGAATCCCACGCACAGCATAAGGGCGATAACCAGTCCAATTGCAAGGGAGATAATGGTCCATCGGTTTTTCCAAAGGGCAGCGCGGTCGGCGTGTGTTGCGTCGTTAAACAACAGGGGCGCGATAAAGATAGGCAGGAAGAATTCTGGGTTTAGCGTGACCGAAATAGGGGATAGTGCCAGCACGGCGGCTATGGCTCCAAGGAATATCTGAATCAATGGAGTTGATACTTTCGGAATAACATTTTCTAAGACTGCGGAAAGTAAAACCGCAACCATAATCATAAGCACGAGTTCGAAGGTTTCCACGTGTTCCTCCAGAATTCGAAGTGTATCGGATAAAACGTTCTAAAAAGTGTGCCTCAACAGAGTGTGTTCAGGTATTAGTGTACTAAAAAAGCCAGGGCAAACGCTCTGGCTTAACATTCTAGTTACTATGTATGGTGGGCGTTGTAAGGATTGAACTTACGACCTCTTCCGTGTGAAGGAAGCGCGCTTCCACTGCGCCAAACGCCCAAAACCGTTGAGAGAAAAAATGGCTCCCCGAGTAGGATTCGAACCTACAACCCTTCGGTTAACAGCCGAATGCTCTGCCGTTGAGCTATCGGGGAATCAACCGCGTTTCGAACGCGCAAGTAGATATTATACGCATACAAAAGATATGAGCAAGCGGCGTTTTAAAAGAATTTCCCCGCTTGATTTAATTTTCATAAGCTATACTTTTCTTGCTTAGGGACCATAGCTCAAGGGTGGAGCAGGGGACTCATAATCCTTTGGTTGCGGGTTCGAATCCTGCTGGTCCCACCACCGAAACACCAGGTCAAGTGATTGCTCGCTTGGCCTTTTCTTTTGTGTGCGGTCGGAACTCCTGCAAGACGAATCATGCATTTATCAGGGAATTCGTCTTACCTAGCACAGCCAATATCCCTCGGAAGCAGTTCACCGATGCTCGAACACGCATTTCTGGTACACAATCCCTCCATATTCTATGAGTTGTAGTCGGGCTATAAATTCAGTCATTTCCAAAACACCTGAACAAGGTTCATTTATCCGTCGCAAATGCAACTCAAATGAGACATTCGGGTGGGTTTTCAGAAGACGTTTTCTGTGAAATTACACGTTTATAAATGAAACAAATACAGTAGCAATACAAACATCGTGAACAGGTAAAATAAAATCAAATTTGAGAAAAATCTTTACAATGCCTCAGGATGTTTAAATTCGGTTAACTTTACGTTTCTTAACTTATATAATGAACTGCATTACAAGAAATGCATGGAGGACTAGTACCGAGCGTACCAATAAGGTATGCTTTGTCGTTCGATACAAAAAGATACCGCTAGAACAGTATCTTAGAGTTTGCATAGAGGTCCGGAGTTATTCTCCGGGAAAATATTGAGAGGATTTTCGGAGAATAACTCCGTAGATACTATGAGTCAAAACGCGATTGCAGAGGAATATATGCCTACGGAAACTCAAACAGATTGGCATAGTTCTACTTCTCGAGCAGAAGTATCGCGTGATACATTTCATGTGATTGACTTCACCCGAAATAAAACAAAAGAAAAAGCAAAATACGGCGATATAAGTCAAGACGTTCAGTGCGTACAGAAGCGTGTGGTATATCGCTTTATTAAGAGAACGTTTGATATTGTTTTTAGTGCCTTGGTGCTTGTCTTACTTTGTTGGCTTTATGCCATCATCGCTATTGCTATCAAAGTTGATTCAAAGGGTCCTGTTATCTTCAAACAAGAGCGTGTGGGCAAAGACGGAAAAACTTTTACCATGTATAAGTTCCGCTCCATGTGTGATGATGCAGAAAGCATGCGTGAAGAATTAGAAGAGCACAATGAAAAAATAGGGCCCGTCTTTAAAATGCGCAACGATCCTCGTGTAACAAAGGTCGGGCATTTCTTGCGCAAGATGAGCCTTGATGAACTACCTCAATTTCTTAATGTTCTCAAAGGTGATATGACAATTGTAGGACCGCGTCCTGCGCTTCCGAGAGAAATTTGCAGTTATACCCCCTATCAAAAACAGCGTCTCATGGTAAAACCAGGCATGACCTGCTATTGGCAAACACGCATGGATCGTGATTCTATAACCTTTGATGAGTGGGTTAATTTAGACCTTCTATATATTAAGAACTGCGGGATTTGGGCTGATGTTAAGCTTATTGTTCAGACTATAGGCGTCGTACTCACGGCGCAGGGAAACTAGCAGGGCAATTCGTGGAGCAACAGTCTAATGATAAGAGTGTGCCAAATTGTAGGTAATATGAATGGTGGCGGAGTGGAATCTGTCGTCATGAACTATTACCGCCATATTGATAGAAGCAAAGTTCAATTCGATTTTATTGTCACTGAAAACTCTTCTATTATTCCTCGCCAAGAAATGGAAGATCTCGGTGGTCGTGTTTTTATAGTGCCTGCATATACAAAGCTTTCTCAATTCAAAAAAGCATGTTACGACTTATTTTGTGAACATAAAGAATGGCAAATAGTCCATGCTCATATGAATTCGCTGAATGTCTTTCCATTAAAAGAGGCTGAGCGCGCAGGTATCCCAGTACGTATTTCGCATAGCCACAGCACTGCTGGCAAAGGGGAACCTATAAAAAATATTGCAAAAACGTTCTTGAAGCCATTTGCAAATAAATACCCTACCGAACGATTTGCTTGTAGTAAATATGCAGGTCAATGGTTATTTAGGAAAGATGCACATTTTGAAATAGTGTACAACGCGATCGATTTACTAGAATATTATTTTTCCGCACCCATTCGTACTAAAGTGAGATCTAATTTAGGCATTGACAATGACCAAGTAGTTATCGGTCATGTAGGTCGTTTTATGCCCCAAAAAAATCAATCATTTCTTATTGAATCATTTGCCCAGACATGCAAAGTGCGGAACGACATAGTGCTTCTGTGCGTGGGAAGCGGTGACGATGAGCCAAAGATAAAAGAAATGGCATCTGAGCTCGGAATAAAAAATAAAGTAAAATTCCTCGGGCAAAGAAATGATGTAAATGAATTATATCAGGCCTTTGATGTGTTTGTTTTGCCAAGTTTATACGAGGGTTTGGGAATTGTTGCTGTTGAGGCCCAAGCTGCAGGTTTGCCTTGTTTGTTGAGCAGAACTGTTACTACAGAAGTCGATGTTACAAATACATGCAAGTTTTTACCAATAGATGACCCCCAAGTATGGGTAAATGAATTTTGCAATACTAAGGTGCGCTCCGATAAAGAACGTGCACAGATTAATAAAAACGATTTTGTAAACTATGACATTGTGCGACAAGGGAATTGGCTTACAAATAAGTATGAAAAACTGTACAAAGAGGTTAATTCGTGAACTACACCCCAAAATATTTTAAAGAGAACCTTCCTGAATGGAAACGAAAGAAAGACCCTATACTGAGTCGAATATTTTACAGACCAGTAAGCTTTTTCTTTTCGTCTCTCTTTTGCCATATTGGTTGGACTGCCAATATGGTTTCATATTTTTCAGCATTCATTGCAATTATTGCTTGCGCGTGCTTTGTATTTGGAGCCCCAATTGCTGGCGCAATTCTGATTAATGTTTGGCTTATCCTTGATTGCTCAGATGGCAATATAGCGCGCTCGGTAAAAAAGGAACATTATGGTGATTTTGCTGATGCAATGAGTAGCTATATCTGCGTTGGGCTTATGTTTGTGTGCATCGGTTTTAATGTTTATCAAACAGGGGGAGTTATTTTTTATGCGGAATCTCCTTGGGTTATTCTGCTTGGCGCATTAGCCGGAAGCTCGGACTCCCTTATGCGTCTGATTTATCAAAAATATCTAAATTCGGCCTATTCACAAGGTGTTGAAGTAAACCGAAGCGAAGATCCAAATCAGCATAGCGGTATCAACCGTATTCGAATGAGAGTAGATGCGTATTTATCTCTCGGGGGATTTTTGCCCCTTGCAGTGCTGCTTGGAGCTATCTTCCAATTCCTTGATCTTATAGTTATTATATGGTGTCTTTACTACGGTCTTTCATTTATTGCTTCAGCTCTTTATCTATCAAAGAAAACATTTGACGCAAATAAGTCAGCTGAATAATTTTTTCAGCACACTTAAAAATTTCCAGACGAGAGGAAATAACAAATGAAACGTGTCATTACGTACGGCACTTTTGATCTTTTACATTATGGACATATTAATTTGTTAAAGCGTGCTCGAGCGCTCGGTGACTATTTAATTGTCGGCTTATCTACGGACGAATTTAACTGGCAGCAGAAGCACAAGAAATGCTATTTCGATTATGAAAAAAGAAAGCAGCTTCTGGAGGCTATTCGTTATGTTGACCTCGTTATTCCAGAAGAGAATTGGGAGCAAAAACGTAGTGATGTCCATGAATACCATGTAGATACATTCGTAATGGGAGATGACTGGAAAGGCAAGTTTGATTTTCTTCGGGATGAGGGCGTAGAAGTTGTCTATTTACCGAGAACACCAGAAATTTCGACTACACAAATTAAACGTGATCTTGGTGAGTAGCTATTTCCAAATAATTCTACGAATAAGATATTGCATTAAACATGATGCAAAAATATTTGCCATATTTTCATTAAAGTTTTTATTGCTGATTTATGAAATCTATAAAATTCCAGCTGGGTATTAATTCAAGAGGAGAAAATTCATTAAGGATTTTTAGTATGGGGAAATCTAAAATCAATAACATAAAGCAAACGATCTCGAGTAATCAAAAAAAGCCAGTGGAGAATCGCCAATGCCTAAAATAAGCATCATTATGCCTGTATATAATCCCCCTCTTGAGTTGTTCCAGAAATGCTTGTCGAGTATTCAACATTCTTCATATACGAATTTCGAGTGCTTAATGATAGATGATGGCAGCAGTAATGGCTGCGAATCTATTGCCAAAACCTTTCAAGACAATGATGAGCGCTTTATCTTGAAGCAATATTCTCATTTGGGTGTGTCGCATGCTCGAAATGCTGGAATTAGTGCCATTTCAGGAGATTATTTCACGTTCGTGGATTCTGATGATCAAGTAACCCCTTCTTTTCTTAATGAAGTTGTCAACTGTATAAAGAAAGTACCAGCTGATATTTATTTTGGTGGTATTTCAAACGGAAAAATAACCAAAGAAATTTATCAACAAAATCATCCAAATGATATTTCTGTATTTGAAGGGGAACAATTAGATCTCTTCCGTAGGTATGTATGTTCAAGTCGCAAACCGTATGAATTGAAAGACATTCCGAACATCCAGCCAAGTAAAATTGCAGCAAAGGTATATAAAAAAGATGTTATATCAAATGTAAAATTCGACCCTCATTTGACGGCTTGGGAAGACGGACTTTTTAACGCATCTGTTTGTATGCATGCTCAGAGAATTGTTGCTGTTAATAGCATTTGGTATCAATACAACAAGGTGTCTTCATCCATCTCTCATTCTTTAACTAAAGAAGAAGTAATTAGTAATGTAAAAGCCTTAAAAGCATATGTAGATCAAGGCAAAACATTTAATTGGAGAACTTCAGATATTGTGATGCGTTTGTATACAGCTGTCACTAATATGATTTATGGCAATGTCTCGGGATATAGTTTTAAAGAAACTGTCAGCTTATTTAGATATGCATTGAAGTGCATAGATCGATGGGTTGATAAAAGAGCTCTTAATCCTGATAACTATATTTTGGAAAAAGCAGATAAGTTTTTACTACCATCTTTTTTACATGGAAGTTCGTTCGGTTTGGGTATTTTGACATATCTAAGATCAGCATATAAAGCTGTTCGCGATTAAAAGGCTTTTTATGAGTTTAAATTACAAACATGCCAAACACGCTAAATGTTCAACCTCTACTGTCTCTGTGTCAATAAACCCAATACATAATTGGTATATAAGCAAAATTACGTATATGCACGTTCGGCACCTTGACGAAATTCTTTATTTAATTGCAGTGTGGCTATATATATTTATATCTTGGTTAACAACGTCGTGCTTTCAAAATTTTTTTGGAATTGATTACAAGGTATTTAGAACTGTTGTATTTGGGGTTGCTGCTTTATGTTTAGTTATAAAGTATTTCAGTCAGAATAATTCCCTCAAAGAGCACGCAATAGTTTTTTCAATTGGTATTTTATTTTTAATTTCAGCTTATATTTCAGGCAATAATACTCTGTTGTGGATTTATATTTTTATTGTTGCTTCACGCGGAATATCACTTCGTGCAATTGTTTATTCAATTTTCTGGGCAACTATTCTTGCAGGAGCTATTGTCATTACATCTTTTTTCTTAGGTATAATACCCGAATTTGCATTAACTGATAATGTTGCTCGAGGGGCTCGCCATTCACTAGGTTTTTCACATCCCAATAGTTTTGCTGGTTTCGTTTTTACTCTTGCTCTCGCTTGGCTTTCTTTGCGATATGAAGCTGTAAAATGGTTCGATATTGTTATTATTGCTGCATGTGCAATTCTATCCTTCCAAATTTCCGGATCAAGGACTGTTCTTCTTGCGTTTGTCCTTTTGCTCTTTTGGGCAATTATCCGAACCTTTCAATTAAAACGAAAAGCAAGCTTTTCAAGGTGGCATGAGTTTCTTTCTCTTACAGTTATCGTTCTTATCGTTGCAGCTATTTTGGTTAGTCTATTTGCAATGGTTCTCTATGATCCTTCCAGTTCTATTTGGACTAACCTTGACAAAATTAGCTCAAATCGTCTGAGGCTTGCTCATTATTATTGGCAGAATAATGGGATTACATTATTCGGTAATGATTTTGCTAATAATCCTCTCTATAACTATGGGGCGCATGGTGAAGCAACAACGTTTTTAGTCGATAACTTATTTGCCCAAATACTCCTTGCTTTTGGCTTTATACCTGCTGTTATTTCCCTCTTAGGAATTGGAATTACAGTATTTAAACTAAGAAAAAAAGAATATTCTCTTCCTTTTTATGGAATCGCCATTCTTCTTTTGTTAGGCGTTACCGAATCCTTTTTCATTCTGATACGAGTGAATTTATTCATTTCCTGCTGTCGAATTGCTATTTATGGTGATGAGGATGATCTACAAAATCCAAGCATATTTGACAATTGGAAGTTTTATCGCAAACTTTGCGGTATAGAAAGCGGGCGCGTAGCATAGTGCCTTCGACGTCATCGCAGAATGCAGCCAAGCGCCGCAAAGGCGCAGTAATGTCATATATCTATTCGGCAGCGCAGATTATTGTCAATCTGCTTTATGTCCCCATACTCTTGTCAGGTATTGGGCAATCTGAATATGGCTTATATCAGATGATAGGCTCTATCGTTGCTTATATGAATGTAATCAGTGGCACTCTATCTGCAGGTGCGACAAGGTATTATTGCAAATACTATGTATTGGGCGATGAAGATGGCATGGCGAATACGCTTGGTATTCTAAAGCGTATTTACCGATGGGCAACTTTAGGAATTGCTGGTTTTGCCTTTATCGCTGCCATTGTTCTTTCGTTTGTATATGCGCAATCTTTTACACAACAAGAAATCACCGAGAGTTGTTTGATGCTCGCAATTCTTGCTCTGAATTTAGTTGTGACAATGAATAATACAATTTCTATCGCAGTGATTACTGCTCACGAGGATTTTGTATTTTTAAAAGGATCTATGCTTGCAACAGTGATACTACAACCGCTGCTTGTAATCTTTTTTATTCGTCTTTTTCCATATGCATTAACGGTTAGTATTGTCCAACTATTTGCGAACAGTTTATGCCGCAGCATTCAGCACTGGTATGCGAAAAAGCATCTTGGCATGGATTCTAAGTTACGTTGGCTGGATAAAAAGCTTGAAAAGGGAATACTGACTTTTTCCGGAGGAATTGTCTTAGGTTTTATTGCTGATCAGATCTTCTGGAAAACTGACCAATTGATTCTTGGATATTTTTTCGGTCCCTCTTTGGTTGCAGTTTATGCAGTAGGATCACAGATTGTTAATGCATATATGCCATTAGGCACTTCCATTTCTTCAGTTTTCTTTTCTAGAGCTTCAGATTTATGGAATAACGATCATTCTCTGGAAGAAATGTCTGCACTTTTTACAAAAGTGAGCAGAATTGCTTTGTATCCGTTGTTGGCAGTACTCATAGGTTTCATCGTATTTGGTCAAGAATTTATATTCTTATGGGCAGGACCTGGCTATAGCGATGCATATTGGGTAGCAGTAATTGAGCTTACGCCTTTTACGGTAGATGTAGCTCAGAATATTGGATTGAATATCTTACAGGTAATGAATCGTTATGGGTTCAGGGCAAAAATGTATCTTGCGGCTGCCTTGTTCAATATAGTTCTAACAATTATCTTAGCTCCACAGTATGGATGCATCGGTGCAGCTGTTTCTTCAGGCATAGCCATACTTTTAAGTAGTGGATTTATTTTAAATTGGTACTACCAAAAACGCATTCATTTAAACATGGGTGCTTATTGGAAAAGTGTCATCCGTGAAAGTATCCCTCTAATAATCCTTGGCGTTTTAGGAAAAATGATCTGGAGTGCTACAGGTGCTGCAAACTGGGGAATTCTAATCTTGGGGATCTGTCTTTTTGCAGTTGCATTTTCTTTAACTGCTTATTTCTTCTCAGCAAACGAGTATGAAAAAAGTATGGTTCGTGGAATTGTAAAAAAGCTCATTCCAAGCAAATAATAATTTTCTTTAGTTTGATGATTCAAAAGTCAATTAACAGAATGGTACATGGGGTTGTACGCCAAACGCCTTTAGCGAATTAAACAATGGTGACCATGGTAGTGTTTCGAATGTTGGTGTTTTTACCTAGAACTTTTGATCTATTCTAACCTAACATCATGCAGCCTTTCTTCCCAATGGATTATCAGCAATTACAAGTTCCATGATCTGTTTTGCATGCTCCTTAGCACTTCCGGTATAGGTTGGGCGAGGGACATCAGCTTTTATATCATCTATAGCAAGATCAATGGAGTCTTTGGTAAACCAACGCCTTGATGACCAATCTTCATCCATCTCAGCAAATACTGCTCCAAGGAGCCTGATCAAAGACTTTTTTGAAGGAAAGACCTGTACTACGTTTGCTCTGCGTTTAAGTTCACGGTTGCATCTCTCTTGTACATTGTTAGTATGAAGGCGTCTGTGGTGGGCATAAGGGAAGTCAAGATAGACAAGTGCGTCTGTCTTAAGCATCCTCTAAAAGTTTTGCAGCTTCCTTACAAAATCCCGCGATCTCATCGCATGCCAGATGATAAAGCTCACGTACAAGATCAGGATCACGCTCAGAGAATACTGCATGTAAGATGGCATAAATTGCAGATCTCTTTTGCCTCGTAGATGCGCAATTGGCAGCATTACGCATGAGATGCACGATACATCTCTGCCATGAGGCTCCTGAGAATACTTCCTCAATTGCACGTCTTAGGCCTTCGTGTGCATCTGAGGTCACACATAGCACTCCAGAAACTCCACGTCTTCTAAGCGAACGGAGAAATGTAGCCCAACCTGCATACGTCTCAGTATCTATGGCATTAAGTCCTAATAATCGTCTGTATCCGTCACTTCCCACACCGATTACGGTTACCAGAGCACATGAGGAGACATGACCCAAGTCTCTGCACTTGATGTAGGTGGCATCGAGCCAGATATAAGGATAAGTCACACCAGATAAGTCTCTGGTCTGCATATCTTTAACCGTTTGATCAAGACCTGAACAGATACGTGATACTTGGGCGGCACTCATCCGGTCAACGCCTAATGCCTGGGCTACTTTTTCTACTTTTCTCGTAGATACTCCATTGGTTATCATCTCTGATACCGCAGCAATAACAACTCTGTCTGTTCTTGAATAACGGATAAGAAGATCATCTGGGAAATAGGAGCCTCTTCGAAGCTTTGGAATACGTAGATTAATCTTACCCACAGAGGTTACAAGGCTGCGCTCTCTATACCCATTACGGACATTGCTATCAGCACACGCATCCTCTGCTTACGCATCCATGATCTCGTTTATGGCAGACTCTGCAATAGTGAGGATAAGTTCTTGAATGTTTACCATTCCATCTACAAATCTTGGCATCTGAGAGGTTTGCGGAGCATTATCGTGTAAAGTAGTCATTGCGGTCATCCCTTCGTCTCGAACTTCGTACATTCAAGATTCTAGGTGATGGCCGTTTTGCATGTGCTACTTAAAAATGGTCTTTACACCAACTTTTGAAACACTACCTGACACACAGGCGATATTTTATTTACTTGATACACCTGAATAGTACCTATGACTGTACAGGATCGGGTACTTTGAAGAGCTACGCAGACATTGCTAAAAGTGTATTAAACTGAAGAATGATAATGCCGATAAAGTGCAATCTGTCACAACTGATCAATACTACGCATCAGCTGAAGAGTCCATCGCTTCTCGTCCGCATTGCTCCACACTTTCGCTCGCAAAGCTTAAAGAAGCGGGTTTCAACATGCCTGATTGGCAGGATCAACTGCAGGAATACGTTCAAAAACTGTAATGAGAATATTTTTTCTAAGAGTCAATTATGCGTGGTAAAAAGCTGAGCTCCTTCTGAGTTTTTCTGTTTTCTTATACACAAGTATCTGATTGTTATAGAATTACCATGTTCATATATGGTTACGTTTATGCTTTCTAGAAAAGATATGAGAACTTCAAGATAGAAAGTTAAAGAATGACACTTTTAGATCTCGGCCACTTATTACGAAAACATTTACGCTTTGTAATTATTGTACCAATTGTATGCGCCTTAGTAGTTGGTCTTTACTCCATACTTTTCATGAGAGATCAATATACGGCAACTTCAAGTATGTTTGTTCTTGCTCAAACGGAAAGCAGTAATAATAGTTCAAACAGTTTGTCAAGCGATCTTTCGGCTTCTCAAATGCTTTCAAATGATGTCGCAAATCTGCTTAGAAGCGATAGAGTAAAAAATCAAGCAGGTAATGATGTAGGAGTTCCGGGGCTTGCAGGTTATAGCATCAGCGTTTCCAGCCAAACTACTTCGCGCATTATCACACTTTCCGTCACAGGCCCGAATGCACAAACAGCTGCAGATATCAATAATGCGATGATGAATGATGTATCCGACATTGCGCAAAGTGTGATGGATGTTCAGCCTGTAAATCCTGTTGAGCAGGCACAAGCACCCTCGAGTCCAAGTGGGCCAAATCGTTTACTTTATGTGCTTATAGCATTTGCTGTCGGTCTTTTTGCGGCAGTCGTAATTGTAGTAATTGCAGATATGGTCAATACAAAAGTTCGCAGCGCAGATGAACTCGAGTCTCTGCTTGATGGAGTTCCGGTAATCGGCCGGATACCGGAAATTTAAAGGTGGATACATATATATGCCAAAAAGAAATAATTCAAACAGAGTCATCTTACAAAATGCGTTCAAAACGTTGGCGGCAAACATTCGCTTTTCTTCAGTCGATACCCAGCTCAAGACTATTTCTATCGTGTCATCAATCCCTGATGAAGGTAAAACTGCTGTTTCGGTAGGTCTGGGTAGAGCATTTGCATCGAGCCGGGATAGAGTATTGATGGTTGAATGCGATATGCGTCGTCGATCGCTGGCTAACGCACTGGGCAGCCATGGACGCTATGGACTATTCTCAGTGCTTTCTGGCAGACATACGTTGCAGGAAGCTATTCTTCCTACTTCAACACAGAATATGTTCTTTCTTGATGCTGAGCAGGGTATTCCTAATCCAGTGGATATTCTGCAGTCAAAACGTTTTAAAAAATTACTAGATAATCTTAAACATTCGTTTGACTATATTATTCTTGATACCCCTCCGATAAATACTTTTGTTGATGCGGCAATTATTTCTTCTTTAACGGATGCAACCATTTTGGTAGTGCGTCAAAACTTCACGAAGCGCGAAGAAGTACAGAATGCGTATGATCAGCTTAAAAAAGCGGGAGCAAATGTGATTGGAACGGTTCTCAACCACTCTGATGTTGCCGTTGCTTCTAAGTACTACAACTATTATCACGAAAAGAAGCATACTTCTTATCAGGAGTTTAATGCGGATGATGCCGAACCTAGTAACTCTGGTCGTCATCCACAATTTGCACCTGGAGCATCGAATGGCACACCTACTCCAAATAGAAGAGTGACTGCTCCGGCGATGCAAAATAAACCGCAACAGGCAAATAATTCAAAAGCCTACGTACAAGCAGGCAATCCCGCACATGGGAATTATTCGCGCGATGATGCAAAATATTCTGTTCGTCATCAGATGCATCGATAGAATTTCATAATTGTATGAGGTGGTAGTTTATGAGAGATATGCATTGCCATATACTACCGGGTGTAGATGACGGATCTTCGAACTTGCGGTACAGTCTCGCAATGCTCAACGCGGCAAAAGCGGCGGGCATAACGAGCATTGTGTGTACTCCGCATTGTCGGGATCCGTATTTTAATTATGACAAGATGGAGGATGCCTTTACGCGTCTTCAAGCAGCAGCTCCCGATTTTAATTTCACTATGGGCTTTGAAGTGAATCACTACAAACTCATGAAATTAGGAGTAGATCAATGGGCTCCCTATTTAGGGTTTGAAGGCACCGGAGAGTTCTTACTAGAACTTGAAGATTCATGTACCGCTGATTCGTTTCGAGACTATGATCACACCATTTATCAGCTTCAGAGCATGGGCTATTCAGTAATCATTGCGCATCCAGAGCGGTATGAGGCAATTCGCAAGGATGTATCTTGGGCGCAGCATCTTGTGGATCTGGGCTGCAAACTTCAATGCTCTGCTGATTTCATCAATGGTGGGCGACTTGGAAATTCTAAGCACACTGCCAAGAAGCTTTTTAAGATGGGGTTGTATAGCTATATAGCAAGCGATGCGCATCGTATAGAGCATTATGATCTGTTTGCAAAAGCGGTGGAGCACTATTCAAAGTATTTGCGACCATAAGAGCATGTAATCGCTTTTTGCGATGGAGCTGTATGCTTCGGGCTCCATAGCTTATTTCGCGTGCCCAATTTTCGTGCCTAATTTTCTATGCGTGCAGTTTTATGTGCTCTGGTTTGCGCACATTGATTTGCCGCCCAATTAAAAACCAAATTTTTGTTTTATGTTGCGTCAAAGGATTTTTGCCTTCCTTTGGCGTTCTCTTTTTGTATGCGTATCCTTATATGAGACTAAAATCGTAGCGAAAAGTTAAATATGAGAAAAAATAAGAGAAATACTGAAGAGCAACCTGCCACGTATAAACAAAGAATGAAGGCCGGAGTGGAATCAGGGATGCGTGGTATCATCGCGCGCATCCTAGTTTTTGTGGTGTTCGCTTGGAACATTATCTGTGCCGTGCAATTCATCAGCACACCAGATGCCTATGCAGCCTCGTATCAGCTTACGGGTGTAGGTGCGCAAGCGGCAGTCGAGGGGATGGGTATCGTTTTCTTGATGTGGAATGTCACCTATCCGTTGGTCATCTTGAAGCCATCCAAGTACCGCGCGATGTTCATCGTGGTCATTATTCAGCAGATCATCGGACTATTTGGAGAGGTCTTCGTGCTCTCTGGTCTTGGCTCGAATGCAGGGGTTCTTATGGGCTCGCTCCTGCGATTTATTCGCTTCGATGCGGCCGGGTTGGTGCTCCTGATAATTGCCTACGCCTTGAGCGCACCACGTGCGCTTGCACGGCGCAGGTAAGCTGCTCTAGGAAGTAAGGGCGCAGCCAATCAACCGCTCAACCGATCAGTCAATTTCATCGACACATTTCTGCAAAAAGATAAGGAAATTTTGATGGCAGTAGATACACAAAAGGCAACAAAGGTTGCCATTGTCACGGGCGCGTCTTCGGGGATGGGGCGCGAATTCGCGCGGCAGCTTGCAAAAAGCGACGAGGTCGAAGAAATTTGGCTTATCGCCCGGCGTCGAGAACGCCTGGAAGAACTTGCACGTGAACTTCCTTGTGCAACGAAAATCATGTGCGAAGACCTTACGAGCGCATCTGACATGGACCACATCGCTGCTGAGCTTTCCAAACAGAAACCCAATGTAACGTATCTCGTGAGTGCGGCGGGGTTTGGAAAATTTGGTACCTGGGATACGATTCCTGTTCAGGACAACGATGCGATGATCGACCTCAACTGCAAAGCGATGGTTCACATTACCACCATCGTGCTTCCGTATATGAGGCGGGGAAGCCACGTGCTTGAGATCGTGTCGTGCTCGGCATTCACGCCGCTTCCGCATCTCAATGTGTATGCAGCATCGAAGGCGTTTATGCAGAGTTATGTGCGCGCGCTGCGATGGGAAGTTCGCGGGCGAGGTGTCTGTGTAACTGCGGTGTGCCCGGGCTGGGTAAAAACTGAGTTTATGCAGACCGCCGAAAAGACAGGTCATGATGTACGCCATTACCTTGGCGCGCAAAAACCTCAGACTGTGGTCAGGCGTTCCCTTCTCGCGAATAAGTGCCACTTTGCTATTGCCACGTGCGGTATTGGTGCATTTGTGCTGCGCATTCTGGGAAAGTTTATTCCGCATTGCATCACCATGGCAGGCTGGGCTGGCGTACGCAGACTGTAACTATTTGTTCAGCCTTGACTCACTATCAATTGATATGTATACTATCAATTGATATAATTACATTGCAAATGGAGGTGAAGATCATTCGAGTTCCGATTATTTCGAAACGTGGCGATGTTAATAAGTTTCTTGAGGAACTTAGGTCCGCCTTCTGTGATCCATCCTTCAATATCGACGATGATCTTATACTGATTATCAGTAGCAAAGACCCAAAACATAAGCAGTTTTCGACACCATATACTTTGAATGATTTGGAATATAGCCGATATGATGTGGCGAAATGTCTGGAAGAACTGACTGTTCAAGAATATTCAGAAACTTTATTTGATAGAGACGACGATAGACCGCCATTGTTGTTTGTCTTCGGAAAAGCTACCAATAACCAACAGGTATACATCAAATTAAAACTGAAGGCTACAAACAAGAAAAGGGTGCTATGCATCTCGTTTCATTACGCAGAACATGAAATGGAGTTTCCCTATAGGTAATGGGAGGTCGAATGATGAGTGAAAACAAGTTAATAAAAACTGTTTATATGGATTGTCCAATTTGCGATAAAACGCACAATGTAGAGCTGCGAAAACGTATAGCTACGACAATTATTAAAGGAGACACTGTTTCTTATCCCGAAACCTATTTTCATTGTGAGAATACTAAAGATGATGAATGCGATTTTGAAACCGCCAAAATGACGGACGAAAATCTTCTTAATGCAAGAAATTCGTATCGAAAGATGCATGATCTTCTTACATCTGACGAGATTATTCAAACTCGCAAGAGTTATAGATTGTCTCAAGTTGATCTGGCTCAATTAATGGGGTGGGGCGAAGCAACGATTTCGCGATATGAGACTAAGTCAATTCAAGATGAAGCTCATGACGCGATGCTACGTCTTGTAAGAGATAACCCTTTGGTAGCGCTTGAGTTTCTGCAAAGAAATAGGGAAAAGTTTTCCCACACAAAGTTTCTAGAAATAAAAGAGCAAATTACGGAACAATTAGACTCCCACGGGAAAGAATTTCTTTCGAGACAAGCACTTAAAGGGGATTATGCACGCTTCGAAGATCCTTCCGACTTTAATGGCTTCAAATCTTTAGACATTGACAAAATTGAAGTAGCTATTTCTTACTTTGCCCAAAAGGTAGAAAACCTTTTCAAAGTTAAACTCATGAAAATGCTTTGGTATGCCGATGTGCAAGCATTTAAAGATCAAAACCATGCAATAACTGGGCTTGTATATCAACATGAGCCGATGGGCGCCCTTCCTATTGGGCATAACGATCTTATGAATCTTGAAAATGTTAATGTCACGGAAAAGCAAAGTTACAATTTTAGTAGTATGTTCCATTTTCACCCAATTCCGAACGCTGACTATTCGATTTTGTCTCAAGAAGAAAAAGACATTTTGGATGTCGTGGTTAAAAAATTCCGTACCTATTCGACAGAAGAAATTGTCGATTATATGCATGAAGAAAAGGCATATCTAAACACTGAACCCAACGCGATTATCCCATTTAGTTTGGCTAAAGATATTCGGCCCTTGAATTAAGAAAGAATATGCCATAAGTGAGAGATGCCCATTGCGCCTTCTTGAGGTTTGCAAATATGAACGAGGTTGATTCCCAAAGCCAAATAGACAGCTAAGAGGATTTTCGTATTCTTGCACCT
>CAIFEG010000014.1 GCA_903789415.1 uncultured Eggerthellaceae bacterium | reverse complement strand
CTGCTTCCAAGACTGCACCAGAGAAGAAGCGCAAAAAGTGGCCTATCGTTGTTGGAATCGTCGTCGTCGTACTTGTCGTGGCTGGTTGCGGAATGTGGGTGTGGCACTCACAACCAAGTTTCTGCAATGCGTTCTGTCATACTCCAATGGACCCATATGTCCAGACGTATGAAGAGCCATCAAATCAGGCTGGCACAGATAAGTGGGGAAATGAAGTTTCCAACACCAATGCTATGTTGGCTGTCACCCATAGGGATGCAGGTGATAACTGCTTAAGTTGTCACGTTCCTACGATAAGCCAGCAAGTTGGCGAAGTTGGCGAGGAAATCTCTGGTAACTACTACTATCCATTGGATGAGGTAAGCGGAGATGATCTGCAGTCTAACTCTGGCCATGAAGGTGGTGGCGATGGGTTCTGCTTACGCAGCGGATGCCACAATTCACTGACACCTGACGGTAGCGATCTTACGCGTGATAACTTGACTGAACTCACCAGCGATATGTCATTTAACCCACATCGTTGGCAGCACGGTCAGATCGCATGCACGCAGTGCCATAAATCACACCGTGCATCGGTGTTCTATTGCACGCAGTGCCACAGCGAGGCTGAAAGCGCAGTACCTGATGGTTGGGTAGACTATTCTGAAGGTCAAAGCCTCCAGAAAGCTTCAACTCAGAGCTAATTGTCGATACGTTACACAATTAAATGTAACAAAAGAAAAAAGGGAGAGCGTATGAGCGCATGTGTGCTCACGTTTTCCCTTTTTTGCGTTAACTGTGTAACTGCTTGCAAGTTTTGACAAATCACCTGAAAATATGTTTTTAATTAATTGCTACAGAAAATGTTTCAGTTGGATCATGGTGCAATTCGTGCTGCGACCAATCCAAGATATGATTCTGTGACATGTCTTTGTGATCGATCTTCTGCAATGCATATCTCTGCAGCGAACGCATATGGTTATTTCTTGAGGGGGACACATGAACTCAAAAACCAAGCGCCGACTTATTGTGGTAACCGGAATAATCATCATTGTGGCAGCTCTTGTTTTGGCTTTTGTGGGAAGCAATTCCTCTGCAAGAACCATTTCAATTGCTGAAGCAGCTACCGGCAATTACGTCGACCAGCGTGTCCAAGTTACGGGCAACGTGGTTGATAACTCATATACTATAAACGGAAATACACTCACCTTTTCAATATATGATCCTGACGATTCTTCTGCAGGCCAAATGGTTGTTGATTATGATGGCAGTGCTTCTTCAACCTTTGGAAATGGCGTTACCGCAATTAGCACGGGGCGCATGAATGCCGACGGTCATCTTGTCGCATCCGAGCTTGTGACCAAGTGCCCTTCCAAATACGAAAGTGGTACCGAGGCGCTTGAGGTGTCACAGCTTTTAGGATATGGCCAGGAAATCGAAGATAAAACTGTCAAGGTAAAGGGCACAGTGGTTGCAGGCTCACAAAACCCCGCGGGTTCAGATGTGCGCTTTGTTCTTGCTGATTCTTCTGATTCTTCGCAAAGTGTACCGGTCCACTTTGACGGCGCACTTTCTGATGAGACCGCTGCCGACGATGCTTCGGTAGTCTTAACCGGAAACATGACAAACGGAACATTTAGCGCAACCGATGTATCCTTGGAAGGATAATGTATGGGCATTTACGGAGTCGGAGGATTACTCGTAGCATTTGCAGGGATCGTTGTTTCGCTGGTCTGCCTGATCGTGGGCATGATCATGCAGAAAAAGAGCCCTTCAAACAGCAATGCGGACACCATGGTTTGGGGTGGACACATTGCGACGGTTTTAACGTTTATTGCGCTGACATTTTGTTGTGGGCTGCTGATTTATTGCTTCCTGTCAGGCGATAACACCATTCAGTATGTTGTCGAAGGTCGCAGCCACGCCGATGGCGTTCTTGGAACGTTTTATCGCATCAGTGGCTTGTGGGAAGGCAGAGAAGGCTCGCTGCTTTTCTGGGCATGGCTTATTTCTCTGTTTTCTATGATCATTGCCCTGCGTCGGCAAAAAGAACTCGCACGCATTGACTCCGTTGCCATTGTGGTGATCGAGCTCGTGCTCTTTAGTTTCGTTGCCCTTCTTATGTTTTCTGAGTCGAATAGTCCGTTTACCGCCACTCCGACTCAGTACTTAAATTCCGACGGAAGCTTAAATGCCGCAGGTTCGGTCCTGGGCATGAATCCACTGCTGGAACACTGGGCAATGGCTGTCCATCCACCAGCACTTTTCACAGGATATGCGGGCATGACGGTTCCGTTTGCCTACGCAATAGCGGCGGTCGTAACCAACGACTCTTCTACCACATGGGTTACGCGCTGCCAACGCTATCT
The DNA here is from genome assembly GCA_903789415.1 of uncultured Eggerthellaceae bacterium. Lineage (GTDB taxonomy): Bacteria > Actinomycetota > Coriobacteriia > Coriobacteriales > Eggerthellaceae > CAIFEG01. The sequence goes on along the minus strand of CAIFEG010000014.1, from coordinate 47,611 downwards.
GATGGTTTCCTGGGTGTTCTTGAGCATCGGTATCGGACTCGGTGCGCTTTGGGCATATGTCGTCCTCGGTTGGGGCGGCTACTGGGGATGGGACGCCGTCGAAAATGCCAGCCTCCTGCCGTGGCTTGTGGGACTTGCACTTATCCATAGCTTAACGGTGTACCGCAATCGCGGCGCATTTAAGCGTTGGAGCATCATGTGCGCATGCCTCGCATTTACCTTTGTTATCGTGGGCACGTTCATCACGCGTTCCGGAATTGTACAATCAGTTCACTCATTTGCCTCTGATCAGGTTTCTCTGGTGCTCTTTGGTGCGCTCATCATCATTTCTTTTGCTATGGGCGTCATCGGGGTTATTTGGCGCCGGAAAACATTTGCAGCAGAGCATGACGAAGACGAAGAAATTGAAAACTTCTTCTCGCGCGATGCGGCATATTACTTCAACAATGTTGTCTTAATTATCATTACGTTCCTCATTTTTTACCTGACCATTTCAAGTGCGCTGCCTACATGGCTTCCATTTGGTGGAAATGCGGTTTCCGCGGGAACATACAACGCGATCGCGCGTCCTCTTGGCGTGTTCTACTGCCTTATTCTGGCGGTGTGCCCGCTTTTGGGATGGCGCGCAACAAACAAAGCTGCGTTTTGGAAGAAAGCAAAGATTCCAGGAATCTGCGCGGCGGTCTTGTTTGTCGTTCTGTTGGTACTGTTCGTCACGCAAATGGCGCCGAACTACTATGCAACGCTTGCACAGGGCGGAACAAATGCCGATGGTCTAGCAAGCGAAGGCCCCGTCGGTTACTACATGGGACTTGCGATCGTGGGTCTTGCCGTTGCGTCTCTTATCTTCTTTAATACGCTTTTCATGATTGGGCGCAATTCGTCTTCGTGGGGCCGCGCACATCACACCAATGCCTTCGTGGCATTCTTCAAGATGGTGCCAAAACACGCGAATACGTACGGCGGCTATCTTGCGCACTTAGGTATCGCGGTTATCCTTGTTGGATTAATTGGATCGGCGATGTTTGATTATGACCAGAGCCAGTATTTAGCGTTTGATGAAAACGCAAACACTGCTGAAGATATGCAGGTGCAAAACTATACGCTGCATTACACCGGAAACGATATTCAGCAGAACCAAGACACCTATCAGGTTTTGTACACCGTAGACTTTGATGTATATGAAAACGGCCAGTATATTGGGTCGGTTTCTCCAAGTGTGCAGCTCAATGCAATGACGCAGCAAACGAAGAGCAACGCGGCAATCATTGGCCAGCCAACGCAGGATATCTTTATCGTCTATCGCGGAACATCAAACACGGGTGCACTCAGCATCGATGTACGGCTCAACCCAATGATCCGTTTCGTTTGGGGCGGCTTCTTCATCCTGCTTGCAGGCGCAATTATTGCGGCGGTGGGTCATCGCGGCAAGTCTGACACCAGCTCCGATGTCAACTCTGATGAAAGTTCTGCACCAAGCTCCCAGGGCGATTCGGGAAGCACCACAAAAGACAAGGCAAAAGACGACGCAAAAAGCAGCACGAAAAAGAGCGCAAAAAACACCTCAAGCGGTAGTGAAAAAGGCGACAAGACAAAACGTACCTCAGGCGGCAAGGCAAAACGCACCGCAAAGGCGAAAGCGTAGCCCTCATGCCTGCGTCGGATGTTCAAACAGATCAAGCAACAGATCAACCCGCTGATCAACCGGCCATTCTGGTTGATCATGTAAGCAAAATTTTCGGATCACGCCGTGCGGTGGATGACTTATCGCTTTCCATCCCGCATGGTGCGTTCCTTTCGATTTTCGGACCCAATGGTGCGGGGAAAACGACTCTTTTGCGCATGCTTGCAACACTTTCCCGACCTTCCGAAGGACGTATTGTCTTAGGGGGCATCGATATTAAGGAACATCCCGAACAGGCCCGTGAACACGTAGGTCTGATTTCACATCGTTCAATGCTTTACGATGACTTAACCGCCTACGAAAACCTCATGATTGCCGCGCGCCTGTATGGTGTTGAAAATCCCGACGCACGGGTACGCAAATTGTTAGATGCGGTTGAACTCTCGCATCGAAGCATGGATGTTGTGCGCACGTTTTCTCGCGGAATGACCCAGCGCATATCCATTGCGCGCGCTCTTGTTGCAGATCCCGATTTAGTGTTGCTTGATGAGCCATATTCCGGTCTCGATCCCCATGCGGTAGATGTGTTTGACCAGATCATCGCCACGGTTCGCGAAGGGCGCACCTTCGTGATGGTCAGCCACGATATGGATAAAGGACTTGCAGCTTGCAGCCATGTCCTGGTCATGGCGCGCGGGCGGAAAGCAGCATTCGCGAAAAAAGAAGAAATTGACTTCGACGCATTTTCTGCGTTCTATAAAAAGACCGTAGGAATGGGTGTTGCATAATGGCAAGATCTGTCCAGGTAAAGACTCCCTCAACGTTTACCGAATACAAAATCTTGCTGGGGAAAGACCTCAGACGCGAATTCCGCACAAAGGAAATGCTTACGTCTATGGGTATCTACTCCATTTTAGTTTTGGTCGTCTATGGTGCGGCGCTTTCGCAATCTTCGCAGGGCGTTGATGTCCTCCAAATGAGCGGGGGACTTTTATGGGCGCTCATTGTGTTTACCAGCTTGCTTGGCCTGAACCGTTCATTCGAGCATGAAAAAGAAAATGGATGCCTGGATGGTCTTTTGCTTGTACCAATGGATCGAAGCGTCATCTTTTTGGCAAAGGCCACGTCAAATTTGCTATTCATGCTGGTTGTTGAAGTGATTGCGGTTCCGCTTTACTTCTTTTTCTTTTTAACGGGTGCGCCGGTTTCAGATTCCTGGCCACTTCTTGTGTGGCCGCTGATTGTAGGTACGATCGGTATGGCGGGAATTGGTACACTCTTGTCTACCATTACGGTGAACACGCGCGGAAAAGATGTCATGTTGGCGGTTTTGTTTATTCCGCTTATTTTTCCGCTGCTGTATGCATGCGTTTCTGCGGCAACCGTGGTGTTGGTGGGCGGAGATTGGCAGACAACCTATCTCACTTCGCTTGCTCTTGCCGGTGGGTATGATGTGATTATGCTTTTGCTTTCATGGGTGCTTTATGGCTATGTCATCAGCGCCTAGATTTTGAAATGAATAGAAGGATATCTATGGCACAAACAAACAAAAATCGCCGAGGTCAAATGCCTTCCCGAGGTCAAACAGCATCACGAGGTCAAACAGCATTGAGCACCGCAGATAAAATTGCGCCGGTCATTCTTGTGCTGGGTGCGATCCTGTCGGTTTTGGGTTTCGTTTTGGCGTTTACCATTGCACCCCCGGTTAACGGAGCGCGCGTCGATGGCATTGCGATCATCGGTGATCAAATGGTGGGAAATCAGATGCTTTTCTCGCAGAAGATTTTCTATTTCCACATGCCGGTGGCCATTACCAGTTTCTTGGCGCTTGGTGTCGCGGCGTTTTACGAAATTCGCTATCTGATGACAAAAGATTCTGACTACGATCTCAAAGCGCATCTTGCAACGGAAGTATCGCTGGTATTTGTCGTCATGGTCATGTTTTCCGGAGAGATGTGGGAGCGCTTCGAATGGGGCGTGTGGTGGACCTGGGATCCTCGTCTGACTACCTATTTCATCTTGATGCTGCTGGTCATTGGCTATTTTGTGCTTCGCGCAGCCGTTGATGATCCAGAAAAACGCGCATCATATGCAAGCGTATTCGGCATCATTACCTTTATTGATGTGCCGATCTGCTTCATGATTACCCGTCTTGTTCCGTCGAGTGTACACCCGACGATCTTCCGCACAGATTCCGGTCTTTCAACCGAAATGATGATTCCGCTTATGTGTGCGATGTTCGGCATGCTGTTTATTTCCTATGGGCTTTTCCGCTGGCGCCTTCGTACCGAGCGTGCTCAGGAGGAACTCGACCGTATGAAGCAAACGCTTGACGAATAATGCGCCGGACCCGTGCATCGGCGAATCATCACGGTGAATAAGGTCGTTGAAAAGCATCAGCGAATAATGCGTGAGAAAAACTTGGATTGAAGGAGCTTTCATGGATCCAATTTTGGAACAAATATATGCGACGATTCTTCCGTCTGCACCCTATGTTATTGCGGCGTATGCGCTCATGTGGGGCGCGCTTTTGGTGTACGTCATCTATGCAACGGTGCGCATGAAAAAAGTTGAGTCGCAGATTGCGGTGCTTCAGAACACCCTGGACAAAGCGACATCAACAAAAACAAATTCTGATTTCGCCGCACAGACACAAGAAGTACAAGACGAATCAGAGAGCATAAAAAAGAAGTAGATTCATCAGTATTTGGGAAATACAGATAGTATTCAACGGCGCATATGGCTAAAGTATGTGCGGTATGTGCTCGTAACATTTACATCCAAAGGAGGATTGCATGAAGGCATTGATTCCGGCAGCTGGGCTGGGAACGCGCTTCTTGCCAGAAACAAAGGTTGTTCCTAAAGAAATGCTTATGGTTGTCGATCGCCCTGTAATTCAGTATGTCGTGGAAGAGGGATTGGCGTCCGGCGCCGACGAGGTTGTCATCATCAACAGCCCGGAGAAAAAGGATATCGAGCGTCATTTTCAGCCAGATCCTGAACTGGTACAAACACTTCGTGAGCGCGGCAAAGGTGATCGTGCAGACGAAGTAGAGCGCATTGGAAACCTTCCGGTGAGCTTTGTATACGAGAAAGAGCCACTGGGGCTTGGCGATGCCGTGCATTGTGCAGTAGAGAAAACAGGCAATGAGCCGTTCTTTGTGCTGCTTGGCGATGTCATCGTTCCAGGTAATGACATGCTGAATCGTATGAAAGCAATCTCCGATGAGCACAACGGCGCCAATGTTATTGCCGTGCTTCCTGTTCCAAAGGAAGAGGTAAGTCGCTTCGGCGTGATCTCTGGGACGCAGGTATCTGACAAGGTTTGGAAGGTTGACGGTCTTGTCGAAAAGCCTCCGGTAGAGGAAGCGCCATCAAATCTTTCGGTGTTTGGTCGCTATCTGTTGAGTCCACGCATTATGGAACTGCTTGTCGATGCAAAGCCCACCACGGGTGGAGAAATCCAGCTCACCGATGCGCTTGATCAGGTTCTTCAGGAAGAAGAAATGTATGCAATGGTTATCGATCCTGACGAGGGATACGATACGGGCACACCGCAAACCTGGCTTGATACGAACAATCGTCTCTACGAAAAGCGTTTCGGAAAATAATTTTCGTTTCAAAAAACGTCGTTAATAGTCAGCGATCTCTTGAAGGGGTCGCTGTTTTTTTATGCCAGCATGCATTCAGTCCGCATGCATTCAGCCCGCATACAGACACGTTGTCTTCGAACATGGAGTTAGGGGGCCGCTCATACATTAAGAGCCGTAATACAAAGGTGGCCCGGCGTAATAGGGGATAGCCGGGCCTCAAGGAGGGGATAGACGATGCTTTCGCACCGTATTGCTCAACGTTGTTTATATAAGGAGGAGATTGCTGAGCAATCCAAACGTCAGGAGGGAAACCTTTCGTTTGACAGGTCAATTATAAAAAATGAATGAGCAGAAGATTTGATTAAGGAATGCACGTTGTATGAAAAAACGCCGATAAGACGAACCGTTTCGCCGTTTTCACGTTGATTTTTCGAAACCTTTTATCGGTGACCAGCTAATAAACTTATTTCTACATTCAAATCCGACCACCCCTGTTCTCCATGTATTCGTGCCGTATAATGGCATCGCTGTTCGTTTGGACAAATGAGAGGTTACTATGCCAGATCTCAAACAACGTTTCCATAAAGATATGCTCGTTCTTTCTTCTCCACTCGCCGAAGACCTTGCAAGGCAGGGCATCGACGTGTTTGCCGAAGGTCCCATGCTTCTGTCAACCGATGAAGAGGCCGTCTCTGACGATCTTCGTTTGCAGGAGATGGCAGGAGTTCCGTGCCTTGTGACGCCAACTCCTTTTATTACGCGCGCGCAGCTTTCTCATGCGCGGCTCGAAGATAAACAGGAAGAGCTTGCACAAAAATCGCTCGATCTGGTAAAAGACCTCATGCCCCAGCATGTGGTGGCATTGATCGGACCTACTGGACTCCCGATCGATCCCGAAAGTCAGGCATCCTTAAAGGAAAACCGAAACCAATATTCCGATGCGGCACGCGCATTTGGCGAAGATCTCGATGCGTTTTTCCTTGATGGCATGGCGAGCATTGATGATGTGCGTTGCGCCTTAATGGGTGTGCGTCGCATAACCTATACGCCGGTTTTTTGTTCGGTAAATGTTGACGCGGATGGCAACCTTTTAGGGCGTAAGGAAAATCTGGTTGATGCCGTCGAACTGATGGAAGACCTCGAAGCTGACGTGGTGGGATTCCGTCTGAAAGGAACGGTCGATCAGGCAACGCGTCTTATCAAACGTGTGATTCGCGCAACGGAGCTTCCTGTCTTGGTCCAGCTTGATGTCACGCCGGTGAAAAAGGAGGACACCATCGGCCATCCAGAGCTTCTCGAGGGTAACCCTTTCTCTGACGCTGATTCTATGATCACAACAGGTTTGCATCTGCGTAGTGCAGGTGCGCAATTTGTGCGTGCGACCGGGCAGGCGACCGCCGCATATGCGGGCGCACTCGCGGCTGCGGTAAACGATACGGATTGCATTCGCTAAGGCAATCGAGGCTGACCATATATGGACAATAATGTTGGACCTATCACGAATCTTCATCGAAGCGAAGATTACGGAAGCCTGCAAAAACTTGTTGACGCCCTTTTTAAGGATGCGGAATTTGTTTCCAGTATCGATGCGGTGGTGCTTGCAGAATCCCTCGATTTACCTGCAGATTTGCTTGAAGTAGTGCGCATTTTGCCCCCGGGTCTCTATGCCCGCCAGACAATGTGCGACCAGTTTAATTCCGCAATTGCAGGGCATGCGTGGGGCCAGGTGTACGGCACCGTTCAATAGGAAAAAGGCAAAAAGAAAGGCCCCGTCCCCGTCGACCCAGGGTGAACCCACCTCAAACATAGGTGGGTGCTCGCAGTTCGCTTCCTGGCTTTCGTATCAACAGACACGAATCCCCATTTCACGGACAATATAAAGCCCCTGAAAAAAAACTTGTCGGTCCACCGCGTTGTATGGCGCTGGAGACGAAACCTACTTCGTATTATACGGATATATTTTTGGTAATTTAGTCTTGAATTTTTCTGATATACAAGCGTAATGTTAAAGAACTCACCATTTTAGCCGCATATAGCGGCTTTTCTTTTTTCTACAAGTACCCGAATATATATGTATGCGATGCAGAACAACATGCATGCGTTTTGAGTGGAAAGTGAAAGGTTTCTCATGAAGAATCTTTTCAGCGATATGGAAGCTGAAGCTGAACGCAAAGTTGCACCTTTGGCGGTGCGCATGCGTCCTCGCTCGCTCGACGAACTTGTGGGTCAGCAAGACGCCGTCGGCCCGGGCAGTTGGCTTCGTCATGCAATCGAACATGATGATTTGACCAGCGTGATTCTGTTCGGGCCTGCAGGAACAGGCAAAACCTCTATCGCGCATATTATCGCGGAGACAACGAAGGCAGAATTTGTCGAAGTCTCGGCAATCGGTGGTACGGTCGCCGATCTGCGCAGGGAAATTAAAGCGGCACGTGAGCGCCTGGTTCAGCAGAACAGAAAGACCATCTTGTTTGTCGACGAGATCCATCGGTTCTCGCGCAGCCAGCAGGACGCACTCCTGCATGCCGTCGAAGATCGTCTGGTCGTGCTTGTGGGTGCGACAACCGAAAACCCGTTTTTTGAGGTCAACAGCGCGCTTATTTCTCGCAGCCGTGTGGTTGAGCTGAAGCGCCTGGATGATGAGGCCATATCGATGTTGCTCGATCATGCGCTTGTCGATGAGCGCGGTTTCAATGGAACCTACAAACTCTCTGATGGTGCGCGCAACGCAATCATCATGGTTGCCGGCGGCGATGGCCGAAATGCCCTTACCACCCTCGAGCTTGCGGCCGACCTGGTTCCGGCGGGCACGCGTGAAAAACCGGCCGTTATCGATAAAACACATGTTGAAAAAGCCACGCCATATCGAGTTGTCTCGTATGACAAGGGAAAAGACATGCACTACGACATCATTTCTGCGTTCATCAAATCGATGCGCGGCTCTGATCCCGATGCCACTTTGTATTACCTTGCGCGCATGATCGATGGCGGGGAAGACCCGAAGTTTATTGCACGGCGGATCATGATCGCTGCATCCGAGGACATTGGAAACGCCGATCCGCAGGCGCTGCTTGTTGCTGAGGCGGCATTTAAAGCTGCCGAAGTCATCGGATACCCGGAGTGCAGAATCAATTTGGCTCAGGCAGCACTCTATAATGCCCTGGCACCAAAATCGAACGCCGCATATATGGGCATCGATACGGCACTGCAGGAAGTTCGGAAGGGCCCGCAGCGTGATGTTCCGAGTTATTTGCGCGACAGACATCGCCCCGGTTCTGAAAACTATGGTGAATATAAGTATCCCCACGACTATCCTTCTGGCTGGGTTGCGCAGCGATATCTTCCCCAAGGCCTTGAGCCGGGTTGCTTTTTCCACCCCACAGAGCGTGGTTGGGAGTCGTATCGTGTAGATGCTGCGTCACGCGATCGGAAGCAGCACTAACAACGTTTACAACGTGATAAAATTTCATGTTTGAAGGTTGAAAAAGGAGCATGTTATGGACGTATCTTCAACACTACATACGATTCTTTTTATTGCTTTGATCATTGCGGTGATTGCGCTCATCGTTTTCTTGGTCGAACTTGTGAAGACCGTAAAGTCGGCGCACAAGCTTGTCGATGACACTCAGGCAAAACTGCAGCCAACGCTTGATCATGTTGAGGCGATGAGCAATGAATTAAAGCCCGCGGTGGCAAAGGTCGACCCGCTGGTCGAGCGTCTTCAACTTACCGTCGATGCGGCAAATGTCGAACTGATGCGCGTGGATAAGATCCTCGAAGACGTGGGCGATGTCACCGATACTGCTTCCAACACGGCAAAAACCATCGATTCGGTAACCTCGATGCCGCAACAATTGGTACAGGATGCAACAACCCGCGTGCGTGGAATCGTTGCAGGCAGTCGTTCAAGTGATGAAGCACGTGAACTGGCCGAGGCGAAGGCGGAACGCGACGAAGAAGAAGCCAAGGAAAACGATCCTACAGAAAAAGCCGCGACACACGTAAAGCGCAGCGCTGCCGACATCGTAAACCACATGGTTTCAAACGATAAAGGCGAAACGTCTGAAACGTCTACGCAGAAGAATCCTACGCCGGAAACAGCAGAAACAGCAGAAACTGATCAGGCGAAGACCGATGCGGATGGCAAGCCCGTGACATCGGCAAATGGATACTTTACCTATCATGAAACGACTCAAAAGAAGACGCCTCGTCATGCGCATATCGCAACTGCAGATGATGCCCAGGGCGCAAAATCTGCAACAAAACCTGCAGCAGGGGCTGATGTGCCCTCGGATGCGCCCACAAAGTAAAGAGCCATCCTCAAGCAATACATAGTCCTGATATCAATTACGTCCTGATATGCTCTTCTATGTATGCACGATTAACCACGTGCAAAGCAATTGATAGTAATTGATAGTTCTCGTCTCTATTTCAAGGAAAGATACCTGAATGAAATACATGAAAACCGCTGACATTCGTGAACAATACCTCCGCTTCTTCGAGAAGAAAGGATGCCTGCGGATGCCATCGAGCTCGCTTGTCCCTGATGACCCGAGCATCCTGCTCACGAGTGCAGGAATGGTGCAGTTCAAGCCATATTTGCTGCAGCAAAAGCACCTTCCGGATAAATATATTGGTGCCACGACTGCGCAAAAATGCTTGCGCACCAACGACCTCGATCTGGTCGGAACCGATGGTCGTCACCTCAGTTTCTTTGAAATGATGGGAAACTTTGGATTCGGCAAGTATGGCAAACGCGAGATGTGCAAATGGGCGCTCGAATTCTCTCTCGATGTGCTGGAAATGCCAAAGGATAAGCTGTATTTCACCGTTTATGAAAAAGATGACGAGACATTCAAGATCTGGGAAGAACTTGGAATCGACCCTGCCCATATCACGCGCCTAGGCGAAGATGACAACTTCTGGCGTGCAGGTCCAACCGGTCCGTGTGGTCCGTGCTCCGAGCTCTACTATGATCAGGGCCCCGAGATGGGCTGCGGAAAGCCAACCTGTGCTCCGGGATGCGACTGCGATCGCTATCTTGAATATTGGAACTTGGTCTTTGAAGACTACGATGCGCAGGAAGATGGAAGTTTAGTTCCACTGCCGCATAAAAATATCGATACCGGCATGGGCCTTGAGCGTATGGCGGCAATTCTTCAAGGCGTGCACAGCAACTTTGACACCGACATTTTGCGCGGTCTTGTTGCGGTGGGCGAAAAGCTTTCGGGCAAGCCGTACGAAAAAGGCAACAAGCGCGATGACACCGCGCTCCGTATTTTGGCAGACCATGCACGTTCGGTTACCTTCATGATTGCTGATGGTATCTTGCCTTCAAACGAAGGTCGCGGATATGTGCTTCGCCGCCTTCTGCGCCGTGCCGTAATGAAAGGCCGCGAGTTGGGAATCGCCGGAACGTTTATGGGCGAATATGTCGACAAAGTCGTCGAAGATATGGGCGATGAATACCCTGAGATTGTTGAAAACCAGGAATACATCAAGCGCATGGTGCTATCTGAGGAAAAGCGTTTTGGCGCCACGCTGCGCCAGGGCCGTGAGTACCTCGACGACGCGCTTGCAAAACTTACCGGTAAGACACTTCCCGGTGAAACTGCCTTCACACTACATGATACCTATGGATTCCCCATCGAAATTACGCAGGAGATCTGCAAGGACAAGGGTATCGAAGTCGATGTTGATGGCTTTGATGCCTGCATGAAGCAACAGCGCGATCGTGCACGCAAATCCACGCAAGATGATGCAGAGGCCGCATGGTCAACATACGATGGATCAATGGCGGCGCTGCTTGAAGATGTGGGCAAGACGGGATTTATCGGCTATGACCACCTGGAATCTACGGCGCATATCTTGGCGATTCTGCGCGAGGGAAAGCGTGTTGATACGCTTGAGCAAGGCCAGGATGGTGCCATCGTCTTGGACGTCACGCCGTTTTATGCAGAAATGGGTGGACAGATCGGCGATGCGGGCACCTTGGATGCACCAGGGGTAAAGGCGCAGATCACCGATGTGAAGCAGCCAGAACAAGGGCTGTATGTCCATCAGCTGCATGTTGAAGAGGGTCGCTTGGATGATGGCTTTACCGTCCATGTTGCGGTCGACAAAATGCGCCGCGCGCGCATCAGCCGCAACCATTCTGCAACGCACCTTTTGCATTGGGCTTTAAACGATGTGCTTGGAGATCATGTAAAGCAGGCAGGAAGCTTAGTTGCCCCGGATCGCCTTCGCTTCGACTTCACACATTTCGAGGCACTTTCCCAAAAGCAAATTCGTGCCGTCGAAGATGCGGTCAACGATAAGATCATGGAAGCGCATCCCGTGCGCGTGTATGAGACAAGCCTAAAAGAGGCGCGCGCACAAGGCGTAACGGCCGAATTCGGCGAAAAATATGGCGACATCGTGCGCGTGGTGGACATGGATGGGTTCTCCCGTGAACTTTGCGGCGGTACTCACGTGCAGAACACCTCAGAAATTGGCCTGTTCAAAATCGTTTCCGAGCAATCGGTCGGTTCGAATGTTCGTCGTATTGAGGCTCTCACCAGCTTTGATGCTATGAAGTTCTTAAATAAGCAAGAGGATATGCTCGCCCAGATTGCGGCGGCCGTAGGCACAAAACCCGAAGATGCTCTCGAGCGCGTCAACCAGCAAACCGCCGAGCTCAAGCAACTTCGCCGCGATGCGAAACAGGCTGCTCACAATGCCGAAGAAAACAGTATTGTGGCAAAACTTGCTGATGCAACCACCAAATCCAAGGCAGGGTATTCTGTAGTTATACTGCGACTCGACGACATGGATTCCAAGTCGCTTCGTGGGGCATGGGATGCCGTCCGCGACCACGTCAAAGGGTCGGTCGCCTGCGTGCTTGCAAGCAAAAAAGGCAATTCGGCGCTGTTGCTTGCCGCTGGCGACAAACAAGCAGTCGATGCAGGATTTAAAGCGGGCGATATCATCCACACCATCGCTCCGATGATCAACGGTGGCGGCGGCGGAAAACCTGCAATGGCACAAGCAGGTGGCAAAAACGCTGCGGGAATCGATGACGCGCTGAAAAAGGCTCGCGAACTTTTGAAATAGGGAACGCGACGATTCGATAGGATTCAGTGAGGAAACGCACATACATGAGAGTCATGGCTTTAGACATTGGTCAAAAACGGATCGGCATTGCTATCAGCGATCCCGATGGCCATGTAGCCTCTCCGGTGTGTGTACTTCCCGCCAATGAAGTCTTTCAGCATGCCCCTTCTTTTGTGCGTGTCCTTCAAGATTGGGAACCGGAGCTGCTGGTGAGTGGTCTTCCGCGCGAGCTTTCTGGAAGAAACGGTCAGCAGGCCACACGCATCAAAAAGCAAGCACACCAAATTGCTGAGCGCTGCCATCTGCCACTTCAATTTGTTGATGAGCGCTTAAGTTCGCAGTCCGCCAAGCGCATCTTACGAGAACGTGGCCTCTCTGAGCGCGACATGCGCGGAAAAGTTGATAGCATAGCAGCAAGCATATTTTTGCAAACATGGTTGGATGCCCAGAACAATGAGCATTCACATATCCACGATGTGAATCAGAAGCTTTAGAAGGATTGATTGGCATGCCATATCGCAAGCAAGTTCCGTATTCCCGGCGCCCCAACATGGCGGCGCGACGCGCGCACAGGGAAAGCTATGATCAATTCAAGCAATATGACACGCGGGGAATTCGTCCTAAACGAAACAACATGAACGTGGGCACGCTTGTGGCCATCATCGTTGTGGTGATTGTGCTGATCGTCGTCATTTTCAATGTGATTTCCTGCTCAAACTCAAATAACAACCTGGCGCCTGATGGTACCGAAGTCAGCGTGGTGGTAAACGATGGCGATTCGGCTTCTGCTATTGGACAGACCCTGGTCGACGACGGCCTTATCCGAAACAGTCGCGATTTTACCAACGCGGTTTCAAATGCCAATGCGCAAAATTCGCTTAAACCGGGAACATATACCATCGTAGCAGGTACAAGCATCGAAGATATCGTAAGCCAGCTTGAAGCCGGGCCGGTCAACCTTATGGTCACGGTTCCCGAAGGTGCAACCATCTCTCAGATTGCTCCTGCAGTCGAGCAAGCAAGTAATGGATCAATTACCGCAACCGATTTTACGAATGCGGCTCACAATGCTCAGGCGTTTGCCGATGCCTATCCGTTCGTCGCCGATGCCTATGACAACACTTTGGAAGGTTTTCTCGCCCCGCAGACATACCCGATTACCAGCACCGATACGGCAGATTCTCTAATTCGCAAGATGCTTGATCAGTATCAACAGAATATCTCCCAATTGAATTTCTCGTATCCTCAGCAGCATGGGCTTTCGAATTATCAGGCATTAGCGCTTGCCTCGGTAGTTGAACGCGAGACAAACACCGACAACAGGGCAACGGTCGCATCGGTTTTCTACAATCGCTTAGCCCAAGACATGCCGCTGCAAAGTGATGCAACGGTTGCCTATGTGGTCAACCACGATCCTACTCCCGATGATCTTCAGACGGATAGCCCCTATAACACCTACCAAAATACCGGCGTTCCTGCGGGTCCTATCTGCTCGCCAAGTATCGAAAGCTTGCAGGCTGTATGCAATCCTGACCAAACGGATTACTTGTACTTCTACTTCTATCCGAATAGCGACGGCACGATGAATTACGTCTTCAGCCGTACCTACGCGGAACATCAGCAAGCCATTAGCCAGGCAAGCCAGGACAGCTCGAGCAATGACCAGAATTCCAGCAACGATCAAAGCGCAAACAACGATCAAAACGCGGCCAGCTCAGACAGCTCAGATAACGGCAGCTCAAGCGATGCCCAAAGCTCCAGTGGCAATCAATAGGCGAGAGGTCCCTCATGATCGACCTACTTGTTCCCGATGCCAGATTTGACCGCGTAAGTTCGATATCCATAAAGTTCGACTTGCAACTGCGCGGGTTTACGCATGTCATTTTGGACATGGACAACACGGTTGTGTCACGAGCAGATCATTTGGTTCCCCAAGACATCATTCGCTGGATCAACAAAGCCAAAGCCGAAGGAATCAAGCTTTGTTTACTTTCGAATAACTGGCATCATGCACCCTTTGAAATTGCGAAACAGCTTCAAATACCGGTAGTGGCAAAAGCGTTGAAGCCGCTTCCGCATGGCTTCATCGTGGCGCGCGATCGCATCGGGGCACGCAGTGGAGATACTGTAGTTGTGGGGGACCAGGCATCCACCGATGTTGCCGGTGCGCACCTTTTAGGCATGAAAGCCTACCTCGTAGAGCCACTTTCGAGAATCAATGAACCTGCCCATACGCGCATCGTGCGCAGCATTGAGGATGTACTCACGCGTCCACGTCTTTCCCCGGTGCCCAAGGGGCAGCAACCGACGCAAGAAACCATGCAAGATACTATCGTTGAAAAGAGGCCGGAATGAACTACATAACCGCAGGAGAAAGCCATGGGCCCGTTCTCACCACCATTGTGAGTGGCGTGCCCGCGGGACTTCGCATTTCGGAGACGCAAATCAATAGCGATCTTGCGCGCCGGCAGTCGGGATACGGGCGCGGTGGCCGACAAAGAATAGAGCATGATCAGGTGATTGTTCAATCCGGCGTACGGTTTGGGCGCACGATTGGATCTCCGGTTACCCTCCAGATTGTCAATAAGGATTGGGAACATTGGCGCCGCATCATGTCACCGTTTGGAAAGCCACCGAAAGATCTCAAGCGTGAGGTGACGCCACGTCCCGGTCATGCGGATTTGGTTGGTGCGCTGAAATACGATACCGATGATTGCCGTGATGTGTTAGAACGTGCGAGCGCGCGCGAAACGGCAGCTCGTGTGGCCGCATCGGGAGTGGCGCGCGAATTCCTCTCTGAAATGGGCGTCGATATTTCCAGCTATGTATGCCGCATCGGTGACGTCACGTTTGAAGAGAAAAATCCCCTCGAAGCGGCAACTTCCTATGAACCTATGACCATCGAACTTTCATCGGTGCGTTGTCCCGACGAGCGCACTTCCAAGAGGATGGAAGCGGCGATCGATCGCGCAAAGAACGCGGGAGAAAGTCTGGGCGGAGAATTCCGTGTGGTCGTAAAGGGTCTGGTTCCCGGTCTTGGAAGTTATACGAACGCACAAGAGCGCCTGACCAGTAAGCTCGGTGGTGCCATCTTTAGTATTCCTGCGATTAAAGGCGTTGAATTTGGCGCAGGATTTGCCGGTACGCACCTGCCGGGCTCGAAGTTCCATGATCCGATTGTGCAAAATGACACCGATGGGTTTACCCGCCTGAGCAACAATGCCGGCGGTCTTGAAGGGGGCATGACCACGGGAATGCCACTCATCATCACCGCGGCAATGAAACCGATTCCCACGCTTCAGCACCCCTTGCAAACGGTGAATATGGAAACGATGCAGCCGGCAGAAGCATCGCGTGAGCGCAGCGACGTGTGTGCTGTTCCTGCATGTGCGGTCGTTGCAGAATCTGAGGTTGCGTTTGTTCTGGCGAATGCGTATTTGCAAAAGTTCGGCCAGGATAATATGACAGATATTAAAGAATCCATGCATGCATATCTTGATCGCGTGCGCACGCAGTCACGTTAAGAGGGCGAAGATGGCATCAGTAAAAGTAGTGGTCAGTAAGGCGGACGGAACTTCATACGATGTTCGCGTCGGTGAAAACCTCATAGATCAACTGGGAACCGATATTATGGATCGGTTCGATCCTCAAAAGGTGTTCCTTCTCTATGACGGTACGGTTACTGCCGAAGATCATGGTCGTGTGAAGACATCGCTTCGCGAACAAGGAGTCTCGGTCACCTCGTGCAAGCTTCCCTCAGGGCAACCTGGTCATGAACTTGGATGTGCGACAGAAATTTGGCAGGCGATGGCCTCTGCGGGAATCACGCATGAATGCCTTGTCGTTGGTCTTGGCGGCCCTCAGACCATGAACATGGCAGGGTTTGTCTCAAAGCTCTACACCGGCGGCATCCCTGTAGTGGCGGTTCCCACCACGCTGACGACAGCGTGCATACATTGCTTGGGTGGCTTTGCATCAGCGCTGCTTGAGCGCTCTTTTGTGGGCCAATATACCTATCCAGACTACGCATGCATTGACGTAAGCATGTTTGACGAAATGCCGCGTGAGCAATGGATAGACGGATTTGCTCTCATTGCAGAAATGGCGGTACTCGGCTCGGATGATTTCTATTTCTGGCTTACCGATAGCGCCGATGACCTGGTAGATCATGATCATGGTACGGTGATTCGAGCCGTTGCGCAGGCCGTATCGCTGCTTGCCGATGCGCGTGCCGATGATATCTCGGGAATCATCAAAGAAAGTCCCGATCCCATTTCGGTTTCTGAGGCGCAGATGCGCTTAACCACTGCTACCAACGTGCCGCGAAGCCAGCAGATCCTTCGGTATGGTGATGAGCTTGCAAGTGCACTGGTTACGTTGGGCAAGGCACAGAGCTGGGGACGTGCTCATGCGGAAGGCATGCGTTTCTCGATGCATGTGGCATCAGAAACGTTTGACACCTCAATCGACCTTGTCAAATCTCAGGACGATCTGTTTCTGTCGCTGGGACTTGACCCCATTGAGATAGATTTTCAAGGCATTGACCTTCTGCATACGCTTGAGCAGGGACCATACGGCAAAAAGGGCGGCGTCGAATTTGTGCTGCCGCTTGATGTGGGGCAAAGCATGACGTCGATCGTTTCTATGGATGTGCTCCACCAGCAAATCGAGGAATGGATCAAGGAACACGAATAACCACGTGCACCACTAACCACCTGTCAGTGAGATAAACAACAATGAAGATATACATGGAGAAAGGATTTTTATGGCAAAGGAAAATACGAACGCAAAAGTGTCACGCGATCGAATTGCACGCATGCGTCGCGCGATGGAGATTCAGGACATTCAGTCGTTTTTCGTGCGGAACACCTCAAACATTGCGTGGCTTACCGCATTTGACAATGTTTTCGATGACGAGCAGGCTCATGCAGTGTATATCGATGGGCAAAAGACTCTTCTTCATACCGATTCTCGCTATACCCGTGCATGCGAAGTCGCAGCAAAGGGTGGTCCTTTTAAGATCCAAGGTCAGCGCATGAGTCATGAGCAGTGGCTTGCCCATCAGCTGGGTCAGTCATGGTCGCTCGGCATTGAAGACAGCATGCCGCTGAGCGAATACCGCGCCCTTGAGCAGGCGCTCGAGGATCAAAGCCTGCATCCGCGCATGGTTGAGACGAATGACTTTATCTTGGGCTTGCGCGCGGTGAAAGATCAAATGGAAATCGATCGTATGCGCCATGCGCAGTCAATTACCGATGCCGCACTTCAGCATATGCTGTCGTTCATGACCGAAGGCATGACAGAGCGCCAGGTTCAACTTGAGCTTGATGAATATATGCAGCGCCATGGGGCATCGGGTCTATCGTTTGCCTCCATTGTGGCAAGTGGGGAAGATGCGGCAAGCCCGCATGCACAGCCAGGTGAAAAGCGCCTGGAAAAAGGCGAATGTGTCGTCATGGATTTCGGCGCCTATGCAAACGGATACAACTCGGATATGACGCGCACGATCTTTGTGGGCGAGCCAAGCGAAAAACTTGCGAATGCCTACAGTGTGGTGCGCAAGGCGAATGAAACTGTCGAGGCAATGCTTAAACCAGGCATTACCGGTGCACAAGCACATCAAAAGGCAGAGGACATCCTCGCGGAAGGCGGATACGCCGGCAAGATGGGTCACGGACTTGGTCATGGCGTGGGAATCGATATTCATGAAGCGCCGGTGCTTGCCCCACGGAATAAGCGTCCGCTGGTTGCAGGAAACGTCGTAACCGTAGAGCCGGGAATCTACATTGACGGCGATTTTGGCATGCGTTTAGAGGATTTTGGCGTCGTTACCGAAACTGGATATGACGTATTCACGAAATCCACGCATGAGATGCTTATAATCTAGAACCGTTTGTCTTAGGAAAGGAAGAATTGAATGCCTATTTCAACCGCAGATTTTAAAAACGGTAGATGTATTAAGTACAACGGAAAGCTTTGGACCATTACCGAGTTCCAACATGTCAAGCCTGGTAAAGGTGCGGCATTTGTGCGCACGAAGCTTCGTGATGTTCGTTCGGGACGTGTGGTTGACTATACATTCAATGCAGGCGCAAAGTTTGATGATGTACGTCTGACCTCTAGAAAGATGCAGTATCTCTATAACGATGGTACCGATTATTACTTCATGGATCCCTCAACCTATGAGCAAATCAGCATTCCTACCGAGCAAATTGGCGATACGGCGAAATGGCTGAAGGAAAACGATAACGCAACCCTCAACTATGCCGGTGATGAGCTTATCAGCGTTGATCCGGAAATGTTCGTCGAGCTTGAAGTTACCAAGACCGAGCCGGGCTTTAAGGGCGATACGGTTCAGGGCGGCACCAAACCAGCAACGCTTGAGACGGGTGCTCAGGTTGATCTGCCTATGTATATCAATCAAGGTGATACCGTGCAGATCGATACCCGCGACGGTCGTTTCGTAAAACGCATTTAGTTTTATAAAGTGCGTTTTGTTTCGTAAAACGACAAAACGCGCTTCGATCACAACTCTATACACGAGAAATTGATAAACGAAAAATTCCCTGGAATGATTTCACTCCAGGGAATTTTTATGCGCTGTTGCAGATTTGATGCTGCAGGTTTGCTGCCGTAAGTTTCAAGCGAATCAATTCCGCGCAAAACTTGTCGAAAACACGAAACGCTCGCTCTTCGCTTGTCCTTCTAGTCTTTGACTTCCAAAAGTGTAATCTCGAAGTTCAAGTCTTTGCCAGCCATTTCGCTGTTCATATCAAACGTTGCCGTCTTATCATCTTTGGCAATCACGCGTGCAGGGAACGGTTGACCGGTTTCGGTGTTCTGCAGATAAATCGTTTCATTTAACGGCAGTTTGTCGGCGTTCGGAATGATATCCAGAGGAACCTTTTGCACCAGGTCATCTCTGTATTCACCATACGCATCTTTGCAGGGGATATGGACGTTTTTCGTCTCGCCCACCTTCATCGATTCGACTGCCTTATCGAAGCCGGGGATCATCTGGCCTGACATGCACACAAACTCCAGCGGTGCACGGCCCTTTGATGAATCGAATACCTCGCCATCATCAAATGTTCCGGTGTATTCAACTTTTACGTGTTTACCCTGGTTGGACATTTGGATCCTTTCATTTGGGATAATAGTGTGTCTTCCGAAGCATCTCTTCTATATCTTCTCCAAAAGACATAAGGGTTTAAGCTTACCGTAACTTGCACTTCTTTTCTTTGTTAATCTTCACCATTTTCGTGCTTTTGCAGCCAAACATCAGCAAGTGTCAGGCGCTGCTTCTCGAGCGACTCCAATGGCTCAAGGTATTTCTCTTCGGATGCATCCAACCCCGCGTGCGCAATATCAAACATTTCATCGGCAGTTTCGTATGCAGGACGCCCGTACACACTGGCGCCATACCCATCGATTTCAATGGCATGCTTTGCCTGATTAGCGGTCTCGTTGGTGACGCCATCAAACAGTGCATCTAAACGGTTCAGCGTCTCATCGTTGGCAAACATGCCTTTAATCAGGCCCGCATAGGCAATGACCTGCGGAATTGGCATTGCATCCGCCGGGCGAATTTCAAGATAATTCTTCAGGCGAATATCGTTAAACAGCATCGAAATTGCGTGACAAACCTCATCGGTTGTCATGGGACGATTTGCATAGATCTCGCCAAATGTACGCGTGTCGTACTGTTCGCCCTCATCGGTGGGCACCACAATAGCCGGTGTGTCGAGCACATGTGCTGCCATATCTTCAAGCGTGTAATCAGGATCTAAAACCCCGGGTGCAATTCCGCTTCTACCGGGATCAAGCTTTTCCCAGATTTCGTTGCGCATGATTCGGTGCGGACTTTTCTCTCCCTCAAAAATAGGGGAGTTATCGCAGATCAGATAAAGCAGCGGAACCATCGCATTGCCAGCCGCATCTTGTGCAGGCAATCGGGAACGCTTTCATAGTCGATGGAAACTTGTGCCGAGGTGGTGCCACGCATCATGCGACGACCCCATACCGATTTTCCGCCCAGATACCTGTCCATGAAACGGTACCGCGTCTTGGGAATGAGTTCGGTATCCTCAACATGGACGGCTGGTTGATATCCCACGCGCGCCACTTGCGCATCAATCTCGTCACATAATCCCGAAAGTTTTGTTTCAAATGCGCTGAAGCAGCGATCCGCCTGATCAAGTGTGGCAAATTGGCCCGCAGAAAGTTCAACCTGCGCTGCCGGCTCCAGCGTAATGCTTTCACCGATACCGTTCTTTTTGCGCGAAAGACCGATCAGCTGATGATCTTCGCCATACATAGGAGTAGGGTAGTCCTTTTCGAACTGCTCAAGCATCCATTGAACGCCATACGGCTCTGAGTAGCGAACAGGCATGTGGGTATTTGCATGAACGATAAAATGTTCGAGTTCAATTCCGACGTAACCCTTTTCAGGTTTGCATCCACTTTTATAAAAGTTGACGATTGTTTGGATATTTTGTTCGCGACACGGTTGCTGCGTATAGTCTATAGAGCCCGTCGGCGTTGAGTTGTTCATGAAAGATACTCCTGTTTTTGCGTGTCTTTATGCTTCAATGCTAGTAGTTACGAGTACAATTACGGGGATAACGATGATGATGAAGCTGCTCTGTAAACAAATTTGTATATAGAAAAGCTTACACTATATAAAAATACATGTACGAGGACGGTCTGATCGTGCGTTTCACAAAACGAACTGCTCTATTGCTTATTTGCGATGCAGTATTTACGTATGTTGCATTTGCACTTGCTTCGGTGCTCACCGGGCTTCATTCCGAAGTCTTTGCTACGCATGAAATATATTTCCAGATAGGCGTGCTCGCCATCATTAACGTGTTGGTGCTGTCCGCATTCCGCTTGTACAACAATCTGTGGGAATATGCCTCAATCGATGAGGCCATTCAGATTGTGGTCGCGCTTGCACTGTCTACCTTGGGTGGCGCCGTTTTCCTGTGGATCATCGGCGACTGGCTGCCGATTCGTGTGTATTTTGTCTCGTGGTTCTTACTGATTTTCCTTTGTGGTGGCGTGCGTGCTGTCTATCGTGTGGGCAGGCAGAAGGGGAGAGCCCTGCGCTCGAAAGAGCCCGATTCGGATCGTCTGCGCACGCTTGTGGTTGGTGCAGGCGAAACGGGATCGCTCGTTATTGACCGTATGACCAGCAAAGATCCTTTGATGCCTGGTTTGCCTATTGTCGCCACCGACGATAATCCTGAAAAGCAGGGCCTGCGTATTCATGGTGTGAAGGTCGAAGGATCCACCGACGACATCTTGAAACTGGTCGATCAGTACGACATCCAGCAGATCGTTGTGGCAATTCCTTCTGCGACAGCCGAAGAGCGTCGCCGCATTTATGATGTGTGCACGCAAACGGATTGCCGCCTGCGCACCCTTCCGAATGTACGTGAACTTCGCATTGACGAGCTCGGGGATGTCGGTCTGCGCGATGTTGACGTATCCGACCTTTTGGGTCGCCAAGAGGTGTATTTGAACACGCGTACCGTGTATGGATACGTTTCGGGCAAAACGATCCTCGTCACGGGTGGCGGCGGAACGATTGGTTCTGAGTTGTGCCGTCAGCTGTGTAACGCGGCACCAAAACGCATTGTCATCTTCGAAATGTATGAGAACAATGCGTATCTGCTGCGCAAAGAGCTCACCGCTAAATACAACGACGTGCGCATCGACATTGAAATCGGCAACATCTGCGATAAAGCGCGCATTAAAGAAGTTTTTGAAAAGTACCATCCCAACGTGGTCTTCCATGCTGCGGCCCACAAACATGTTCCGCTAATGGAAGTGTGCCCTCGTGAAGCGCTCCACAACAACGTCTTCGGTACGCTCAACGTGGTCCGCTTGTGCGACGAATATAACGTCGATCGTTTCATCTTCATTTCCACCGATAAGGCGGTCAACCCCACATCGGTCATGGGTGCAACCAAACGCATGGGCGAAATGGTCATGCAGTACTTTGCGCGCAACTCAAAATGCATTTACTCGGCGGTTCGCTTTGGAAATGTGTTAGGTTCCAGCGGAAGCGTTATTCCTATCTTTAAAAAGCAGATTGAACAGGGCGGACCGGTTACCGTTACCGACCCAAACATTGAACGCTACTTCATGACGATTCCTGAAGCATCGCGCTTGGTCATTCAAGCTGGTGGCCTTGCCAAGGGTGGAGAGATTTTCATCTTGGATATGGGCGAGCCGGTCAAGATTGTTGACCTAGCGAAGAGCCTCATTCGTTTGGCTGGGCTTAAGCCGGGTGTTGATATCAAGATTGAATTTACGGGTCTTCGTCCTGGTGAAAAGATGTATGAAGAGCTCCTCATGGACGAGGAGAGCACACTTCCGACTTCGAATAAATCCATCATGATTTCTAAAGGCCAAGAGATCAGCTACGAGCAGGTTGAATCGAAGCTGAAGGATCTTGAAAGTGTTATTGACGGCACCGATGAAGAAGCCATCAAGATGCTCGAAGAGGTTGTGCCTACCTACAAACACACTACCAACATCAGCTCGCGCAAAAAAGCGCGCTTAGCCCTTTCTGAAAAGAATGGCGAAGAGCACGACAAAGATGCAGCAGCTGCCTCTTCTGCGCCGGCATCGAGTGACGATGGCGGCATCGACCCTGAGGAATAATCTTAAAAAATAAATATCAGGGTTCTCACGAAGACATGCTCAATTTTTTCCATAATAATTTCTATTTGGATTTGTGTGTCATTTGTCATACAATATCTTTGAGGTGATTGAGATGGATGCGCGTGTAGATAGTAGAGTTCCCGTAGATATTAAGCAAAAAGCAAGCAAGGTTTTAGCTGATCACGGGCTTACCATTTCATCATATATTCGAATAACGCTAACTTCAGTTGCCAATGATGGTCTGCCAAAATATTGGGGAATTCCCAATGCTGAAACGATGGCCTCGCTTGAAGAAGCGATAGAGGATTTGAAGGACTCGAAATTAAAAGGTGCTTCATCCTACGATGAGTTAGAGAAACTCTTAAATGAGTAAAATAATCCCAACGAATCGCTTTAAAAAGCAATACAAGAAAATTAAAAAGAATCCCCGTTGGAGAAAAATTTTCCAAGATACAGTCGTTTTTGATAAAAACCATCGGTCAGCCTGGCGTTATGTGATGGACTGCTTTATTAATGATCAGCCTATCCCTGAGTATTTCTATGAACACCCCATTACATTAACGAGCCAACAAAAACAATTAATAAAAAATCGCTTAGGTGATTTATCTGAAATTGATATCAGAGGTTTAGACCTCCATTTTGATGGTCACAATGGGGACCATTTACTTTTATACGTACGAACCAACAGATCAATTATTTATTTAATCGGAATTGGTACTCATTCAGATTTGTTCGGCTAACATTTTCTTTCGACTCTTTCGAAAAATAGACGAATTGTAAATTTCTTATTTCAAAAATTTCTTTTAAAATTTCGTGGTGTATACTCTGTAACTGCATAAAGAAGAAGAAATATACCTATTTTATGCATATTAAGGAGCGTACAGAATGAAATTCAATGTTGGGGTTGTCGGAGCAGGTGGATATGCGGGCATCGAGCTCGTGCGCCGTTTGCTTGGACACCCCTTCTTTGATTTGCATTTGATTACCGATAATGAATATGCAGGTCAACGCCTGGATGCGGTGTATCCTTCGTTTATCGGAAAAAGCGACCTCGTGTTTACCAAACGGGACAACCCTGAAATTTCCGAACTTGATCTGGTTTTTCTTGCAGTTCCGCACACCGCGGCGATGAGCGTGGTACCCGATCTTTTAGAAGCGGGTGTGACGGTCATCGACCTTTCTGCAGACTACCGGCTCAAAGATGCCGACGTCTATGAAACGTGGTATGGCGTCAAACACACCTCGCCGTCACTTTTGCCAAAGGCGGCATTTGGCCTGCCCGAGATCACCGGCGACCAACTGGACCAGGCAGCGCAGCGGTTCGCGAAAAATCTACCGGCACTCGTTGCCTGCGCAGGTTGTTATCCCACCGCGACATCTCTTGCGGCATATCCTGCCGTACATGCGGGACTTTTAGATGGTCCCTTGTTTGTGCAGGTCATATCCGGGGTAACGGGCTCGGGCAAAAAGCCAAGCTCACGCACGCATTTCTGCAGCGCCGATGAGAACGTTGAAGCCTACGGAGCAGGGAACCATCGTCACACTCCCGAGATCGAACAGATCTTAGGACTTCCGGGGCGTGTGGTTTTCATCCCGCATTTGGCACCGCTCAAGCGTGGGCTCCTCTCAACGGTTACGCTCCACCTGAGTGATGATGCCGCCCAGAACTTTGATCTGGAGAAGCTGCATCAGTCCTATGTTGATTTTTATCGCGAAAGTCCGTTCGTACACGTACTTGATCTGGGACAACTTCCACGAACAGCAAGCGTGTGCGGCACGAACAACGCGCAGATTGGTCTGGCCTACGACGCGCGCACCCATACGCTGATTGCGGTTGGTGCGATTGACAATCTGGAAAAAGGAGCCGCCGGCCAAGCGATCCAGTGCGCCAACATCGTGTGCGGTCTTTCGCAAGATGCAGGGTTGACCGACGTCGCGATGCCCGTGTAAGAGCGTTTCATCTATCCACTATGTATCGATGAAAGAGAAAGAAGATTCTTTATGGAACTCACAACGATTCCCGATGGCGGGGTTACAAGTGCAAAAGGTTTTATGGCCGGAGGCATTGCTTCGGGATATCACAGCGATTCAGATCGTATGGATTTAGCGCTCGTTGAGTCGAGAGAGCCCTGCTGCGTTGCGGGTGTGTTCACACAAAGCGAATTCGCCGCGGCGCCTGTTCAGCTCAATCGCACCAATCTTGGTTCGCTGGGTGCAAGCGTCGCAAAGGCCGTTGTTATCAATTCAGGCTGCGCAAATGCGGCGACGGGTCCCAAAGGCCTGGAGAACGCCAAGGAAGAGCGCCACATTGCCGCCGATGCTATCCAGTGCACCGATGACGATGTGCTGATTGCTTCCACGGGGCAAATTGGTCAGCAGCTTAATCTGGACCAGTTCAGAAATTCACTTCCGCAGCTGCATAAAAAGATTACGTCCGATACCAAAGGCGGCCACGAAGCGGCGCTCGCAATCATGACCACCGATCGCCATCCCAAGGAATACGCCGTCAAGTACTTCGATGACGACATCAATACCGAAATTACCGTCGGCGGCATGGTAAAAGGTGCGGGCATGATCATGCCGAATATGGCCACGATGATTGCCGTTATCACCACCGACCTTTCACTTGCGCAAACCGCCGCTCACCAGGCGCTTGTTGATGCGGTCAACCAGAGCTTCAACAAGGTCTCCGTTGATTCGGACACTTCAACCAACGACACTTGCATTTTGATGGCAAGCGGAGAGGCATGCGAGGATTATTCATATCCCATCGCGCTGAATTCGCCTTCCTATAAGCGTTTTTGTGAAGCGCTCAACAAGGTCACGCAAGAACTTGCGAAAGACATTGCGGGCGATGGCGAAGGCTCAACGCGCATGATCACGGTCAATGTTTCCGGAGCAGAAACCGAAGAAGATGCCGACAAGGCGGCCCGTGCGGTTGCAAATTCGCCGCTCGTCCAAACTGCCGTTGCAGGTAAAGACGACAACTGGGGTGTCATCGTTGCGGCACTCGGCAAAAGCCAGGCGAAGTTTAGCCAGGAAAATGTCGATCTTTCCCTGTTGGGTATCCCGATGCTTGTAGGCGGAATGCCGGTTGACTACGACAAGGCAGATGTGACCAAGGCATACGAAAACTTCGAAGTGCCTATCGATATCAACCTTCACGAAGGCAATGCAAAAACCACCATTTGGTCGTGCGATTTAACGTGTGACTATGTCCATCTCAACGGAGCGTATCAAGCATGAAATTTGCGAAAGAAACTCGGCCAAACGTAGAGGATGCAAACCATGTGGGCAAGGTCTTAGCCGAAGCCCTTCCATGGATTCGCTCAATTACCGGAGAAACTATCGTCATCAAATATGGCGGCGCAGCTATGGTTGATGAACAGCTGCGCGCCCAAGTGATGTCTGACGTGGTGCTGCTCAAAATTATCGGCACGAACCCCATCATCGTTCACGGTGGTGGCTCGGCGATCAGCACCGCCATGAAGCAGCTGAATATGCCGGTGAAGTTCCTCCATGGTATGCGTGTGACCAGCGATGAAGCGATGGAAGTTGTCCGCGAAGTCCTCATCGGCAAGGTGAATAAAGACCTCGTGCGGGACTTGAATCGGCACGGTAACTTAGCCGTGGGCATCTCCGGAATCGACGGCGGAACCATCATGGCCGAGCAGCTTTCTCCTGATCTGGGACGTGTGGGCGAAATCACCTCGGTCAATCCGAACCTTATCAATGGGATCATCGCCGATGCATACATTCCCGTGATCGCAAGCGTGGCCATGGGGCAAGACGGCTCCTACTACAACATCAACGCTGATGTGGCGGCAGGAAATGTGGCCGCTGCGGTTGGCGCGCACAAGATTATTTTTTTGACCGATGTCGATGGTGTCTACAAAGATTTCAGCGACAAGTCGTCTCTGATCTCGCGCATGAGCGAAGACGAAGCGCAGCAGATGGTAGACTCCGGGCTTGTTGATGCGGGAATGATTCCCAAGATTCAAACATGCATCGCCGCGCTGAAGGCAGGAGTTCCCAATGTGCATATCATCAACGGCAAAAAGCCGCATGCTCTTCTGCTCGAGCTTTTAACCGATGCAGGCGCCGGCACGATGTTTGAGCACAGCGAAGCTGACAGCAGCACCTACGATGCGCACCCGCTGGGAAAGCTTGCGAGCAAACTCATCGAAAATGCTGATGACAGGCAAGTTCAATCGCAACAAAAGGATTCATCTGACTAAACCAATTAGTTTTTAAGGCATTTAATTTTCAAACCATTTTGAAACCAACGAGTTTCCGCAACGTTTTCAGTCGTTCGTTTGCAACCTTCACAAGGAGCGTCCAATGTCATTTGAAGAAGAAAAAGAACTTGAAAATAAATATGTGATGCATACCTTTGGGCGTATGCCGCTTGAACTTGTCCGTGGCGATGGCATGTATGTATGGGACAGCACAGGCAAAAAATACACCGACTTCTTAGGCGGAATTGCCGTGTGCGCACTTGGACACTGCAACAAGGAAGTGGTCAAGGCCATCCAGGATCAAGCTGCAAAGCTGATGCATGTTTCCAACTTCTTCTACATCGAAAACCGTGGGGAAGTTGCAAAACAGATCAATGACCTGCTGAATTCCGGTGCTTCTGAAGACAATCAATACACCTGGCAAACGTTTTTTGGCAACTCGGGCGCAGAGGCAAATGAATGCGCCTTAAAGCTTGCGCGTATGCATGCATACAAGAAGAAGTCGGGCGCAACCAAAGTCGTCATTTTGGATCGCAGCTTCCACGGACGCACCATCGAAACGCTTGCCGCAACGGCACAGCCCGAAAAGCAAGAAGCGTTTCAGCCGATGCCGGGTGGTTTCCTTACTGTTCCGATGAATGACATGCAGGCACTTCATGATGTGTTCGCCCAGAACAAAGGGCAGATCGTCGGCATGATGGTTGAATGCATCCAGGGCGAAAGTGGTGTCCATCCGTGCACCGCCGAGTTCTTGCAGGAAGCCGTCAAGCTCACCCATCAGGCAGGGGGCGTGTTCATCTGTGACGAAGTGCAGTGTGGCATGTTCCGCACGGGGAAGGCATTTGGCTTCCAGAATTTCGGCATTGTCCCTGATATTGTCTCGATGGCAAAAGGCATTGCAAACGGCTTCCCGATGGGTGCCTGCGCGGCGAAGGAAGAAATCGCCCAGGACTTCGGCCCAGGAGACCACGGATCAACGTTTGGCGGAAGCAATTTAGCCATCGCTGCAGCTCACGCGACGCTTTCTCAACTTGCAAAGCCTGAGCTTGCCCAGAATGTTCAAGAAGTGGGTGCCTACCTGCGCGCACAGCTCGAAGGTATCCCTGCGGTTCACGATGTTCGCGGCTACGGACTTATCGTTGGCTGCGACTTAGAAGATGGCATAAACGCACCTGACGTGGTGTCGAAGGCGTGCGAAAAGGGCTTCATCTTAAATGCGACGGGCCCGCACACGCTTCGCTTCATTCCACCACTGATCTGCGAAAAAACAAATGTTGATGGACTAATTCAAACCCTGAAAGAGATTTTGGCATGAAGAAACGTTCGGAACGTCAAGAAACAATCCGCCAGATAGTGCGCAACCATAAGGTTCGTACCCAAAACGACCTTGCGCAGCACCTTAAGGATCTCGGTTTCGACTGCACCCAGGCGACGATCTCGCGTGATATCACCGACATGGGGCTCTTGAAGTCACAGGAAGGCTATTACTTGCTTCCCGAAGATGACAAGCTGCGCCAGATGGTTTCGAATCTCGCGGAAAGTGCAAAAACCGCAGGTAACATGGTGGTCGTCAAGACCACGCCTGGTGGGGCCGCGGGAGTTGCCGGAGCCATTGATGCGGCGGAAATTCCCAACGTCGTCGGCACCGTTGCGGGTGATGACTCTATCATGATTGCAACGGCGGAACCTGATGCGGCACAACATGTGCAATCGCTTTTGCAGGATTTGATCGTACGACGATGAAGCCCTCGCATGACAAGGCAAGAGGCGTAAGCCTTGCATGACGGGGGAACGCAAGGTGCACATGACGCCAAACTTTAAGGGCCTCGTGCACCGTGAAGTTCAAGGTATTTTGAAATCAAGATAAATCAAGGTAAATCAAAGTATTGGTGAAACGTACGACAAAGCGTACAACGATAGGTACGACGAAACGTACAACCTATTTGGAAAGGAATTCCATTATGGCTAAAGATAAGGTAGTGCTCGCATATTCCGGTGGTCTTGATACATCCTGCTGCATTCGTTGGCTGCAGATCGAAAAGAACCTCGACGTCATCGCCGTCGTTGGTGAAATCGGACAGGAGCATGGCGATCTCCAGAAGATCCAAGAAAAAGCAATGAAGATGGGCGCGCTCGACTGCCGTGTGGTGGATATGCGCAAGACATTCGCCGATGATTTCTTGACCAAGGAAATTGCTGCGAATGGTCTCTACGAAGAAAAGTACCCTCTGATCAGCGCACTTTCTCGTCCGCTGCTTTCCCAGTATTGCGTCCAGATCGCCCATGATACCGGCGCAAAGTACATCGCCCATGGATGCACGGGAAAAGGCAACGACCAGGTTCGTTTCGAGACTTCAATCGAGATGCTCGATCCTGATATTCAGGTCATCGTTCCTGTTCGTGAGTGGGATTTCAAGACTCGTCCAGAAGAAATGGAATGGGCGCAAAAGCATGGCGCCATCGTTCCAACCACCAAGGCATCCCCGTATTCAATCGACGAGAACATGTTCGGCCGTTCAATTGAGTGCGGCATCTTAGAGAATCCTTGGAACGAGCCACCAAAAGATATTTGGAAGAAGACCGTCGATCCTGCTGATGCCCCTGATACCCCGACCACGTTGACGCTTGGCTTCAAGCAGGGCATCCCCACCGCTATCAACGGCGAAGAGATGGATCTTGTCACGCTCATTTCAAAGATGGACGAGATCGCCGGCGAAAATGGCTACGGCCGCCTGGATGTCGTGGAAAATCGTCTGGTAGGCTTAAAGAGCCGTGAGTGCTACGAAGCACCTGGTGCGCTTGCCATCATCACCGCACACAAGGCACTCGAAGATCTCTGCCTGGAGCGTGAGCTTTTGCACGAGAAGAGCTTGCTCGAGCAGAAGTGGGCGACCAACGTGTATAACGGCCAATGGTTCGGCCCTCTGATGCAGTGCATGAACGCATTCATCCAGACCTCCCAGCGCTACGTCACCGGCGAAGTTCGCATGGATCTGTACAAGGGCACCTGCACCGTTACCGGCCGCAAGTCTGATTACTCGCTGTATGACTATCGTCTGGCTACCTACGATAGGGAAGACAACTTTGACCACGATGCAGCCGCCGGCTTCTGCGAGCTCTACAGCTTGCCAGCAAAGACCTGGGCAGCAAATCGTCGTGCAATGCGCAGCAAGACTTCTGCAAAAGCAAACACTCAGGCAAAAGCAAACGCCCAAGGTTTATCAAAGTAGTCTCAAAGTTAACTGACTTTACACGGGCTGCCTTATGGTGGCCCGTTTTTATCGGTTTGGATATCGATTTCTCGAGAGGATTATCTATGGCTTTATGGTCGGGAAGATTTGAAGAGGGCGTAAGTGAATTTACCCAGCGTTTTGGTGCGTCGCTTCCTGTCGATAAAAAGATGTATGAAGAAGACATCGCGGGTTCGCGCGCGCATGCCAAGATGCTGGCGGCACAGGGAATCATCAGCAAGGAAGACCAGGAAAAAATTGATGCCGGTCTAGCGGGCATCAAAAAAGATATCGAAGAGGGAAATTTCGACTTCGATATCAACGACGAAGACATCCACATGGCTATTGAGCGCGTGCTCACACAGCGCATCGGGTCGGCGGGTGCGCGTCTTCACACGGGTCGCTCCCGCAACGATCAAACCATCACCGATGCACGCTTGTGCGCCAAGGAAATGGCAAAAGGGCTGATGAAAGCCAACCTTACGCTTCGCAAAAGCTTGCTTGACGTGGCGAAGGCGCATCCCGATGTCATCATGCCCGGCTATACGCATATGCAACATGCCCAGCCGGTGCTCTTCGCGCATCATATGCTTGCGTATTACTGGATGTTCACCCGTGATTTCGCACGTCTGCACGCCGCCTATGATTCCGCCGACGCAAACCCGTTAGGCTCTGCCGCGCTTGCCGGCACCAGCTATCCGCTCGATCGCCAGATGACCGCCAAGCTCATGGGCTTTTCTCGCGTGATTCCCAATTCCATGGATGCCGTTTCAGATCACGATTTCCAGCTCGATCTGCAGTATGCATGCAGCGTTTCGATGATCCATCTTTCGCGTCTGGCAGAAGAGATCGTGCTGTGGTCTACGAGCGAATTTGGTTACATCACGCTTTCCGATTCATATTCCACGGGCTCTTCCATCATGCCGCAGAAGAAAAATCCCGACTTTGCCGAGCTCATGCGTGGAAAAACGGGTCGCGTCGTTGGCGATCTGATGGGGCTTTTGATGGTGATGAAGGGTTTGCCGCTTGCCTACGATAAAGACATGCAAGAAGACAAAGAGGGCACGTTCGACGCATGTCATACGCTTCACGATTGCATGATCTGCATGTCGGGAATGATCTCGACCATGACCATTCATCCCGATGCCATGGCGAATTCTGCCCAGAAGGGATACATGGCGGCAACCGATGTGGCAGACTACCTGGCCAAAAAGGGTCTTCCGTTCCGCAAGGCGCACGAGATTGTGGGGCACCTGGTGCTCGAATGCGAAAAGCGCGGATGCCAGCTTTCTGATCTTTCGCTTGAAGATTTCAAAGCCGAAAGCCCACTTTTCGAAGAGGATATCACCAAGGCGCTCGACATTCCGTCGTGTGTGAAGGCGCGCACAACCGAAGGCGGAACCGCTCCAAGCGCGGTGGCGGATCAAATGAAGAAGGCCCAGGCGCAATTCGACGCAGATTCCGCCCAGCTCGCCTAGAACACCCGTGCCGCTTAAGCGCCCCACCGCAGCTCGCCGAATGACGGCACGTTTTCGCGGCGTCAAAACAACGTAGCTCTACCCGAAATCCCCGGATCATGTGGACAGTCTGGGGATTTCGTAGTAGTTACGCGCAAATATTCTTACAAAACACTCCTTTTTCGTTTCATCGCCGCCAAGATGGTAAGATGAGCGAAGATTTTTACAGGAGGGGTTTATGAGCTCACGTGCCATGAAAAGGCGTCCAGGGACGCGAAATAAACGTCATTATCTCCCGGTGCTCTATGTCCTAGCGATTATCGGTTGCTTTTTGGCAGCTGGCGGCTGCTTGTTATACGCTCAGGCAGAGTCTTGGCTGCAGGACTTGCCCGACTATGAAGATTCGGATGCCTACAACACCGCTTCAAAAACGCGGGTGTATGCAGACGACAACACCACGCTTTTAGCGGAGTTCTATCTTGAAAACCGCGATCCGGTTTCAAGTCTTGATGACATAAGCCCCTATGTAACGCAAGGCACGGTTGCCACCGAAGATGTCCGCTATTACGATCACGGCGGCATCGATCCTATTGGCATCGTTCGTGCGGCGTTTGTTGACCTTACCGGTGGCAGCCGCGAAGGCGCGTCCACTATCACCCAGCAGTTCGTCAGGAATACCATTCTTTCCGACGAGGCCAGCGACCAGTCGCTTCGCCGTAAGGTTCGCGAAGCCTACATCTCCGTCAAGCTGGAGGAAAAGTACTCTAAAAATGACATCTTGCTTATGTATCTCAACACCATTAACTATGGTTCGGGTGCATACGGCATCCAGGCGGCCTCGCAAAAATATTTCTCCAAGGACTGCAACAATTTAACGCTGGCAGAAGCGGCCACGCTTATCGGAATTCCGCAGTCGCCGACGAACAACAATCCCATCGACAACCCAACCAACTGCCTCAATCGCCGCAATTTGGTGCTCAACCGTATGCTTACCAACGGCAATATTACTCAGGATCAATACAACGAAGCTGTTGCCGAGCCCTTAACGCTGAACGTTTCGGAAAACGAAAGCACGGACGGCATTTACCAATATCCGTATTTCACCAGCTATGTTCGCCAATGGCTGCTGGTTAACTACAGCGAATCGGACGTATTCAGGGGTGGCTGGACGGTCACGACCACGCTTGATCCGCAGCTGCAAGAGCAAGCCGAAGAAGCGGCACGCGAAAAAGAAGCCACCGTTTCAAACAACCTCGAAGTAGCCATGGTGGTGGTTGACCCGTCAAACGGCAACATCAAAGCGCTGGTTGGCGGCAAAGATTATTACGACAACCAGTACAACCTGGCCACGCAAGCCACGCGTTCACCGGGCTCTTCGTTTAAGACATACACGTTGCTCACCGCCATCGAAAATGGGGTGGATCCAAACAATACGTACGTCAATTGCTCGGCGCACGCGACGCTCGGCACATGGAATGTCGAAAACTACAACGGCACCGAATATGGCACCCGCACGATTGCCTCGGCATTCGACGTGTCTTCAAATACGGGATTTGCTCGCATCGCGACCATGCTCGGACCCGACAAGATCGCGGCAATGGCAGAAAAGTGTGGCGTGCAAACGCAGCTTTCGGTGGTGCCGTCAATTACCCTTGGTGCCGACGACGTAACCGTGCGCGATATGGCGGAAGGCTACGCGACCATCGCATCTGGCGGTATTCGCCATGACACGCAGGTGGCAACCAATATTGTGGATGCTGATGGCAAAACGATTTACCATCCCGATACCTCAGGTGAACGCGCGATTTCACAAAGCACGGCCAAAGCTGCCGAACAGGTTATGGAAGGCGTCATCAATTCATCGGAGGGTACAGGACGCGCCGCCCGCCTGAGCACCGGGCAGGTTGCCGCAGGTAAAACGGGCACATCCGAGAACTTCCACGACAGTTGGTTCTGCGGAATTACGCCGCAATATTCCGTTGCCATTTGGATGGGCGCGCGCGACCAGTCGCCTATGAACCCGAACTACACGGCAGCAAGTGTGTTCTCCTCGTTCTTGGATCAGGCGCTGCAGGGTCAGCAGCCCGAAGAATTCCCGATGGCAAACGCGCAGAGCCCCGATTATCACGAACTTTCGGATAGCCAGCTTCAGACGCTTGGTGGGTATCAGACGCAAGGAAATACCGGGTCAAACTACTACTCCTACAATTATGGCAACAGTGGAAGCGGAAGTTCAGGCTACGGGTCTTCGTCGGGCTCGCAGAATGGTTCTTCCACCTATACCGAAGGCAGATCTGGCCAATCGCAGGGATCAAACGACAACAATGCTTCTTCTTCGAATGCGCAGTCGAACACGTCTTCGGGTGGAAGTAGCCAGCCAGGCAACTCTGGCGGCTCATCATCATCAGGCGGCGCATCGACACCGTCGTCAGGAGGTTCCAGCTCGTCCGGGTCATCGTCTGGCGGAGGCGGCACGACCACCCCGAGTACCGGTGGCGGGGGCTCTTCCGGTGGCGGAGGCAGTACAACCCAGCCCACCACGTGACATTCACACGGACTTGAACGTGCCAAAACGTTTTAAAGCGTGCCACCACGTGACCTTTTTGCAACAGTGGTTTGCAGCATTGGTGACGTCGAAGTAAAATCTTCGCGTTTGCCTTATGGTTGTGCTGCGTCATGCGATATTCTATGTACGTTAAAAACGATGTATGCAGCATAATGCGTTATGAATGAAAGGTTTTACATGCGCAATAAACGACATATCAAAATGCTCGCGGTAGTAGCGGCAGTATGCGCACTTGTTTTAGCTTTATCTGGTTGTTCTTCCGACTTGAACAGCCCCGACACCGATTCGCCAGCGGCGCAGAATCGTCAATATATGTCTCAGTTGAACCAGCAAATGAGCTCGCTTCAGGATTCGATGAATCAGTTCCAGGAAGCGCTGGGTCAGCAGGACACGGTAACGATGCGCGCACGTGCTCAGGATGTTTCCAAGATTGTCCAGGATGTCAACAACACCGATGCGCCCGATATGCTCAACGATGTGAAGGGCGAATATGCAGATGGTCTGTCAACGCTCGACCAGGCGCTCAACAGCTATGTTGATCTGTATACGCAGCAGCAGAATGGGCAGATCACCCAGGATGATTTCAATACGCAGCTACAAAGCATCCAGGACACCTATAATCAAGGCGTCGACAAGCTCAACACTGCCGATCAGGATGTGCAAACCATCGCGCAGCAATAAGTTGTGCACAAAACTTTGAATCCGTATGGAATGTGTCGATAGGCGCGCTCCATACGGATTTTTTGCGTTATGCATATACGTGAAGTCAAAATAGAAACACGAATAGCAACAACGAACCATACAGAGGGAATCACCATGGAATTACTCGCTCCCGCGGGAAATGAAGAATGTTTGCACGCAGCCGTACAAGCAGGTGCGGATGCGGTATATCTTGGTGCCGGCGACTTTAACGCACGTCGCGGCGCCGACAACTTCACCTTAGACACGCTCGCGCGTGCCTGCGACTACGCGCATCTTCATGGCGTGAAGATCTACATGACGGTAAACACCGTTGTTATGCCCGACGAATTCGGACGCGCGCTCGAGCTGGTTCGCCAGGGATATCGCCGTGGGGTAGACGGGTTCATCGTCCAAGATATTGGTCTTGCGCGCGAGATCCGCGGCGTAGCGCCCGATGCACATCTTCACATCTCAACGCAGATGAACACGCACAATGCCGCCGGAATCGCCGCTGCGGCAGCCCTCGGGGCGCAGCGCGTGACCCTTGCGCGTGAAATTGCTCTTCCCGAGCTCAAACATCTCTGCGACGAGGCGCATCAATTCAATATGCAGGTCGAAATCTTTGGTCACGGTGCACTCTGTATTTGCTATTCCGGGCAATGCTACCTGTCGTCGCTTATTGGCGGGCGGTCGGCAAACCGTGGGATGTGTGCCCAGCCGTGCCGCATGCCCTATGAACTCCACGACAGCGCGCTGCGCAAGCCCGTCCATTCCCCAGGTGATCGCCTGCTTTCTCCCAAAGATCTCTGCACGATCAACTTGTTGGACCAGCTTGCCGAATGTGGCGTCGATTCCATCAAGATCGAGGGCCGTATGAAGTCCGCCGATTACGTCCATGCCGTAGTGGGGGTGTATCGCGCGGCACTGGATCGTCTCGCACAAACGGGTGAAGAGCACGCAACGCCTGCCGAAGAACGCACGCTCGCCGAAGCATTTAGCCGTGGATTTACCACCGCATATTTAACCGGCGACACCAAGACCGAAATGATGAGTTACAAGCGACCCAACAACCGCGGCGTGTTTGTGGGACGCATCGTGTCGGTGCGCGACGATGTGGTCGACATCGAAACAGAAACGTCCATCGCAAAAGGCGACGCGCTGGAATTCTGGACGAATCGCGGCCACTCGGCCTACGTGGTTCATGATTTTACGGAACTTTGCCCAGGAAAGGCAACCAAAGATTCCCGTGGTGGCAAAGGCAAACGCAGCCAAAACAACAGGCGCACAAATTCCACCCGCACCGCCCGCGGTAAACGTGTCATTCGCTTGCAGGGTGTTCGCCTGCGCCTGGGCAAAGGAGACCGTGTGTTCCGCGTTCGCTCGGCATCACAAGCGTTTGTTGATAACTCCATGCTCCCCAAGACGCCCGTTTCGGCTTCGGTAAAATTGCACCTTGGCCAGCCTGCACAGCTCACCCTTACCACTGCTTCGGACAGGTTTGTCGATCCTATCACCGTCAGGGTGTTCGGTCAGACCGTGGAGCAGGCGCGAACCAAAGAACTCGCCGAAGCCGATGTGCGCGAGCAAATTTCCCGCATGGGAACCTCGCCCTTCGAACTTACCGACATCTCGGTTGACTTAGACGCGCAGGTAGGCATGGGATTTTCTCAGCTCCATCACCTGCGTGCAAACGCGACAGACAAACTTGAAGAGGCTATCCTTGCGCCGTGGCACGAGCGCAAACTCAAACGTCAGCCGAAGCGCAAGATTTCTGAAGTGCAGCCCACGCAAGGATGTGAGCTCACCGTCCTCGTGGCAAACCCTGCATGTGCTCGTGCGGCGCGCCGTGCTGGAGCCGACCGTATTTTGGTGCATGCGGAAAACTACGGTCGCGGTCAAGGCGTCATCGCAGGTCAGCTTTCACAAACGGCCGAACAGACGGGCTATCCTAAAAAGGCCATCATCTGCATGCCCATCGTGGATCACGATCCGGTTGAAGGCACCCGCGAATATACCTTCGATTTCGACCCGTGGAACTACGTTAAAGCGGGACGCAGCGTGGTCGTCTCGAATTTGGGTCAGCTCGTTCGCGCCGCTGACATGGATGTTTCACCTGAAGCAGGCCCGCAGATTCCTGCCGATAACATCTATACACTCCAGGCGCTTCATGATTTCGGGGCGGAGCGGGTGTGGCTCTCTCCCGAACTCTCGCTCGATCAGATTCGCGAGCTGGGGCAAGATTCTCCGGTGCCGTTAGGAATTACGGTCATCGGCCAGGCCGAACTAATGACCACCGAACACTGCATGCTCACCAGCCAAGGACCGTGTGCGCAAAATTGTGGTTCATGTCCGCGCAGGCGCAGCCCCCATTGGCTCTCTGACCGCAAGGATTACAAGATTCCGGTGGTCACCGATCTTTGTGGACGCAGCCATCTCTATAACGCCGTTCCGCTGGATATTTCGCATCTGATGCCCGATCTCATAGGCGCGGGAATCTCTTCGGTTATGGTTGACGCCACCTTGATGACCGCGCAACAGACAAGCGATGCGGTAAGCAGGGCAAAACGTGCGCGCGACCTGGCGCTCAAATCCGATAACACGGTTTCGAAAAAAGAGGGAACCACGACCGGCCATATGTTCCGACCGGTTGCCTAATAATGTGCAAAAGTGCTGCGGGATTTGCCACCTTTGCGCCTGTATGTGCTCCTGCATTTGCCACGGCAAGTACCGCCGCAAGTGCCGCCGCATAATCTGCTGGCTCGAATCTGTTGTGTAGGTCGCATACACAACAGCTCACCACGCAGGTCGTGTGCTACACTTTCTTGAAATATTTGAAAAATTCGCCAATCAAATACGCGTAAGGGGCAGGAATGCTTTCACCTGAAGAGCAGTTACATATTTTGAAGTCTGGCGCCGACCAGATCATCCCGGAAGATCTTCTTTTGAAAAAGCTCAAAGAAGGTCGTCCACTCAACGTCAAACTCGGAGTCGACCCAACTGCTCCTGATATTCATATTGGCCATGCCGTTCCGCTGCGCAAACTTCGCCAGTTCCAGGATCTGGGTCACAATGTAACTTTGATCATCGGCGACGGAACCGCGCTTATCGGCGATCCGTCCGGCCGCAATTCCACGCGTCCGCAGCTTACCGCCGAACAGATCGACGCCAATGCCCAAACCTACATGAAGCAGGCGTTCAAAATTCTCGATCGCGACAAGACCACGCTGCGCCATAACCGCGATTGGCTGATGAAGCTTGATCTGGAAGGTCTCCTGAAA
This sequence comes from uncultured Eggerthellaceae bacterium, assembly GCA_903789415.1. Lineage (GTDB taxonomy): Bacteria > Actinomycetota > Coriobacteriia > Coriobacteriales > Eggerthellaceae > CAIFEG01. The sequence goes on along the minus strand of CAIFEG010000014.1, from coordinate 9,178 downwards.
CTCTGCAGCAAGTTTACGGTTGCGCGCATCCTTGAGCGCGATGACTTCCACAATCGCTTTGAGAACAATCTACCCATCAGCGTTCATGAGTTCCTGTATCCAATCATGCAGGCATACGACTCGGTGGTGGTAAAGGCCGACGTAGAGCTCGGTGGATCTGATCAGTTGTTTAACCTGCTTGCCGGTCGCGAGCTCATGGAGAAAATGGGCATGGAGCCTCAGGTGTGCCTGACACTGCCGCTGCTCGAAGGTCTCGACGGCGTGCGCAAGATGTCCAAGAGCTACAAAAACTACATCGGCGTCACCGACGCTCCGGCCGACATGTTCGGCAAAGTCATGTCTATCCCGGATTCTCTCATGGTGCGCTATTTCCGTCTGGCATCCAGTGTACCGGTTGACGAGGTCGACAAGATCGAAAAAGGTCTTGCAGACGGAACGCTTGATCCTAATCAGACAAAGCGTCGCCTCGCACGCAACATTGTCTCGATTTACCATGGGGAAGAGGCAGCCAAGGAAGCCGAAGAGGCATTCAATCGCCTGTTCAAAGACCATGCAGCTCCCGAAAAGATCCCTGAGTTTAAGGCTGATCTCACGCCAAATGAAGATGGCAAAGTCTACCTGGCAAAGATCATCCAGGATGCGCATTTTGCCTCAAGCACCGGTCAGGCGCGCCGTCTTATCGATGGTGGTGGCGTCCGTATAAACGGGCAAGCGGTTGCCCCGAAGACCTATAACGTAGATCCCGACCAGCTCAAAGGTGCAACGCTTCAGGTAGGGAAGCGCCATTTCATAAAACTGGTGTAGCTGTACCACACACAACACAACAAAGAGCCCTGAACGCGAACTGTCTGCCAGCTTCTGACCATCAGCTCAAATTCAGGGCTCTTTTGTATATCGAAACAAAAGGAAAGCGCGTACGAAAAATCCTTTGCGACGTCTCAAACCAGCGGGCTAAATCCTGCGTGTGCGTAGCTCACTCATGACTACGCCTTCAAGATCACTCGTATTAATGCACCCGATAATCCTACTATCTGTGGCATTTGCACGGTTATCGCCCAGCACAAACACCTGCCCGTCGGGTACTGTTAAAGGCATTGTGGTGCCACCTTCAAATTGGGTGGTTGGGCTGTAGATTCCTTCTTCTTCCTGTGGGGTACCATTTACGAGTAAGCCGCTGTCCGTAATATCGACTGTGTCGCCAGCACGTGCAACTACGCGGCCAAATGTCGTTTCATTGTGGTATTCATAGGCAACCACATCATGAAAATTAATATCGGAATTCAGCCGATAGGTAAGTACAAGATCTCCGGGCTTTAGTGTAGGAGTCATCGAAGGATCATTCACGCGAAAAATCCCAAAGACAAACGTAAACAGCACGATGAATACGCAGATGACAATACCGATCTTTACCAGCAGGAAAGACAGGTCATGGGCGAAACTGGTCTTCTTGCGTTTCTTCTTCGGTGCGGTTTTCTTGTGAGTCGAAGATCTGCCTGATTGTACTTTATCTACAGAATGATTCGTATATGCATCTGCATTCCGGTTCGTATTTGATAGGTTTTGCGCAAGATGCTGCGGCATAGATGGTGTCTCTCTCATACAATGAACGAATCTCAATTCTCGGTATTAGATAATATATAGCCTATAGATACCTTAATTTGAATGTATTCCAAACAATTTGTTATTTTTGTGAACGCAATTCAAAAAATAAGTCAAGCAATCCAAAGAAAAACCGCGATGAACTGGTGTTCATAGCTGTTTTTATATACAAAGTTCACTTTTGATTTTCCTTGAACAAAAGATAAAATGACCCTGAATCGAGACCATATGACCAGGCTTAAGGGGAGCGGGTTTCATTCATGTTGAGTGTAAATGTTGTAGGATTTACTCGCTGAATCAATTGTGCAGCTTCATAAATGTTATAATTACGGTCTCAAAAGTATCAATAATGTTTAGGTGCAAACCGAGAGAAGGAGATATCAATGGTTAGTCACACGTATGCATATAAATTTAAAAGAAAGTTAGGCGTACTTCTGACCACGGCGGCTTTGGTATTAGCAGGTTATGGAATGGCAACCTTTTCGCCTGCATCAGCTTTTGCAGCTTCGACCGGATCTAATGGGGTCAGCGCTCCTGCGAATTTGCATTTGTACAAAGACGTAGTTACAAATAGCGACCAAACGGCACCGACCAACGAGGATTTCACATTCCAATTTGAACGCATCAACAGTGATGGTACAGCCGCAACAGACGATGCCCCTGTTCTGGGTACGGCGACGCCTACAGGCTCAACTACTACGGGAACGGTCCATATTACCAGAGAGACTGCGAACAGTCCCGCTTCGTCTTCCACAGGATCGATTACTGGTACTTCATTCTTTCCTCAAAATGGAGCAGCAGCGGGCGCGGCAGACTTCGGCCATGCAGGCGAATTTATCTATCGAGTGACAGAAGTTGCTGGAAACGGGAATTATACATATTCTACCCAACGTTATATAATGCGCGTTTACATAACGAATCATACAAATACTGCTGAAGACCCAGGTCCTTCCGGTGAGACAACTGGAACAAGTCTTACGTACGGAGGAATCCGTGTTTGGAGTACGACGGGAACCACTGTTCCAGCCAGCACTGATGTGACAGATGCCAAGATCAACCCCGGCGACAATGGCGAGTTCCGTTTCGTGAACGACACGACCTATTCAGCGAATTTCACCATTCAGAAACTTGTGACGGGCAACCAGGGCAACCGCACCGAGCAGTTCCCAATTACGGCAGTGATCACTATTCCTTCGGAACAGACATCTGATATCACAATAAATTATCAAAAGGGTACCGGCACATCGCATAGCGTCACCATCCCTGCCGGTTCGACTTCCGTAACCATTGATAGCTCGAGCACGAATCCCATCACCCTTGCAGCTGATGAGACGGTGACGTTCACGAGCAACACGCTGCCGAACAACTCGACCATCGCTGTGACAGAGACCAGCCTCGACGGCCATACGGCAAGTGCTACCTTCCATAACGCGCAGACCACTACCGCAAGCGATGTTACGGCAACATCTGCTGGTGTGTTCCCTGCCCAAACGTTGACTCACGGTGAGAATCAAACCGGCACGACGGCGGCGACGGGAACCAACGCGTTTGTTTTGACGAATGATCGTTCGGGCAACGTTCCTACCGGCATCGTCATGAACAACCTGCCGTTCATCGCGCTCGGCATCATCGCCATCGTCGGTATTGCGGCCTACGGCGTGTCCCGCAAGCGTCGTCGCGAGCAGGAATAATAATAGGTAAAGCAAACGTAAGGTGAGTCAAGCTCAAGACTGTGTGCTTTGCGCTGATAGGATGTAAAAGAAGCGAGGCGATCTTACTTGTCAAAAGAGCATGAGATTCTTGGCAAGAGGGTCGTCTCGTTTTTTAGCTCTGCGGTAGATACCATAGTTCTTATCATCTTTCTGGCGATTCTTGTTTTAAGTGCATACGCATTATGGGATGCTCGCCAGGTTTATTCCCAGGCAGATGCAAGTAATTATCAGGCCTACAAGCCCGATCGTACGGAGCATCTTCCGTCGTATAACGATCTTGTTGCTATGAATCCTGATGTATTTGGATGGCTGCAGATTTATGGCACAAAGATTGACTATCCACTGGTCCAAGGTCAGGATAACGAAAAATACCTGAACACGGATCCAACGGGAAAGTATTCATACAGCGGAAGTTTGTTTCTAGACAGCAAAGCGTCGCGTGACTTCTCTGATTTCGCATCGATTATTTATGGACATCATATGGCCCATGATGAAATGTTTGGAAGCTTGGACAAATTTGCCGATCGCGAGTTTTTCGATCAGCACCAATACGGAGATATTTACTACGGAAATCAGCACCACGGATTAGTGATTTTGGGATATATCCAGGTTCCGGATGTGTACAAATCTTTTGTTTATCAGGTACCCGTGTATTCTGATGGAGCAATGGGCTACTACAGCGCCATTACGCAAGAAGCCTTGTATATGCGTGAAGAGGTAGATGTTGGTCCGAACGATCATCTTGCGTTACTAAGCACGTGCGCTTCAGATGATAATCGGCGTTTAGTGCTTGTAACGAAAATTACCGACCAAACTTATCCCAATACCTTTGGCGACGAGGTGAATAGCGGGTCGGGATTGCAAAATGTCTTCAATGGAATTGCAGGATTTCTACAGCAGCATCGCTTTATTCCGCTTGCTGTCCTGATAGCCTTAATACTTCTGTACATACTTATGACCAGAAGTAAGAAGGGTATCAAAGCGGAAAGAAGTGCTGCAACAACGCAACAGAACAGGAGAAAAGTATAGCCGGATGGCAAGCTCGCAAGAAATACAATCTAAAGTTCGTGCTAAAACACGTTTTTTAGCTGTGGGTCTGCTTGTGCTCTTTGTCCTATTTGCTGCAGGTGTGGAACTAACGTATCCTGCACTGGCTTGCGCTGATCAGTCAGACCTTCAACCGAATCAGGTGCGCGTCTATCAAGATTTTCAGCCGGCGCCCGATGGTATACCCGATGCGCGTTATGACATGAGTTATGAGGTTGTGTATGTTTCGGGGGCCTCGGAAGATGCGCCCATGCCCGCAGGCTCGGTAGGCCATACGTTCGTTTGGACTATGCGCGGTTCAACGAATTATGTTCTTACTTTCGAAGTTGATAGCGATACAGCTGATGGAATATATACATATACGATGCGTCCAAGAGGAAACGAGCCTGATGGTTTCACCATGGATGAACGCACTGAATTTACACTTACTGTAGATGTTCATGATGGAATTGCGAGATTGCGTACACCTATTGGAAATGGGGCAAAAGTAGGAGACCCAGGTTGGTCTTTACAACAAGCACAAGTGCCTTCTGTTCTTGAAGAAGATCAGTCCACACCAACGGCGATGATTGCAGGTGCTATTCAATCGATGGGTTCGCTTTCGACAAAGACATCTGATTCGCTGACGATATATCTGCTGTATGGAATTGCAGCAGTAGGAATCCTTTCGCTCATCTGGATTTTTGTGGCACTCTTTCGCAGAAAGAGCAATAAAGAAAATCAAGAGGTGCAAAAATGAAGCGGTCATTTGCACATAAGATAATGACAGTTTTTCTGGCATTAGTCTTGTCTTTTGGTATTTGCGAGCCTGTCATGCCTCTTGCATTTGGTGATGGCTCTAATGCTACGACAAGTGCGAATAGCTCTAGTGGTACGACTAGCGCCGAAACAACTTCTTCCACGCAAACGAACACAGTCACCTCTACTTCAGGGTCAGGGTCTCAAGAAGGGGAAACTGAGGTAAGTGATACTACTTCTCAAACTGACCAGAGTAGTGCAACAGCTGATACTTCAACAGGAAACGCTCAAGTTTTCTCTACTGAATCTTCTTCAAGTGCTAGTCAGATCTATGACACTTCTGGAAACGGTAGCACAAGCCAAGTTATCAACATCGCCAATCTTCTTAGTGGTGATCAGGTCACTGTAGAACAGCTATCTGCAAGTCAACCTGTAAGTACATTTACGGGGATTTCTATAGGAGATACTTCGTACGATACGTTAGAAGCTGCCTTCACTGCCTTGAATTCCATGAGTGGTGATGTGACAATTCGTATCGGAGGTACACACAGCATCAATGCCAATACGGGACCGCTTACTGTTTCCAATACTTCCGGTAGCGTGACACTTGAAGGCGAGAATAACGCCACCATTACGATTGCAGATACGCGAAATAATAATAATGATTACTCCGCGTTTCTTGTTAATGAAAATGCAACGCTTACTGTGAATAATGTGAACATCGAAGGCCAACATACCGGGACAGATGCAAATGAATATTTAAATTGGGTTACGAGTAATAGCAACCGTGGTGAACGTGCGTTTGATGTACGTCAGAATGGAACTCTGAACCTGACGGGTTCAACAACAGTAGAGCATTTTGTTAAATATGTTGGAACAAGCTTATTGCACAGTACAAATGAAAACAGCCATTCTTCTGCTGGTGCAGGTGTACTTGTTGGTCAGGGTGGAACGCTCAATATGAGCGGTACCGCTACTATCAGTGATTGTATTGCAAAAACAACAAGCGGATACTTAACCGGTGGTGGAGGTGTTGCTCTCTACAATGCAAGCCTCAATATGACGGGTAGTTCCAAAATTACTCAGTGCAAAGCAATGCTTAATCCAAATGGTACCGTAAATGTTGTAGGGGCAGATAATTTTGATTCTGGTTGTGGATCTGCCATTATCTATGAGCGTAGAAGTAGCAATGATGGAGACGCTAAGACTATAACCATCACCGATAATGCGGAGATATCCTATAACGAAGCTCATTATGGTGGAACCGTTTATTATTCAGGGGATGTCACCATTAATATTAGCGGGAATGCCCAGCTAGTTCACAATACAAATTACGGACAACGTGGTGCAGTATTGTATGCAGATCATGAGCTTGCTGGGGGCGGCACTCATACATTAAATATGAGCGGAAACGCATGCCTTAGTGGCAATACCCTTGGTTCTGAAGAGAGCAATAATAGGATAGTTAATGTGACAGCAGGCTCTGCAATTGGCTCGCGTATGACAAGTGGTTCGACATGCACCATTAATCTTTCGGATTCTGTGAAAATTAACAACAATACAAATAATGCTATCAACAGAAGTGGAAGTAGCGGAGGGGACGTTGGCCAATCAGTTGTACAAGCAATAGCGCTCTATAAATATACCCGTCTTAACATTTCGGGTGATGTTAGCATTTGCGACAATACTACGCCAAATGCGACGTATGGAACCGGCATTCTCGTATGGGGCAACCCTGGATCCACTGGATCTGGTGACAACAAATGGGGATACATCTATTTGAGTGGATCTCCGACCATAACGGGTAACGGAACTTCTGGCCGTGAGTCTGATGTTATGGACTATTCGAATCAGGCGCTTCAGAGTGGCACAAGTAGATCAATTATACATATAGGCCAACTTACAGGTGGACGAGTAGGATTTGAACAGTTCTTTTATGCGCTAGGTGTTGCTCATACACGTGATACTATTGCGCAGGCTTCTGATGCAAATGGCACTCTTGTAGATGCTGCTTCAAACAACACAAATAATGAGTTCTCTCATATTTTTAATACACAAAACACCAATCAATATGCAACAGCAGGTACTGGCTCTAATCTTGTTTGGGGAACTCTCAGTGAGGATACAGGGACCTGCCAGATAATTCGTACTGAAAATGGCACAACTAAAGTTTTGGGCCCATATCTTTCACTGGATTATGCGGCAGCAGAAGCGACGCATGACGGCGACATAATAGAAGTATATAGGTCGCACACGACGAATGGCACGGTTTGGCTAAACAAGAACAATGTAACGGTACGACCTGCGCCAATGGATACTCCTACTGTCCCCGCAGATGGCACAAATGCTGCTTCGCATACAAGAACTGAAGAGAAGATAACAATAACACGAAATAGCACAACCACGCGACCTATGATCGTTGCAGGAAGATCAAGCTTGAGTAGTACTGACGATTACGATATTCGTATTGAAAATCTTACTTTTAATGTGGGTTCAACAAGTGATCCCTCACATCCAGGATTTGCAGTAGGCACACGACTTCATTTGAATGATGTCACTATTCAAAACTACTCATCAAGTCAGTCAGCAGCGGTTTGGGTTTACGACGGAACTGAAGAAGCAGAGTGCCAAGATGGTGTCTGCTATATTGATCAAGTAGCAGGCCCAGGTGTTCTCTATGTGCAGGGAAATGTCCAAATTAACAATAATAATGGTCGAGATGTAGCATTACCGAGCCTTACCTATTCAGGCGCACAGATAGTTAAAGAGGGCGACCTGGATGATAGTACCTCAATTGGCGTCTTGCTTCAGAATAGCAATGAATATATGGTTTACCGTCAGGTGGTGAGACCTAATAGCAGCGATATTAATTTAAGTAATGATGTGAACAAATTTAGCGATGATACAAATGCATTCCCTATGGATGTAAATGACCATACTGGTGGTCAAAAAACTGAATTGGATAACAGAATCTATTTCGGTGATGCTCCCCTATATATCAGAAAAGACATCACAGGTTCGCTGGGAAACAAATCACAAACTTTCACCATTAACGTGAATCTAGGGAATCTAACTAACCGCCATACCACCAGCGATAATGTCACCATTACTCTTTATGATGCGAACAATAATGTGGTGCAAACGAGTGATTGGGGGGATTACAGCGCCTCAGGTCAATATGTGCTCGAAGCTAATGGGGACGGACATTATTTTGTTATCCATGGGCTAGGTCCCGATGATGGAACAGGCGAGCTTATTGGCGTTTCCGAGCCTGAATATACTGATGAAAATTCTGATGTTAGTGATCATTGGGAAATAGCAAGTGTCACATATGATGGTACTGCCGCTACATTGAGTAGCGGAGTGTATCAAGGTCGCTTAAAATCAGCAAGTGTTATATCCAGTGCGACTGACGAAAACGGGAAGTATACTCAAGTCATCATAACAAATAACAGTAGAGATGAAGTTCCTACTGGAATTGGGGAAACAGATAGCGATGGCGACCATAGCCGTGTACCCCTTATTTTGCTTGTTGCTTGCCTAGCTGGTGGGGCTGCGATTCTTATAAAGAAAATGAGAAATCAATCATCACAAATAGTTCAGGGAAGGAATAAATAATAATAGGTCAGCCATAACGTAAGGTAGAAAGAAACAATTTTGTTGATGCTTAGCGAGGTTTTATTGAAATGGCCCTCTTTTCATATGTGAAAAGAGGGCCATAAGCTTTTACCATATTGATGTAATCTCTAATGTTTATTGCGGCTTTTTCAAAACTCAATCCCTGATACTCCTATTGAAATATCTGTGAGTGAAACAAGAGTAGCTAAAAGTGAAAACGTATAGAGAAAACAGCTCAATCAATCATTAAACACCTGTACTTAGTTGCATCAATTAAAAGCACTCGGCTCAGCATCTCCCTAACACATATATCTAAGCAAGGTAGGTGCAAATACACTTCAAAATACGCCCTTTCAATCGCTTGATTCTTTTCCAAAAATGCTCCGTTTTGTGTTTAAATCCACAATTCAAACTTTTTTAAAAAAAGTTGTTGACGGGAGGGTCTAAGGCATTTAGTATACTTA
>CAIFEG010000013.1:24009-50396 GCA_903789415.1 uncultured Eggerthellaceae bacterium | reverse complement strand
CTTTTTGTGCTTGCTCCATGACCTTCCAGGCTTCGGTGTATTTTCCGTATGGCTGGTGGAGCAGCAAAAGGTCGATGTAGTCAGTATCTAAGCGGCGAAGAGATGCATCAATTGCATCCATTGCCTTGTCTTTGCCATAGTCCTGCGGCCAAAGCTTCGTAGTAATAAAGAAATCCTTACGATCAATTCCGCTCTTCTTTACGACGTCGCCAACAGCGACTTCGTTGTAGTATGCATTTGCGGTATCGATGTGGCGATATCCTGCGGCAATTGCCTCAGGGAGGTGCTTCTCTACCTCAGCGCTGCTCATCATGAAGACGCCATACCCAAGCTGGGGGATTTCTACGCCGTTATTCATTGTGACATTTTGCATTGTTGATTCCTTTCGGGTTTCAGGAAATGTTTTATATTTTGTGCACAACTAGATTGTGGGGGAGGAATGAGGAAAAGTACAATGCACAATCTTTCTATTGGTATGCGTTTTATGCATAGCAATATGGAATAATGCTTGTAGAAGGAAATGAAAAAGTACGAATACCGAAGAATAAGGAACTGGTTAACGTATGGAAATTGCCCAGCTCAAACAGCTTGTTGTTATAGCTGAAACAGGATCGATTTCTGAAGCCGCGACGCGTTTGGGATATACCCAGCCAACGCTGAGCAGATCGATAAGGCGTCTTGAAAAAGAGCTTGGGTGCGAGCTTTTAAAGAGAACGAAAAATAGTGTTGAACTCAATGACTATGGTCGCATGGCGGTCGATTCCGCTCAAAAGATCCTTCGAGAAATCGATAATCTGAAGAACAACATTGCATCTAAAAAGGGAACAAGCCGAACGGTCATTATTGCAACGTGTGCCCCCGCGCCTCTTTGGCGTGTGACAAGCGAGCTGATATCTAAACTTCCGGGAATAATGCTCGGTCCTCAAGTGATGGATGAACAGGCAATCGAGCGCGCGGTCATGAATCAAGAAGTGAATATCGCTATTACTACGCGGCCTTTGACTATGCCAGGTGTTCGAACGAGAAAACTTATGGTAGAGCGGTTGTCTGTGGCAGTTCCAAAAAGTGATGAACTTTCTAAAAAGGAAGAAGTTACCTGGGATGAACTTGATGGGAAAGATTTCATCATACTTTCCGATATTGGCATATGGAATGAATTTAGCAGGAAGTATCTTAAGCATTCCAATGTCGTAAGGCAGCCGGATCGAATGATTTTTAATCAACTGACGCGCACGACAGACCGTTTTTTCTTTTGCACCGATGAGACGTTTCAAAATTTCCCGGATGAATTTGGTGTCGACGTAAAAACGAGGAAAATTCTCCCCATTTCAGAGGACAATTCTTTAACGTTTTATGTATCTGTTTCTATTTCAGCAGATCAAAAAATACAGTCAGCTCTTGGATTTTCTACGGAATGATGTACGATACAGCACTTTAGAGATATTTTTATATACGCATTTTCACGATACTGACCAGCAAGGACATATTTTGGCAGAAACTTTTACCTCTCTTTTAATCATTACTATTGTGTCTTTTCTGGCACCACTAATTGCGCAATCAATTCCACGAAAACCTGTTCCTGAAACCGTTCTATTGCTGATTGCTGGTGCGGTGTTAGGGCCGAATATCCTGGGTGTAGTTGGCATTAATACGCCAATCCAAATGCTTTCAGATTTTGGCCTTGCATTTTTGTTCCTTCTTGCAGGATATGAAATTGATCCGAAAGAACTTACTGATCAGGAAGGAAAACGAGGGCTGTATACCTGGATTATTTCGTTTGGACTTGCGTTTATGATCTCGGTGTTTTTGCCAATTTTTGCTCAAGGTGCCGAAGGTCCTATTGTCACTGCGCTTATTCTGACGACGACCGCTCTTGGCACGTTGATGCCTATTTTGCAAGAAAACGATTTGTTGGGTACGCGTGTCGGCGACCTGGTTATTAAGTATGGAACATGGGGCGAACTTGGTCCCGTTCTTGCCATGGCCCTGCTTCTATCTACCCGGTCAAAAATAGAAACTTCTTTAATTCTTCTCGCGTTTTTCTTCCTTGCGATAGCGATTGGGCTTATTGGTGCACGAAGCAAGGCAAAGGAATCTCGGATTTATCGTTTTCTCGAAGAACGTGCAGATACGACATCGCAGACATCTGTTCGCGCAACCGTGATGATTCTTATTGCTCTTGTCGCGTTTTCTGCCATATTTGATCTTGACATTGTTCTTGGCGCTTTTGCAGCGGGATTTGTGCTTCGTTTTATTGTTCCTGAGGGAAGCCAGCGTCTGGAAAGTAAACTCAATGCGATGGCTTATGGGCTGTTCATACCAATTTTTTTCGTGTGTTCGGGCGCACGAGTGAATCTGTTTGCAGTCGGGCGCAATCCAGGGTTGCTCCTGATCTTCATTGTGATGCTGGTTCTTCTGCGAACGATACCGATTTACGTTGCGTTATCGACAGGAAAGACAACCAATGAACTTTCCTCTCATAACAGACTTTCGATTGCGTTGTATTGCACAACCGCGCTTCCTATTGTTGTGGCTGTAACTTCCGTTGCTGCAACCAATGGATTCATGACAAATGAGGTAGCTTCGGTTCTCGTCGCGGCAGCAGCCGTAACGGTACTCATCATGCCGCTTTTAGCTTCGATCGCCTATCGTGTCAATGATGTTCACCCGGTGGATGCTGTTCGTGAAATGTATGCAGATCCAAAAGATCGTGCACACATTTGGCAGGAGCATTTAGAGGTTGAGCGGGATGAGGCTCACAAGCGCAAGGTTCTTGCGGATCAGCTCGAAACAGAACATCATAGGGAATTTGATGATGGTGAATCATATTTACAGCAGGAGCTTGACCATATTGCGCGATTACAAAAAGAGAATCACCTTCAAGGACGGCTGACGATCCAGGAAATGGAACTTTTGCATCGCAAAATGCTCGAGGATATGCAAAAGCACAAAGAACAAGATCTGAAACAAGATTAGAAGATTATTAACAAAGACGAAAAATATATTTGTTACGTTTTCGTATACTTACTAAGGCGAAAAAGTGCGAAATGCCTTTTCGCAGAAAATCCTTTTTTAAAAATTACTATATGAAGACTTATTTAATTTTTCTCGGTGAGAAAGAGAGGGTAGAACGATGGACCAAATCATCGCAGTAACGGGTGCGATTGATGACTTTATGTACAGCTACATCCTGATTTTTATGCTGATCATAGCAGGGGTGCTTTTTACCATCAGGACACGGGGTGTTCAAATTCGTCTTTTCAAGGATATGTTGAAGGCGATCACGGAACAAAAATACAACTCGAACAAATCAACTGCTTCGTCATTTCAAGCGTTAATGATTTCAACGGCTTCTCGTGTTGGTACAGGAAACATCGCCGGTGTCTCTACCGCCATTGCAGCAGGTGGACCGGGTGCACTCTTTTGGATGTGGGTAATGGCGACCGTCGGCTCTGCCTCTGCCTTTGTTGAATCTACTTTGGCGCAGATCTTTAAGGTTAAAAATCCGGACGGCTCATTTCGTGGTGGTCCTGCATACTACATTAAACAGGCAATGCATAAGCCTTGGCTTGGTGTGGTGTTCGCAATCACTTTAATTTTTTGTTATGCCTATGGCTTTAACGGGCTGCAGGCATATAACGCATCTTCGACGCTCGCGGTATATGATCCGAACTATGAAACGAGCGGAATTACCGTTGGTATCGGAATTGCACTTGCGGCTATTACCGCGTTTTGCATTTTCGGCGGAGGTGCGCGCGTAAGTTTCTTAAGTACGGTGCTGGTACCCATCATGGCAGGTGCGTACCTGATCATTGCGCTTATCGTTACGTTTGGTCATATTACGTGGCTTCCGGCGATGTTTGGCCTCATTTTCAGTTCTGCATTTGATTTCCGATCGTTTGCTGGGGGTCTGGCAGGATCCGTCGTTACGTGGGGCATCAAGCGTGGTTTGTATTCCAACGAAGCTGGTATGGGGTCTGCTCCAAATGCCGCCGCCGCTGCATCGGTTTCACACCCGGTCAAGCAGGGCTTGGTACAAACATTTTCCGTATTCATCGATACGATGATCATTTGCACCTGCACCGGCATGATGATCATGGTGTTTTATGTAGGATCGGGTATGCAAACGATGACAGACCCAGTCACTCAGATCACGTCATTTGTAGATCCTCAAACAGGTGGTCTGCTCACTGGTATGCCGTTGGTGCAGAATGCGCTGGAGTTCTCCATGGGCGATTTCGGAATGAATTTCATTACATTCAGCATTTTCCTGTTTGCGTTTACCAGTCTTCTTGGCAATTACTACTATGCAGAAAGCAATGTCCGCTTCATCGTTGACACAAAAAATGAGTGGAAGCACATCAAGCATGGAAAATTTGATCGCGCTGTCATCCCTCTATTCCGCGTGACATGCGTTATTGCAGTGTACTGGGGCGCGACGAACAACTTTAATCTTGCGTGGAACATGTCCGATATTGGCATGGGCTTTCAATGCTTTGTGAACTTAGTTGCTCTGTTCTCCATTGGTGGATGGGCTATTAAGGCTCTCAACGATTATGAGAAACAACGGAAAGCAGGACTTAATCCCGTGTTTGTCGGTCAATCGATTCCTGGCCTCCCGAAGACAGAGTGCTGGCATGTTTCAGCCAAAGACATTGATAAGCTTATGCATAATAAACAGCTTCGCGAAGATGCAACGGCCAAACATCGTCTTGCCGAAATGCTTAATGATGAGAGCGGCATCGAAGGCGACGATAACGACTAGCGTGTCATATGCATAAATGTTGTGACGTATGTTTGAAACACCGAACACGTTGTGACATGAAAAGAAAAGAAAAGCCAGCATGTTCTTTATGCTGGCTTTTCTGCTTATGGCAATTTTTCTGTTTATAGCAATTTACGAAGGGAATCGAGCCATTTGTTGAGTTCTGCAGAAGAAGTTTCCATAGTGCTTCCGCCACCACTGTCGAACTTAAATTCTTTTTCGCATGCAATATCTGCACCGGAAGCTGCGTTTACCATGTCGTCGATAACTGTTCCGGGCCATCCTGCATTCGTCATAAAGGGAACTACTGTTTTGCCCTGAAAATCATTGGTTGAAAGGAACGTGAGCACGGGTGAAGCCATGGTGTACCACCATGTAGGAGTGCCTACGACAATGATGTCGTAATTGGCCAGATCATGCTTGAGTGGTTTGATTTTTGGCTGGTACCCACGATCTACTTCGTTTTTTGCTTGTGAGACAACGGCATCATGGTCGGAAGAATAGGGGGTTTCTGGCTCGATTTCCTCAATATCGGCTCCTAGAGCGTTCGCCGCTTGCTTTGCAATACGTTCGGTATTTCCGTTTGTGTATGTGTAATAAACAACAAGTGCTTTTTTAGCCATACGTGGCTCCTTCTTACTTTGGCGTAATTACAAGGTTTCTTCTAAAAGTATGGTAAAAGTTCTTTGCGGAGAAACTATCTCCAGCTAATTGAGTCTGTGTAAACGTACGGTTTATACAGATGCATGATATTTTATATTTCATATATGTATAGTTGATCTATTCGAAGCAATTTTGAAATCATGGGGGAAGTTATTATGAAAGTTCTCACGGTAAATTCCAGTCCTCATAAAAACGGGACGACTGCTGCAGCTCTTGATGAAATTGAACGAACTTTGCAAGAAAATGACGTTGAAGTCAAACGACTCTGGCTCGGTACCCACGCAATACAAGATTGCGTTGCATGCCATAAATGTGACCAACTGGGACACTGTGTGTTCAATGATGTGGTAGTTGATTTTACTAAGGCGGCGCATGATGCCGATGGATTTGTTTTTGCGTCGCCTGTCTACTATGCACATCCCATGGGCAACTTGCTCTCTTTTATTGATCGAGCGTTTTATTCTGATTCATCTGCATTTCGATTTAAGCCGGCTGCTTCCATTTTTGCTGCGCGCCGATCCGGTCAAACAGCATCAATGGATGTAGTGAATAAATACTTTACGATTACCTCTATGCCCGTGGTCTCTTCAACATATTGGAATGGCATTTTTGGGCGAAACAGTGAAGAAGCACAGCAGGATGTGGAAGGCATGTCTGTCATGCACAATATTGGGTTGAATATGGCATGGCTTCTTCAATGCATTCAGGCTGGAAAAGATGCAGGAATCAATTACCCCAAAGATCAGTTTGCGCATATGAACTTTATTCGTCCGTAAACTTTTTCTTATTGAGCCTCTTAGAAGAATTCGGAGAGTCATATATGGACTGAACATCGCATGCAGCTTGCGCGATCATTTCATCGTATCCCTGCAATGCGTCAAATGGCATAAACTGCCGCGCACGATCAGCATGAGGTCGTGCAACATGGGGGCCATTTTTTGCTATTTGTGTATGAATGTCGCGCAGAATAATGTTTCGACGTACGCGTTCTTCAGCGGTGATGCGTGTATGTGGCTGTTGATCAGGCATGGTGCCCTCCAATTTGCAAATTGCGTTCCATCCCTGTGGCATTTTTCTTTAGGCTCATTCCATGCATCACCGCATTTTTCCCAAAGCGATGCCGTGCTGCTGAAATTGCCGTTTGTAGCTCGTCTTCCTTGGCATCGGCAGCACTGTCGCAGATCATCAGCTGCGATTGCCTGTTGGGCACTAAACTATTGAGTCCCGTAAGTACTCGGCGGATTTTTCCTTCACGAAAAGCGACCGTATCATAAAGGTCATCGAAACGCGCAAGAATGTATTCCCGCGATGAAGTGGGAGTCTTAAATTGCCTGCTTGCATTGGTAAAAAGCGTCCCATATTCTTCGAGTGCGGCTCGCTTTGAATATCCAATGCATAAGCTTATCCCGCGCGTGGCGAGATTTCTGTCATGCAGGTCGAGCAAACTTTCCTCAAGCATTTCTCGCATAACGGTGTGCGCATCAGTATAGGAGTAGTCACATGGGAGAACTTGTCCGTTTGAAATTGAATGTGTGGTAGGGGTATACGCATGAATTTCTGCGATCGTGCATGGTTCTTGCCCCCACGCGTGGTCGATGAGAAATTCTCCATTGACGCCAAATTCATTCATGATAATTTTCGGATCACATGCAGCAACACCAGCGAGGTCATAGATACCATGTTTTGCGAGGCGCCGGGCAATACCCGATCCAATGCCCCAAATATCGGTAATGGGGTGGTAAAACCATAGCTGCTGTTGAAATGCCTTTTCGTCGAGGATCCCGATGTTGTCGGGCGTATGCTTTGAAATTACATCAAGCGCCACCTTTGCCAAAAACAGATTCGTGCCAATTCCGGCGGTCGCACATATTCCCGTTTCATCGAAGATAGTGCGCATAAGTGTCTGTGCAAATTCTTTGGCGCTGGTTTTGTATAGCTTGAGATATGGCGTGGCATAGATGAAGCATTCATCAACTGAATATACGTGGATGTCGTCAGGAGAGATATAGCGCAGGTAAATCGAATAAATTTCTGTTGAAACATCTAAATATCGCTGCATTCGTGGGCGCGCCATTATGTAGGGAATACTTTTGGGAATCTGAAATACACGACAACGGTTTTTCACACCGAGGGCCTTCATTGCAGGGGTAATTGCAAGGCATATGGTTTTCTCAGTTCGCGAGGGGTCAGCCACCACAAGGTTTGTTGTAAAGGGATCAAGTCCGCGATCCGCACATTCCACAGATGCATAGAATGACTTGAGGTCGATGCACATGTATACCTTGTTCATGCGATTCCCTCCACTACAACTCATATAATAGAACATATGTTCTATTATATGATAGCGTGAACCAAGAGCATGTACCACAATATGTACTGTTAAAATATCCTATTTGGCACGATGATGTTGCTTCAAAGGCGAGTCGAGCCGCTACATTCGTAACTCATGACGTTATCTCCTTCGTCTAACAGCTGCGTGCGTTACATCCTTATATGTTGTCTAGGGAGCAATAGTAGAAGCGATTCGTTTTTTATGAGTACCTAAAAGGGGACAGTTAAGAAATTAATATGCTATAAATTGAAGAAGGTTTCAAAATTGAGGGTTTCTCAGCCACATAAAGTGGGGGCGCATCGATATGGCAAATAATTCTGCATCAAAGACCAAGCTGTTATGGATATGCAAGATCTTGTTTGAAGAAACGGATGCTGAACATGGGGTAACAATGTCAAGCATCATCGACCGTTTAGCAAAAGAAGGAATTTCTGCGGAACGAAAAAGCATTTATCGAGATATACATACACTCCAAAAATTTGGAATTGATGTGCGCAAATACCATCGAAGTCCCGATGAATATGCGATTGCCACGCGTCCGTTTAGTCTCGATCAGTTGATGCTGATGGTGGACGCTATTCAATCATGTCGTGCGATCACGGAAGATCAGGCAAAACAGCTCGTTATCAATATCAAGAAACTGGCGACGAACCGTCAGCGGAAATTGCTCAATCGTCGGATTCACGTTCAGGGGCGTATCACACAACAGTCGGACAGTGTCTTTGCGAACATCGATACGATTCATGAAGTGATGCGGACGCGTCGCAAATTGAAGTTCTCGTATCAGCGTGTGGGAGTCGATGGTAAATTTCATGAATCAGGTGCCGTAAAAACGCATACGGTCTCTCCTGTGAGCATTTCATATGAAGAGGGATTTTATTATTTAACCGCATGGGACGAGGATCGCGAGGCATTAACCGAGTTTCGTCTTGACCGAATGGTCAACCTGGAAATATTACGCGATGAGCACGCAACAAGCGAACATCAAATTGTCCAGACAACAGAAACAGATCCTGATCTAGTACGATTTGGACGTTTTAATGGAGAAAAAGTTATCGTAACGCTGGAATCCGATCCGGATAAGGCAGGGATTCTGCTCGATCGATTTGGCAAGGCTGCACGGTTCCTTAAAACCGACGGATCGTGCGCACGCGTACGCGTCAAAATATGTAAAAGTGAGCAGTTTTTTGGCTGGATTGCGGGAATGGGGAAGACTGTTCGCATTGTTGAGCCAATGTCTTTGGTACAGGACTATAAGAATTACTTGCGCGAATTATTGAAAGAATAAAAGCGTGAAAGCGGTTCAACTCAATAGCACGTAATTGAATAAAGTAAAAAGTTTTTGACCTACCTACAGGTTTAGTTGTGGGTAGGTATTTTTATATTTCCTGTTCATAGCAATGAAATCTCGAAAAATGGTAAATAAAATTATTTTTCAAAAAAGTTGTAATAAAAGTATTGACAACGAAGATGTAACAACGTATATTACATTGTGTTGATGAAATAAGAGCTATTACAACTAAGCATTTCTTAGGGAGCTCATAACAAAACGGAGGAAATAAAATGAAAAAGATCGCAGTTGTTGCCGCAGACGGAAGAGCCGCTCGCAAGATCATTACCGAGGCAGTAAACAGAGGATTTGATGTAACTGCATTCGGGCGCAAGGATGAAAACACCACCGACGCACAGCATTATGTGAAAAAGGACATTTTCGATCTTACGAAAGATGATCTCAACGGATTTGATGCAGTGGTAGATGCATTTGGCGCTTGGACAGAAGATACGCTCCCACAGCATTCAACGACGCTCGCTCATTTGTGCGACATTTTATCCGGGACAAAGACGCGTCTTTTGATTGTGGGTGGAGCTGGTTCTCTGTATGTCAATCCGGAGCACACCACAACGGTTTCCGAGACTCCTGATTTTCCTGATGAATTTAAGCCACTTGCCACCGCAATGGGAAAAGCGCTTGCCGATCTGCGCAAGCGTGACGATGTTGAGTGGACATACATCAGCCCAGCAGGCGATTTCCAGGCAGATGGTGATCGTACGGGAAAGTATTTGCTCGGTGGAGAAGAACTGAAGCTCAACGACAAAGGCGAGTCAATCATTTCCTATGCGGATTATGCAATTGCCATGGTTGACGAGATCGAAAATGGTAACCATATCCATGAGCGCATTTCTGTCGTACGCGCATAGTTGAGTTTTAAAGAGAAATTCGGAGAATAAAAATCTCTTTTTGGAATGATTATTTACGGGTAATTTCTGCAGACGGTTGGGAGGCGTCCCGTGATTTATACATACACCATGCCCTATAACTTTTCTTCTGGTATGACGACTGACAAGAATGAACAAATTGAAATCTTAAAAGATCGTCTCGATCAATACGATGTGGTGCTTGTAGGTGCTGGAGCCGGCCTTTCAACCTCTGCAGGCTTTACGTATTCAGGGGAACGCTTCAAAAAATATTTCTTTGACTTTGCCGATAGGTTTGACATTCACGATATGTATTCGGGGGGATTTTATCCTTTCCCCGATGAGGAAACATATTGGGCGTGGTGGAGCAGAATGATCTACTTCAATCGCTATATCAAAGAACCGCTTGGAGTATATGCAGATCTACTTTCCCTGGTCAAAGACAAAGATTATTTTGTTTTGACGACCAATGTCGATCATCAATTTCAATATGCGGGTTTTGATAAAAACCGCCTGTATTACACGCAGGGAGATTATGGTCTGCTGCAAAGTGCACATCCGCGTGTACAAAAGACCTATGACAATGAAGATCTGATCATGCGCATGATGGAAGCGCAAGGGTTTGTGCATGGCGATGATGGTGTCTTCAAGGTGCCACAGGATAAAAAGATCAAGATGCGTATTCCTTCAGCGCTTATTCCGAAAAGTCCTGATGATGGTGGCAAGATGGTTCCGAACCTTCGCTGCGACGATACGTTTGTACAAGACGCGGGCTGGTATAAGGCTCAGCAGCAGTACGAGAATTTCCTGCTCCGTCACAAGCATGGCCCCATTCTGTATCTAGAGCTTGGGGTGGGAATGAACACGCCGGGTATTATTAAGTTCCCATTTTGGGAAGCAGTGAAGAAGAATAAGAAATCGTTCTATGGCTGTATCAACTATGGTCAGGCGCTGTGTCCTGAAGATATTGCGTCACGGTCAATTTGTATCAATGATGATATTGGTCATGTGTTCTATGAGCTTACAGGCGATGCGCAAACAAATGACGTGCATAATACGAGTCTAAAAGAGGAAGGTGTGCGCGATGCCTCGTGAGGAGCAACTTGAATTTCTGATTTCAGAACTGCAGAAACAGGCAGATCCGTATCAAGTGCAAATCGCCTATCAAGTTGCCGGTGCGCAAAAGGCACTTCAGGCCGGTAAAACGCCAGCAGATGAACAACAAGCGTTCAATGTGTTTCGTGCACTGTGTAATATGCGCATGCCAGGGCCCGTATCGGACAGGTTTCTCAAGGTGCAAGATGATCTTCTTCAAGGTATAACAGCCGAAAAGGGAATTACCGATGGCGATACACTCAAACCAAGCGCGCGGGATTCGAGATTGTCTGTGTGGCAAGGTGACATCACCACCTTGCGCGCAGATGCTATTGTGAATGCGGCAAATACGCAGATGCTTGGCTGTTTTCGTCCGTTGCATAACTGCATCGACAATCAAATTCATACCATGGCAGGCGTTCAGCTGCGTAACGAATGTGCGCGCCAAATGGCGCAACTGCATAAACGCCCTGGTGTAGGTGATGACTCGAATTCTGATGTAACACGCAATGCAGATTTCGATACATACAATGCTGCATGGGAGCTACCGGTTGCGACTCCTCTGATCACCCCGGGATATAATCTTCCTGCCGAAAATGTGGTTCATGTTGCGGGACCAATCGTTACCGGTGTACTTTCAGAAATCGATAGGCATTTACTTGCAAAGTGTTATGTGTCATGTTTAGATATCGCTGCGGAATCGGGATGCAAAAGCATTGCGTTTTGCTGCATTTCAACGGGTGTGTTTATGTTTCCTGCAGATGTGGCGGCTGAAATTGCCGTGCAAAGTGTGCAGGAGTATTTGGATACCCATAAGGGTTGCACGATTGCGCATGTGATCTTTAATGTATTTAAAGACAGCGACTTACATATCTATCAAGCATTACTAGGGAAGTGAAGACGTATGCAAATATCTACGAAATTTAGCATTGCGGTTCATCTTCTTACGGCATCAAAGTTCTTCCAGGGTACAAACAAGATCACAAGTAATTTTCTTGCGCAAAGTATTGGTAGCAATCCGGTAATTGTGCGCAATATTATGCTTCAGCTGCAAAAAGCGGGGATTATCGATGTAAAGCGTGGCCCTGGGGGGATCACGCTTACGCGTCCCCTGTCGCAAATTTCCTTTTTGGATGTGTATAAAGCCGTCGAGACTAATAGCGATGAAAGTTTGTTTAAATTTCACGAAAACCCAAATCCGAATTGTCCGGTGGGAGGCAATATTCACGCCGCACTTGACGGACAGCTTGCTCAGATTCAAAAGAATTTCGAAGCAGATCTGGCAAAACGGAATATCCAACAGGTCTATGACGCAATTGTCGCCGCGCAAAATTAGGCCCTGAATGAGGTCTTGATGTTGTGCCTGATTATGAGTGAAAGATTATGAGTGAAAGATTATGAGTGAAAGATTATGAGTGAAAGCTGCATTGAGTGACCTCGTTCGCCTCGTGCAGCTTTTTTCGTGTCAATTAATTAGTTGAACTGCATAAACATACATTTCTGCAGCTAAACGTTATCCATACGTCAGCAAATTTCTGCTGCATCAATCGAACAAATGTTCTATTATATGAGCCAGAAAGGAGCGCGAGGCATATGGGAGTCAAGCGGTATGTCGATGTTGTTGCTCGTTGGTATGCGGATGGGCATGCAGAGCCATTGATTATTTGTTGGCCTGATGGGCGCTCATTTAATGTGCAACAGGTAAAAGGGCATCCGCAATCGAACACCTTTCCTGGTGCTCATCATCGTGTGTTTCGCTATTCGGTATCGATTGAAACACCACGCGGAACCAAAGATACCCGTCTGTTCTTAGAGCTTGATGCGCAAGGAACAAAGGGAAGTGCGCGTTGGTTTGTCGAGCAAGATCCCTCAGCTATTTTGTGGAAAATCAACGGGTGCTCGTAAAAACGCAGCCTGAAATCATTGTGGGGAAATATAAAAACACGCGATTTTCGTTCATTCGCGGCTTTCGTTCATTGCTGGCGTAGTCTTATGGCCTAAACTCTCTGAGCCTTTTTAGCCACATGTTTTGCGATGAGCATGCCAAAAGCCACAAATACCACTAAGAATATAAAGAATCGTGCATCCTCGGTTGTGGCCAAGTAATCGTAGAGTCCATGGAGAAACATCGGAACCAAAAGCGCAAGAACGGTTGCTCCTGCTGCGGTAATGGTATGACCATGAGAAGCGTTTCGCCTGGCGATTCCATAAAAATATCCCATAAATATGGCGAAGGTACAGTGTCCGGGAATCGCGGTGAATGCACGCGCGAAGGCAGTACCGAGGCCAAACGACCACACGTATCCAATGTTTTCTGCAATTGCAAAACCAAGTCCGACAAATGCCGCATAGACAATACCGTCAAATACATAATCAAAGTTTGGATTTTCCCACGTGCGACTTCGTAAAAAGATATATTTACAGCTTTCTTCGACCAGCGCCACAATCAAAAATGTTTGCACGGCGGTTGCATCTAATGTCACGTTGCTCGAAATTCGCAGTGCAATACCGCCAAATGTTGATTCGCCGAGAAACTCTAAAATTATGGCGGGAATAGTAGATAACATTCCAACGAAAAGAAGTGACAGTAAAAGGCCAGCTGGTTCTTTTTCAACAGGATCAAGATGATATATATAGCCCAGCAGAATAAGCGCGGGGATAATCGCTGCGAATGTAAGTGGATCTATGAACAAAAGCGCACCTATAGATTGGTAAACGTATAAACCTTACAACTGCTTATATACCTAACGTACCTTACCACTTTACTCCAAATTTACGATGAGCCCCATTATGCATGAAAAGCGAGTGGGAATTGAATTAAGAAGTGAGTGATGAAACCGAAAGTTTAATTGCTCGCAACCGTGTAAACGGTTTTATGGTTTCTCTCCTAAAATGTTGACCATTATTCATGCCTTCTCTAGTCTTGTATCAGCTAAAACTTTGGATTTTTGCACGGTCCAAAAATGTGTAGGCATCTATTTATGTGAAAGATCTTATGACTCAATTTAAAATTGCAAACGTTTTACTTGAAAATAACCCCAGATCATTTAGCTATCCGTCTCTCTATTGCCGTTATGATGCTCCTGTTTTTTTCTCTCATACCGAGCATGCATGGGAGCTCTATGGTCCAGGAACTTTTGATTTCACAACGTATTTCAATTCTTTATCCATAAGAAAAATCAGAAAGTTTACCGTAGCTCAGAAGGTGCATCTGCATCTTGAGCTGAAAGGCAGTGCCTGTGTAGTCGAACAGACGATGGCTGATACCTTTGCCACTCAGCCGCAGCCTCTCGATGATTCAGCTATTACCCTTGATGAATCACCCGATGAATATCGAACGGTAGATTTTGAGCTTGCCGAGCCACATGAAGCTGTTCTGGTTGGTTTTAGAATCCGTACAAAAGGGCAGGTATACCTTAAGAATTCGTATTACTATGCCGATGTTGAACAGAATGACCTTGCAGAGGTAAATCTCGTTCTTTCAACCACTACATTTAAAAAAGAAAAATTTGTTGAACACAATGTTGATCTGGTTCGCCGAGAAATAATTCAAGACGATCCAGAAATTGCTCAACATTTTCGGATGTTTGTTATTGATAATGGTCGTACGCTTGATAAAGATGCGCTTGATGGTGATGGCATCACGGTATTCCCAAACCCCAATGCGGGTGGTGCTGGTGGCTTTGCGCGTGGAATGATCGAGGCTCAAAGAATTCCGTCCTTTAAGACCACAAACATTCTGCTTATGGATGACGACGTTTCCGTTTCTCCTGAATCTATTAAGCGCACATACTGGCTCTTGCGTATTCTCAAACCTGAATACCGCAATTCATTTATTAGTGGAGCGATGCTTAATTACGAGGTAGGAGAAGACCAGTGGGAAGACATTGGGTATATCACTCCTAGTAGTAATTTTGCGGCATGTAAACCTCCTCTAAGAATGACTATTCTCCATGATATTGTTCAATCAGAACAATTCGTACCCACCGAAGAGCAACGAGAAAACATGTATGCTGCCTGGTGGTACTGCGTTATACCTATTTCAACTATTCAAAAGCAGGGCTATCCGCTTCCTTTCTTTGTACGTTGTGACGATGCAGAATATGGCACTCGTTGCCATCCAAACATCATTACGCTCAATGGCATTTGTATTTGGCATATGGCTTTCAGCACGCGCTATAATGCTGCGGTCGAGCGCTATCAGTCGACACGCAATATTTTTATTGCTCAGGCAACTACAGGGGTCGCGAAAAATGCTGACCCTCTTGGAGAACTCCATAACAACATCCAAGTTGAGCTAAAAAACTTTAACTACGATGATGCAGAGCTATTGCTTGATGGATTCGAAGATTTTATGAAAGGACCCCAGTTCATCGGAAGGCCTGTAGCTGAAGAATGCTTTATGCGCGCGAATCGCAAAGCAGAAAAGCATGTGCCGTTTAAAGAACTGCGTGAAATGACAAAAGATATTCCCGGGTTCGACTTAGACAAGCTTGATAACATAAGCATTTATCGCGATAAGAGACGTACCCGTGGCGAGGCGTTGGTTGATTTTATTACGTTTAATCGCCAGCGTGTCATGAAAGAAACTGATAACGATTTTGCGGTCATTCCAACGACAGGTTGGATATATTTACCAGGAAAGACGCGTGGCAAAAATACACTTATTGCGATTGACACAAGTAGACGTACCGGTATCGTTCGTCATCGCAATATTGATCGTTTTAATGAAATCATGCATCGTTACCATGATGACCTCAATAAATATCGGAAAAATAAAGCACAACTAGAAAAAGACTATTCAGCTGCTCGTGATTGGTTAACTTCTAAAGAAATGTGGATAAATTACCTTGGGCTCAATAAAAGCGAAAGCAGTAATCAACTATAAGGACGTCAAAATTTAGATGATGGCGCATGTATATTCATATGTTTTTCATTAGCAGCAAGGCACAATGTATGAGCTTCAGGAGAGCATTTTCGCTGAAGCTCTTTTATTTTTAGAAGACCATTTAAATAGTCAGGTACGTATAAAAAAATTGGGAGAATAACTTCAGTGGAAAGCATCATTAACCATATCGATCATGCTTTTACAAGCGAAAAGAAAGACTTATTTAGTCATAGACTGTTTGTTTATTCCATCCTATTTCTTGTGATGTTTCTTGCCTTTTGTCTCCCTGTGTTTTTAAGCGGACAAACGTTTATATGGAGAGTTGACGGGTTCGAACAACAGTACATGTTTTTCCTTCTTGAAGGTGAGTGGCTCAGACAGCTTTTCCATAATATTTTTATTCAGCATCAATTCATCATTCCTTTATGGAGCGATGAAATTGGATATGGCGCTGATTATATAAATTCGCTGATGAATACGCTTGGAAATCCAATCAACTTATTAAGCGTATTTGCAACACCGCAAAATACTGAATATCTACTACAGGCAACAATACCAATTACGCTTTATTTGGCTGGTCTAGCGTTTCTTTACTATTGCCAGTATCACAAATTCAATTGCTATGGGTCCATTATTGGAGCAGTAACCTACGTATTTTCAGGGTTTACCGTTATAGCGTTTTTCCAAATCTATATGCTGTATCCGCTCATCCTCGCACCGTTAGTATTAGCAGGGACAGATAAAGTTTTTGACAGAAAATCCCCCATAACACTGGTTGTAGGAGCTGCACTCACATGTCTTCTTTCTGCTTACACCGCATATATGATGGCAATCATACTGTTTTTCTACTGTGTTATTAAGTGGTGGATTGAGTGCAGTCATACCGCGAAATCTTTTTTCATACATTTTTTTAAGATTTTGGGGTGCTTTGCAGTAGGGGCCCTCATAGCCTCTGTGTTCCTTGTCCCATACATAATGGAATTACTCTCGCAAGACCGTCTTTCACTTGATCGCCAAGTGCTTATCTTATATCCCTTTAGATATTATGTATCGTTGTTCTTAAATGGCAGCGCATTCCTTCAAATCGGAGCCGATTGTTTTATTGGATTTTCTCCGTTAGCTTTTATTGCATTTTTTTATTTGTTTGTTACGCGTAAGAATAAGAACAATTTACAAAATTCTTCGAACAACAAAATATTTTTATGTTTCGCCATCCTTATGGCGATTATGGTCTGCATTCCTTTCTTCGGAAGAATGCTTAACGGTTTTACGTATACAACCAATAGATGGGTATGGGCATATGAATTTGTTATATCAGTGCTTGTAGCCATGGGAATATCGCAGGCACTTTCTGCCTCATTTAAGGATCGTAAAAAAGTTGCGGTAATTTTATTTGCTTATTGCATCATTAGTTTTTTCCTTGCAGCAATATTTAAACAGCAATTTACTCCTGGATTCGTTGTGCTTCTCTTAGGGGCTATTGTTTTGCTGGCTTTTGAAAGCCAGAAGCATGCAAGAGCAGGAATGATCGTTGTGGCAATTGTTTATTGCGTAATTATTTCATATACCGTTCCGACTTCAGTATCAAATGGCCAGATCACTATCGGCGAAGGGTTTGACAGGGGATTTGAAAGTAACCCGGGACGCCTGGCTTCAGATGCTTTGCAAAATTCGGAATATGGCAGAGTTGATGCAGATTATTTAAATGGTAATCAGTTAATTCGAAATGAGAGCGCTTCTCTGAATTTACGAATGACGAATTTCTACAATAGTTTGTATACAGAAGGTGTTGATGACTTCCATAATGATTTAGGTTTAGCATCTTCTTCATTTAATTTTAGTTATAACAATCTTGATGGTAGGCTTCCGCTTGAAGTGGTTACGGGCTCAAACGTTATGCTTCTGCCAACTGATATGACAGAAAGAGGGCTGCCCTTATATGACAAGGTTGTCAATGAAGGCAGTATGCATGGAATTAGTTATTCTGTTCTTGAATCGGACCATGTGCCCAATTTGGCCTATGTTTACCATTCGACTATGTCGAAAGATGAATACCATTCGCTTGAATTAGCTGATCGACAAGAATCATTATTGCATTCGGTTGTTCTAGACGATGACGGTAGTGCTGAGAGTGATAATGGCAGTGACAGTGACAACAATGCTGACAATAGTGTCAACACTGACATTGCGAGGAATATACAAGTGTCTGATTTAAATTCGGCCTCTGTGGTGCCGCCGCAAAATGAGCCCAATGATGGTAGAAGTGACCAGAATCAAGAAGCAGATAACGGAGGAGATACTACCACCGCAGCTTCTGCTGTTGAGAATAGTCCTCATGACATCGCAATTGTTGGCGATCAAATTGTTGTGAAAAAGCCCAACACGACTATTAGAATTAATGCAGAAATCCCAGCTCATCAAGAAGCAATTCTCGAATTCTATGATTTGCATTTTACTGGCTCAACCACATCGGAAGTTCAAGACGATGCCGATCGAGCAAATATGCACAAATGGGAGAAGTTAAATCAAGGAATAACCGATCTTATGACAACTCCTGCCACTGATGGAACTCTTGAGTGCTCGTCGGGCCAATATCACCGAAGTATCGAACAAAAAAATCCCAGCAGTAATATATACGGTGGCAAGACCAACTGGCTTCTGGATTTAGGCAGTTCTGATACCGACAGGCATTCAATCACTATTACGTTTTCTTCAGTTGGAACATATACGTTCTCATCAATGAATATTAAAGCAGAATCAAACGATGCTCTTATTCAAGAGGCAGATGAGCTTTGTGCATCCTCAGCGCAAAATATTCGCTTTGAAAATAACAATGAATACAGCTGCCAAGCAGATGGCGCTGATGACGGAGGATATCTTTATTTAAGCGTGCCATATTCTTCCGGTTGGTCAGCAACGGTTGATGGGCAGCAAGCACAAATTCATAAAGCAAACGATGCATTTATGGCAATCCAAATCCCACCGGGAATGCATAATGTACAGCTGACTTATTCCAAGCCTTATTTGATGCAAGGTTTCATATTGAGTTGCGTCGGGCTTGTAGTACTTGTAGCTCTCTGTATCTGGAATCATACGAAACGTAAATGTGACAAAGATACGGTATGAACGTAAACTATAAGCATGAGTCTACGAGCGTAGCGTTTAATTTCTAAAGCTATATGTGAAACGTTATAGCTTTAGTGAAATAGGGAGTTTTAAATATGAAGGGTATTATTCTCGCTGGCGGTTCAGGTACACGGTTATACCCGCTTACCTTAGTAACTTCAAAGCAACTCTTACCTGTATATGACAAACCTATGATTTACTATCCACTTTCAATTTTGATGCTGGCTGGAATTCAAGATATTCTTCTAATCTCAACACCGCATGATGTTCCAAATTTCCAGCGTTTGTTGGGTGACGGGAGCCAATTTGGAATTCGGCTTTCGTATGCGGTGCAGCCTTCACCTGATGGTTTGGCGCAAGCGCTTATTATTGGTGAAGATTTTCTTAATGGGGATTCCTGCGCGCTCATCTTGGGCGACAACATTTTTTATGGTGGCGGCCTTACATCAATGCTACGAAAGGCAGCAAATTTAAAACGTGGTGCCACCGTTTTTGGGTACTACGTGGATGACCCCGAACGCTTTGGAGTCGTTGAATTCGACAAGAATGGCAAAGCGCTTTCTCTTGAAGAAAAGCCGGAACATCCAAAGTCAAATTATGCGGTTACCGGACTTTATTTTTATGACAACAGAGCAGTTGAATTTGCAAAAAAGGTGAAACCATCTGCTCGTGGTGAAGTTGAAATTACCGATCTGAACCGTATGTATCTTGAAGATGGTTCTCTGAATGTTTCTATCTTAAGCCGTGGTTCTGCTTGGCTTGATACCGGTACTGTTTCGAGCCTATATCGAGCAGGCGTATTCGTACGTGCCGTAGAAGAGAATCAAGGACTACAAATTGCTTCCTTGGAAGAAATTGCGTATAACCATGGTTGGATTTCTAAAGAGGATGTTCTTAAAGCGGCAGAGAAATATAAGAAAACTCCCTATGGACAGCATCTATTCCGTGTTGCCGATAATAAGATTATTGTTTCTGAAGAGGCTCGCGGTTAAATCATTGTCATTTGAATTATGCTTTTGAATAGCGTGAATAGCGTGAATAGCGTGAATAGCGTGAATAGCGTGAATAGCGCGAGGTAGCTTCTCGTTTTCATAAGTTTTATAAGATCTTGTCAATTTACGTTTTGATGCTTTGCTGACATCACTCTGGAGGAAGTTGTGACAACATATCTCATTACTGGCGGTTGTGGTTTTATTGGCAGCAATTTTATTTTGTACATGTTAAAAAAGCATGATGATGTGCACATCGTAAATGTTGATGCCCTGACGTATGCAGGAAATCCAGCAAATTTAGCTGATATCGAAGATGATGATCGCTACACATTTGTACATGCAAACATATGTGATAGAGCTGCAATGCAAAAAATTTTTGCGCAGTATAAACCAGCGTATGTCGTAAATTTCGCTGCGGAATCTCATGTGGATCGATCGATCCGTAATCCTGAAGTATTTGCGAACACTAATGTTATGGGCACCGTTACCCTTCTCAATGTTGCGCGAAATGCATGGGACGATGGTAATGATGGATTTGGTAATCATCGTTTCTTGCAGGTCTCAACCGATGAAGTGTATGGATCGCTTTCACTTGATCATCCTGATGAATTCTTCCGCGAAACTACTCCGCTGAATCCCCATTCGCCGTATTCAGCTTCGAAGGCTTCTGCAGATTTCTTTGCAAAGGCGTATTACGATACCTACAAAATGCCGGTAAACATTACCCGTTGTTCAAATAATTATGGGCCATATCAATTCCCTGAAAAATTGATTCCGTTAATGATCAACAATGCCCTGCATCATAAAAAACTTCCTGTGTATGGTGATGGATGCAATGTGCGTGACTGGCTATATGTTGAGGATCACTGCAGAGCAATTGATTTGGTGTTGTCGGAGGCAAAGCCAGGTGAAATCTATAATATAGGCGGCCACAATGAGCGCAGCAATATGTTTATTGTGCGCACTATCATAGCTGAACTGCGCAAGTTAACGGGAGATCAGGAAATTACCGATGACCTTATCGAGCATGTAACTGATAGAAAAGGTCATGACAGACGCTACGGTATTTCTCCGGATAAAATAAAGAAAGATTTGGGATGGTATCCTGAAACAGCTTTTGAAGACGGCATTGTCCTTACCATCAAATGGTATCTTGCACACGATGCGTGGGTGAAAAATGTGACAAGCGGTGCGTATCTAACGTATATAAAAAAGATGTATGGGTCGCTTGACTAGGCATCTCCATCTCAAGGTTCCATATATTCTAGTTGTAAAATCGTATGAACATTGATTACGAAGGGAAGAAATGATTCCATTTAATATTCCGCCATATGTAGGCACTGAATTGAACTATGTTCGTGAAGCAGTTGAAGTTAATCACAAGATTTGTGGTGATGGCCCCTTCACAAAAAAATGCGAGAAATGGATGTGCGATCGCTTTAATGCACATAAGATTCTGCTTACGACAAGCGGAACAAGCGCACTTGAAATGGCTTCAATTTTGTGTGACTTGCAGCCTGGCGATGAAGTAATTCTTCCAAGTTTCACCTTTTCAAGCACGGCAACTGCATTTGTTCTCGTCGGTGCAAAATTGGTATTTGTGGACGTCCGTCCCGACACTATGAACATTGATGAAACGAAAATCGAAGATGCAATTACCGATAAAACAAAAGTCATTGTTGCTGTCCACTATGCAGGAGTTGCGTGCGAAATGGACACCATCATGGATATCGCTCATCGCCACAATCTTTTGGTCGTAGAGGACGCAGCCCAAGGAGTTATGGCAACCTATAAAGGTCGTGCACTCGGCACGATCGGCGATTTCGGATGCTATTCATTCCATGAAACGAAGAATTATTCCATGGGTGAAGGCGGTGCTGTTGTTATCAACAATCCAAAATACGACGATCGCTCTGAAATAATTCGTGAAAAGGGGACAAACCGTTCTCGTTTTTTGCGCGGTCAAGTTGATAAATACACATGGGTAGATTATGGGAGCAGCTATCTTCCCAGCGATATGAATGCGGCATATTTATGGGCGCAACTGCAGGTGGCTGATAAAATTAATGATAATCGCCTGCATTCATGGCACGAATATTATGATGAATTTAAACCTTTGGCTGATAACGGTCTCGTTGAACTTCCCGTAGTTCCTGAAGAATGCAAGCATAATGCGCATATGTTTTATATCAAGCTTGCCGATTTAGAACAGCGCACGAAGTATATGACGTATATGAAGTCGAAGGGTATTTCAACGAGTTTCCATTACATTCCATTACATTCTGCACCTGCGGGGCAGAAATTCGGGCGCTTTAATGGTAAAGATGAATACACGACGAGTGAAAGCAATAAGCTTGTGCGCTTGCCAATGTATTACGGACTTACTGATGAGGATCGTAATGCTGTTATCGAAGCGACAAAAGAGTTTTTTGATGAGGATCGATGATAGGTTGTGAACGCTCAAGAATCTGAATCACATATTGATATTTCAGTTGTTATTCCTGTATATGGATGTCCTGGGGCAATCCCAGAACTCCATCGACGTTTGGTAAAAACGCTCGAGGGGATGGATAAGACATTTGAAATCATCATGGTAAATGATTGCGATCCGTATCATTCATGGGACCAGGTTCAAAAAGTATGTAAAGAAGATTCGCGCGTCATCGGCTTGAACTTATCGAGAAATTTTGGGCAAATAACTGCCATTACTGCTGGTCTTGATTATTCTTCCGGTGATTGGGTTGTAGTCATGGACTGCGATCTGCAAGATCGGCCTGAAGGTATTCCTCTTTTGTATAACAAAGCTATGGAGGGATATGATGTCGTATTTGCGCGCCGAAAAAATAGACAAGACAGTAGGATAGTCAAATTCTTCTCTAAAGCGTTTTATAAAGTTTATGACCACTATACTGATGGCAATTTCGACAACTCTATTTGCAATTTCAGCATTTCAAGGCGTATTGTTATTGATAATTATTGCAAAATGCGTGAAAAAAACCGTGCCTATACTTTATTTATTAGATGGTTAGGTTTTAAACAAGCAAAAATTGATGTTGAAGCAGATAAAAGATTCGAAGGAAAATCTTCTTATAACTACAAGAGAAAATTTGAAATGGCATTTGAGTTTATTACGGCTCAATCAAATAAACCTTTGCATTTTTCAATTAAACTTGGTTTTGTTGTATCTGTTCTCTCTTTTATTTATCTCATCGTTCTAGCTGTCCAGTACTTTATCAATCCGGGAAATATTCCTATAGGATGGACAAGTATAATTGGGGCTTTATTTCTTATCGGAGGCCTTATTCTTGCTTCGAATGGAGTTCTTGGCATATATATTGGAAATATTTTCAACGAAGTAAAAAATAGACCATTATATGTGGTGCGAGATATAGTTAACGGACACAAGGAGAATAAATGATTGCAGTTGTTGGTGCTACGGGATATATAGGAAGATATTTTTGCTCAATTATGCAGCAAAAGGGCGTTGATGTTCTCGCTCTGGGAAGATCGAAAAAGGTTTTTGATTTTTTTAAAAAACAGGGAATAAAGACTCAGTTTTTTGATGTAACTGATCAAAATTGTTTTGAGCAGTTATCTTCTAAAAATATTGATGCAATTATTGATCTATCGGCTTGTTTAGCGGAAATCGAAACTCCTGTACAACAGTTTTTTATGGTTAATACTGTGGGAGCTTACAATATTTTGGAATACGCTCGTAAGCATGATATTGATAAGGTTATTATTACATCAACACATAAAGTTTATAACGATGTATACCAACCAATTATTTCGGAAGAAACTCCAATTAATTTTACAGGCGATCATTCTCCATATATCATCTCTAAGATTGCTGCTGAAAATTTCGTAACTTATTACAATAAAGATTTTCATATGCACGCTATTGCATTGCGTTTAACCGGTGTTCACGGTTATGGCGAAGTTCTTGGTCATTTAAATGCTGATGGAACCTATACAAAAAGTGCCTTTGAAATTTTTTTTGAAAAAGCTTTGAAAGGTCAACCAATAGAAGTCTGGGGAAATCAAAAAATTAAAAGAGATCACGTGTATATTAAGGATGTCGTTTCAGCATTATATGCTGCTGCAATTTCAGGAGATGCGCACGGTATTTTTAATATTGCAAGTGGGGTAGCTCATTCTCAATACGAAGAGGCATGCGTTTTAGCTGATGTTTTTCAAAGAGATAAAAAGAGCGTTGTTACTTTGGATGAAAGTAAGCCTGGATTAAAACGTGGTTATTTATATTCCATTACAAAAGCAGAGCATGAGCTCAATTGGCGTCCGCAGTATACTGATTTGCATGATATGTACGAGGATTACAAAAAAGAGTGGTTAAAGAAGACTTTCCATAATTATCATTATTTCGCGCCAGGTCAGGCTCCTGAAACTTTATAAAGCCTCTATATATGGTGTGCTCTATAGTTCTCTTTGTAGCGTTAAGATTTTGATTTGTTATCTTTTTAGAATGATATTTATATGTTGAATAG
Source organism: uncultured Eggerthellaceae bacterium (assembly GCA_903789415.1). Classification (GTDB taxonomy): domain Bacteria; phylum Actinomycetota; class Coriobacteriia; order Coriobacteriales; family Eggerthellaceae; genus CAIFEG01. Next base: position 25,834 of record CAIFEG010000013.1, on the reverse strand, counting down.
TTTGATTGTTGGAAGAGCTACTACTGCTATTTATGGGATACTTAAATGCAGTAATAGTAATTTGAGAGGTATTCTCCTTCCCGCTAATATATGTCCTGCAGCAATTTATGGGTGTATATATGCCGGGTTTAAACCAATTTTCTGTGATGTAGACCCAATTTCAGGAAATACCACGTATGAACTTATTTCAAAAGCAAATTTTGATAACGTACAATATGCTCTTCTTCCTCACATGTACGGAAACCCTATAGGTCGTTTTGATGATATTGTCTCTTTTTTACACACAAAAGGAATCATTGTTATCGAAGACTGCGCTTCTGCTTTTGGCTCCGTTGATGGTAAGGGCAATGTCGTTGGGTCATTCGGCGATTATTCTATTTTTAGTTTTGGATATTCCAAAACTATTTCTATAGGTTTTGGAGGAATGCTTAAATCATCAACTTATGATTTAGCTCCTATAAAAGATGAACTTTCTTCTCTTCATATCTTTAATGATGACATTGAGTAATATGAAGGAACTCTCTCAAAGATATATAGGCAAATACGTAATACCAGGAAGCAAACACCAATCGAGCAAGAGCTTATGCGCTCCATAGGCAAAGCTTTTAAACCTTGCTATTTATATATGCTCAATCCTTCTCAAATTAATACTGTAAAAAAAGCGATTCTGGCGTTAGATAATGTTCGAGAAGAACGAAAAAGACAGTATAACCTTTACAAAGAAGCTTTTTACAACATTAATTCTGATTTTATAACGTTATATCCTTTTGAAGATGGAGCTGTTCCTTGGCGCTTTAATTTTTTTGTACCTGAAGATTTACGCCAACAAATAATAGATAAAGCATTAAAAGAAAATGTTCCTTTAAGTGATTGGTACCCTAGCGCAGCCGGATATTTTGACCTTTCAAAATCTTTTAGAGGAGCCACGAAGCACGGAAATTCAATATTAAATTTACCTCTCATGGTTAGTGACTCAGCAATTCAATCTTCATGTAAGAAGATGAAAGAAATTTTAGAAAGTATGTAAGAAAATAGTGCCTAGGATTAACGATATTGTTAACATAATTTTTCTTAAGTTTTGAAATAGCGAATTGAAGGATAAGCAATACTATTTTGTATTTGGATTATGGAACATAAAATGTTTTCGTTTCTGATCTTTTATTGCCGCAGACTAGTCAATCATAAGACTGTCTGGTCTGCGGCAACTTACAAATTGAAGAATGAATATATGGAATTTAAAGTAATTCTAGCTTGTCGATTATTTGTCGAAGTCTTTGTCCGTAATTAGCACCAGCCCATTTGCCACTTAAATCTTCTACAAATGGGGCAGATCCCCGTTTTACATAAGAAAATCTCGGATCAACACATGTATTATTTAAAGATTTTGTACTAGCGTATGCCTTCAAATGTTGAACTTGAGCAAGAATGCCTTCATGAACTGTTTTAAAACTATTTCCATGATCGCCAGTGCTACTATTTGCTCCTAACCCTCCAAAATTATATTGATGGATATTGACTACACCCGTAAATTTTAGGTAATTTGTTTCTAACATTTCTTGGCAAAAAACTACATCTGGAGAAACACCTTCACTGTTAGAGATGTTGATAACGAGATTACAAAAATCTTGAATAGTGTAGATTCCTTGGTCTTTATACGCATCTGTAGGAAATTGTTCGTCCCCTAGCTTGTAAAGCTTCACCATTTGATTAACTGTGGCTTGACGCTTACCCATAATACTAAATTTACTCTTATTAAGAGTTTTTCTTTGAGGTATCTTTACGACGGTGAGGTCTTTCGTAGTGAATGGAGTCCATGCACCGTCAA
>CAIFEG010000013.1:0-23909 GCA_903789415.1 uncultured Eggerthellaceae bacterium | reverse complement strand
AAAGAGTAACGTATCCGTCTCCAGTAGAAGTAACTCTGACTGTAGGAGAAGGGATGCTTGGTATCTTTACGACGGTGAGGTCTTTCGTAGTGAATGGAGTCCATGCACCGTCAACAAATGCTTGCACTATGAAAGTATTTGTTGTTCCAGGTTGAAGATTTTTCACAGTATACGTAGTGTTTTTGCAGTTATAGGTATATGTAGTGTAGTTATAGGCACTATTGCGCTTTGCAATAGCATAACGTGTTGCTCCTGAAACTTTGTTCCATTTGAGCTCTACGGTTCCATCATTTTTTATTTTTGCTACGGTAGTAGGCTTTGTAGCTCCTCTCGGAGTTCCGTACACCAAATGGCTATCGTCATATGAACTCCAGAACCCATTTACAAAAGCTTGCACTAAGAAACTATGACGTTTTTGATTTGATAGTCCTGTAACAGTGTAAGAATTGTTCTTGCACCAATATGTGTATGTAGTGTACGTATTGTTCCTGTTTTTCTGGGCAATAGCGTAGCGTGTTGCCCCGTTGATTTTGTTCCAAGAAAGAGTAACGTATCCGTCTCCAGTAGAAGTAACTCTGACTGTAGGAGAAGGGATAACCCTCACTGTTACATAATTGGAAGAGGAGAAAGCGCTCCAGGCATTATTTACATATGCTTGTACAAGGAATCTATATGTTTGTCCATTTTGAAGTCCAGTTATTGTATATGATGTCTCATGACAATTGAGCGTGTAGTTATAAAATGATCCATTGTTTAATACTTGTGCAACGGCATATCTTTGAGCGCCAGAAACGGAATTCCACTGTAGAGTTACACTGCCATTTGAAATTGTCTTTACACTCGCAACTGGGCCTTTGGTGAGTCCGAAATACTGAACAATTCCTGCCACATCAGCGGCTGCTAAAGTTTTCAGTCCACTTTCTGTTGAAAGATAATGGACGTCACGCCACGGGCCATCGATGAACCCATGCTCAACAAGGATGCCGATCATGCCATCTGCGCGTGCTTCATTTATGACGGTGAAATAATCCTGGATGCTTACCCCATCGTCGTAAACGTCACCGGTCGTGCAATTTTTCTTGAGGAAACCGTTACCACGAAGTGGAAGCCCTGTTGACGCGGTGAGGTGGTTTAAAATGCTACGGGCCAATCCCCACGATTGATCACGATTTTCGCGTTGATAATTCGTGTCATTTGGAACTAACACCTCGACGCCCGTTCCGCCGCCGGCATTGATGTGAATACTGATGAACACCTGGCAACCGTTACGTGCTGCACGATCGACACGTTCGTTTAAAGAAATCTGCTCTCCGTCTTTATGTGTGATGTAAACTTCAACGTTATACTCTGAAAGCATATTTTGAATGTAAGCGGAAATGCGACGTGTGAGATTAGCTTCTTGCAGTCCATTTGCACATGCACCTGGATCATAGCTTGCACCTGGCCGATCTCTGCTTCCGTGTCCTGGATCAATGGCTATTTTTAGGCGACCTGATTTCGGAATAGAAATAGCACTGGTTCTCAGAGCTCTTACTAATTGTTGTTTTGAAAGATTTGAAAGAGTTTCTGTAGATTTTTTTACCGTGAAGGTAACGGTATTATTGGCATTTGCACTTGTTGAGGCTTTTTGAGAAGCAGTTTGAGAAGTATTTACATTAGAGGAAACATCTTCAGAAGTGCCTTTTGTCCCAGTTTGTTTTGTTGTCTGTGCAGATTCTGATTTTTTTGATGCTTCTGGATTTGATTGTTTCTGCTTTGAAGAAGCTTCGCCTTGCTTTGAGGTAGAGGAGTCCGATGAAGATGTAGAAGACGAGTCCGTTTCTTTGGTTTGGGCGCTCTTATTTTGTGTATTACTGGCTGTTTGTTCTGTTGGCTGAGCAGTTGTTTGAGAGGTGGCAGAAGTCTTTTGCGATGAATCTGTTTTTGTAGGTGTTTGTATCGGTTTAGAAGCTGTTGTATGCTCTGCCACTTTGTTGGAAGTGGCACTTACGGTGCTTACGGATGCTGTGTTTTGCGCCGACGGGGTCGTTGCAGATAACGTTTGATTGTTCTCGCTATTATTTGCAAGAGCGATGCTTGGTGCTATTGCAATGCCAAAAAACATGCTGATTATGAGTAATACGATAAATGGTAAGCTTTTGAATGTGGTTTGTTGCTGCATGATTCCTCTCATAACTTCAGTAGCCATATACTTCTATATGTTAACAAGGTACGTTGTGTCTTTACGTGCTTTAATAACTAATAGTGTTCATTATTATGAACCAACGTTCATATACTTAGAACGTTTTACATGCGATTATATAGAACTTTCAATAACCAACTGAAATACTTTTGAGGTGAATCATGAAAAAGCTTGCAATTATTGGAGCTTCTTATCTACAAAATCCTCTGATTCTAAAAGCAAAAGAAATGGGTTTAGAAACGTATGCATTTGCATGGAAAGCAGGAGATATTGGAGAAAAAACTGCCGATCATTTCTATCCGATAAGCATTATTGAAAAAGACAAAATATTAGAGAAATGTCGAGAAATTGACATAGATGGAATATGTACCATTTCATCTGATTTGGGTGCAGTGACCGTTGGCTACGTGGCTAATAAAATGGGATTAGTAGGTAATCCACCTGATTGTATTGAAAAAAGCACCAATAAATGGAATATGCGCCAGGCGTTTGCGCAAAACGGAGATCCTTCTCCAAAAAGTATTCGGGTTACTTCACCTGCTGATGTAAAAAATGAACATTTTCAGTACCCCGTTATTGTGAAGCCAGCTGATAGGTCAGGAAGCCGTGGAGTCTCTAAACTTATGAGTGTTGACGGGATGGATTCGGCAATTGAAGCAGCACTTGACGAAAGCTTTTCAAAAGAGGCCCTGGTAGAAGAATATGCACGTGGAAAAGAGTACAGCGTAGAATTTCTCTCATGGCACGGTCATCACCATTTCTTGGCGATCACGGAAAAGTTTACGACTGGGGCACCTCATTTTATTGAGCGTGGTCATCTGCAGCCTGCTCGTCTCTCTGAATCAATGCGTGAAAAAGTTGCAAAAACCGTTTCACATGCACTTGATAGTTTACATGTACAAAATGGGGCTTCACATAGCGAACTGAAAATCGATGAGAACGGCACTATTCGCATTATTGAGATTGGTGCGCGCATGGGTGGAGACTTTATTGGCAGCGACATGGTGCGTATGTCTACAGGGTATGACTTTTTAGCTGGAGTCATCGAAGTGGCACTTGGGGAAGAACCCGATTTCGACGTGCATAAATGCCCAGGATATGCTGGTGTTCGCTTTATTTTTGCGCCAGAGGACGTTGATGCATTTCATAAAGCTCAGGAACTTGATGAAATTCATATTGTTTCAAGTGAAATACCTGATGCGTTTGATCATGAAGTTACTGATAGCGCTAATCGATATGGATATTTTCTTTTTAAGGCTGATTCACTTAAAGCTGCAGAAGAAGTACTTCCAAAACATACGCTTTCTGAGAGATAGACCATCACAAATAATTTGATAGCAGCATTTCTCAAATCAACAATGGGAGATTTTAATGGCATCACGTCTTAAGACATATTTCGTTCTTCACCTCTTACTCATGGTGTATTCCTGTAGCGGAATTATGAGCAAGTTAGCTGCAGGTGTAGATATGTTTAGCCTGATGTTTTTCGTGTACTACGGTGCAATGCTTGCGATTTTGGGTATTTATGCTTTGGGGTGGCAGCAGATTCTGAAAAGAATGGCACTCACAACTGCGTACTCGAATCGTGCAATTTGTATTGTATGGGGCATTATTTGGGGCTTTGTATTTTTTGCTGAGCCCATTACGCTACAGAAAATAATCGGAGCAATTTTTATTGTTGCGGGTGTTGTTCTTTTTTCGTATGCCGATGCTAAGCCAGGCTCGGCCCCTGCTAAATCATCCTCGGAACAGCTGCCACATAAATCTCGTACAAAATTAGGTGAGTAGCATGGATACAACCTTTGCACTCTATGCGAGTTTCATTCTAATTGGCACATTCATTAGTGCAATTTCCCAAGTCATTCTGAAGAAGTCTGCCCAAAAAACGTATAGCTCACACATCAAAGAATACCTTAATGCACCGGTAATTTTTGCATATTCCATGTTTGTGGTATCAACGCTTTTGTGCATTTTGGCGTATAGAGTAGTACCACTTTCATTCGGTCCTGTGTTGGAATCGACAAGCTATATTTATGTGACAATTTTTGGTGCAGTATTTTTTAAAGAAACGGTTACGTCAAAAAAATTGCTTGCGTTGGCACTTATTTTGATTGGTATTGTCATCTATTCGTTTGGCGTATGAACCGTAAAGATCCGTACCTGGAAAGATCTATCGAATCAAGAGGATATAAAATTGGCTGATTGCTGGGATAAGGCATACGTAGCAATCAGCCAGTGGATTTACTCAGGTTTTGAGAGATAATCCTTAATTAATCTGCAGGATGGAACTGCATAAAGTTGGTTTCCTGCTCAGATAGCGGCATGTTGAAGAAGCGAACGTTCTTATCAAGTGCTCGAATCGCATTCATCTCGTCATCGGAGAGCTCGAAATCAAAGATATCAAAGTTGTCGCGAATGTGATCGGGGTTTGTTGAGCGTGGGAAAATAATGTTTCCTTCTTGAATGTGCCAACGAAGAATCACCTGTGCATTCGTTTTACCGTGGGCCTTCGCAATCTTGGTGAATGTCGGCTCATTCATCAGCCCTGAATTGCCATGTCCCAATGGATACCATGCTTCAATCTTTGTTCCATATGGAGCAATACGACGCTTAAGTTCGTTTTGCTGGAAATACGGGTGGCACTCGACTTGGAGCACTGCTGGTTTGATGGTTGCCGCATTGCAGAGCTCTTCAAGGCGATCGCTTTCAAAATTCGAAATGCCAATCGAACGAACTTTTCCTGCAGCAACAGCCTGCTCCATTTCTTTCCAGGCCCCCAAATAATCACCGACCTGCTGGTGAAGTAACAGCAAATCAATGTAGTCGGTATCCAGGCGCCCAAGCATCTTATCGATTTCTGCGGTGGTGCGACCGCTGCCATATTCGGTAGGCCATAGCTTTGTGGTAATCCAAACGTCTTCGCGAGGAACATCTGATTGCTTGACGGCCCGTCCAACGCTGCGTTCGTTTTGATACGCATGGGCGGTATCAATGTGGCGATATCCAAGTTTGAGGGCGTTGGTTACGGCATCGATTGTTTGCTGTCCTTCAGGTACCTGATAGACGCCGATGCCCATTTGGGGGATGTTGTTTCCGTCATTTAAGGTGATGTACGTTTGATCGGACATTTGAGTTCCTTTCATCCATGAAATTGTTTTAAACCAGAAATAAGAAACTTACGTTGCTCTTTACAATTTGAATTGTATTGGTGGAGGGAAACCTGCTCAACGGTCGCTTTTGCTCATTGCGTTACCTATGTACCCGCCTAGACAAAATGAGTTGCATATCTAAGTTGTTGGAGTATGTCTAATGCATTTGACGTTCGAGGGCACGCGCACCGTTGCACACAAGAAGACAACCAGCATCAATCATCTTTTTCGCAGGCATCTTTTTCCCATCGGCAATCCACTGCCGATAAATAAAGAGTGGTGCTGAAGTTACGAATGCCAGGTAAATATTCCACGTTGGCGCATCCCACCCCGCAGGCATAATTTCTGAAGGATTATGGCCCTTTTCCACGTTACGAATCATCTCCTCGCGAATCGCATCGTGGGGACCTGCACAGGTGATCTTTTCGTATAATTCGTCCTGTTCGGTGCCAAACTGGAGGAATGCACGCGTTATTTTGTCGGTATCGCGCGGATATTTGAGATCTTTAACCATTTCTATATAGGGCTGTGAATATGATTGCTGCATTTCCGCGAGCAAATATTCGATAGCGGGGTAGTATCGGTAGAACGTTTTCTTGTTGATTCGTGCGCGAGCACAGAGCTCTTTTACCGTGATGTCATTGAAATCCATTTCGAGTAGCATTTCTTTGAATGTCGTCTGGATTGCATCAATGGTTTTCTCCACTCGTAGATCATGGGGTCGTTCATATGGCATAGTTCTCAGTCCTTCATTTGTTTTATAAATTGCTTGGGTCCAACGTATGCGGACAAACACAATGCAGTATGTGTTGGTTACGCTGTATGCAATGATGTCCGCCCTTGTTTCTTGAATTATCTAATAAGAACATATCAGGAAATAAGAAACTCAAGTAGATAAATTTTTGATGGTGTCGCAATTAAAGGAACAGATTCCAAAAATATGTATGCATATATACCCTGATAAAGACAAACTGATCTTTTGCGCCCACTCGTGTTTTAAAAAAGTTGAACAATATATACTGTTTTTGATAGAGACCGTAAGCTATTTTTAAGCGTAAAGCGAGCGCAACTTATAACGTCGTTAAATTTTTGAGCCATTACTATTTCCGAACAATGAGGCAAACATGAATACGAAGCAGATGGATTGTGCCCTTGAATTGCAACGCACCCAAAACTTTAAACGAGCAGCAGAGAATTTGTTTATCTCACAACCTTCGCTCAGTTATCAAATCAAAACACTCGAAGATGAAATCGGCTTTAAAATTTTTGATCGCTCTGGCAAAGGAGCAATGCCTACGCCTGCAGGGGTGCAATTCTTGATAAGCTTAGAATCTATTTGTGGCGATCTTCGCCGTGCAGTTGAACTGGGCCAGAACTTTTCAAACAAATTCCGTTCGTCTATTACGGTGGGGCTTACCTGGCGAAGCACACTTCTCGCACTGCCGTACGCAATGGAGAGGCTCCAACGGAAATATCCCGATGTGAACGTGACTCCCGTTTTCAATCAAAGCGAAAATATCGATGCGTTTCTCCGTGGTGAGCAGGACATTGCGTTTCTCCGGGATGATGGCAGGCGAATCCCTGACGTTGTTTCGCATACTCTCTACCAGAGCCGCATTTATTTAGTAACGCGCAAGAATGATCCTTTGGCGCGAAAGAAGCTCGTTCACACTGAAGATTTGCGTGGAAGAACGCTTATGGTTGGCGGCTCTAGTCCTACATCATTGCGTGCGGTGCAACACAGGGTTGTAAGCGAGCTTGATCTTCCTCATTTTAATAGCAACGATCATGGAACCACACTGATTAGTGTTGCCGCAGGCAAAGGCGTGTGTTTATCTCCCGGGTTGTTCAATGATGGCAATGATGAATTTGCGTGGACGCCATTTGACTGCGAGGAGAAAGTCAACTGTGTTTTGCTTACGCATGCTGAAGATAATCGTACAGAAGTAAAAGAGCTCGTGCGTCTATTGCAGGATCTGTATAAACCGGGAACGCGCTACGAAAAACTCGTATAGGCAGTTCATCTTTGATTTATTGGTTTCATTTGTGTTGTATGAGTCAATTGATCTGCAAATCGTCAGCTTTTTACTGCTGCAGTTGGGATTTTGATTTCGTACTAGGCAACTATCGATAAAAATATTCTATTAGGTATATGTTATATGAATCAAAAATTCTTAATATTGCGCGTAAAGTTCTAACTGTCGAAAGAAGAAAAAGCGCATGCTCATGATGCATGATCGGAAAGGCAGGAAGAACATGAAAAACGCGAATACATGGTTGATTACAGGTGTTAGCTCTGGATTCGGAAATGAAATGACCAAACAACTTCTTGAGGCAGGCAAGACAGTTATTGGCACGGTTCGTAACACCAAAAAAGTCCAAAGTTTAATTGACCAATATCCTGATACGTTTGATTGCGTCATTTTGGATGTTACTGATGTACCTGCAGTTCATCGTGTGATCAACGAGGCATTTGACCGTCACGGGCGCATTGATGTGATTGTAAACAATGCCGGATATGGTCTTTTTGGAGCAGTAGAAGAACTCTCCGATGAAGATATCGATAAGATTATCGCCACGAATCTCACGGGATCTATTCAAGTCATTCGCACGGCATTGCCTCATCTACGTAAGCAGGGTGGGGGCCGTATCATTCAGGTTTCAAGCTATGGTGGTCAAGTTGCATATGCGGCAAATAGTTTGTATCATGCCACGAAATTTGGAATTGAAGGATTTTGTGAGTCGGTCGCACAGGAAGTTGCGAAGTTTAATATTGGTGTGACTATCGTTGAACCAGGTGGCGCACGTACGGAATTTCGCTATGGAAGTGCGCATGTGGCAAATCTCATGCCTGAGTATGATCATGTGCATGGTTTCCTTGACATGCTTGATCCTTCAAAAGGCCTTGCAACAGGTGATCCTGCGAAAATGGCAGCGCGTATGATTGAATCGGTCTCTATTGAACCAGCGCCTTTGCGCCAGGTATATGGCAGTCAGGCACTACAGGCTACCATTGATCGTTTAGAAGAACGCTTGGCCGATTACAAGACAATGACCGCTCTTGCCGCTTCGACTGATATCCCCGAAGGCGAATAGTAATTACAATAAAGGTAACGTATAACTCAGTCGATACGTTTGGAAGGAAAAAACTATGGCATACGAACCTAAGATTACTGATAATGCAAAGAATTTTCACGAGAAGATGTTTCCTGGCTATACATCCGATTTTCTCAGAACAGATCCTGAGTTTATAGAGCGTTTTGACAACTTTGCTTTTGATGAAGTGGTCAACACGGTAGAACTTGATGACAAAACTCGGTATTTAGGTTGGCTTTCTACCTTACTCGGATGCCAGGGAATTGATGAATATAAAGCAATTCTTCCTGCGGCATTGCGCAATGGTATTACGCCGGTGGTGGCGAAAGAAATTGTGTATCAAGCGGTTGCATACCTAGGAATGGGGCGTGTCTTTCCGTTCCTTAAGGCAACAAATGATGCGCTTGAAGCGGCAGGCGTAACGTTGCCGCTTGAACCTCAGGCACATACCGAGCCCACTCGTGAAAGCCGTATGCAGGGTGGGGAAGAAGCACAGGTCAGTATCTTTGGCGAAGGAATGCGCGATTTTAAATCGAAGGGCAATCCTGAATATCCCCAAATCAACGAGTGGCTTGTGGATAATTGCTTTGGTGATTGGTATACACGAGGCGGACTCAACCTTGCGGAAAGAGAGCTGGTAACATTCTGCATTATTGCTGCTCAAGGTGGTTGTGATCCTCAGTTGCGCGGTCATGCTGCAGGTAATCTGAGCGCGGGAAATTCTAAGGAATTGTTGATTCGTGTTGTGTCAAGCAACCTTCCGTTTATTGGATATCCTCGCACACTTAATGCACTTGCGGCACTTGATGCGGTAACAAAGACTGACGAAGACAAATAACAGATAAAGGGTGGGGATTTCAACTCGTTCTAACAGGGCTGATTCTGATTAGTGCCCAATTCCATGGCGTAAATCCTTGGCTATACAGTTACATATAAGACTTAAACGGGGGATAACTTACATGTTGAGTTATCTCCCGTTTTTTGACCGTGATTCTTTAGGGTCGTGCCTTTCCTTGTTGAACTGGCCAAATCCGAAATAACAAAAGTATTTGTTTTCAAACTATGAAGATGAATTCATAAATCTTAAAAAACGTATTTACATTTCGCAAATTTACGATATATAATATGCGCATGGAAAACGCAGTAGACATATTCAAAGCACTTGCAAATGAGAAGCGCTTACAAATTTTAGAGTGGCTCAAACATCCTGAGGAGAATTTTGGACCGCAGGGTCTGCATATTCCTGATGATGATGAGTTCGACAATAGCGTGTGTGTCGGTTCAATTTCGGAAAAGTCGCACATGTCAGTTTCCACGACATCAAATTATCTTGTGCAAATGCAACGTGCAGGACTATTAGAAAGTCGCCGTTTCGGCAAGTGGACATACTATCGTAGGAATGAGAAGGGGATTCATGAGCTTGCAGATTTTATTGAAAAGAAATGCTAAGTGGTGCTTGTCTTCTCTAAGTTATTTCACCTGGCTTGGTAGTCGATGTATTGAGTGAGACAAAGCTTTCTTTCTAAGGGTTTTAATTTCAAGTATTCAGGTAGCAAATGCTACCTAATTTTTAAGACAAACATTTCGAAGATTCGAGAAATATAAAACAGAAACGAATCAAAAGGAGATTCCAGATGCAATTCCATGGACCAATCATTAGACCTCAAACCGACGCTGATAGTCTATTTATTGAAATTACCGCTGGTTGCACCCATAATAGTTGCACGTTTTGCAACTTCTACAAGAACACACCGCTTTGGGTTGCTTCAAACGAAGAAATAGAACAGCAGCTCATCGAGGCAAAGAAACAAATTCCGTACGTCAGAAAGATTTGGGCATCAGGCGGAAATCCCTATGCATTATCCACGAAGCGCCTTATCGAAATCGGTGATTTATTCCGTAAATACTATCCAGAGGCTCGCGTAAGCACCTATGCGCGTATCGATGATTTCAAACGTAAAAGTGTTAAAGATATACGTCTCATCAAAGAGCATGGCATCGATGAAATTATGATTGGCATTGAAACAGGAGATGATGAGGCGCTTGCATTTGTGGACAAGGGATACACCGCGGAAGATATCGTGACCCAGTGCCATAAATTAGATGAAGCAGGTGTAACGTATCGCATGATTTATCTGGGTGGACTTCTTGGCAAGGGTAAGCTTGTTGAAAGTGCACGCAAGAGTGCTGCAGTCCTAAATCAAATTCACCCGTACTATATGATCTATACAAATGTGGCTGTCTTACCTGGTACCAAACTCTATGATCAAATGGTGTCTGGCGAATATACCGAAGCAACTGAGCTTGAGCGTTTAAAGGAAATGCGTGAACTCATCGCAGACCTTACTATTCCTATCACGGTTGATTCTGGCACCGCGGCTTCAAGCATTTTCCTGCAGGCACAACTTCCTCGCGATAAAAAAGCAGCACTTGCAGCACTCGATAAGGTGATCAGGAACTTCTCTTCTAAAGAAGAGCATGCATTAAGCGCTCGTCGTGCTGCTATGAGATCGGTATAAAACCATATCTGTTGGGCTTCAAGCATTTTAAGCGGTATCTAAAGATGTACAAAAGGGGAAGAAAACCATGCCGAAGAAAGTTCTTGTGATAGGCACAAGTCCGCGAAGAAACGGGAATTCCATTCGTCTTGCCAACGCGTTTGCCGAAGGTGCACGCCAAGTAGGCAATGAGGTAGAAATTATTTCACTTGCCGGCAAGAACATTGGATTCTGTTTGGGCTGTTGGGCATGTGCGAGGACGGGACAATGTGCCGTACATGATGATGCAAACGAAATTGTAGAAAAAATACGAGATGCGGATGTTATCGCATTTGCAACACCAATTTTCTACTACGAAATGAGCGGCCAAATGAAGGTTCTTCTCGATCGTACGAATGCCCTTTATTCGTCGGATTACCGTTTTCGCGATGTGTATTTGCTTACAACGGCTCAATCTGCAGCTCCTGATGCTCCGAAATATGCTGAAGGTGGATTGCGCGGTTGGCTCAAAGTATTTAATAAAGCGCAGCTCAAAGGTCATATTTTTGCAGGTGGAGTGTTTGAAGCGGGCGAAATCGAAGGGCACCCTGAACTTGAGCAAGCTCGTAAGATGGGTGCCCGTGTATAAAACGGCAGCGAGAATTCCCGTTGATTACTTTTTAATTTTTGAGTAAGTCTGAAGGGGCTTACCCAATATCTTCTAAGTATTCATCCAGCGCTTCGCGTGCCATTTCTTGCCCCCGAATTGCCTCATCTAATCGCGGCTGATAATATGTCAGTCCATTTTCAATCGAGAGGCGTATTCCTATTTCCGCGAGCATATAAAGTTCAAGCGCTCTATGGGGATCAACATCAACGTCTACCATTTCTGCTTTTTCTTCATCAAGGTAGAAGGGTGCCATTCGTATGGCGGCTTGAGCCTGGTTTTCGGTATCTTCATTTTCGTCAGCTTCTTGGTAGCTTCTCAGCCATAAATGAAAAGCCGCACGTGTGTTTCGCTGAAATGCCTGTTCATCAAAGTTTGCATCGCTTGAACCTATGCTGTTTGACTCGAGACTCAATGAATTTCCGTGACGTGAAATAATATCTCCCATTTTATAAAGGGCTTCTGGCGCGTCCGCCACTGCTGCTGCATATGCATAACATTGGAATGCAGAAGAATAATCACGTTTCCCCGTGCGTCCATATTCGTAAATATATCCAAGGTTGATGATGGCCTGAATGTTTCCAAGATCACCCGCTATCTGATACAGCTCTTTTGCTCGATCGAAATCCTGATCAACAATTTCACCGGTGTAATACAAAATTCCGAGTTCAATCGCACACTCTGCATTTCTTTTATGGATCCCCAGTTCAAGACCGGCAATCACGATGTCTTTTAGCGTTTTGCTCGATTCGCACTGATCGGCAATCTTATCTTGATGTACGTTTATAAAACGTGCGAAATCTGAAGCGCCTCCGTGCATAAATTCGATGATGAGAAACTCAAGCATATTTTGTGTTTTGTCTAAATAGTCATCGCTGAACAAAGGGGCTTCGAAATCGTCATCGGCGCCATAGTCATCAATGTCAGATTCTCCGAGACATCGGATTCACAAAGCACTTCAGGCTTAATACCAACAGGCTACTATGTGGGTGAGAATATTCCATCACTTTCTTTGCCCCCTGAGGGAACCGTCGCATTTGAAGATGGCAGTATTAATGAATCCGATGTCTCGGAGAATCTGACATGTGATCTGTTGGTTATCGGCGCCGGTCCCGCTGGACTTTCTGCAGCAGCCTCTGCAGCTGAAAATGGACTTCGTGTAATTCTTCTTGAGAAGTCGAGTGCTATTTCAGCTCATGCAACGCAGTTGGGTAACTATAATTCGAGATTTCTTGTACAAGCCGGGCACTCTACCGATCCTAATGAAGTTCTGAATAGTGCACGCATAGCGACGCAATATCGTTGTAATGAGGATGTTTGGCGCAGAGAATTACCCTATGATAAATCCTCTTTAGATTGCTTCAGCAGAAGCTTTATTGGCTGTCGTTACCACCTGTTTGGCATCAGGCCTCTGGGCATTCTTTTGTTTCGGATTCCATCCAAGTAGGAGGGAAGAACACACAATAACAAATACACTGCCGCAATTATGCACGAGAGCTCCGGTTACCGGGTTTAAGATGGCAAAAAATGCCAACATGATGGCGATAAAGTTGAGCGTCATCGAAAAGGTTAAGTTCGCCTTGATGGTCGTCATCATGTGCTTTGATAGAGCTACAAGACGTGGGAGTTCAGAAATCCCATCTTCGACCAAAGCAATATCAGCTGCATCAACGGCAATGTCACTGCCCATGGCACCCATCGCAATACCAACGAAAGAACGTTTGAGAGCCGGTGCATCATTTACTCCGTCGCCGACCATCGCAACCTGTGTACCTTTTTGTTCGTTCGATTCGATGAAGTTCATCTTATCTTCGGGCCGACATTCTGCTTGGAATTCGGTAATTCCACAGTGCTGTGCAATCGTTGATGCCGCAGCACTGTTATCTCCGGTCAACATTACCGGGACGATCCCACTAGCAGTAAGAGCCGTGGCAATCGTTGGAGCTTCGGGGCGTAGGGTATCAGCCAGAGCAACAATTCCTGCTGGTTTGCCTTCGCATGCAATAAGCGATACCGTGCAACCTTGATTGCGAAGCTCATTGATTCGTGTTTGATACCATCCGTCTTTTCCGATACCGTGATCTTCCATAAGCTGGACATTTCCAACCAGAACTTTACTGTCATTGATGGTAGCTTCAACACCACGTCCCGGTATCATGGAAAAATTCGTCGGCTCTCGCAAACTCATATGCTGTTCTTGCGCCCAACTTACGATTGCTTTGCCTAAGGGATGTTCGCTTCGTAATTCGGCTGTGGCAAGCAAAGTTGAAAGTTCGTTATCCGATATTGAGGAATCGTGAAGTGCCTCGACAGTGACCACGTGAAGGTTCCCTTTGGTCAAGGTGCCCGTTTTATCGAATGCAATCTTGTCGACCGACGCTAGGCGTTCGAGAGCATCTCCTTCTTTTACAACGATGCCGTGCTTTGTGGCGTTGCCAATAGCTGCCATGATAGCGGTAGGAGTAGCTAGCACGAGTGAACAGGGGCAAAATACCACTAGCACGGTTACCGAACGCAAGATTTCACCCGTTACCAAATAGATGCCCACGGCAGCCGCGAGTGCTCCGACGACAACCCACGTTGCCCAACGGTCAGCGAGTCGCACAATCGGTGCTTTTCCTGCATCGGCGGATTTAACCAAACGAACCATGCGCTGGATCGACCCATCCTCGCCTGCACGAGTGGCTTCAACATCAAGAGAGCCGAATCGGTTGATGGTTCCTGCCATCACTTCGTCGCCCACCTGTTTATCCACGGGTAATGATTCCCCGGTCATCACCGCTTCATCAATGCTTGAAGATCCGCTGACGATCCGGCCGTCCACCGGTATGGATTCGCCTGGAAGCACACGTATGGTTTGCCCTACTTCAACCCTAGAAGCATCAATTGTTTCTTCACTTCCGTTCTCATTGACCAGACGAGCGGTAAGCGGCGTAAGTTCAACCAGGTTTTCAATGCCTGAACGGGCACGTTGTACGGTAAGATCTTCGAGCAGGCCGCCGAGCTGCATGATGGCAGCAACCTCACCTGCGGCGAAGTACTCACCAATGATGACCGATGCAATAAGTGCAATAGAAACAAGCATGTCAGCTTTAATGTCGTGCTTAGTAATGAGCGCGATAGCAGCTTCCGCGATAATTGGAATGCCACAGAGTATAATCGCAATCCAGGCAGGATCGATAGGGAAGCGAGAACCCGCGATAAGGCTTATCACAAGTGCAATGCCTGATATGACAAGCAAGGTTATGTCCTTTTTCGTCCCGCCTTTGTCTAAGATTTCTTGTATTTTCTCCTGCATGTGTTTCTCCAAAGGATACTATGTAGTTATCGAACACTGTATCCGGTATAAACCATGGGGTTCGGTAATTTGTAGAGTCAAATATTTTGAAACGAACGTTACCGAACAGTTCTGGGCAATTGTGCGAAAGCGGATTAAATGAAAGGATTCGTACGATGGATCGACGTCAACGTAAGACCAGAAAGGCCATTTACCAGGCATTTGAAGACCTCGTAAGCGAAAAGCCATATGCTCAGGTTACCGTTGCTCAGATTATTGATCGTGCTGACATCGGGCGCAGTACGTTCTATGAGCACTTTGAGACAAAAGATGAACTTTTAAATGACATGTGTACCGAGATGTTCGATCACATATTTGCTGGTGTGAATTCGCATTGTGTGACTCATCGAGCTCTACAAACCGGAGATCTAGAGGGGCGTCTTGCGCATCTTTTGTATCACTTGCGCGACACCTATGACGGAATCTGTGGCAAGCTTCTTAAAGAAGGGGAGCCGGTTTTTACATCATATTTTCGGCAACGGCTGGCTGAACTCATCGAGGAAAATCCCCCTCATATTCCTGGGGATATGCCACACGACTTAGCGCTCGATTTGTTTGTAAGCGCATTTGTCGAGACGGTCGTTTGGTGGTTTAGTCACGGGTTAAAAGCAGATCCCCAAGATTTAGCCTCATGGTTTATGCGCATGCTTGGACAACCAAGTTCGCATGTGGTGAAAGCTATTGCAGAGTAAAAACTATTTCTCTCGGTTTTTTCTGAAGATATACCCTTATTAAACTTAATATTTGACGCTGCGTTGAATCCTTGCGGTCCGTAAACTTTCATTTAGAAATGAAAATACGCCGATAGGAGATTCAATGGCTATCATCACCGACAAACACGAGATCGAGGCTGTACAGGCGAAGCTTTTGCCGCGTCTTATTAACGAATGGGCTCTTCTTACTGCGGGAAATAAGGAAAACTGGAATACCATGACCATCGCATGGGGATCGTTTGGTGACATGTGGTGGAAACCCGTTATTGACGTGTATGTGGTACCTACACGTTATACCTACCAATTCATGGAGAACAATGATTGGTTTACGGTGAGTTTCTTTGCGCCTGAGCATCGTAAGGATTTGCAGGTTCTCGGGACTCTTTCCGGACGTGACGGTGACAAAGTGGCAAAGACAAGCCTTACGCCCGTCGCGGTAGATAACGGTATGAGTTTCGAAGAGGCCGATACTACGCTTATTTGCCGTAAGCTGTATAAACAGCCGCTTGATCCTAAGGCTATTCCCGCGAAGATCATGAAGGATAATTATTCAAATATGGGCACGCATACACTTTTTATCGGCGAGATCGTGAAGGTAATTACCAAATAACTTTTCTATTGTCTTTAATTCTTGCATGGGATTTCAATATAAAAATCAAAGGGCCGTTGATTGATCGACCACCCTTCTTTGTCCCCGCCTCACATAAAGTCCACGAGAACTCTTCCACTTTATTAATCTTTGAGGATACTCCGATGTGCCTACATGACATTTAGATGAAATCAACCACGACTCTTCAGATCAAAAGTAATAAGCAACACCAGATTGTTTAGGGATTATTTAGGGCAAGCATGTCCTGGTTATTAGCGCACCTCAGGCTCTTAATTTACGTATGTCAAGAAAACGTTATCGAAACGTGAACATTTTTTGAATATTGCTCATTACCCCTCTACAAATGCCTTTATTAGCGTTTGAATATCGCCTTGTGTCTTAAAGAAAAAACACTCGATGCAGAGCACAAAACAAGTGATGGGAGAGGGGAAATTGGCGAGTTTAACTCAAAGCAATTCGACGGTTAAGAACACTTCGACAAAGCTTACATGGCGGCAGGCAATTCCTCTTTTCTGTCTAGCTTTCGCTGCTTTCGTGTTCAACAGTTCAGAATTTATGCCCATGGCACTGCTTTCCGATATCGCCGCATCCTTTGACGTTACCGAAAGCCAAGCAGGCCTTATGATTTCGCTCTACGCATGGACGGTCATGCTTCTTTCGCTGCCGCTCATGATCGCTGGCTCACATTTGAACTTCCGCAACCTTTTGTTTGTGGTTATCGCGGTGTTTTTTGCTGGTCAGGTTTCTTCAGTGCTTGCAACAACATTCGTGGCACTGACCGCTGCGCGCCTTCTGGTGGCAGCAGCTCACGCTGTGTTTTGGTCCATCGTTACGCCGATTGCTACGCGAATTGTCGACAAAAAGCATGTGCCCTTGGCGACGAGTATCATCGTGGGCAGCTCTTCTGTTGCCACGATTCTCGGGCTTCCGCTGGGTCGCAGTATTGGTATAGTACTTGGTTGGCGTGCGACATTTTTGTTCATTGCCTGCGCAGCACTGTTCATTTTGATCGCCCTCGTGGCGTTCCTTCCGCATATGGAAAAAACCGAGCCATTTTCTCTGCACATGGTTCCTACGCTGGCGCATAATCGCCATCTCATCGTGGTCTATGGGGTGACAATTCTCGTAGCCACTGGCTACTACATGGGCTACAGCTACATTGAGCCGTTCCTTGCGCAGGTGGGCGGTATGTCCGACAACTCCATCACGTTGGCGTTATCGGTCTTCGGCTGTGCTGGAATCTTGGGAAGTGCGCTGTTCGCGCGTCCTGCTCATTTAAGCAACGAGATGCGCATCGGACTTCCTTGCAACGCGATCTGCTGCTCGCTGCTGCTGATGGCTCCCGCTGCACATACCTTCTTTGGCATCTACGGAGTTTGCATTCTGTGGGGCGTTGGAGCTTCGTTCTTCAACGCAGCGATGCAGGACATCATCATCAAGCGCACAACCCCTGAGTGCACTGCCACCGCAATGTCTATCTTTTCAGGATTGTTCAACATGGGAATCGGCATTGGCACCTGGATGGGCGGAGCCGTCATAGACACAATTGGTATCGGATGGGTTGGCTTTGCCGGAAGCTCCTTCGTGCTCGTTGGCTTGGGATCGGTTGCGCTCGGTGCCCAGCTGTGCTTCGGCCACCTGCAGTTGCGTGCCGTCCATAATTAGAGCAGCTTTACTTGCGTTTTACTTGCATTGGGGCAGGTACTTCTTGCCCCATTGAGCCATCGCATCGAAGATAGATTCGAAATCTTTGCCGCTGCCACCACGTTCTTCTGAATTTCATACTGGGAGATTGAGACAAACAGCAGACGCTCGATGCCGTCGAAAGCCTTCACGAGGGAATCCGGATTCGTATAATCACCAATTCTCGCGATAACACCTTTAGCATCGAGTGTCTTCGCTTTCGCTTCATTTCTTACCAGGCCGGAGAGCTCCGCATTTGGGGCAAACTCTCGCACAAAATCAACTGCATAACTTCCGTATCCGCCGGTTGCTCCTGTTACCATGATTTTCATCTTGTGTTCCTCCAATGTTTGTTCCAATGGCGCGTGTCTGTAAATTAGTTTTGCGCCTGATCAACTTTCTGATGAAAATCGTACTAACCATTTACTCCGCAGGTAAGTTGTAAACAAAGAAGGCCGTTACACAAATATGTAACGATCCTTGGAATTCGTACCATATAACCGAAAAACCTTGGAACGAAAAGCATTGCGAAAAACTTGCGCTCAGACGAAATGCGCGTTGCGTGGTATCGACTAATCGATTTGAAGTGCTTCTCACACACTGCTTGGAATCTGTGCGAGGCAAACCTCTACGCTTTCATCCAGATCGAAGGGGAGGTCGCCGCGGATCACACCCCATATAAGCATGACCATACCGTAAACGTAGTGATAGACAGCGATGGTTGTTCGATCGGTAAGTTTGTTTTTGTTGAGGTTCTGGAGAGTCATCTCGATGCTGAGTTTCGTCATCTGATAGAAGACAGAATTTTGGCCAGCGATGTCTGAGAACATGTGCTCATATCGACACATCGGCATCCGCAGCGATCTCCTCTACGGTAATCTTCGAGATATCTTTCTGCTTGAGCAGTTCAGCGGTAGATTGTATGATTCGATCTCTTGCATTTATTGCCTTGATTATCCTTCTTTGCGGCATTTCGGGTCTATTGTATTGTAGCTACTCAGATTTGGATCGATCCCATGAGCTATCATTCCTGTTTAAAACGTGACGCTTGCTTGTTTTCCACATCTGTTCTGAATAAGGCGGAAGATACTCCTGAAACTTGTGCGAATAAAGAACAAGCCATGCTTTCGATCGGTAAAGAAAACGGTAAAGAAAACCAAGGGCAGAAAACCACGGGCAGGATAGAACCCAAAAAATGTAAACCGCAGGCTCCAATTGCTTGATTCTTTGCCGTATAGTTAGCTAAAGCTAACATTATCTGAACTTACCGAGGAGTAAGCTCGCGACAGGTTGGAAGCAACAGGGACGCACTGGACAAGGCAAAACGGGGCCGTACCGGCTAAGGAAGACAAATGCGCGAAAAAGACGCCAGGGAAATGATGAATAGCACGTATCTAAGAGAAACCCACTCTGTCTTGCTTGAAACATATTCTCGAGAAGAGACAGATCGGATTTTCGAGGATGCTGAAAAAGAACTGCTTCGGATTGAGCAGAAATATCCAAATGTACCGAAGGCACAGCGTCGCCATGTATCTAGAATTTTTCCCACGGTTGCCCTATATCGTGCGCTCCTTCAAGTTGATGCCGATCAGGCGATGGCAATCGTAGAAGAAGGCTTCCGCAGACGCTGCGAGACAATTAATAAAAGCTATCAGAAAATGCTAAAACCTCCGTTTATGCGCAGTTTCTTTTTGCGCATGTGGAATTTCGGTACCAAAATGATGTTTGGAGAAGATGCCGGCTTTGAGCCAGTCATTCTTAAGCACACCGGAAAAGAATACCGTATGGATATGATGGCCTGCCCCTATGTGGCTTGGACGGCAGAGCTTGGCTGTCCGGAACTCTGCCATGTCTTCTGCGATAACGACGTGTATTCATATTCCAATCTGCCAGGCATTTCGTTCATACGCAAAGGGACATTGGCAGGTGGACGCGATCGCTGCGATTTTTACTTGAAAAGAAATACATAAAAGGACACCGACTTTTCAGCCGGTGCCCTCAGAGCATGCATATGTGTGCGCTATTTTAGGGGAAGCAGCGGCGTAAGCAGGTTCAACATTCCTTGTGACTCGGTCGGGAAGGTGAAGATCATCTGGCCCAAGTCGCGTCCGGTGAGCTTCTTGTTAATAACGATTGCGGCAAGATCGGCCCAAACGCCCGCGTCCTGACCGTAGAAGGCGGCACCTTCAAGCAGACCGGTTTCCTTTGAGAAAATAAACGTGAATTCAGCGTCACTTTCGTTCTTTGCTTCAAACAGCAAGCGCTTTCCGTATTCTACGGTCTCGATGCGCCAACGGTCGGGGTCGGCTTCGGCCTCGGCGATTGTGACACCTACTTGCGAAATGCGAGGCAACGTGAAGACCAAGTTCGGGATAGCCGGATAGGAAATAGCGTCGGAGCTTAAACCCAAGATCTGCTGGGCAATGTAGTTCGATTCGAACGTCGCGGTAGGGGTGAGCTTCGGAATGCGTTTGGCCACGCAGTCGCCTGAAGCGTAGATCGTCGGCACGGCGGTGCGCATGTGGTCGTCGACTTCGATGCCTTTACTTGATGCGCCGATGCCGAGCTCTTCGAGTCCCAGGTTCTCAAAATTTGTCACACGACCCGTTGCTCCAAGCACATAGTCGCAGGCGAGAGTAGATCCATCCTCAAGCGTGACGACCGTATCGCCGTTTTCTTCCGCAACATTTGTCAGCTCATGGTTGAGCATGAACGTGACACCCTGACCCTTCAGCTTCTCGACTACACGAGACACGTAGCGTGCAGGATAACTGGAAAGAATGCGTTCG
Source organism: uncultured Eggerthellaceae bacterium (assembly GCA_903789415.1). Classification (GTDB taxonomy): domain Bacteria; phylum Actinomycetota; class Coriobacteriia; order Coriobacteriales; family Eggerthellaceae; genus CAIFEG01. Next base: position 3,206 of record CAIFEG010000013.1, on the reverse strand, counting down.
TTGTGGTGCACGATGGTGACCTTGGATCCCATACGAGCAGCAATGGAAGCAAATTCCATCGAAATGATGCCTGCTCCTACGAAAACGATGCGCTCGGGGAACTCGTCGATGTCGAGGAAGTCGCGGCTATCATGAATGAGGTCTGCGCCGGGAATGGTAAGGCGACGTGGACGCTCGCCAGTGCCCAACACGATGTATTCTGCCGTGATGCGCTTGTCGTCCGCTTCGACGGTATGAGCGTCAACCAGCTTGCCGTGACCATGGTAGACAGGCATGCCCATCTTGGAGAACAAGCCTTCGAGCACCGTGTGCACCGGAGTAACAACCTTCTTCTTGTAAGCCATGAGAGCCTTCCAGTTCACTGCGGGAACCTCGTTGATGCCAATGCCGCGGTAGCGGGCGAGTCCGTCGACCATCTCAAACGGAGTATCGAGCAGGATCTTTGCGTTGCAACCCCAGTTGGTGCAGGTTCCCGCAACGGTGTCTTCCTCGACGAACGCCACCTTCTTCTGAGCTTTGCCGAGCATAAGCGCGGCATGCCAACAAGCGTGTCCAGAACCGATGAAGACCACGTCGTAATCGTACATGCTATTTGCCTCCTTGGCGGATGGGGCAGCCATTTCAGCAACCCATTGTTTCGAATGTGAACAACTGTTCAAATCATAGCAGTTAACAGATATTGACAAAAAGTTGGATCGAATTCCGATGCGATTCCATTGGTACGTGATCCAATTGTCGTCAACAACCTGTCTAATTATAAGTAAATAGATAACAGAACAAGCATTTCACAAAATGGTCAGAAAAAGGTGAGGCATGGGGAGGAATCGTATTCCTTATTTTCCGTCGAAAGACGTGTTGTCTTTTGCGGATTTAGAAGCATTGTTTAAAGATGAGCGCTTACGATAGCCACAATCGCAATAGGGGCCACCTTTGGCTAACGTGTATTGGCGGATGAAATCCGAAACGCCACTTGCGTCGTTCATGGTGTAGTCGAGTTTGCAGAGTGCAGGAACATATTCAAAAAGACCAAGCTCACGCATGAGCGTACATATACCACATTGCGTGAAACGCGCCTCGTATCCTTGGCCATCTTTGTATTCGTAGAGATCCATGTTCCAAGAATAGGGATTTCTGTCACCCGCGCGGGATGCGGCGGTTTGCTTTAGCCCTGCTATGTTCTTCTCTGCGAATCTGTTTTTCCCGCTCATCCTGCAGAACCATCGCATAGGCTTTGTCATCATGGCCTGATTGTAAAACTCAGTGACCTTCTCTTTAGAAGGTATCTTTTCCATACTCAAAAGAAACGCTGCGAACATCGCACAACTCACAATGTTTATTTTGAAGCGATCTCCCTTTTCAAACTCGGGGAGATGCTCGATTATCTCGTGATATTTCGCTTTTGCCTTTGCGGTGATAGTCTTTGCTTCCGACTCATTGAAATTCAAAATGCTCGAAAGATTTTTTCGGAAAGAACCTTTGAACAAGATCCACATTCCAAATGACATTCCATCGTATTTCATAGAACGTTCTCCTGTTCATAAAAAGGCCGTGAGTATCTTGATGTGAGGTTTAATTTTCCTGTCCTCAGAGAAACGGGAGTCTGCCTTCCTTAAAGCACTCCATCATCTCGCGCGTCAGACTGTAGTGGTCATCGAGGATATCGTCCATGTCATCACGTCGAACCCACACAGCTTTGGCAAGCTCTCCGTCGTTCAATGAAATTTCAGGGCTTCCGTCAAGCTCACAAAAGTAGCCGATGAGCAGGTCGGAGGAGATGCCCCATGGTTGGGTTTTGTAGTATCGAATGTTTTTGACGCGCAGGCCAGCCTCTTCCATGACTTCGCGTTGTACCGTTTGTTCTGCGGTTTCGCCTATTTCACAGAAGCCCGAGACCAGGGCGTAGAAATGGTAGCCCCCTTGAGCCTTATGCGTGAGAAGAATTCGATCTTCGTCCGTGACGGCCACGATGATAGCGGGCATCACGCGTGGATAGACGCGATTGCCGCACACGGGGCAGTCGATAGCACGTTCGCGTTTATCTAAATGCGTCGGAGCACCGCAACGTCCACAAAACTGGTTGTCACGGTACCAGCAGTACAGTTGGTAACCGGTCATGATCGCAAAGCTTAGATACAGAGGTCGTGCCTCGCGGATCTTATTAAGAGTGAAATATCGATAGCCTTCCAATGACAGAGCGTACCTGTTATCTGTGAGAGGCTCAGCTTCGGTGTGTGCTGGCACCGATGTCTTTTCGTTTGTTGCCTTATTCGGCGCTGCAAACCGACTTTCAAGAAAGAACCGCTGGTCGTCGATCGCGAACAGATAGATGAGCGCATTGTTTCCTTCGCTGCTCGGTTCAGTTGCTACTTGGGTTGTCTGACGGAATAAGGCTACTGTAGGTAAATGCAGCGTTTGGACATCAGTAAGAGGAGACTCTGCCACAAGAATGCTTTTTCCCTGGTAGGAGAGAACAAGGTCTTCATCGCAAGGTTTCACGAATTGCATTTCGTTGTGCATGACGTGTGGAGCGATGTCTTGAATCATGAATGTCCTCTCTGGGTTGTCCGCTTGAGCAGGCGAGCATGATGGCTTTTTTATATTCTAACTGGCATTATTCATCAATTTTGTATTGTCGGGTCAGGATTTCCAAAGTCATTCTGATCCCTACTGTCATTTTTCAGCAATTGATGTACCGGTCATTCTTTCGTAATACTTTACAACGTCGGAATGATCACAGCCGCCTTCGTCGAAATCCATCAGTTCCTGCATGACCTCCATCATGTGAGCCGTCATCGGAACCGGCATATTAATGGCATGTGCGGCGTTTAAGGCATTATTCAGATCCTTGATGTGAAGATTGACGCGAAATCCTGGTTTGTAGTTGCCTTCGAACATCATCGGCGCTTTGGCATCAAGGACCGCGGAACCGGCGAGCCCTCCACGGATCGCCTCGTACACAAGCTTCGGATCTGTGCCCGCTCTTTTGGCGAAGGTCAGCGCTTCCGCTACAATTCCAATGTTGGATGCCACGATCATCTGATTTGCAAGCTTTGCGACGTTTCCGGATCCAATCGGACCAACATACACAACTGAACTGGCCATCGTCATCAGAAGGTCATAGTACTTTTCCCATGTTTTCTTTTTGCCGCCACACATTACGGAAAGGGAGCCGTCAATAGCCTTCGGTTCGCCGCCGGAAACAGGGC
>CAIFEG010000012.1 GCA_903789415.1 uncultured Eggerthellaceae bacterium | reverse complement strand
GTACCAGTCCAAGACGAATCGTTTTCAGATGATGGCCCGGTTACACTTTTCAATACCGCTGGCTCTTGATTCGTGCTGATATCACCTGGGATGAAATAATAGGTTGCGGCAGCAGTTTCCGTTGCATTAAACGGCGTTGCCATCTTAACAGAATTGGCATATCTCGTAGGTACTGCAGGCACGGGATTCATCGTAGTTGTATATGTGAAGTAGTAATCTGTGAGGGGATCATTACCGACTTGCGTGTCATGAGTGAACTTAAAAGTCCAGGTTTTGCGCGCATCATTGTAGGTGAGATTGCCAAATTCGTTTGGATCCGATTCAGTATCGGTACCATTTGCCACAGAGTGTATTTTGAAACTGTCTCGATTGAATGTTAAACCGTCAGGGATTGTATCAGTAAATGATGTTTCGTTTAAATTGAGGATAAACGAGCTTCTATTGGTATTATTGACATCAACTTTCCAGCTCACCTCGTTATTACTGATTCCCGTATATGCCTTTTGCAATGCGCTTTGATAGACAATAACGTTGCACGTTTGTGGATCTAGAGCAAGATCCCCAATATGCCATTGAGCAATATTAGTAGCAGTCAAATTATCAACTGTAGTAGTCCACGTATGAGAATAACCAGAGGAATTTACATTGTCATAGATCGTCTTCAAGGCGTCGTCAGTAAGCTTTGCATTATATGTCAGCGTGTATGTGCCGGAAGAAAGCGTATTTCGCACATTTACAGTTGCATGAGTATACGTGGAATCCGCCGGAGTTTCAGTTGAGACGCTAGGCCTGTACGAAAAGCTAGGATCATCCGTCTTTGTAAGCTCAAATGTACCTGGAACAAATTCAAACTGATTTGTTAAGTAATCATCAAGCCTAATATCATTCATCGAACCATCAGAGGTAACGCTAATTCTGAACGTGTATGAACCATCATGATTATTATCAACAGTCTTTCTAGAAGATGAATAGACCTGCTGCCTCGTCAGGGTAATAGCATTTGTAATATCTTGGATAGAAACTGGAATAGTTGCTCCCGGAGTAGGACCACCAGGAGAAACGTTCATCTGGAAATTAAACATACCAGAAACGTTACTGGAATGAGTAGCTAGCCAGTCCGAATTGAACTGGAAGTAGATAATGTTGTTATTTTCACCACCAATATACCATTCGCCCACTGTTGACCCTTGGTCGGTAATAGGATAATGCGTTGTCCCACTAATAGGTGAAGCAGATGGGGTAATAGAGGAGATATTGCTGGTATTTATCGTAAAGGTGTACCACGTATTTTCTTGTGGTGCGCTTGAGTTTTTAAATGTATATGTGAGGTGCCCATAGATGGGTTGATTGCCAGTAATAGTATATCCATCTTCAAAGGCATCAGTCATGTTGGCATCTTTATAAAGCGTCAAGTTACTACTCTCCAACATGTCCGACGTTACAGGCACAATGTTCGCATCATTAGAAGAGGCCGAAAGTGGAGTTGCTTCATCATTTGATGCAGCTGCTGACGCCATAAGCTGGTCTGCAGGCAACGCGTTTTCAGTAGCTAAGGTGTTTGCATCTACTGATGTAGTTTCAGCTTGAGTTTCATCGGCTTGAGTTTCAGGTACCGCTTCAGTGAGGTTAATGTCATCTGCAACACCACTGATTCCTACCGGAACCGTGCCTCCCGCTTCTGCACCATCAGAAAGGGCGATCTTGAATTCAAGTTCACCTGATGCACCTGCACCATTGGCATGAGCATCGAGCCAATCTGAATCATATTTAAAGGAAACTGTCGTGCCATCGAAGCGATATTCGCCTGCTTTTTGACCATTGACGGTAATTTGGGACGTGCCGATGGCTGAGACGGAATCAACGTTCCCATCAAAGGTGAGCGTATACCAGGTGTTCTTTTGAGGAGCATTTGCGAAGGTGTAGGTAAACTTTCCGTAAATGTCTTGCCCACTGGTAACCGTATCACCAGCGTTCAACACGTCGGTAAGTGCGCTATCGGAATAAAGCTGAAGTGCACTCGTTTTGAACGTACTTTTTGCGGCCGGCACTTCAGTTGGAGTGCTTGGCTGATTTGTTGAAGCATTCGTAGTCTGGTTTGTGGGCGTCGCTGCATTCTGAGAATCTGAATCTCCGATTGCGGACGTTGGCGCGCTTAAGCCAATGACCAGGACAAAGCACATGAAGACATAGAAGATGCGGCTGAGCTTGTTCCTGCGATGCTTGCGTTTACTCAACGTAACCATGGGTTCCTCTTTTCAAACTACACCTGGAATTTGGAATGCCGTCAGTGGGATGCTGACAGGATGGCAAACCCAAAAAAATGACCATTACTCCTCGTACATTATATAGTTCACTTTGTCCTTTGTAATGAACAATTTTCAGAATTTTATTATGTCTCACATAGAATACGATATCTAATTTTATGAACATTTTTCATTTTGTTCATTTATGCTGGTTAAAGAGGAATGAACAATGTAATACGAATCATTGTTCCAATGGCGTTAACGAATTTTGAAATGTATATTATTGAGTGCGGTTTGAAACCTATTTTTTTTGCGTTAACGGTTAATTTATGCCTGTTTTTCTGGTGTTTTATGAACATCATTCACACAGCATGAAGAAGGGACACCGAAGATAATTCCTCGGCATCCCTTGACGTATTTACTGCTATGTCACGAACAAGCTATGCCTATGTCCCGCACAAGCTATGTCCCATGCAATGCAAGTTGGAGCTGAAAAAACCAGGCCAAATAACTTCGACCTGGTTTTAAATGCCCATTCGGATGAGCTTATTTAGCAAGACGACATCTTAAGACGACATCTCTTAATTATTGTGGCGTCTGCGCAGTGCAGCACGAATTGCTACCGTAAGTGCCCCACTTGCAACGACGAGCAATATCACTACCTCCATCGGCATCAAACCGTCTGAGGTCTGCGGAGTGCCCTCACCTGCTGGTTGTGCTTGCTTAGCTTCTGGAACTTGTGCCGGTTCCTGCTGCTCAGGTGCAGCATTGTTTGCAGCTTCTGGCGTGCCACCATTGCCACCGTTTGACGTTTCGGTATTTGCTGCTGGCTTTGTGTTGTCCTGACCAGAATTATTCTGCGTCCACTGAGCATACAAGGTAACCGTTGCCCCAGCTTCCTGAGTCAGGTTGCTTACTGATGCGCCGTCGACGTATGCAGTGCCCGTGCCATCAGCTGCGGTGTTCCAACCCGCGAACGTGTAGCCTGCGCGCGTAAAGGTGTTTGCCGGGAGTGTTACGTCATGATCGTAGGTCGCCGTAATGGAGCCCATCGAACCCGTGCCACCATTGGCATTAAATGCGATGGTGTACGTGTTGGGAACAGGCTGCGTTAAGTCATAGCTTCTTGGAGTGTTACTACCCACAGGAATAGAGGTTGCTTCGTCTCCGCTTAGCGCTCCTGCAGTAAATGCATGATAACCAGTCGGATATCTACCTGGGTTAGAACCTGCAGGCAGCATTTCAGCGGTATCCTGCAACGTCTGTCCATTTGAAAGATTGTAAGTGTAGCCATCCAAATCATAAGTGGTCATGCTCTGGTTGTACTGATAGTATGCCGGAGCACTCGTAACCTGTTGACCATCTCTATTGAGAACAAGGGAGTACTGGACCGTATTGTTGTTCGTGTTGCCGTTGAAGTAGTCGTTGTTAATCGCAGCGACCTGACCCCCATCGGTGTTATCCAACTTCGTGTCGATGAACGAGCGGTCACCAGTGACGCTGTTGGTGATCGTGTTGTTCTGGAAAGTGATGGCATCCACGCCGTCGAGATGCACAACGGAATGAGTTCCGATGCCATTAAACGTGCTGTTAGTAACCGTCAGCTCAACGTGAGGGTTGGGGTAGTGGGTGGGATACGTATTGTTGTATGAGCCTTTGATGGCACCATAATTGTTTGGCGTGAAAGTGCAGCCGTCCACGTTCGCAATCGCTTGACCGCTTAGCCAAAGCTCATAGTGATTTGTCCTATCCTCACTCTGGCCACTAGAATCAAGAACTTCAAATGTGCAGTTGTTGAAGTTTGCAGTCTGGTTATGGTCAGTTTCACTCGCATTGACCGTGCTGCCGACCATGTAACCTTCGGTGAAAGTCACGTTATTGAAGGTGACTGTAGGAGCATCAGAACCTAGATACCAATACTCCCAAGCAGTTGTCGAACCACGCCCATCGTTGAGGGTCAGATTATTCATGGTCAGAGGCACGCCAAAATGTCCGTCATTACGACCGTTGGGCTGAGTATACAAGAGATCTTCGTAGCTGCCCGTCAGAGTAACTTGCGCACCATTCGTGCCATTGATCATGACACTCTGGAGCGAGCGTGTTATATGCTCCACCATAACCGCCATTGAATTCAGTTTCGCCTGTTACTGTGTAAGTAATGGCACCCGTAGTACCATTCGTTCGTACTGCTGCGGCAGCATCGGTAAGCGAAGAATAGGTCTGATCGCTTCCTGTTACCGTGACATCAGCAAGCGCCTGCGCAGGCAACGCGAGGAACATCAAGCAGGCCAGAGCAAATGCTCCTGCTAAAAATCCCCACGCTTTCTGGGTTAGAACTGCCTTTTTCATCTTTTACATCCTTCGAAACGATGTGTCTTAACGTTATGTTTTGAGTATGCATTTTGTTCGCTGAACACTATTAACTATTGGAGAAATATCGGCGGAACGCTTATTAATGGATGTCAAAATTGACGCCGTTTCGGATTTTTCGCTCATTAGTATTCTCTCGATAATCCTGGCCGTTGTTGAGCTGCCGGTATATCTGTGATTTGCGTCATTACCGGACTTTTCGGACATGAACTGATCGCACCGTGCTATCGTTCAATGCAAGTTACTCGCGCATTTATTTGCACGCATGATGGAATCACTCAGTCCACGTGGAGAGACGCGAAGGCCGACCGATCGGCTTGCGGCTGCTCCGACATCCCGAAAGGAGCGCCCATGCGCACCTTCAATAAATCCAGCAAACTCGAAAACGTTCTGTACGATGTGCGCGGTCCCGTGGTTGACATGGCCAATCGCATGGAAGAAGAGGGCACGCAAATCCTGAAGCTGAATATCGGAAACCCCGCGGTGTTCGGATTCCGCGCGCCTGACGAGGTCGTTCAGGATATGGCGCGCCAGCTGCCCGATTGCGAAGGGTATTCGCCAAGCCGCGGACTGTTTTCCGCACGCAAAGCCATCATGCAATACGCCCAGATCAAAGGCCTACCGAATGTCACGATGGACGACATCTATACGGGAAATGGCGTGAGCGAGCTTATCAATCTGTGCATGCAGGCGCTGCTGGACAACGGCGACGAGATCCTGATTCCTTCGCCTGACTACCCGCTGTGGACGGCATGCGCAACGCTCGCCGGCGGAAACGTCGTGCATTATATCTGCGATGAACAGGCCGATTGGTATCCCGACCTGAAAGATATTGAGAAAAAGATCACCGACCGTACCAAGGCGATCGTCATCATCAACCCGAACAACCCCACTGGCGCGCTGTATCCGCGCGAGGTGCTTGAGGGCATCGTTGAAATTGCGCGGCGCCATCAGCTGATGATTTTCTCTGACGAAATCTACGACCGCTTGGTCTTCAACGACAAAGAGCACATCAGCATCGCGTCGCTCGCGCCCGACCTGTTCTGCGTCACGTTCAGCGGACTTTCGAAATCCCACATGATCGCGGGCTACCGCATCGGATGGATGGTGATTTCAGGCAACAAAGACATGGGCAAGGACTACATTTTGGGCATCAACATGCTGTCCAACATGCGCCTGTGTTCAAACGTGCCCGCCCAGTCCATCGTGCAGACGGCGCTTGGCGGATATCAAAGCGTAAAAACATACATTAAGCCAGGTGGGCGCATCTATGAGCAGTGCAAATTTGTGTACAAAGCCCTCAAAGACATCCCCGGCGTTTCGGTGGTGAAACCGAAGGCCGCGTTCTATATCTTCCCGAAGCTCGACAAGAAAAAGTTCCACATCACCGACGATGTGAAGTTTGCAGTGGATCTGTTGCGCGCGAAGAAGATCCTGATCGTGCAAGGTACCGGCTTTAACTTGAAGACTCCTGATCATTTTCGCATTGTGTGCTTGCCGCGCATGGAAGAGCTCTCCGACGCCATGACCAAACTCGCGGACTTCTTAGACACGTACCACCAATAGAACTTGCAATCCTGAAGGAGGAGACCCATTGAGCGTCAATCAAGATTCGACTGAAACGACAGCTCAAGCTCAAGTGAAACCGTCAGATCAAGCACAACCGGCAAAGCACTTCCCCATTCGGGGTGTACGCATCGCCATTCGCGTGCTCGTGCTCGTCCTCTTTCTCGTGGATTGCATTCGCCTGCTCATCTTGTACCTGTGGGCGCAAAATATGGTTTCTATCAACTTCGGACGCCCACAGCTGACAGCAGGGCTGTCGCCGCTGGCCGGGCTTTGCGACTTGTGGACATGGATTCGCACCGGACGTATGGATCCGATTCTGCCCGCCTCGATGACGATCGTGATTTTAGGCCTGGTCATGTCGCTGATTTTCAAGCGCAGTTTCTGCAGTTGGATGTGCCCCATCGGCACCATCTTCGACGGGCTCGGCCACATCGGCCACCACATTTTCCGCGGCATCCACGTGAGTGCTCGCGCGCAGAAGATTCTGCATGCCCCGAAGACCATCCTCGGCATTGCGGTGCTGGGAATCGTCATGATTGTCATACCATCTTCCGTCATCATTTCGGCATGGAGCACGCCGTTTTGGGCGGTCTCCGACATGAGCGTTTTACGCCTGTTTGTGCGGCCTGGGGTGCCAATTATCGTTGTGGGCGCTTGCGTTTTGGGTGCAAGTTTGCTGCTGGGGCGCAACTATTGGTGCGTGGGGCTTTGCCCACTCGGCGGCATCTACGGCCTGGTTTCGAAAGCATCGCCCACCGTGGTGGTGCGCAATCCCGAAAAATGCATCAACTGCGGCGCTTGTTCGAAGGCATGCATCAACCGCATCGCCGTGGACACGTCCACGAAACCCATTCGCACCGTCGACTGCACCGGGTGTCTTGATTGTATGGCGGCATGCCCGAAAGAAGATGCCCTTGAGCTGCGCGCATTCGGACACACACTTCCGCTTATCGCCGCGCCGCTGATTGTTGTGGCCGTGTGGGTGGGCATTTGGGCGATCTCGCTTGCGATTGGTGCATGGTATGGAACGCCAACCACCGCGCTCATCGAAGTGGGACTGACGATGATCGGTTAGCGCTGAGCCGTTTGGAGTAATTCAGCGTTTCTGCACAAACTCCCTGATATACTGCTAGTAAACAACAAACGACGTTCACTGCTGCGACGCCCATAAGCGAGTCTCCAAACCCGCATGTATTGCGTTGTATTACAGCGTGTTACGTGAACGAGTGGTAAGGACATCACCTCATGATGAGCAAGAAACTTCTAGGATTAGCGCCGGGTTCGATGCGCTACATTCTTGCGTGTGTGATGTGGAAATGGATTGGGCTGTTCGCCAACATCGCCCTTATCTGGGGAGTCAGTTTGGTGCTTTCGGCCGTCGTGGAAGGCGGCGCGATTCCCATCTCGCAAGCAGCCATATTATGTGCCGTATCATGCATCGCAAAAATTATCTCTTCGAAATTATCTGAAACCGAGTCGTTCAAGGCGTCATCTGATGTAAAACGCCTGATCCGCAAGCAAATCTACGAGAAAGTGTTAAGGCTGGGACTGGCGTATCAGGAAACTTCTTCGACCGCCGAAATTGTGCAGGTGGCCGTGGAAGGCGTCGAGCAGCTGGAAAGTTACTTCGGACGCTACCTTCCGCAGCTGTTTTATTCCGTGCTCGCTCCGCTGACCTTGTTCTTCGTGATACTGCCATTCTGTTGGCCGGCTGCAGTGGTGCTGCTTTTGTGCGTGCCGCTGATCCCGATCACCATCATGTTGGTGCAGAAAATCGCGCGGAAGGTGCTCGGCGAATATTGGAATCAATATACCGAGCTTGGCGACACGTTTTTGGAGAACCTCCAGGGGCTTACCACGCTGAAGATTTATCAAGCCGACGCCGCACGCCATAAGAAGATGAATGACGAAGCGGAAGCATTCCGCCAGGTCACGATGCGCGTGCTGCGTATGCAGCTGAACTCGATCGTTATCATGGATGTCATCGCGCTCGGCGGCGCAGTCGCGGGCGTGGGTGTGGCGCTCTACGCCGTGATGGGCGGCACCCTTTCACTGTTCGGCTTCTTGCTGATCGCGCTTTTGTCGGCCGACTTCTTCGTGCCGATGCGCCAGCTGGGATCGTACTTCCACGTGGCGATGAACGGCGTGGCCGCAAGCGAGAAAATCTTCAAGTTAATTGAGCTGCCCGAACCCAAAGGCAAAACGGCGACCGTTGATCCGGACGCGTCTTACACGCTTTCCGACGTGCGCTTTTCCTACGACGGCGAACGCGAAGTGCTCCACGGCGTGTCGCTTGAGATCCCGACGCATGGCATGACCGCGATTGTCGGCGAGTCGGGGTCAGGCAAATCCACGATTGGCCAACTTTTGACGGGTGCATACGACACCTACCAGGGCAGCATCAAGCTGGGCACGCACGAGGTGCGCGACATTGCGCCCGAGAGCCTGGCTAAGGCTGTGACCTGCGTGCGCGTGGGAAGCTATCTGTTTTCTGGCACCGTGCGTGACAATCTGGCCATGGCAAAACCCGATGCCACCGATGAAGAAATGTGGGCCGTGCTTGAACGCGCCGCCTTGGCGGACTATCTGCGTGGCGAAGACGGGCTCGACACCAAGCTCGAGCGTCAGGGTGAAAATCTTTCCGGCGGTCAGCGCCAACGTCTTGCTTTGGCGCGCGCACTTCTACACGATTCGCCGATTTACCTGTTTGACGAGGCCACAAGCAACATCGATATCGAAAGCGAAGCACACATCATGGACGCGGTGGCCGAGCTTGCCAAGACAAAATCGGTCATCATTATTTCGCACCGGTTGGCCAACGTGGTTCCCGCCGATCACATTTACGTCATTAAGGCTGGTTCCATCGTGGGAGCGGGCAAACATACGGAATTGCTGGGCGACTGCCCCACGTATCGCACGCTGTGGGATCAGCAGCAGGAGCTGGAATCGTATCGCGAACATCCCGTGGTGGAAGCGACGGTTGCACAAGAGGATACCGCGGAATCCGCAGCAGCGGAAATTGCGAGCAGCAGCGGCGTTAATGACGCCGTGTCTCAGGTCAAAGCCGCGGGCGCAACGAGCGAACACACCGCTGCCCACAAACCGGGCAACTTCGCCCTGATGTGGCGCATGTTAGGACTTGCAAAGCCGATGGCAGGCATCATCGTTTTGGCCATTGTGCTAGGCGTCCTGGGATTCTGCTGCGCGACCGCAGTTTCCGTTTTGTCCGCACGTGCAGGCCTGGTCGCCCTGGGTGGACCGTTCCCGCTCACCGTGGCGGGCTGCATCGTCGTGCTCGCAATCCTCGCGGTGGCACGCGGTGTGCTCCACTACTTCGAACAACTGTGCAACCACTTCATCGCGTTCAAACTTCTGGCTTCAGTGCGCGACCGCGTGTTCGGTGCGCTGCGTCGTCTGTGCCCCGCCAAACTTGCGGGTGCCGACCGTGGCAACCTTATCTCCACGATCACGTCCGACGTTGAGCTGCTCGAAGTGTTCTATGCGCACACCATCTCACCTATCTGCATTGCATTTATCACGTCCATCATCATGGTGGTGTTCGTGGGGACCATTCACCCGCTGTTCGGGCTGGTTTCCGCGCTTGCCTATGTGGTCGTGGGATTGATTGTGCCGATTGTCATTTCGAAAACCACGGGAGACGCGGGCGCACAGACGCGCGCGCAATCGGGCCACTTGTCCAGCTTCGTGCTTGATAGCCTGCGCGGCATCACCGAGATCAGCCAGTACAATGCAGGCGCTCGCCAGGGCAAACAGCTGGATGCGGAATCGCGCAAACTTATCGGCGCACAGCGGGTGATATCAAACAAGGCAGCAAACGGAACTGCCGTCGTTCAGGTTCTCATCCTGGCGTTTTCGCTTCTGCAGCTTGCGTTGGGTGTGCAGCTTTACCTTGCTGGCACGGTCACTCCGGCGGGCGTGCTCGTGTCCACCGTGACGCTTTTCAGCTCGTTTGGGCCGGTGGTTGCGCTGGCAAACCTGGGAACTACCCTGCAAGGAACGCTTGCATCTGGCGCGCGCGTGCTTGAGATTTTGGATGAAAAGCCGCTGGTAGAAGAGAACGAAACGGGCGCCGACATCGTGTTCGACGGCGCTTCAGTTGACCACGTGGGATTTTCTTACGGCGACGAACGCGTGCTTAACAACGTAAACATGACCATTCCCGAAGGTAAGATCGTTGGCATTTCGGGCAAGAGCGGCTCGGGCAAGTCTACCCTGTGCCGTTTGCTCATGCGATTCTGGGATGTGGATGAAGGCAGCATTTCGCTTGCGGGCGTGGACGTGCGGAAGATTCGTACCGCGTCCCTTCGCGCAGCAGAAGCGCTGGTGGAACAGGATACGTATCTGTTCCACGACAGTATTCGCGACAATCTGCTTATCGCGAAGCCCGATGCGACCGACGATGAGCTATGGGCTGCATGCCATGCCGCATCGGTGGACAACTTTATAAAGACGTTGCCGCATGGGCTGGATACGCTGGTTGGTGAACTGGGCGATACGCTTTCCGGCGGTGAACGTCAGCGTCTGGGACTTGCACGCGCATTCTTACACGATGCCCCATTCCTGCTGCTTGACGAGCCAACGAGCAATCTTGATTCGCTGAACGAAGGCGCTATCTTAAAGAGTCTTTCCGATGAGCGCGGCAAACGCACGATTGTGCTGATTTCGCATCGACCTTCCACGATGGGTATCGCCGACGAAGTTTTCCAGATGAATCGCGGCCGCGTGAGTTAATGTAGAAAAGAATTGAGACTCACAAATTAACTCTCACACCGATTTAGAAAAAGATTTAGAAAAATCTAGAACTTCAGATTGATGTTCTTTGTGTCCGTGACCAGCATGTATCCCGGCGCGTGCGTAATTGCGAATGGCGGTTTACTGTTCATCACGACCGACTGAGGCGTCACGCCGCACGCCCAAAACACTGGCACTTCGCCCTCGTGGATGTCCACGGGGTCACCGAAATCGGGCTTGTCGATGTCGGTGATGCCAATGACCGACGGATCGCCAATGTGAACCGGTGCGCCATGAACTTTTGGAATGGCTCCAGAAATCTGAACTGCCTCTACCACCTGGTTATACGGAATCGGGCGCATGGAAACGACGAGCTTGCCACTCATTGAGCCCGCCGGGCGGCAGTCGATGTTCGTGCGATACATCGGCACGTTGCACCCCATGGTTTGGTGGCGGATTTCGATACCAGCTTCAACAAGCTCGCTTTCAAACGAGAATGAACAGCCAATCACGAAGGACACCAGGTCATCACGCCAGTATGAGCTCACGTCGGTGGTTTCTTCGACAAGTTCGCCATTCTTATAGATGCGATAACGCGGAAAATCCGTGGCGATATCGCAATCGGTCGCGCAGATTGACGTCTGGCGTGCGCCTGTTTCGGTGACTTCGAGCAGCGGACACGGCTTTGGATTGCGCTGCGCGAATAGCAAGAAGTCATAGGCCTGCTCACGCGGCAACACAATCAGGTTCGCCTGCGCATAGCCCGCGCACAAGCCGCTAGTGGTCGCGTTATACTGGCCTGCGCGAATGAGGTGCCGCAACTCACGTGGAGAAGCAACAAGCGCCTTCTTCCAAACCTCGGGGTCTACACCTTCTGGCTTTGTGGGAGTTTGTGCCATGATGTTCTCCTTTCCTGCGCGGGAATTGCGCACGTGATACGGCTGGTGGCTCGCGAATAGCTGCAAGTAGTTTAAAGCTGACAGATGCTAAGCGAGCCTTAGCTACGGCCCTAGCTGCGAGCCTTAGCTGAATAGCTATTTTTGGCTTACCAAACTTTTGTTTTGCTGGTTCAATTCTAATGGCTACCCTTTTCAATCTGATTACACACGGGGATATTCTCGGTAGATTTCGTTCGGAGGATATCGACAAACGTAAATTTCTCGTGCGAGTCATTCTACGAGGAAATGAGGCTTTTTCGAGGCCGCCCTTATCGACCGCCCTTACCGGTTAATGAAATCCAACAACGTGAACATGATCTGCTGATTTTCTGCGGGTACCCCATGCGCAATGATCTGCTCGGGCGTTTGGTTGAGCGCGTTGTGGTCAAGCGCATACTGGTTGTCGTTTACTGCCATTTCCTTGATGTTGTCGGTCTCCGGCTCCAAATGCGGCTGCAAACCGATAATGTTGTCACCCAAGATAAATCCCTGGTTTTGCACAAGATCACTAGAAAACAGCAGGTCGGCATCATCGGGGATTTCGAACATATCCTCGTGCCAATGCAGGGCCGTTGCTTGTTTCGGCAGCCCCTGGATTCTGGCCGTTTGCAGGTAGATCGGCGCCCACCCAACTTCTTTATGCGGAGCCTTTACCACTTTGGCGCCCGCCGTCATCGCAATCTGCTGCGCCCCGAAACACGCACCGTACATGGGCTTGTGAAGATCCATCATTTGCCTGACCAGCGTGCGCTCTTGTTTGATCCACGGAAGATTGTCGTTTGGGCTCATCGGACCGCCAAGTAAAACCAGCATGTCTGTTTCATCCGCCGTGGGCAAAATGCCGAATTGGTACGGATGATACACATAGAAGTCATAAGTATGCTGGTCAGCCCAGGTTTTGATGGAGCCCGGCCCTTCGTTTGGCGTATGTTGCAACACATTAATTCTCATAAAATGCTTCCCTACGTTATTCCTTTGCGCGAACTGCTTTGACGCTCATGTTCTCTTTATCGGCGCGGTTGTCGCAGCGCGATTTCTTACCGTCGTACGACCGCCTGATGCGGACAATCAGTAAAACAATTACCACAGTGAAGACAATGCTCCTGCTCAATCACGTATGGCACCACATCATGCTCGATGCAATCCTGCGGACACACCTCAAGGCACGTTCCGCAGCCCACGCACGCATCGGTTATTTCATAACCCGTCGTCGGCGCTTCCGTCGCGCTGCCAAGAGAAAAATCAGCACGCGTAATTGGCTTGGTAGACAGATCAAAAAACTGCCCGACGCCATCGGTGAACTTAAAAACTCGAAGTGCTTCGCGAGCCTTTGGATTCGGATAAATTTCAGCCATATACGGATTTTCCTCGAAGATCTCGCCAATCTTCTCCGTACCGATATTTTCCACATGGCCACGCAGAGAAATGGCTTTGACGTGCATCGATGCTTCCGCGCGGTCCATGCCTTCGCCCCCATGCATACCGGTGAGCGCCACGTATTTTGTGCGCATCAGCTGCCGATAGAATTCCTTGCCGTGCGCTGTCAGGAAATAGACGGTCTGCCCATCGGTGAGCATCATGTCAATCACGCGCGTGACCGGAAGTCCCTGGTCATCAATCGTGGCCACGACCACCGAATGAATTTCGGTGACAAGTACGCCGAGGTATTTTTCAGCAGAAGGATTATTCTTTGTCGCTTGCATATGGCACCTCACCTGGCATTTTCTGACCGCGAGTCTTCGGCGATTTCGCTCTTTTGCGCTTTGTTGCTAAAAACTTTTCGGCTCCTATACGCCATGATCATTTATATACAACAATCTGCGCAATTCACTCATTAATTACCTAAATGAATATCATTTACAGAAGAGCATTACGAGCAACGAATACTTCTCTTCTTAAGTCAGGTATTGCCAATATCAGACGTTGCTAATTCTTCTCAATATACCAATACTTTATTGGAATATCATAGTATAATTAGCAACATGAAATTTACTGAGTACATAAATAGCCATCACGTTTTCACTACCGCGAATATGGAAAAAGCCGTAGACTCTATCGCCTCGGCTAATGAACAGTTGCGCCTCGCAGTAAAATGCGGATCCGTTAAACGAGCTCGTCGTGGACTCATCATTTCTAACCATGGGCGTTTTGAAAACGCTTCTTTGGACCCAGTCGAAATAGTCAATGCCCTCGATCCACAAGCCATTATTTCGTATCATTCTGCTCTCGAAGCTTATGGAGTCGCACATAACATCAGTTTTGTTTGTCAGTTCCGTTCAAATAAGATAAAAACCAAATTTGATTTTGAAGAAATTTCTTACCAGCCTATGGGAGCACTGCAAAATACGCGCTCTAAAACCTTACGCTCCGGCGCACAAACATACCGCGTCACCACAAGAGAACAAACAGCGATCGATTGCCTTGGACGAACCGATCTTGCTGGTGGAGCAGAAGAAGCGATTCGCAGCCTGTCAGCGCTAGAATATCTTGACACTACTTTGTTAGCAAAGTTGGCTGTCTCTAAAGGATCGTCAATGGCTGCTCGAATAGGTTGGCTTCTCGCTGCTAAAAAAGATGAGTGGCATGTAGAAGAACATACTTTTGAGTTTCTTAAGAGCCATATCAGTTCAGGGCCCTATCGCTTGCTCCCTACTTCCGAAAATTCCGGATGGTCATCGCAATGGAGGCTCATTCTTCCAGAAAGCAATTCAGAGGTTAATTCTTGGATAACGCATACTTAAATGATTTTCCGCCGCAAACTGTAGATAAAGTCGAAAGACTGTTGGATCTGCTAGGTGAAATCGAGGAACACCCTGGCCTACGGGGTAAGCTCGCTCTCCATGGCGGAACGGCTATCAATCTATTCATGCTCGATCTTCCACGGCTCTCCGTTGATATTGATTTGTCATATGTTGGAGCAACAGAAAAAGATGCAATACTCAAAGATAGACCGCTCATGAATTTATTAACGAATATGTATATCCAAAAAATGAAAACGAGAAAGCATATCTTAGTCAATTTGCGAAAGGTATTTATCAGCCATCTCTACTTTTTGGAGACTCCCCGATGACAAAGGCAGCTTTCGCTAGTCCTGAAGCGCAATGGAAACTGCAAAATATCAGAAAGCTGAAAAAATAGAATCGAATTTTTTATTTTGATTTGTCACGCATTTTCCCATGTCACTTACATTTTACGAAAGTACAAGCATAAATCCCAGGAGCGCTAAAATAGCGTAGCCCTTTAAAACTGTCCAAGTTTTGGAGGGATGTAGTTCATCGATTTGGTTGGTCTGGCTGATTTTGTTGAGGGACCTGGTTCGACTGAGTGGGCTGCGCTGGTTGTGTGGGTTGCGTCGGCTGATTCGCCTGAACAGGTTGCGGCGCCTGGTTCTGCGGGACGGGCTGACCTGCCTGGTTTACTTGCCCCGGTTGACCTGGCTGATTCGCCTGCCACGCCTGACCTGGCTGGTTTGCCTGACCTGGCTGACCCGGATTCCCCTGTGGCACAAACGCACGAATTTTTCCCTGGTCAATAAGCGCATAGATACACAAACCGACCACGATTCCCGCGATCGCAGCGATTGCCAAATCCCTACCGGCATGAAGAACCGCCAAGAACGCGATCATAGCCACCGCGCAGACGACACTAAATACAAGCGACAAGATAATCGTGGGCCGCGCCAGATTCGGCTTCGATGGCGTCATCATCGTCATCACGCCAATTGCGATCGCAAAGACGCCCAAGATCATGATGAACGCGAAACTTACCACGCTTAAGCCGTCGAGGATATCCCGCTCACCTGCAGCTATACTCATAGCAAAAATCGAAAGTCCCACATCAAGAATGCCTGCAATAAGCATGACGATGCCCATGAGTCGCAGGCGACCCGTAAGATGGTTTTGCGTGAAATCGTATTGTGCGTTGGGATTGGCCATGACTTTTCCTCTTCTGTCGCGAATATGTGTTGCTGGAGCATGTTTACGCTATCGCCTATCATAATTGATCTGCTACGATGAATATTCCAAAATCTCGTTCAAGTAGACTTTCGTGCCAGATACTTCCGTGCATTTCAGAAATTCCGGCCGAACTGCTAGCGAGAAGTGCCAGGCAACTTCAGGCAAACGGAGCATCAATGAGCAGCAGATATGATTCAGACTACGACTCAGATTATGACTCGGAGTATGATTCCGATTCTTGGTCAGATTATGTTGCACGCCAACAGAAAAAACGCTCTTTAGGCATCGCCATGGCAACAATCGGTGTCGCGGGAGTTGTCCTTGGCATTGCCGCAACGTTCTTTCTTTCAGGCGTGACCACATTCTGGACGCGCATGATTTCTGATGCTTTAATCGTCGTGGCATGTATCATTTTTATCTATTTTGATGTGCGGTATATAACACCAGATTTTCGTGCAATCAGCGTTCTTAAAGGAAGGCCGCTAAAAGCGAAAATTCTCAAAGCACGGGTCGAACAAATCGCGGAAATTGCGTTCTCTGGTGTAGTGGTGGCTTGGTTTTCCTACGGGTTTTATATGCTCGTCCAGGATATTCCGAATCTGGACAATCCGAGCAAAATGAATGTCGCCAACATTTCTGTAAGCAATCATTACAGCAGATTTTCCGCGCTCACGCCGAAAAATTTCTATGCAATTGATGTGAACACAGGCGAGGGAGTGCGATTTGAGATGCTGCGCAATGTGCGTGAAGACTACTACGAAGCATATGGAACCGGGAAGTCGGTTTCGGGGTCAATCACGTATCTGCCCAATTCTCGTCTGATCTTAAGCTCGGATTTTCATGGCACGGATTTTATTGATGCGGCCCCGAACCCTTATGAGTCCACCACCAATAAGCTTCTTACGGTCACTCCCAACCTGCAGCCGTGGCTTGATTACCTAAACAGCCAAACCGGCACGCGCTCGCAATGAGTACATGTTATTTGTCCTGCGGTTGTGAGCTCTGTTTCTGTTGATTCTGCTGCCGTTAATTTTGCTGCTTTTGCTTCCGCTCTTGTTCCTTCTGCTGCCATTCTTTCTTCAAGATGGCGAACTGCATCGTGTTTTCGTAATGAGGCGTGCCATCAGGGTTTTTAACGAACGAGACAAACTCCTTGAACAGCCCTTCCTTCCGCATGCCAAGCTTTTCGCAGAGGTGCTGACTGGGCGTGTTGTAATCCTCAACGTAGGCATAAATGCGCCGCGCACCCTTCTGATTAAACAGATAATCGAAAAACGCATGTGCCGCCTCGTACGCGTAGCCTTTTCCCTGATAGTTCGCGTTAAGCATCCATGAGGGGCTAAAGACATCATGAGGCGAATTGGAGTTGTGCGGCTCTTCTGGCTCGGGATCCGCATCGATTTCGCCTATGACCTTGCCGTTTTCCTTCAAAACGATCGCGAAATAATACTCCGGATCGCGCGCACGGACTTTCATGGCCTCCTTGGCTTCATCGAGCGAATTCAGCTTCATGGAAGCAAAACAATGCACCGCGGGTTCGTGTAGATATTCCATCACATCTGCCGCATCGCTTTCTTGAAAAGGACGTAGAATCAGACGCTCAGTTTCGATCATGGCCGCTTCGAACCTCCGTATGTTTCGGTGGGAATCATTGGTTCGGTTATATTAACATTGCATAGTGTCTTTAGCAGAAGTGTTGATCTTTAGTAGCAATGCTTTGGCTCTACAGCAGTCCAACTTGCAGGTTTGAAACGGTCCAACTTGTATACTCAGAATGGTCCAACTTGCAGGTTTAAAACAGTCCAACTTGTATGATTATACTGTGTTAAGCGAAAATCAACAGCACTGGAGGTGCATGAAATGGCCAAAGATCTTGGCTTCAAGTATCTTCCGCGTATCGCCGACCAAGTCCTCGCGCGCCTTTTGAAAGAGGCCGGTGCCGTACAAATCAGGGGACCTCGGTGGTGCGGAAAAACCGCAACCGCAGAGCAAGCAGCAGCGAGTAGCATTTATCTTCAGGATCCTGACCAAGGGGCAAACTATCTGCAACTTGCAGAGGCAAAGCCCTCGCTTCTCCTCGAAGGCCCCGAACCGCGGCTGATAGACGAGTGGCAAATGGCACCACAGCTTTGGGATGCAGTTCGATTCGCGCTTGATCGAGGACATGGACGCGGAAGGTTCATACTCACAGAGTCCTCTACTCCCCGGAAATCTGAACAGCCTGCGCATTCCGGCATAGGCAGGATTGCCCGCATGACCATGAGGACCATGTCGCTTTTCGAATCGGGCGAATCGAACGGTGCTGTGTCGTTATCTTCACTATTTGATGGGAATCAAGACATCGGAGCGATCGTTGACTTCGATATCGAGGATATTGCATACGCTATCTGCCGAGGTGGATGGCCCGAAGCGGTCACCGAGCCCAACCGAAACGTGGCGCTCTCGATGGCACGGAACTACATCGACGAGCTGCTTGATTCCGATATCGAGGAGATGGACGGCATCTCTCGCAACAAAACATGGATGCGCTCAATCCTGCGTTCGTACGCACGGAACGTTTCATCCGAGGCATCTCTTTCCACTATCGCAGCCGACATGCAGGGAGAACCTCCTTCGCGTGAAACGGTTTCGAATTACGTGGACGCCTTGAATAGGGCGTGCGTATTCGAAGACCTTGAGGCCTGGGTTCCCCGCCTACGGTCGAAAACTTCGGTTCGAACGAGCCCCACACGTCATTTCTGCGATCCATCCCTTGCGGCAACAGTTTTGGGAGCCACCCCGAAAAAGCTGCTGACAGATTTCGAAACTTTCGGTCTGCTATTCGAATCGATGTGCATTCGTGATCTGCGTATTTACGCAAATGCGCTTAGGGGATCGGTCTACCACTATCGCGACAAAACGGGTTTGGAAGCCGATGCGGCAATCGTTCTCGATGATGGCCGATGGGCACTTGTCGAGGTCAAACTGGGTTCCAGCGCCATTGAAGAAGCGGCAGAGCATCTGAAGAAGCTTGCGAACAAGATCGATTCCGATCGAGAAGGGAAAGCATCGTTTTTGATGGTGCTGACCGGAACAACAACAGCCTATCGTCGCAACGACGGGATCATTGTCGTACCTCTCGCATCCTTGGCACCTTAAGGCATCGATGTTTGCCCATATATCGCAGACATCATCACTATTGTCGCGAATGGCAGGTTAATGCGGCTCATTCCTCTTGCGCTTTTGCCTCGAATCTGTCCCGAACGAATTTAAATCTGTAACCAATCACACGGTGCAGAGCGGATTTTCGCGTGTTGAAACAACAAATGAATACGGAAGCGTGTATATCGACCCACTACTGTCTATCAAGATTTTAAGAAACCAGATATGACAGCTTTTAATGAAGACGCCAAGTTTATTCTTAATCGCGTTGTACAAAAACATGGCAGGCCAACCGGCATTGAATTGCCAGATTAAACCTGCCATGAAACGCCTTGGCTTGGTGTCGAAGAGGACAAAGGCTTTTTATTTAATTCTTTAATCTACCGTTTTCCCCAGTATTTTATTTGCCGCATACACTCCTGATATTGCAGCAGGCTCCATTCCCAAACCATTGCAATCACCAGCAAGTATCAGACCCTTCGCGAGATTGTTAGGATTGACGTAGTTTGGATTCGTGAAGAGCGCTTTTGGCCAATATTTTGAGCCGATTACTTTCCAGCCTGGCTTGAAATACCTGTCAAACATGCGAGATTCTTCAAACTCTACTTCCGTGAAAATCTCGTAGCGCCCCTCTTCGCGTTTCGCGATAAAGATGATCGGGGTTTCGTCCGAAAAGATGTGAACAATTCCCTTTTCAAAAGCCGGTTGCGGCTGGCATTCCAGCAGATATCCATATAAAACCGAAGCGTTGCGAACCTTTAGTTTTGGCACCCCTGGAAGTCCGTCAAGCAGCTTAGCCGTGACATCAATTGGAGTGGTCATAACCAGGTTGTCACAGGTATATGTGCTGCCATCTTTGCAGGTCACGCTCCAACCTGATTCTTCGCGCGCGACACTGGTCACAGTACCGTCATCACCAAGAAGAACCTCACCATTCCCTTCGCGCAAGCGTTTTGTCATACCTTCTTTGTCGAAGTCAAATCGCTTAATGCTCATCACACGTTCCAAAGAAGGGATCTTTAGGGTAAGAGGCTGGACACAATTGAGGTAGTCCAACGCGGAAAGTGTGTTCACCTTACTTCCGGTGCACGCATGAGCAAACAGGCTGATAAGATCATTGCAAATGCCCTGAAAGCCGCGCTTTGCGATCATCTCATCTGCGGTCTGATGGTAAAGCTCATTCATCAGTGGATCTTTCTTCAGTGCAGTCTGCACTTCCATAATTTCACAATTTGCCTTGTACTGTTTATAGTGCGGCAAAAACTCGTTGTTCATGAAATTCATGTATTTGATCAGCGACGGCGCATCGCAAAGTGTTTTAAATGAAAGCGCGGCGTACATCTTAGAATCATTGTTCGGATCGTTGTGGCAAAATCCATCGCCCAGCTTTGGTAAAACATCCGTGGTTGGCTGAATAATATTCTTCTGGGGATCAAGCATATTGTCATAGCTTCCGAAGAAGAACACGGCACCATAGTTCATGTGATATTTGTCATCGTTGTAGATGCGTCCGCCCATATAATCGGCCAATACCAGATAGGGCCGATTCTCCTTCTTCAATTCCAGGGCGCAGTTCATTCCCGCGCAACCGGCTCCTACAATTATTGATTCGATGTGATTGTTCTCCATCGTCATTGCCCTTTCTTTGTTTTACGTGAGCACACGTGAGTGGATTCGCTTGCGTTATTTTTTATTCGCAGGATATTTGAGGCGTCCTTCACAGAGCTTCTTCATCACATCCATAAAGTCACGACCCATAACAATGGAAGCCGTCCCCAAAATGAACACAACGAAATATTTATTCGGACGGTTATACGGGACAAATGTGCAGTCGCACCGCCACATAAGACGTGTTCGTTTAGGTTCGTCCGCTTTCGTGGGGATCGGCACAAGTTCCCAGTTCCAGGTCCAGCAGAAGCGCTTGAACCAAAGCTGTAAGGCCTTTTCTTGGTTAGGCCCAGGGTTCTTATATCCAGGATCAGTAGCAGAATCGGAATGTGCCGCGAAATAGTATTTTCCGTTTTCCCCGTTTGAAACTTCGGTAACCCATTCTCCAATAGTCAGAGGCGGCTGATGAAACACCTGAAAATGGCCCGGTTTGAGCTCTTGCCATTCAGGGTGGATGTCATAGTGATTGTGAATATGGAAGGTGCACAAACGTTCAAGCCAATCAAAGCTGTACCAGCCTGCGCGATCTTGCCCGCATTGACGAATGTATGGCCAAATCTTTTCTGGAGGCGCATCGATAGTAATTGCTGAATCATAGCGAAGATGCTTTTCGCCTGGCTTAATCCAATCATCACCATGAAACGTACGAGCTTTTTCGGCAGGCGTCATCTTATAGCGCATACCATAAACCCACATACAGGAAAGAATAATGAAAAGAATCGAAACAACCAGGCCAAAGATTGCCCAGCCGCTCATGGTTTGGCTATAAAGACTGTATTGCGCGCCTGCACCGGTCGCAGTCATGAAAAAGAAAACAATATTGCGCAGCGCCCATCCGATAATGCCAAGATAAATACCTTCGGCACTGCATTCCATCATGTGCTTACGATGCGCAATTGCCCAGTCCAGAAGGATACCTACAACACCCAAGAAGAAACCTAATGCGATGTATCCTAATTTACTGGCAGCAGTGGGCCTATACCCATCAATTTTTACATCGTATTTGCTCATAAATTCCACCCCTTCGAACACACACTCGAAGACAAAACCTATCGATTTGTGAATAGGCTTACTTGAAAAAGAAACTTATGAGCGCTCATATTTCTTCGTGAATCTCTTACCTGAAATCTACTACGATGCGGGCTTTTTGTCGCGAATCTAAACAAGGATTTTGTGCCATAATGGCACAAAAATAAAGCATTGTCCCATGCCGAGAAGACAAGAGAGAATGAATCATGGTCAACAGAACGCGCAAAGCGATTGTCGAGTCGTTTAATGCCCTTATTGCGGAAAAACCATTCGCCAAGATTACCGTCGATGACATCTGCAAGGGCGCAGAAATTGGCAGGTCAACCTTTTATCGATACTTTAAAGATCGCTATGACGTCATGAATGACAACTATAAACAATTGCTTGATGGATACGTGTACGGTGGGGACATTAAGAATTATCGCGATCTCTATTTCAAGCTCTACACGTCGGGAAGTTCTTTCTTAAAAGATGTAAGCGGATCTTTTAAGTCTTCTGGCGTAAATTCATTCGAGCATTTCATTTACGAATACTCATATGGCACCGTAGAAGACATCACCAAAATGAATCGTGGAGGCAAAGGGCTTTCCGAAAGCGAGCACATGCAACTAGACGTATATTGCTACGGAATTAGCTTCATGTATAAGAAGTGGATCGAAGGGAAATATTCTTTATCGGCTGATAAGGCGGCAGATTTGCTCTATGAAATGATGCCCGAAAGTTTGAAACATTACTGGATTGTTGACCAGACATAACGACGGAAGCGTCAACCTAGCGGTCGGCCACCATGGGGGGGCGCTCATTGCAGTCTGGTTATCAGACGATGCCGAAGTGAAGGGTGATCAAGACAGCCACGCAGCCGTCGAGAAATCACGTGGGGTCTTCAGCGTCTAAGTAGGCATCGTGCACAACAACCAGGTACAGAGCTACAACGGCGATCCGCCCATCGGTGTCCAGGTAAGCAGGGAAAAGCAAATGACAGATTTTGCAACCGTGGATGTTAGGACGTTGCTGATTGCCCCACGTCTTGGCGCGCCACTCGTAATAGCAATTGCCAATCCGTTTATGCATACCTTCGCATGCACACAACCAACGGCTCTTCCCCTCTAACCGTTAACAAGAAATGTACACCGTTTAAAAACGACGATCTTGCGTTTTCCGCATCTCTACTGGTAAGGCACATTGAATTCAAATCACATTCAAACTTTTTATGACCGCGAAACGCCAACGAAACTTTCCCGAAACAAAACGAACCGAATGTGCGAAATTTTTCTCACCAGGTCATATGCGTGTACCATTGAATGCGGTCAAGAATTTGATTAAAACGGATGGAGAGCATGAAACGTGCTCATTACATTTGAGACTATGGTAAAAGCTACGGGAATAGTTCCCGAAAAGTTTCAGGGAGCACTTCGGCATTTCAGCGAAGGGAGTTTGGAGACATTCATGGGCGCAATCTACGAGCTGATATCAACCCCGCCTGCCTACCTGAAAAAGGCGTTTGTGAAAAGCGAAAACGCGGGGCGAAGCAGTGCGCCGGTAAAGATTCCTTTCGGTTCAAATAAGCTCCAGCATTGCGTACTGTGGGAACCGGACAAGGTGACTCACGACGAGTGCGTAATGTACTTCCATGGCGGCGCGTATCTGGTGGGCGCGCCGGAATCGATGATCGATGCGGCGAATGTGTACAACTCGCAGGGATACCGGTTTTGCTCGGTGGGTTTTCGACTGATGCCGTTTCATCGTTTCCCCGCCCAGGTAGAAGACGCGTTCACCGGGATTGCCGCTGCTCGTGCGTGGCTCAAGGCGCACGGACGCCCTTACGAGCGTTTCTTTGTGGGCGGAAGTTCGTGCGGCGGTCACCTTGCGACGTTGGTGGGATACGCGCAGTGGCTGCAGGAGAAATACCACATTTCTGCTGATGACGTGGCAGGCGTGATCTCGGTGGCAGCGGTAGTTGACGCCGACGACATGCTGTTAAAGCCTTTCCCTCGCGCAATGTGGCCAAAGTATATTGACCTGCGGGCTGGTTCCGATGCCGAATCGCGCCATAGGGCACTGCTCCCCTTTTCGCCCTATGACCTGCTGGAAAAGTGGGAGAATGCGGCACAACCTGATGTGCAGCCGTCCGAAACACAGGCTGGCACGCAAGCTGACGTTCAGGCTAGCACCCAGCCTGATGCGCAGTCGCCCAAATCTCTTCCACCATTTTTCGCGATTCATGGCAGCGCGGACACGATGAGCCCATACAATCACGAAGTAAAATTCGTCGAGCGCCTAAACAAGATTGGTGGACCCGGCACCGCGACCATGTGCACCGTTGACGATCCGGTGTGGCAGCACATGTGGACCACCGTCACGCTGCATAAAGATGAGGTCGATTCATCGATGCCGCTGAAACGGCTGTTCGAATGGCTGGAAGTCGTTGAGAACAACCCCGACACCCAAGAAACGGAGGCTTCCCGATGTTCCGGAAAATGAGAAGATTTAAGCAACAGCTCACCGACGAGCAGTGCATCCACATCCTTAAAACCGAAAAGCGCGGCGTGCTTTCCGTTATGGGCGAAGACGGTTATCCCTATGGCGTGCCCATGAACTTCATCTACGACAACGGCAAGATCTATTTCCACGGCGCAAAAGAGGGACACAAAATCGACGCGCTGAAGGCTAACCCGAAGGTGTCGTTCTGCACGTACACCAAGGGCGTGCAAAATCCGAAGAAGATCGGGCTGGACGTGCAGTCGGTGATCGTGTTTGGCCACATCAGCTTCGTGGATGATCCGGAGAAAATCAAAGATCAGCTATACAAGATTGGCTACAAATATAATCCGCCCGAAACCGTGGCGCCCGAAGTCGAGCGCACATTAAAAAGAGCCCAAATTCTTGAGCTCACCATTGACCATATGACAGGAAAGCAGATCAACGAATCGTAACGCTGACCTGCTTTCGTATGCAAACATATCGAGTTTTTAATGCTTCGTGAGGATTACCACGCAAGCGCGCGGCGTGCATGCCGGCCCTTACATCCAGAAAATTCCCTGCGCGATATCGTCTTCGTCACGATCGACAGGTCCAAACTTCCTATCAAGCACATTGGTGCTGTAATACGGACACGCAGTCGTCGCATTCATGCAGCTTAGACCCACGCGGCAGCGCGCTTCTGGATCCTCCTGGCGATAATCGAAGTAGTCGCAATCGTGGCACACCTTCGATCCTTCGTTAATCAGGGAAACGGTGACGGTGACCTGGTTCTTATCGTCGAGCGCATGGTCTAAATCCACATACTTCATCCGATAATCGGGAAGTGCCAGCAGGCGTTTTACAACCTCATCGACGCGTCCCTGATCGCCATTGATTTGTACTTTGATGTCGTTGCTCAACAGTCTTCACTCCATTCGAGATCGGGCCTTTTCTAACAAGGCATTAAAGCTGATGTTTCTAGTTGGTGTTTCTAGTTGGTGTTTCTAGCTGATATTTCTAGTTGATGCTCTTTAACGTGTGTTCATTAAACCTGTTCATTAAACCATATGTGGTAAATCATGTTCAACAAAACAAGTGGTGTCTTTTTACCAAGGAAATCGAGCATTTCAGGCGCGTTTTTTAAAACTCCGTAAAATGTTCATCACTTTTTAATTTTCGTTAAATTCCTGTTGATAACATGAATAGAATAAAACTGCGTTTCGTATGAGACACAATCAAATAAAGGCCTGCGACGAATCAAGGAGCACTGGTACACATGGACGAAAAGCTTGATTTCTCGTGCGACTACTTGGAAGGCGCACATGAAAACATCCTGAAGCGTTTGGTTGAAACAAACGGTCTGAAAATGGGTACCTACGGCGACGATTCCGCTTCCGAAAGTGCGCGCGACCGAATCCGCAAGGCGTGCGAATGCCCGGGAGCCACGGTGCAGTTCCTTATTGGCGGGACGCAGACCAATACCGTGGTGATCGATGCGCTTCTTGAAAGCTACCAGGGCGTTCTTGGTGCCACGTCTGCACATGTAAACGTGCGCGAAGCCGGAGCAATCGAGGCAGACGGCCATAAATTTCTGTCACTCGAGCAGCACAACGGCAAGATCGATGCGCAGGAAATCGAGAAGTATCTGAACAATTACGAGGAAGACTCGTACCGCGAGCACTTAATTATGCCTGGTATGGTGTACATTTCTCAGCCGACCGAGTATGGCACGCTGTATTCGAAGGCGGAACTAACCGCGATCAGCGAGGTGTGCCACAAACATCACATCTATTTATATGTAGATGGCGCGCGCATGGCGTACGCGCTCGGCAGTGAGCAAAACGATGTGACGCTGCCCGACATGGCGAAGCTTTGCGATGCGTTCTATATCGGCGGAACGAAGTGCGGCGCCCTGTGTGGCGAGGCCGTAGTTGTGCCTGATCCGAAGACAATTCCACATTTTATTACCGTGATCAAGCAGCACGGAGCGCTTGAGGCGAAGGGTCGGCTGCTGGGCATCCAGTTTGATGAGCTGTTTAAGGATAATCTGTATGAGACCATCGGCAAAAACGCCGTTGACATGGCACAACAGATTAAGGCTGCGCTGAAAGCGAAGGGATATCAGCTGCTGGCTGACTCGCCTACCAACCAGATTTATTTCGTAATGGATGAAGCGCAAATGGAAAAGCTGTCGCAGCATGTGAAGTTTTCTGTTTGGGAAAAGTATGACGACACGCACACGATCGCTCGCTTCTCTACCAGTTGGGCAAGCAAAAAGGAAGACGTTGATCAGCTGATTAGCTGGTTGTAAGTTGGCGAGCAGCCGGCCAATCAAACAGCTGGTCAGCAGGCAACAAATCTTGTAATACGTTAGAGAGCCACCGATTATCGTTCGATGGCTCTCTTTATGCGCGGAACTTTAGAAACTTAAAAACTTTAGGCGCTCTTACTGTTTGCCGTTTCAACAGGCATTTCGAAAACAAGTTCGCTTGGATCAACGTCACATAATTCAAATAGAGCCTTAAGCAAATCAATCTTCGACGATGTGCTTGAAGCCGTGCGCGCATACACACCATCAGTAATCTTGGAATAACCAGGAGTTTCTTCTCTGCTAAAAGCGGTTCCAGGATATGATGTTTTATCAACCAGCGCATGAATCTTTGCGGGCTCAAGTTCGTTGAGTAGCTGCAAAACTTTTGCTTCCATATCATTCCACTGCGTAGAAACATAGCGTACGCCCATGAAACTGAATGCTGCGATTCTCCGACCTGTAAATTCCGCATCCGAATCTAATGCAGCAGTTTCAGGAAGAACTTTCTTCGGCTCATAGGTGCTTTCCGGGAACGGCCAAAGTTCTAAGAATTGTTTCTCCAGCATCCTCTGGCGCTCATCCAGCTGTTTTTCTCCCCACGTGTCTTGCTGTTCGATCCAGCGATTCATCCGGAATCCGCTATCCTTGAAGCCATTTTCCATATCGCGCTTTTGTTGAAACGAACGATTGCTGTAATCAGAGTTGTATGCGGTCAAGGTAAGATTTGCTAATTTATGACACCATTCTTCGTGGATGCGCTCCCATTCCTCGCCTAAACTGCGCTTCCATTCATCGTTAAGAGTTTGCGGCATAATGTGTTCCACAGAGAAATTGCCATCTTCCAGGCCTTTTACCACTGCAACTCTCTCATCACTTTTGCCGTTTTCGAGCCTATCGTACAGGTAGTATTTGCGGTTTCCTATCCTGTAGAAATCTCTCGTATCCAAAGCATATAAAAAGTCATCGTCATTAGGAAAGCGGCCCGTGCCAGCTTTATGAGTCAGAAGGTATTTCACAACCTCAAAATAATCCGCACCATCTCTTACGCCACGAAGAGCATCTCCATGCAATGTCTCAAAAATTTTATTGAGCGAATTGGCGGGAACGCTGCATGTCCATCTGCGAAATAAAAATGAATCAATTACCCACAACACCGACGCCATCGCATCGTTGCTTATGTTTCCTTGCGCATGATATTCAAATAGATTCAAGAGATATGGCTGGATGACGCTTGCATCAAATAAATGAATACCCCTAAGAGCAGCATCAATATCTTTGTCGCCTGTATTTGGATGAATATACATACGGTAATATCCCGAATACCGCAGCATTTCGTTTAGTAGATCTTCTGTTCTAATAGCAAGATCGTCGCCGTTTGGATCCCGGAAATTCTTAAACGCGAACGCGCGGAACGCAGGATATACCTTCTTCATCGCAGGTGTTTTGGCTTCTTTAGCTGCAAGATAATAACGAATAAATTCACTAACGTTGTAATCTGTGTTGTGCTCTATTTTGTTCCAATAATTTTCGTAATACGCTTGCTGGTGCTGTTGGTCTAAGTTCATCAAAACAAAATTGCGAATTTTATCAGCTTCAGACAGATCAAGGCCTGTCGAGTTCAAACTCTCAAAAATGAGCTGCGCATCATCAGAAGGATCAAGCGTAATGTCGATAACGCAAAGCGATCTAATTGCGTCATACAGCTGATCGACCGTGATATCCATTTCCGCAATTCGCTTCAAAAAATACAGATAGTTTTGCGTGATATTTGAGCCTTGAATGTACTCGTCTTTCTTTTCGTCGAGTATTGCCTTAAAGGCCTCACTATCACTTTTTACCAGTTTGAGACGCAGTTTTTGATCATCTTTATGCCTATTATCGATGAGGTAATAGTCATTTATATCTTCAACCAGGTCTTCATTTTCAGATTTAACTACGCCGTCCTTTACTTGATCTCGAATAGCAGCCAGAAGAAGAAAAACAGTAGTGATGCGCTGTTGGCCATCGATGATAACGCGTTCACCACGCGGGGTCTGAGACACGATACTTCCAAAGAAGTGTTCCCTGCGTCCCGTCTTTGCAACTTCAACCAGGTCATCAAAGAGTCTTCCGCATTGTTCTGGCTGCCAGTCATAATTACGCTGGTAAACAGGAATCACAAAACGCGTTAATTTCCCCTCGATGAGATCTGTTAAATATTGCTTATGGCCGTCCATTACTTATTCTCCTGAAGTTTGTTGTGATGTCGAATTGCGCGATCTGCTGCTGAAGCAGGGATAAACCATGCGGGTCGATTATTTGAAACGCTGCCGCCTTTCGGCTCATACGTAAACTTGGCACCTTTTTTCTGCATGTCGCGCATGAATCCTCGAATTGAATTGCCGCCAATTACCCACAAACTTCCGCCACTGCTTCGTTTGTCGGAATATTCAAGACCTGCATCTTTGATCGTGGCAAGAATCCAGTCGTTGTCTGCTTCATTGTGGGAAGTCTGTTCGGTAGAATCATCATTACCCTGCAATTTGTCACCAAACGTATCCTGCACATATTGAGCAAGCTTGCCTTCTTTAGCGAGCTCGGCAGAATCGACCATCACGAAATTGTGATCGCAGCCACGACCGATCTCGTCGTTATATCCAAGAATAAAATGCGTCGCGATCTGATAGATAATTTCGGTCGGCGCGATCCCGAAAACTTGCTT
The DNA here is from genome assembly GCA_903789415.1 of uncultured Eggerthellaceae bacterium. Classification (GTDB taxonomy): domain Bacteria; phylum Actinomycetota; class Coriobacteriia; order Coriobacteriales; family Eggerthellaceae; genus CAIFEG01. Next base: position 21,694 of record CAIFEG010000012.1, on the reverse strand, counting down.
CTCGAATATATGCCGCAACCGCTCGTCATCGTCAGGAATTGCTTCCTTCATAGCCGGGCTGTTGTACAGTCGTTTTACGATCTCAGCAATATAGAGTCCTGATTTCATATAGAGGTCGGCAAAGGTATGCTCAGGGTCATCAAAACACCCAGGGTTTTCTTTCTCCAACATATCTACCATGTCTTTGACCACACGTTTTGGAGTAAAGATCTGGTTTGTCTTCTGAGGAGGCACGTAATCGAAAATGTCTTCCTTCAGCGATTCATCAAAATAGTTCGCAAGTTTCGTGCGCAGTCGAATGAATTCTTTAACCGAGTCATCGAATACAACCTGGTCAAACAAATGCCCATCGAAATGTTCTGTTTCGCCAGTCTGATGGTTGGTGAAGTCCCCGCCATCACGGAGGAATCTAAACTGCTGCACGGTAATGCTGGTGACTTCTTTGAAAACGTTTGCAGGGATTATCGTGTCGAAGTCTTCGAGCGTCGTATTCTCATCGCCGTATGCCATAAGAAACGAAGGAATGGTTCGTGAGAATCCACGCAGGTGATCACGCACGCCCGTTTCAATGTCTTGCTTTGCTGCTTCGCGCTTGGCAGTCTCCTGCTCCCGCACGATTGTTTCTCCGGCTTTATGCATAAGCCGATCTTTGGAATCTTGAAGCCTTTTAATTACTTTGTCACCAGCAGATTTTACTTTTTCATTGGCAGAGCGATTAATTTCATCAGCTTCCTCTGGGGTCTCGGCGACATCCAAAGCCTTCTTCCTGTCAGCATTTATTTGCTTCTGCTGAATTGAAAGTTCACTCATGGCGCGATTCGCTTCAATATTGACATCCGCTTTTATTTTGCGTTCAATTTTGCGCTTCTGTGCAGGTTTAAGGTCTTCACCGTAATTTTCTTTTGCGGCTTCTACGAGTGGTTCTGTCACCTTAACAACCCATAATTCTTCGAGCTCTTTTAATCGCTTATCTGTTTCGGAATCAGAGCCATTCTTTTGCTGGATCGAGTCAATAACGCCTTTGAGATCTTCGGAAACTTCGGCGTTGTCCGAAACCTCACTATAAACTTTTCGGCCAAAAAGGTCATTTGCCTTTCCAATAACCTTCTCTTCAGGGATCTCTACTTCCCCATCAGCGTTAAGAGAAAGATCGTCCGCTGTATTTTCGTCGATTCCTAAGTCCTTATCAGGCTTTTTATATGGTTCGAACTGTTGAATTATCTCAACAACTTCTGCGGGAGCTCGAAATACATTCGAGATGTTTTGGAAGAGGAAGTCGCTCATGAAACCACGACGTACCACTTCTTGCGAACGTATTCTGCGTGGAATTGAAAGGACGCGCTCAGCATCAAGCTCGATCATTTCACCATCGGGATCTTCACCATAGACCGGGAAGAAATTCAATAGGCGCCTGATGTTATGTTTCCGCTGGTCAATGTCACCGCCACCAGATGCCGTATCGGTATAGAGATCGTTTGCGAATTCTTCGAAAATCGTAAGGGTACGAGCGGGATCGAAGTCGAAAACGTATGCGTTTTCTTTACGCAAGAACTTGCCATTCCTATTAAATAAGCACGGATTTTGCGCACGGAAAGCAGCTTGCATATACAGTGCTGGGCTCTTCATGTTCGAAAGCATCAAGACCGCAGTCCACTCTGGTATCGTAACGCCTGTAGTCAGTTGGCCAACCGAAAGCGTAATGGTGTAATCGTTTTTTGCGATCGCATCTCTGACTTTCTTAAAAGAACTTTCGTTTTCATCGTCATCGTCTACTTTTCCGTCTCCAGCAGCTAAAACAACTTTATAGTTTTTGAAAACTGGATGCTTATTCAATTTCTTTGCGAGTGCTCGCGCAGAGCTCACACGGTTAAGTATCCAGAATGTATGACGAAGCTCATCTCTAAGTTCTGGAGTCGAGAACGGGAATTTCTTCTGAGTAGTGAGTGCATCGAGGAATTTATCCACATCATCATTGTGGATAAAATACCCACGTTCATCGGTAGCAAAAAATTCGTTCAGATCGAACGCGTATTCAGTTTCATCGCCTTCGAGATCGATTCCTTTCTGTACCTTATCGCGAACGATGTCACTCATTTGATAGGTGAGCATATTCAGCTTTGGAAGAGTTTCGTACGGATTCGGGAGCTCGGGATTATTCCAGTCACGCTTCGCCTGCTGCTCATCCGCATATGTCCAGTTGTAAATCGCGTCCTCTGGGAATTTATCGTTTGCAATTGCCTTAAAAGGAGTGCCCGATAGGTGCAGCGTAAAACGCCTGTTAATATGGTCAAGCGCTACATCAGTTTTGAGCGTATCAACACCTTCATGCGCTTCATCGATAATCAGAACATCCCACTCAAGATCTGCGACTTCTTTCAGCTTGTCGTATGCTCCGCCGAGACTAATGGCGCCCTTGAGATCCTGGAGGCTCACGAACTCAATGAATCCACGCGACTTATCTCGTCGGCTCGCGCGACCTTCAATGTATTCGTCGCGCGTCATCACATTCGATTTATCTGCAATGCTCGAAACATTACTGATGAAGTCCCATCCAGACTCTTTCCCCATGAATTTCTCGTAATCGTCGTACCAAGAATTTGCAATCGCAGGCCTATTTGTGACGATGAGGATCTTCCGCGCGCCCATGCGTTTGCAGAAATCATATGCGGTAAGCGTTTTACCGAAGCGTGGTTTTGCATTCCACAAGAACTCGCCATTTTCGTGACTTCTTGAGTAATCGAGCGTTTTCTCTACGGCTTGTTCCTGCTCGCTGCGAAGCTTGTATGGGCTCGCTGCAGGAAGTTCAGGGAGTCCATGATTATCGCGGAACTCATAAAAACGCATATGAGAATCATGGCCAGAAATACGGAACCATTCAGTATGTGGCTCGCGTTTTACCTTGAGCTTTGTGAGATAGTTATGAAAATCCGTATCTCGAAATGTTCCGGTTCCATCTTCCCACGTGGCATTTCCTTGCCATTCCAATTTCCATCGCACATTTGCGGTATGTGTCTGTTGCTCGATACGCTTTTTGACATTTTGCTCGGTATATCCAATTTTCGTCCATCCGTCATGGCGACGAATTTCGGGAGTTGTATACGCATATATTTGGGGAATAGCAGGTCTTGCAGTATTTACAATCTTCTGAACATCGAGATGGGCCATGATTAGTCCATCTCCTTTACATGCGATTCAATGAATTCGATTTCATCGTCAGACAAGTTGTATTTCCGATATAGCTGCTGGTCAATATCTGATATCGACTGTGACCAGTCGATATCAGAGTTTGATGTGAAATCCTGAAGTGGGACAAATTTCCAAACTTCTGGTGTTAGGTGCTGAGTAGTTTTTAAAACTCCGAGAAGAGAACGAGCAAATTTTGTTTCTATATATTTCAATAAAGATTCTGCTTCTTTTTTACTATTGAGTAGCCCAATGCTGATAAATGTCTCTGTCGTTCCAACACCAGGTATCCCAATAATAGGAGCAGTCAATGCTTCTCCATAATTTCCATTTCCATTTCCGCTTGGCAGAACAACTTTATATTTATATAAATTTTCAGGTTTACTGACATACTCTGACCTTATGTATTTAAAGGTTCTCTGGTTATGAAATCTGCCAAGTATTTTTATATAGTCTCTACCATCATTAGGTTTTGTATCCGAAAATACCATTGGAAGGCGTTCAAAAATATTCGTTGACATATCATATGCATGTCCTTTGCTTAGTAAATTAATCGCATTTGGATAATCTTTATGCAAAGCGTCAGTTAACCGATAAACAGTGCGACTGAGAACTATGGATGTCATTCCAACAAATTTTGGAGCATTTACTATTTTGTGCAAAATACTTGTTAAAGTAGAACTTTTTGTAAAAACTTCGATTGCTCCAAATTGTTTTAAAGAATCCCTAAGGGTTACTGCAATCCCCCCTTTAATATCAGTATTAGGGAAGACTTTTCTAGATTCTTCCTCATAAAAAAGCACCTTAAAATGTGAATCATTTAGTTTTTTTGTATTCCATGCTTTGGGAGTTGACCCGGCATTAAATAAAAAGCGCGCAGGAGTGATTAGCTCAACTTTATCTGCCACTTTTTCTGCCTCATCCATAAAATTGTTATAAACAGGTGCAGCATACGTTTTATTGCCTTCATCAGTAAATTCTTCTTGGTACGGCGGGTTACCAATTACCGCATAGAATTTCTTCATTCCCTTATTCATCTTGCCTTTCAATGAGGCGAACTCAATAGGTTCACCCGCTTGCCAATCGAAAATTAAACACAATGGAACAGTGCCATGAGCAGCTACTTCTGCAGTTTTCTTAGAACTTTTTTCACTATTTTCAGGCTCATCAAGTAAATCGAACAGCGATAGTTGGGTATTCTCTGGTTGTGGATTGAGCGTTGACTCTACAGACGCATTAAGCTGGCTTGTAGGGACCGCACATGTTAATCCATTCATCTGCCAGATGTTCCATGAAACTATCCATGCAGCATTTGATAGATCAGAGTCTTCCGGCCTCTTTTTCCAGCGCTCAACACAGTGCTCTGTGAACGTTTCAAAAACATTAATTCGAGCAATAAACAGATTGTCGCCCTGATATTCGTATCCGTATGTTGCCTGAAGAGCAGCAAACGCCCATTTGGCCCATTCGCTGTAAGAACGAGCACGCTCATCTACTACACGTAGCTTGCGATCGAGGATTCCCATGCGAGATTGAACAGGTAAAACTTCACCCGTCACCGTGTCATAGCGAGAACACAGAAATGGCGCTTCCCCACACGTAATTTCAAGGCGCAGACTGTTCACGTAATCATGCCAGCCAAAACCCTTTTTCTTAGGAAACTCTATTTTTTGGTTAGACGGAATCCATAAGCTTTCAGTGCTTTGATTGAAAACATTTGTTTGGCCAAACCACTCATCATCGAGCACATTATTCATCTTGTTTACCAGCCAAGATGGGGTAAACACTTCTGCACGAGCTCGAGTACGCCGAGTCTGACGTTCTTGTTCCTTAGCTACGCGTGGCTTAATTACGCCAGAGTTGGTTCCTGAAATCGCGTCAACAGTTATTTCGCTCTCTGGTTCATATCCTTTCCCAAGAGCGGCATACTCATCATCTGCCCAGATGATGTTCTTGCCTGTTGTACGATCGCAGAGCAGCGTTTCAAGAATGGTTTTGGAATATCGTTGTTCGAAAGATTCTACGAACCCAGCTTCTATTGTTTTTACGGAGCGGGCATTGGTTTTCTCGACGACATCGCCTTGAGAATTATCTGTCAGGCTTGCGTCCAAGGCGCCCTCTTTCTCCGCTCAGTAGAACCTATCTGAATTGCAAAATAGCCTGCAAATGCAGGCTATTTCATTAGTTCTGATTCTAGCACAGAGAGGATTAGTTATTCCTTCCTAAGAAAGTACATGGTTAAACCCATGGGATCCTTTGTTTGGAATTAGTTTATGCCCTTGTTTTCTTTTCTGGAACAAATCAACAATAGTATCTACATCACGAAGTGACATTTTAAGCTCGAAACATTTTCCTTTAATCTGCCTTTCACTTAAATCTTCCCATTTGCTCCAATTTTGCATTAAGTCTGCCTTAAGCCTGTTTATTTCCTGATTTTGCAAAGAACAATTGTATCCTTTTGCTTTCTCGGCTAAATAAGCCAAAATACCATCAATATCTTTTGGAACAGGTTGTACTGTCTTGAAGGAATCAATTCGTTCTTTCCAACCATCAGGCGCTTTGCCTAGTAGTTCCGCATTATAGCGCCATACCCAATCTTGAACTTCACCCTCGTTCCACACTAATAAAAGAATTTGCTCGAGCGAACTATCAAAATGTCCCTCATTTATATTTTGTTCGAATTGTACTAATCCTTTTCTATCTAAAAAAAGCAAAAGAGTTCTTTTACCTTTCGGACTAAATGATTGACCACGAATAGTTTTAAGCCAGATATTGCTTCTAAGACAAACTTGCTCGAATTTTTGATATCCGCTTTGACCAGATAAGTTAAAGGAACCATAGAAAGTATCTTGTACATTTGTAATGATCGTACCGCCAGTTTCTTTTATCCAATTAAAGCCATCTTGAACTGCTTCGGTTGGTTCTTCATAATTCTCTGTTCTGAAGTAATAACATCTCTTAATATTCTCTGTGCTCATATGTAAACTCCTTTTAAAAATCTTTTACTTTTTATTGCAAATGCAAAATACTTTTCAACAATATCATCCAGCTGATCGCGAATACTCTTAAAGTCACCTGATAAATCCAGGGTTCTTACTTCGATGGTATTGCCGCTCATGATGTAGATATTGTTCGGGACAATCGTTTCGTCAGTCTTCGCATAAAGCAGCATTCCTGAAACAGGTGGTGCACCTGGTCCGAGTTCTATCTGCTTGTTCTTCACATAGCAAAAGATCTGATACAGATTGCCAGAGCGTAGCGTGCGTTTGAAGCGCTCCTGCATGGTTGTCTCATAGTATTTTGCATCGATGATAAGGACCTGATTTCCGCAGTTCAGCGTCACGTCAGTTTGCATTACGGGAAGCACATCATCACCGGCGCTGTCCAAAGCCCATGGAACTTGCGATGCACGCGCCGTAAGTTCCTTATGCTCCATGCGATAGTAATTCAGGATAAACTTCTCATACAAATGGCTCATTTCCTGGTCATCAATAAACGCTGCGCGTCTCTTGCCTTTGTTGTTTTTATCCGGAAGCAGACCTTCCACAATCAGTCTGCAGATATACAACAGCAAATCATAGTCGTTGGTCGTCCGCCCCTTCGCAAGCGATTTCCAATCGACGTCGCCCAAATTTAGAGTTCCCACGCGATCAAAATACGGCAGCAAACGCTTGAGTTCGCGTTTTCTTTTGGGATTAAATCTCGGCGATGAAAGAACCAGCAACATCGTGGATTTAATCGCACGATTCCGCGCTGTGTCTGTCGAAAATTCTTCGTATTCGCAGATAAGGCGCCCTCTTTGCACACTTTGCGCCTTAATCGTGGCAGCAACATCAATTCTGCCTCGCACAGTGGGAATTTCATCACGGCGATTAATGTACTCGCTGCCAATCCCCTTGCGGATCAGCCGTTTAAGACCACAGGCAAGCACTGCAGCGCACAGGTCTTCTGCGCCGTCGAACTCTTCGGCAGCAAGGTTTTTATAATCATCCTGCCGAAGCGCCGTAAAACAATATGCAAGCATGTAATAGATATTTTTAACGGGGATCATGAGCTGGCCTTATGCGTTTGCAATTGCCTGGCGTAATTTGCCTGCCCACGCATCGGTCTTATCCGGATCATCAAACCAGTATTCACGAAGAAGCGGCACGAGCTCGTACTTTACGATTTCTGCAAGTCGCTGCGGAATTTCTTCAGGCTTGAGCTTTTCGAGCCCGCAAAGATAGCTATGCCCAATGCGGAAGCCACTCCCCAGTGATTCATCACTTTCTATGTCAGCGTTCAGACTTTCGATGCACGACACAAGCTTGTCGAACTGCGGATTTGAAAGAGAATCCTGATATTTCTTGAAGCCTTCGGTCTGAAAACCTGGTTCGAGCTCGAAGAATGCAAATCGCCTGCGCAGTGCATAGTCAATGATTGCAATGCTTCTATCGGCGGTGTTCATCGTGCCAATAAGGTAAAGATTTTTTGGCACCGAAAAGAACTCACCTGAATACATCAGTTGGACTTGCTTTCCACGTTTATCAGGTTCGATGAGCATGAAAAGCTCGCCAAAGATTCTGCTGAGGTTTCCACGATTGATTTCATCGATGATGAAGAAGTAGTCGTCATCAGGGTCAGTTTCCGCTTTCTTGCAGAAGTTGTAGAACACTCCCTGTCTAAGTTCGAATCCATTGTCAGTTGGGCGATATCCCATGACGAAATCCTCATACGAGTAGCTCTGGTGGAACTGAACCATCTGCACTCTGTCTTCATCTCGGCAGCCCATCATGGCAAACGCAAGTCGCTTTGCAATGAATGTCTTACCCACACCAGGGGCGCCTTGCAAAATGACATTCTTTTGGTGCCTGAGCAGCGCACACAACTCATCGAAAGACTTTTCACTCATATATGCTTCTGAAAGAAAGTCCTCTCGTGTATACGCGGGAACTTCGGCTGGAGCGCCATCATCTTCATCTGCATCTAATGACTCAGGAAACAACGCATTGAGATTCTCTATAAGTTCAGGTTGATTCGTAATATCTAAGAGAGTAAACGCTAAACCCTGACCAACAGGAAAATCCCAATTACCTTTATCTGACCAGTCCACGTCACGAACATGGGAATACTCACCTGGCTGGTCTGCTTCGAATCGGTAGTCGGATGTTACCGTGCCGCGTCCTACGATATTATGACGACCTTTTCGCGCAAAGATAACATCCCCTGGCTCAACATCATTCGCAAATTGCCAAAGCGTGCGCGCATCTATTGGATGTTTTCTGCCATCGTTAAGAACGCCAGTTAATTTCTGGCTGATTTCTTTCTGCGTCTTAAAACTATTGAGATCTCCAACTTTTTTCCATCCGACCCCCATCAGGCCATTTTCATAAAAATTATTCCATTCACCTGCACCTTTTCCAGGCAAATAGAGCCAATAATGAGTTCCTCTGAGCTGAGGAGTCTCATCTTGATTTTCTTGTGCTTGGGCTTTTTTCTTCTTATTTTCTGCATTTACACGTTCGGATTCTTCCCAAACATAATTTGAAAATTCTGGAAGACTGTTGAACTGACATTCAGGCGACTCAATAGCCTTATGACATTCCTTACAGATTGCGAGATATTTCTCTCCATTAGATGAATGTTCCATATCACGGACGAGCTCAGCGCAGGTGGAACCCAACATCTCCATTTCATCAAGGCCCCAACGGTTGCGCCCATCTAAACTGATATAGAAGTTTGGTCGAATCCAAAAGAGGGCAATGGTAATTTTCCAACGCACAACAGGCAGATTTTTCGCCTTATTGAATGCCTTTACGAAATCACTTTGTAATTCTTGATCCGCATTGCTATCAGCAGCATAGTCAAGGCCAATTTTGAGCAGCTTCCAAAGATCATCAATATCATGTTCACCCCGGGAAGGTTTGAAGTAGTAGAACGTGGCATTAAGGTTATTAAGCGTTGGGATTCCACCAAATAAAGTGGGAACCTCAGCAGTTACGCCAAGCTGCCTACCAAGAGATGATGCAATTTGAGTGCGATGTACATCACTCATACCCTTATTAAAGAGCCCGAATACGGTAAATGGATCTATATCTGTGGGCATTTCTCCATTCTGCTCGAGGGTCGGAAAATGAATGCCCGTTTCACTGTACGCATTTTGAATTATTTTGATGAGCTCTGGCCTTTTGTTTTGATATGGAAGAAGCTTGTTGGCGAACTCTTCATAGAACGGAACCCATTTATAACTTGTCTGTTGCGGCATGAATGCACCTCAATAATTTTGATCAATTAATTAAGGCAATTATAGACGTGACTAGATGTCACACTCTTTCGACAAGGAATTGGATGCTTTCTATTTTTCTAAATCCCAGCAGCCAATTATTCGCAGGTTTCCTAGGCTGCTATTTATGCACCAATTATCGATAAAACATCAGCAACAGAATGAGCTTCAACAGCCCCCTCGTCGAGAAACTTCTTTCCCCAAGTGGTATTTTCAGCTACTTCTGGCAACAAAATCAATTTCTTGTGCTGATCTATACAAGCTTTCGCCTGGGTACGCGTGCCGCTTGTCTCTCCTGCTTCAACAATCACCGTTGCTTCTGAAAGCGCAGCCATAGTAATGTTTCTCTCAGGAAAGTAATAGCGTTGCGTTTTAAAAGGCTGATGGTCATAACGATAAATAGGCACTTGGCTAATAAGCAAGCCTTTCGTGGCGACAAGATCTTGCAAGCTATGATTTTCCTTAGGGTAATACCTGTGTATTGGCGTACCTATTACACCAACGACATGGCCATCTAAATCGAGCGCTGTACGTGCGACTATGGTGTCAATGCCAGCCGCTAATCCCATAACAACAGTGATTCCGCGCCTAGCCAAGGCACTCGTCAAACGTTTTGCAGCTTTCGCGCCACGCTCATCAGGATGTCTTGTGTCTACCACAGAGACACATCTCGATTCCGTAAGAGATATATCCCCGCGATAGTAGAAAATCGGCAACGGATTTTTCTGTCCACGGAGCCCATCAGGGAATTGTGGCGTGCCATCAACCAGAATCGAGAAATTCCCTAAGCGAGATCTCACATAATCTATGACTTCATTCTGTTTGTCTTTATCGGGAAAGAAACCTTCTGCGCTCGTAACTGCTTTACTTGGAAGACCACCATTTTCTTCGATAATTTTTGAGACTTTGCTACGAGAGGTACCCTTGAATGCGTAGAGATACTCGAAGGACATGAGCTCCTTATATGGGGAAACTACTGCATTACCAACGAGTTGATCGGTCATAAGAGCACCTTCTTCAAGATTGGTAGTACTTATATTTTAGTAAAATCTAATGGTTCAAACTAGAACAAATGTTCGTATATTTTTAATTTGCCTTGCTTATGGCGACAATAACCGTTGATTAATTTGTAATCATTTAATTACAATCATAGTATTATGAAGCTTAAAGCATAAAGAAAATCTTTGGGAAATCTGGACGAATATTCACTATGCTTTCCGCGAACAAAAGTCAGGTTACTAACATGAATACGAAAACAATCGAAACATTTTGTCCTGAATGCGACCAGGAAGTCACCGCAAATATTATTGAGCAGTCTTCTACTGTTCGCATAAAAGGTGAAGACATTCATTTCACCGAGCATGTGGCAATTTGCCCTCGATGTGGTGCAGAAATTGGTGATAGTCGTATAGAAGGACCCAATATTGATGCAGCTTACGACGTTTATCGCAAACGACATGGAATCGTGAGCCCAAATTATCTGAAGTCGCTCCGCAAGCGCTATGGCTTATCCACCCGCGAATTCAGCTTGTTCTTAGGGTTTGGCGAGCAGACCGAACATCGATACGAAACTGGTTCTATCCCTGATAACTCTCAAAACACCATTATCAAATTGGCTTCAACTGGAGCTGGAGCTGCATTTCTTCTTTCAGAAAACGGTGGAAAAATCACTCAAAAGTCTGTTGAGCGAGTGAAAGCGTTTATCGACAAGAAAACTTCAAAACATCAGAAAGCATCAAAAATATCTTTAACAAAGTAGGATCTGTATCAATGGAGCAGCGTTTTATAAGGTGATATGTAGTGGGAGCTCGCAAAGCTCTGCTCGTATTGTCTTAGGCTTCGAGCAGCACTTCTTCGCCTACTGCAGAGTAATAATTCAGCATGGCGTCAATAGTAATTGGCTCACCGCACTTTTCACCCTCGCCATAGCCTTTATGAGCGTTCTTCCACGGATCTTCTCGATGCGTTTTCTCCCTAAGCTGTTCTCCACTTAAAGATCCAAGTTTTGAAACAACCGTATCTACAACATCTTCTTCCTGCGCATTTAGCTGCAAAATGCTCCGAGCAGAGCCTAGCTGACGCGAATTGACCATATACCTGCCACGATGCGCATTAAAAGGTTCCGGAATAACAGGACCATTAGACCATGATTGGATTTCATCGTTAAATAACGGAATTTTATATCTGACGAGATACAGAGCCTGACAATAGAAAACCAATCTTTGCAGTTTCATTGTTGTAATCGAGCCGGTCTTTGATAACACCTGGTACGCGACCGCTATGCTATTCGTCAAAAGTTCTCGCCTCCCCACATCACGCCTTTTCTTACTGTCAAAATACTTTAGGTAATCTTCGGAGTGAAACCTCTGCGCTCCGCAGCAAATGTAAGAAAAATGCAAATGCAGTTAAACTGCATATATAGATTTATATTTAGAAAAAGCTTCCTTGTTGATAGGAGTACATCCATGGAAACGAAAACACTGCAATTAGCTGGCAATCCAGCAGAATCCTTCGTTGTTCCAGAACTTGCAGGCGCAGGTCATGCATCTCTGATCGTTATTCGCTGCAAACGCGGATTTCTGATGTGCGGATATCTAAGCTTGGAGAAAGCTGAAGAATTGGGCGACGTCGCTGTACGCGTAGCGGGCGCCAACGTAAAAGAGGTTCTGGCGAACAAGATTACTGGCTGCACTTCCAAAGCCAAGGAGCTCGGGGTGACCGAAGAAATGACTGGTCAGGAAGCTGCAGAGATTCTCAATCAAGCGTAGCTCAATGAAAACGATCGCATATATTCTGCATTCTGTGTTCCAAGAAATATAGTTGCTTTTATTTTTAGATCACATGGCCATCATGAGCTAGCCAAAATAAATTTTGCCTTTTCAGCACGCAAGAAATCATAAATGTTAATGTGCTCTATTCCAAAATGATCGCAGACATCAATCAAGGAGACTTTTCTCTTTGACAATTTTGAAGTCTCTTGGGTCACAATGATTCCACCATATGCAAGTACATAAGCAACAAGCCATGGATCAGCAACATTAGGGGATAAGAAATCAAATATCGCATTTGGTTTTGCTGCGTAATTGTCCGTTACAAAGGAAGATACTTCTCGATATCTGGCCAGAACATCCTCATCAGCTTGGCAATCAGCAAAATAATGTTTATCTAAATTATTCTTGAACCAATCGCTTAAATCATCATTTCCCGCTAAGACTTCTTCACGAACATGCATAACGCTTATTGCATTACCTTGGCCAAAATCTTTCTCAAGAAATTGCCAATATCCAGGGCAGATATCAAAAGCGTAAAAACGATTTTTTGCTTCAATAAATGTATTGGAGTCAAGGACCATTTTTGCGTTGTCGGCGATCAAACGAACATCCCTTCACGTCTGAAAAATTCTTTGAAGCTTTTTGCAGAAAGCCCTGTGAGCTTATACGCATCGGAATACAACAGGTATTCAGACTGCAATGCCGTGAAAATAGATTCGGGAAAAAGTTTGCCCAAGTGGTTCTGCTGCAACGTATAAAAACGTGGCCCACCATCAGAGCTTCTCGATGGCTCCTCCTGTTTAAGGGCGTTCTTCAAACGCGCTGCATAATCACGATAGAAACCATCAAACTCTGCATTGTTGATGTGTCCCAGATCTCTCGCACGTCGCAAAACAACCACTTCAGATACTTTTGTCAGCCTTAGCAACTCTGCAATTGCATCATCGTTTTCCATCGAATTAAAGACGTTATGCACCATTGCAGCAGGTACCAGAAATTCAGCCGCTGTCGCATCACATGCGATTTCTTTTCTTTTATCCGAGAAACCGGCAGAAACATCATCCACGCCTGTTTCTCCAAAAAGCAGATGCGCAAACTCGTGAGCCAGCGTAAAGAGCTGAGCAGAATAAGCATCGCCAGAATTAAGGAAAATAACTGGTGCATATTCATCAGACAAAACAAAGCCGCGGAATTCTTCTACGCGAAGTTTTCTGCCCGTAGAGTTTCCGACGTAGCTGCCTGCGTAAACGTAAACTCCCACGTGTTCAATAGCCTCGCGTAGACGACGAACTGCAGCGTCGCGTCGAATATTGGCTGCCCAACCTGGATCTAGTTTAAGCAGATTACGCATGACCGTTGCACATTGGACAGCGTCGTTTTGAATGCCATGGCAGGAACCGATGAAGTTCAGCTTGTCGCTTCCTATATCCAATAAATATCCATTGAGCCAATCTTGCCTGCTCAAACATTGATTGATGACGTCATAAAGTTCTGGGCTGGGCTCTTTTGGTCTTTCCGCATCAAAGGTACGGAAATCTTTTATTTGCAGTGGCAACTTAGGAATCTCGTCTTGATAAAAATACGGGACGAGAACATGGGTGGCTTTTGCAAGCTTTTCCACTTGTTTAAAGGTAGGCGCTTTCCCTTCCCCATCTATCCATTGCTGCACGCGCGGAGATACCGTATTCTTCAATTCATCTGGTGTTTTGCCGCAGCGTTTCAAAGCCCACTCAATGACACGAGGGTTTGCCGTATTTCTCATTTGGACAACCCCCTTCTGCAATCATTGGATACATTGGATAAATCTATTGAGAATTACATTTTCAGTGAATCGTGCCACCAAAACAACTATTGAATAATCCAGCTGTAAGGTCTCTGTAAGTTGGAATTACCTAACAGGCTCACATTTGAAAAGAGGGGTTAAGCTATACCGCTCTGCGAACGCCGAAATGATCGGATGTTTTTCTCGATCTGAAATTCAGCACCTTGACGCCGCTGGTGCAGCAAATCGACAATGATATCCGTATCTGCTAGCGACATTTTCAGCTCGTAACATCTGCCTTTTACCTGGTGCTCAGTAACGTTTTCCCATGCATTCCATTTGCGCATCAGATCAGCCTTAAGGCGGTCCAGCTCATGCTGCCGAAGCGTGTTGTGATGGTCCTTGGCCGCATCCGCCAAATATTGCAAAATCTTGTCTATTTCCGTCGGCAACTTCTCAAACTTCTTGTAAGCCGCAAGCGCTTCCGTCCAACCTTCGGGCGCATCCCCCAGCAAGTTCGCATCGTAGTGCCACACCCAATCTTTGATGTCATCTTCGTTTTCCGCCAGCACCAGAACCTGCTTGATTTTGCTATCGGAATAGTCCATGTCCAAAAGGTGTTCGAAGCGCGCCAGATCTTCCCTGTTCAGATACATCAACAAGGCTTTCTTTCCCTTGACGACATACGGGTTTTGCCGAATCACGATAAGCTGAACGCGATTCCGCATTTCGAACTTTTGCATTTCTTTTTTATTGCGCAGGCCAAAATACTTTTCAAACACTCGTTTTTTGTGGGTAATGATGGTGCCGCCTGTCTCGGTGACCCAATACAGATTCGCCTTGCCTATAAGCTTGGGATCTCCTGTTGGGAATGTGTACGCTCGCCATATATTCTTTTGGGTCATGTGCACCTTTCTTGTGCGGATTTGCCGCTGTTGTTTTCGACAGATTCTACACTATGACGAGCGAAAAATTATTTTCCCGCGCACCCCAAAACTTCACCATTGTTCACCGCATCAGAAAACCATTTAATCAGAGCGGTATCAGCTTCAGATAAAATACGCGAAGCTAACCAGCACAAGGAAAATCCCCATTTCAAGTCCTCAATCGGCTTTGCAACCACACGCGGATCATGAATGATTTGCGTGTGCAAACGCACGACGAGCCCAACGTATCCGTTCGTAATCACATGATCTAAAATCTGAATCATTTCATTTACATGAAAAATCGAATAATCATGCGCACGCTCTGTCAGGGCACGTTCGCTATTAACCGACTGCTTGTAATCAGTAGCAAGTTCAACCAAATGCTGGTTCGACAAATCGGCCACGGTAATATGCTCGGCATCTGCAAGTGGATTGTCGCGACGAATCCATGCAACCATGTTGTCCTCCATAATGGGGAGCACGCTGTATTTCTGCAGGTCGACAGGCTTATTGATCAAAGCGAAATCGCATAACGAATTGTCGAGCCATTGCTCACATTCCTTATCAGGCAAGGCTCTAACTTCAGGCACAAAAGCCCCTTGCGTATTTGTCTCATTAAAGCGCTGTATAAAATCGTCCGGGAAAAAATTGATAAGCCCTACCGAGCTCAATAAGCTTATCTCCCGCGATTGTCGTCGCTTCATTTCTGAAATACGGGCAACCACTTCTTCGGTTTTCGCTACCATTTCATGCGCATACGTCGAAAATACTTGCCCATATTTTGTAAGCGTGATGGTGCCGGAATTCGCATTGAAAAGCGGCACGCCAACTTCGGTTTCTAAATGCTTAATTGCAGCGGAAAGCCCCTGCGGCGAAATATAAACCTTTTTAGCAGCCGGTGCATAATGACCGCAATCTTCAAGCGCAATGAAGTAGTTCAAAACTTTAACATCCATATTCCTTCCCTCCCTAAAAGAATATGAATCCCCTGAATACAGTTTAGTCCCTCCGGAATACTGGAAAATAATCAACTATCAACATTTGTTTGGGATACCGAAACTAACCCTTTATTCCATTTACTCACGCCGTGCTCTAGCTTGGTAATTGGGGAAATAGGGAAACCTATATCCATGGTTTAACACTAGGGAGGTAATAATCATGGCTGACATTTCTCGTAGAAAATTTATTGAAGGCGGACTCGTCGGTGCTGCAGCATTGGGCGCAGCAGGACTCGCAGGATGCTCATCTCCGCAGTCACGAAGCGACAGTAGTTCCGGCGGTTCTGGATCAACTTCAGGCGCGGCGATAAAAGACGACAGTTGGATGGGCGAAGCGCCAGACATCACACCTGATCAATGCGATGAAACCGTAGATACGGATGTTGTTGTAGTTGGCGCGGCATTAGCTGGTTCGATGGCAGCATATGGCGCCATGAAGAACGGTGCAAATGTTATCGTGCTCGAGCGCAACAGTGCATCGCATATTGGCGGCATGACCATTTCATTCTTCAACTCAAATACGCAGCGAGAAGCCGGCGTACCGATGTACGACCCTATCGAAACAGCAAACAAGATGTTCTACCTTACTCAGAACATGAGTGATATGCGTTTGAATGCTGTCTGGATCGAACGCTCGGGCGGCTTGCTTGATCAATTGAGAACGGACTTCCTTGAACCGTATAACCAGTATTATCAAGTTTTAAGCTTGGAGGGAATTTTCCCTGATCCAACCCAGGAAATTAGCTCGTACATCAGCACTGGTGTGGCGTTCTCTCACGACGATATTCTTACTGACTTCACGCACAACTTCCATCAATATCTGCAGGATCAGGGCGTTCAGTTTGAGTGGAGCACCCGCGGTGAAAAACTTCAGCAAGACGACAGCGGCGCAGTAACCGGCGTTATCGCTACCCAGGGCGATCGCCATATTTACTATCACGCCAACAAGGGTGTGGTTATGGCAACAGGCTCTTTCGGAGCAAACGAAACCATGATGAGACGTTTCTATCCGCCATATTATGCGGAATGGGCACTTGAGAATAACGCGTACAACGCATACATGGGCAGTGATCCTGTTGATGAAACGATGGACGATGGACTTGGCCACCGCATGCTTGGATGGGCTGGCGCTCGTATGGAAGAGATCTGCGGCACACTTTCCTGGCAATCAACTGCATAGCGTTCATTCCCATATTTGCTGGTAGACACCAAAGGTGAGCGCTTCATGAATGAGTGCACATCGTTGCTTGCAAGCTCACATATCATTGCAGACCTTCCAGGCCATGGCAATTATGTGTGGCAGATTATCCCGACGAACGACTTCCAGATGCCGTCATCATTCGGGTACAACCGCGAGCAAGCCGCTACAATGTTCAACATTGAGCAGACCGAGCACTATCAGGCAGATACGCTTGAGGAGCTTGCCGACATGATTGATGTTCCACGCGATACCTTTGTAGCAACGGTTCAACGCTATAACGATCTATGCAATGCTGGCGCGGATACCGATTATATGAAAGCGCGCCGCTATCTGGACGCGATCGACGATCCACCATATCAGGCTTGGAAGATGATTTATAACTTCTATTGCACGCTTTCTGGCGTGCGCTGCAATGAGCATCTGCAGGTGGTTGATGAAAACTTTGATCCTATTCCAGGTTTGTATGCAGGTGGTAACACCGTGGGCTATCGTTTCGGCGACGACTATGAGACGCTCCTCCATGGCGGCAGCAATGGATTAGCTGCAACTCATGGCTATGTTGCAGGCGAAAGCGCCGCAAATGCATAGAAGCTTTTGTTAACGAGCGATTTGCTGAACGATTTGCTAGAAGCAGTATATAAATTGCTTCGGCTCACCGAGTGACATTACTTCTGACTCACCAAGTGACACAAGTAATCCTGCTGGGCCAATCGGGGATGCTATGCAACAAGCCATCTCTTTGGGTATGCAAAATCTGAGGTACTCCCGATCAGCCCAGCTATTACATCCCTCCCCAAAACGAGCCACCCAAAAAGGTGGCTCGTTTTGTCGGAAGGGATATTTTTTTGGAACAGACTCACAGACTCGCGAGCCTACGACCCGTAAGCCCGCTAACCCGCGGTCCGCAAGCCGCGCCAAATTAAAGCTTTTAGGTTCTGAGACTTTTCTCTAAAGCTTTAAAGTTGGCCGCTCACCTGCTAAATCATATAGAACGAATAACGTGCGATTGCCATACCCACGACAACAAGTACGAATATCAGCCAGGTAATCCAGACTGCATTCTTTCTGTTCACCAGCACTAATACGAAAGCAATTGCCAGCAGCACGGCGCCAATCATAAACGCGTTCGTGGAAAGTCCAAGCCCTCCGAACACTCCGTTTTCAATCAAGAGCGCGATGACGCCCAGCGCTATAGCTAACGCTGCAACCAAGCGAAAACGTGAATTTCCGTAGCCTTCTTCCACAAAGAACGCTGCCAGTGGCACACCAAGCGCGAGGCCGCCAAAAATAAACATGGCAAAGGAAGCTGCATTGCCCCATTGTTCGATGCCCATAACTTCATAATAGGCATAGCCCATCGCGACAAGCAGAATCAGACCAAAGATGCCTGCGAGCACCGTCACTACGTGGTTAGGCTTTTTCTTGGCGGCGCAAATAATAAGGTCAATCAGCACAAAGAGCCCAAACAGCAGGCTTCCATAGCCCTCAAAGCCAATCCCCGTGGTGGGATGTCCCATAACTTGCAAGGCTCCTGCAGGTCGGCCAAGGTGTCCGAACAACGCAAATCCGCTTATGACCAGCAAGATAAGCGCAACAACAGGCAAAATTACGGCGTCTCCATCTTCACGTCTTTTCAAAACAGCGAGCAACGCATATGTGCCTGCAGACATACCGCCGAGCAGGGTGAAGAGGAAGAGTGGGAATTCTGAAATCATCTTCGTATCTCCTTTCCAGGTACCCGGCTCTAAAGCCAGCCGTCGACGCTACCCACGTCGACCGTTTCGCGACCATCAATATGTTTAAAATCGTCGAGATCAAGATTCTCGTTGTGCTTCACATACAAATTTGGACCGGTAGCCACCGTATCGTGGATGCTTTCGGCACCGTCGTATGCCTGTGCCACTTCATCCAGATTGCCAAACTGAATATTGGCACCGGGGCAACTTATCACGCACTGCGGCAGAAGCCCCGCGCTCCGACGATCCAGGCATCCATCGCATTTGTACGTGGCACCTTCAGACTCATCGAATGTCGGCGCATGAAAAGGGCAGGCCATGATGCAGCTTTTGCAACCGATGCACTTTTCATGGTCTTGGACCACAGTACCATCGGTAAGTTTGGTGTATGCACCCACAGGGCAAACCTTCAGGCACTGGGGGTCATCGCAATGGTTGCACGCCATGGAAACAAAAACCGTTCCCGGTCCTTCAGTGGCATTCACCTCGCGCACACGGCGCATGAAAACTCCGGGATTCTGTAAATGCGTATTCTCGCAGGCCAGTTGGCATGTTTTGCAGCCGAAGCAATTCACTGTATTAATTGCAAATCCTACAGGCATTTTTTACTCCCCCTTCCTGACATCCACAAGTGTGGAATTGCAGGTATGAATAGTGCCCAGGGTTGGGAATGCGTTATTGGTCACATTGCTTGAAGATGTTCCATCGATGCCGACGCCGTCTTGCCAACCGTTTTCGAGTACGATTACGCCCTTCTTCACGCGGTCATTAACTTTGGCGCGACACACATGCTCGCCGCGGTCGTTGAAGACCGTGACGATATCTCCATTCGCAATACCGCGATCTTGTGCATCTTCGGTATTAATGATTGCGGGAGGCCGGTCATCGAACATCTTTTGCAAGGTTTCCAGCTGCGAAAACGTCGTATGAATGGTTCGATACGTTTTGCGTTGGACCGCAGCAAGTGGATATTTGTCGGCGTTCAAAATGCTTTCTTCAGCACGACGATATTCAGGAATAGGCGGAAAGCCTTGATTTTCCCAACGTGTGACAAAAAGTTCTGCCTTGCCCGATGCAGTGGGGAAATTACCGTCCTTAAACGCAAGCCAATTTGGATCGCGCATGTCGATGGCTTTTTCGCCCTTGAGACGATCGTAGCTAATGTTGTAAGGTCTCAAAACATTTTCGATATAGTGCGCAGGTGTATCGGAGAATATGTCTCCAAATCCCATTCGCTTGGAAAGCTCCTTTACTATTTCAAAATCGCTCTTTGCCTGGCCAGGGGGCTCTAGGCCTGCCTCGCTCAGCGAAATAATGTTCGACCGCGAACTTGCCGTAACATCTTCTTTTTCGAAAACGGCAGCCACAGGAAGCACCAGGTCAGAATATTGCGCAGTCGCCGTCATAAACATGTCGACGGTAACAACAAACGGAATCTTCTCGAGTCCGCGCTTAACCATATTGGTATTAGGCATCTGCGCAGCGAAATTTTGGCAAGCAATCAGCATCATGTTGATCTTGTACGGATCATCGCTTTCTATTTGCTCACCAAAGTGAACTCTATGAAGGGAACCTTTCTGCGTTACATTGGGATTTGTCTGGAATGGAGATCCAGCCGTTTGAATGTTGTTAATGCCACCTGCGTCATAGACACCGTCACCAACATGTCCGATGTTTCCCGTGAAAAGCGCCAGGTAAATGCCGACCGCGGTAGCCCAGGCACCAAATTCGGTACGTTGATAGCCACCCATGTTTTGTATGATCATGGCATGTTCAGCATGGGCATAATCCCGCGCGACACGCTTTGCATCTTCGGCGGAAATGCCACATTCAGTTTCCAGGGTGGCATCGTCAACTTCGGCGGCCTTCTCCGCAATTACATCGAACACCGTCTGATACTGGTTTTCGTATTGCGTGCCTTTTAAGCTGAGGGCCGGGTCAATATCCTGCGCGTCGTGCGCAACAAGTTGACCAGTGCGGCGATCATATACTTGATACGAAGTGCTGTTGTTCGAATCGCCAAGGAGAAGATTGTTGCCTGTTTGATCGATGATACACGGCGCAGTCGTGTGAGCAATCAGATAATCTTGGTCATACAGATTTTCAGTGATAATCGTGTTCAGCATATGCAGACCAAGTGCCAGATCAGAGCTTGGATAGATCTGCAACCACTCCTGCGATTTTTCCGCTGATTCGCTGTAGTACGGATCGATGGTGCAAAGCGTGCCACCATTTGCGACAACCTCTTCGAAGCGCTCGAAATAGCCGCCAAGCGTAATTGCAGGATTGTTGCCCCAGAAGATTACATAGTTACTATGCACGAACTGGTCGCGTGTTGCTTGCGCACGCTTACCAAGCATCGGTGTCATGCCCGCATCAATGCCTGCGCAACAAGTGTTGTCCGAAAGCATCGTGCAACCATCACCGATCCACGAGAAAAATGCACGCCATGCATTCGTGCTCAGGTTAGAAAAGTTTCCTGAACCAACGGTGTACGCAATGGATTGGCTTCCGTCAGATTCCACCGCATCGTTGATATGCTGTTCCATAAGATCGAAGGCTTCATCCCAAGAAATCTCTTCGAATTGGCCTGATCCTTTGGGACCCGTCGCCTTCAGCGGCATCGTCAGGCGCGCGTCTGAGTTCACCATCTCAACACGGGCAATACCACGTGGGCAAATACCGCATTCGTTGACTTCCCCTGCCTCGATTTTTACCAACTTGCCATCGCGCACATACCCTTTCAGGCTATGGTGTTGGCATTCCGGCGAGCAGCATCCATACACCGTGGTGCAATCCGGGGTTATAGGACAAAAAGTGTGTTAGAAATTGGGTTCCTGATGCAGATCAGGAAC
>CAIFEG010000011.1 GCA_903789415.1 uncultured Eggerthellaceae bacterium | reverse complement strand
GCTTTATCCTTGATGTGCAACCTAAGTATATCAGCTAGTCAGAAGGCAGATCTTCAACGTCCTTTTATCGAAAAATGCAATGGAATTAAGTATATCAGCTAGTCAGAAGGCAGATCTTCAACAGTCATTTAATGCACCCATAAAAAGGGCTAAGTATATCAGCTAGTCAGAAGGCAGATCTTCAACGTTCGGTTTCCCAAACCGAATGGGGTTTTAAGTATATCAGCTAGTCAGAAGGCAGATCTTCAACTCAGGGTTGAATCTCAGCAGCCCGTCGCTAAGTATATCAGCTAGTCAGAAGGCAGATCTTCAACCTTCTTTTTCCCCGAACGAAGTGAGGGGTAAGTATATCAGCTAGTCAGAAGGCAGATCTTCAACTTCATAGAGGTATACGGCGTAGTTGTGATAAGTATATCAGCTAGTCAGAAGGCAGATCTTCAACGTGGAGTGCCTATGTATATTGTTTGCGCTAAGTATATCAGCTAGTCAGAAGGCAGATCTTCAACGTCCCTGATTTATTCTTGATGTGCAGTCTAAGTATATCAGCTAGTCAGAAGGCAGATCTTCAACGGCTCAAAGGCGTAGAAAAGGATGTTTATAAGTATATCAGCTAGTCAGAAGGCAGATCTTCAACAGATCACTCAGATTGATATCTCGTTTGATAAGTATATCAGCTAGTCAGAAGGCAGATCTTCAACTATGGAATGCGTTCGTTTCAGGTGCACATAAGTATATCAGCTAGTCAGAAGGCAGATCTTCAACATATTTACAACATAACCTGATACACGTATAAGTATATCAGCTAGTCAGAAGGCAGATCTTCAACTCTAATCACTTTTTAGAGCGTCGTTCGTTAAGTATATCAGCTAGTCAGAAGGCAGATCTTCAACTATCAAAAGAGCGATATTTGCTCTGGTGTTTCTTCGTTCTCAATTTTCTTTTTAGATAAATAGCGAGTAGCTTTTGCCCATTGCACGTCTGTTAAATGGAAAATCCTAACTTCTCCGTTGCAAGGTAAATGATTTTTGATAAATTTCTCGTCAGTCATATTGTCGTGCACCGTTGGTGAGTATTTCCCGTACACACTAAACTGGATCATTGAAAAGCCTGTTTCAACAAGAAGCTTTCTAAATTTCGTTGCTTCTCGTCTCTCTTTTTTGGTTTGAACAGGTAAATCAAACATCACGACACACCACACAGTATCTCTCCCATCAACTTTCATGGTTTTCCTTCTTCCAAATTGGAACATCTAAAAACCCTGAATCTTCTTCGACATATTCCCCATACTTTTGCCCAAAATCAATCATGACCGTTGCAGTACAACGGTCATCGCATCCGAAAGAATTTACTGTGACACCAACAAGAAACTTTTTAACATTTTTATCAGCGAGAGAGGCAGTAGATCCGAGCGTTACAACAGCATCGTCTACTGCAGGGCGAAACGATTCGATAAGATCATCGGCGAGAGCAAAAGCATTAGAGCGCCCTTTATGGTGCAAGCCTAATGCCGGAGTCAAACCTGCCGCAATGACAGCTCTTACGCTATGGCCACGCAAAACTGAGTACCCATAATCAAGCATTGAGTTAATAGGATCATTTCGCGAACCAGGAATTCTTCGGAAACCTTGTTTCCCGAATAAACATTGCCAGTAGAACCGAGCAGCTCTTCCTTCAATATTTGACGGGTCACCTGATCTAACTTCGCATGCCATTTGGTCTAGCTGTGTAGCACCCGAGATTCCATGACATCGAAGATTATTGGCTTGTCCATGTATTTTTGCTTTGACTACACGCATCCAAGCATTTTTTATTCTTGGGACAGATATTGTCGCTTGCGCGCGCTGTCGTGCTGCAACCCTTCCATGAGCATCCGTCCAAGGATATACGCTTGATACAGGCATTCCTTTCCAGTCGCACATAACGGTAACCACATCTTCTGAAGCAAGATGAAAAAGAACTCCAGCACCAAACTCCACTCCGATGCCAACAAACATAACGTTGACATCGCCAAGACCTACGAGAGTTTCTTCACCGGTTTCCTTACTGACTACAACAAGTTTCCGAGCTCGTTTGTCATAGAGAAACTTACCTCGAAATGTGCTTAAATCAAGAACACGCCAGTTCCTAGCCATAGCAACTCTTTAGAATGTGGGTTCATCAGGTACAGTCCAACTACATGGCATGTGATTGTTACTATGCCAACGTATTTGACCAAGGGTATTACGACGAACAATTGTTGGTTTTGTCCTAAGAAGAGCATCAACTGATGGATGCCAACTTCCACCAAGACCTAAAACGGTATTAATTTTTTTAATATCATCTAATGACCAGCTATCTTGGTACATTCCTTTTATTAGCCGTAATTGTTTTTTTCATCGAGCTTCTTGAGGTCATTTATCGAATAAGCACCCTCAGACGCCATTTCCATTGGTGCAAGTTTTATCTGCTCATTGCTTTTTAATCCAATTACTTTAAATTTTTGAATGGTAGGAAAAGCTTTCAAAAAAAGATTGATGGCAGATGTTCTAGTTGGACCATAATAGGGATCTGATCGGACAATATCGATCTCATCACCAACAACAGCCCAACCAAGATATTCAGCAGTTCCCTCAAAGAGTGCTCGCCGTAAATCTGGAATAGCTGAACGGACGCTGATTGATTGTTGTGGCAAATCAACATGGAATAAATCTTCGCTTTGATGCTTAAGTAAATCAGTTTGGAAAACACGAACATAACCATATTTCCAACCAGTTTGTTTTCCTGCTTTACTTATTTTTGGATATCGATAAAACCGCGCATGATGAATTGCATTTCCTATTGCTGCATACCCACCATTGACTTTTTCATAAACGGCATCTTTGACTGAATTGAAATCCTCTTGGCTGTCAGCCATAAACCCAATTTCATCATCTGCATCAAGCCATTTATCATTTACTCGAATACGGCGATTCCAGTCTTCCGGTAGTCCCTCCTTAGGATCAAAATCAGGATGCCGTGTGAGAGCGCACCAAAGCTGTGGTGTTTCTGCCTTGTCGATATTGGTTGGTGTGAGTTTATCTCCAACCTTGCATTTATACAGGGGCTTAATTGTATCTTCATGCGCTCTTCCAAGCCCTAGACGCAATCGCAAAGGATTAGTAACTATTACTTTGCCATCTTTCATCGCATTACTAAGTAAGCTAATAAGATACTTCATTTGTTCATCGCGCCAATGGACAAAAAGACCACGGTGTCTTTCATCTCCGCAGTAATCTGTCCAATCTTTGATCTTCAATTTCTGAAGCAGATATTTCTGTTCGCTTACTGCACCATCGAGGAGATTCCTATGCAGATTGTCACGCTCAGCAAGTACTAATGCCACCGAATCTCGCATCATAGCAATCACTGCAGCATCAACAGCATGGTGCCGGCGATCTAGACGTGTCTTTTTACTCTTATCCCCAATCCATGGAAGCGAGTTCTCCAAACCAGATGCCCTACGTCCTGCTGCAGTAACAGAACCGCGGAATACGCTAACACGCTGTAGGCTATAATCTTCGTTACCTTCAGTATGACCTGTCGTTGTTCCACGATACCCAAAGTATCCCTCAATTTGTTCACGCAGTTCCCGAGCTGTCCATGCTACTGATTCAATTGAACGATTATCAAGAGGATCGTCTTCCTCTTTCTGAAGTAGACGAGCTTTAACATCTTTTTTAAACTTATTGAACTCATTTTCGCTCGTAAAATAACTGTCCATGTTCCAGTGGTCTACGCGTTCGATTACTTCTTTGCGTTTCTCATCCGTTTTCGCCCATGTATAAAATAACTGATTACTTTTATCTTTATTGCATGATGCGCAAGCTGCAACGAGATTCGGCAGATCATTCGAGGAACCTACACCCTTACGAGGAACGATATGATCCATCTGACAAGTTTGGAATGTTATGGGTTTACCACAGTATATACACTGTCCATTTTGTCGTTGAACTGCCTGAAGTCTTCTTATATCACCATGACTTATTGCGTCATCACCATGAATGTTAGCATCGGCCTCTTCCGATAACGCACTTTGCCTTTCTTTATATTTAGATTTAATCTTTGCAACCTGCTGTCTGACCTTTTGGTTTGCTTCATATCGCTTATTAGATTCACGCGTATAAGCTTGGTCCTCTTCACGGGCTTTCTTTGGAGTCATGAAGCCTTGCCGAACAAGCTCGATATTAACTGTTTCTGGTTTGCCCCATTTCTTATTGCAAGCACAAATCCAACGAGCAACAATTTTTATATTGCGATCTACTGCAGGATTTCCCGTAGGCGTTCCGAGTTTATTTGGTTGCGGTCGCCAATTATCATCGACACCGAACTCAGCTTTACGCGCTTCAAAAAGATCCATCCCATCATGAAGCATTCGGCGATTCAATCGAGTGAGTGTATCAACACTATATGCGGCGCGCCCTGACTTTAAATGGATATTATCTACCTTGTTTAGAACTGCCTCATCCATTTTTCCAAGCTCATCCAAGAAACTGTCAACTGATCTTTTTGCCTCTTGCTCTTCTTTTGTTAAATGAGACACATCAAGCCCAGCATTTCCCATCATCTCAATGAAAATCTCACGCTCAATTTCTTTTGTTGGAGTATCGTCGTACCACCAATCAGCAAGTTGTTTTACCTTCTGCACTTCTTTTTCTGTTGATAGATAGGGCGGAACCTTATTAGAAATTGGCTCGCCATCTTTTGTAACTCCACCAGTTCCTCTAATGTTGTTCCTTTCAGTACCAAGAGTTTCTGCTAGATCGCTCCAAGTACATCCGCCATTTTTAGAGACTTTACGCGAGCACAAAAACTTATATGCTGTTTGGATTTCCTTGGCTGTAAAACGACGCTCTTCTTTTCCATCTACCAAACGTAGGTTCGTGATCGTCGTAAGTATTACGTATTTTTGGAAAGCTATAGAAGCGCGTGACGCACGGGGTTTTCCCGGCGGCAGATCATCTTTCGCAACGAGCTTTGCTGCTGCGCCTACTTCTTTTGGGTTAACCTGTTTAAATACCGCTGTAATGATTTCATCCCATTGATTTTCCGGAACTTTTTGCATCTTAAAAATCTTGAGAAGCTCATAGCAGTTATCACTCTGATGTAGTTTTTTCATCTGTGTTTCAGGAATGTCTGCCACGTTAGAAGATTTATTACCTTTTTCAGATTCTTTAGGTGGATCGCGGCGGATTCTGAATCCTGTTTGCGGAACTAAAAGATCCTTTACTAATTCTGCTGGTGTTGGTCGATCACCTTCGCCCCAACTAGGAGGAGTAATAACAAGATTATTTTTATCATCGTAAGAGAAGGTTGCTCCATACGTATTCGCATCTTGTATACCCTGTTGCTGGCGTTCATATTCCCATTTAGCAATGCGCTTGTAAAATTCCAAATAAAATTCCGAAGGCTTTTTACTGTCCTCTATAAGGGATGATTCTTTCTCATACGGATTTCTCCAACCACGATGGCGCGCAATATGTCGCACGGCAGCCGTAATCGCTAATGCGCGCTCATCATCATTCTTGATATAAGAAGTTGCAGCAAAAATACGTGCATTCCACATCCAATAAGTATTTTCTGGAATCGTCCCATCGGACATATCTCGAGCACGATCAACTGGGTAGCCCAACTTTTTAAGAATAACATCAAGCTGAGAAAGCCTTTTTCGCTGTTGTTTCATCCGACGACGTGTACGTCGCGCCACTCCAGAAACTGCTTTACGAGAATCTGCGACTTTTGCATTCTGAGGATCAACGCCGCCATCATGGATAACACTCATAGAGCTGAGTATGCGGATTGGCATCGCATCACGAGGATCATCAGAAGAATCATCAATCTCAATGGCAGTTAAGCCATCAGAATAAAGCCCAACATCAATTCCTATTCGATAACGTATTTTTTGCTGAGCCATAATTCTCCTTAAATCCAGATCTTCTCAACTATTAGTTAAATTACCCTAAACCTTTTTGCCATTAATCCTTGTCTTAGCTCATTAGCCAGGATTTGTTTCCAATTGTTTGGTCAATAGCATCACAAAACGGTTGAGATGTATATGCAACATTAATTTTGACATGTATCAATTAGAGAATCTTGCATAAAAAAAGCCCCTTGCGGGGCGGCTTCGAGAGGAAGATCCTCTCTCTGTGCTGAGAAATCATGATGGCAAACAAGGCCATCACTTATTGAAGATCTGCATCTCCTTTATACATCAAAATAGTCAAAGTAACCAGTTCTTATTTGTTGAGTGAATCATTTACGAATCCAAAAGTATCTTCCTGAGAGCTGGACAATCTCTCTACTCAGGAAACGTCCACTTGGATGTATCTTCTGGGGTTCGCCAATCGCATGGGTCTGGAGCAGCATATACCTTAATGCCATCGAGCAAAATCTGTACTCCTGTTTGAAATGAATCGCTGCTGTATGCGCTGTCTTTAAGAACCGACCATGCCGTAGACTTCCCGTCCGCTGATTGATGCTTGATATGGTGGTCAAGTATTTCGTAGCATTCATTCGTGATAAAGCCGCTCAAAAACGCAGCAAACACGTCGTAAAGTATACGGTAGACATCTTTAGGCATTCCCTGATCACAATGCACATAGTAAATATTTTTGTTATGGTTCGACGAATAAAATCTATTGATCTGGGAAGATAGAATTCTCACTTGCGGATGTTGCAGCGACACATCGCGTAAACTGTTGCATATGCGCTTCATCGTATCTTCCCAATATTCTCCGGGAACTGGTTTATTGTCTACATCGCTGTACATCTTCTCAACAACCGCGATTTCAATCGCCGCTTTTGAAGGAAAATAGGAATACAGACCCATGGGGCTCATGCCCAATTTATCTGCGAGTTTTCGCATAGAGAAGGCAGTTTCACCCTGCGCGTCAATAAGATTGAAAGCCGCATCAACAATATCCTGTTTCGTAAATGCTGGTTCAACACCGGGCTTTGCCATCCTACTCAAACCTCCTCAAAAATGAACATGCAATCCTCAACTTCATCTACTAATTTAGTCTCATTTATTCTTGCGGAAATGCAATTTAAGATCAATTTTTCAAACCGTGACGTAAAAAGCTTTAAGAAAATATTTGTGGGAAACTCGGGCTAATTTCTTTGCCATCAACAAAAAATGTCCAGATGGACTCATTAAATATGCCATATACCTACCATTAATTACGTACAGTGTATATAATTAAGGAAAGTTGTCATTTCTATGACAACCGAGCATCAGTTTCGTCAAACTCGTATGGGGGGAAAGGATATGGGAACAGGCGAACACAGCTCACTATCCCGCCGTAAGTTTTTAAAAACTGCAGGGATGAGTGCACTTGCAGCAGCAGCTGCTACGGGTGCATTTAGCATGACGGGTTGTTCGAGCAATAACGCAAACGCAGAAGAGCCAATCAAACATGTTGGAGGCGGCGTCGCAGATTACAGCGAAAGCGTATACACCGACGTTTTTCCACTTCAAACAAGAAACATGCCAATCATTGATGCTCCTTGCGAAACTACACGACAAGGCACGGTTGCCTATGTCGCAGGAGACATTCCAGAAAACCAGATCAACCGCACCGAAACCTGCGACGTGCTGGTTGCAGGCGCTGGGTGGACCGGCGTATGTGCCGCACTCGCCGCTTCTGACGACGGGCACACCAGCGTATTCTGCTTTGAGAAAATGTCGAAAGGCCGAGGCATCTTCGAAGGTGCGGGTGTTGTCGGCGGCAGAGTCATGGAAGCAGCGGGTAACAACGTCGATAAAGCCGAAATGATGGACCGTATGCGTCACGCGGCGTATTATCGCGTGCCCGTTGATCCAATTAAACTTTGGGCAGATCGCTCAGGTGAAGCAGTCGACTGGCTGCAAGATCGTTTTGACGAGGGCGATGGCCAAATCGAAACATATTTCCATCGTGGAAGTGCGAATGCTCACAATTTTGATGTGCCGCAAACAGAAATTGCATTCCGTTCGCCACAATGGTCCGAACAAACAACAAGTAATGCAGGTGGCGCCGGAATCTATATCGTCGCAGACTTAGCAAACACGTTCCAGAAGCGCAGCAATGCCGACCTTCGTTACAACACCGCAGTCTGCAAACTTGAGCGTAATGATGACGGGGTCGTCACCGGTGCAATTTGTCAGGATAGCGATGGGTATTTCCGCGTAAATGCGAATAATGGCGTCATTCTTGCAACGGGTGGCTTTGATGCAAATCCCGCGATGCTTAAAGCATGGTGTCGTGCTGAAGATATTGCGAATACCACCTCATGGGCACCGACCGAGGGCACAACGGGCGACGGTCAGCTGATGGGCCTCGAAATCGGCGGACAGATGGATCCATTGCCAGCGGCAATCATGAACTTCGACTTCGGCAACCCTGAAGCTTATTACTCCAGAGGAGCAAACCGCCTCGTCGGTCAAGGACTTCTCATCAATGAAAACGGAATTCGGTTTGCTTCCGAATCGCTTCCGTTCCAGGCAAGAGGAAACGCCATTTCCGCGCAGCGTCATTACGGCTCTGACTGCTGGCGTGTTGTAAGCCAAACTCAGATCGATCCCTTCAGACGTCAGCGCGCCGATGACTGGTCAGATGTACAAACTTATTTCGACTATTGCCAAGAAAAGGGCTATTTAGTCACTGGGTCTACCGTCGAAGAGCTTGCGACAAACATGGGCGTTCCTGCTGATAACTTGGTCGAAACGATTAACCGTTACAACCAATTCGTCGACAACCGCAAAGATGAAGATTTCAACAAGCCGATGCAGACTGCAACAAAGATGGAAGGTAATGAATTCTGGGCTTTTAAAGAGCAGCAATGCATTCTAGCAACGGTTTCCGGCCTGGTAGTGGACTATTATTGCCACGTTCTTGATTACGACGACAACCCTATTGAACATCTTTATGCCGCAGGCGGTGCTTCTGGCGGATTCTTCAGTGGAAACTATCCTCGTCACATCTTCGGACCTTCTGCAGGCAGATGCCTGACATTCGGATATGTTTCGGGACAAAATGCAGCGAGGGGGATTTAACAATGGCTGAGAATAATACCAATCAAGCTAGCCAAGCTTCGACTACAAAAGCGGTAAACAACAAAAAGAGAATTACGATTGCCATCATTGTCATTGTTGCGGTTCTGGCGTTAGGGATTGGACTTTGGCAATGGCACAACACCCCCGCGTTCTGCGGATCGGTATGCCACACGACGATGAGTGAGCATCTCACCAATTACGAAAATGGTCCCGGAATAGCGAAGGTTCATGCGGATAATGGTTTAACATGCCTTGATTGCCATGAGGCTGATCTCAATACGCAGGTTTCTGAAGTGGAAGCTCAGCTTTCTGGAACCTATGGCGACCTAACGCTTGCGAGCGGCCATTACGTCGACAATCAGAAGTGCCTGGATTGCCATGGCGGATCCTATGAAGCCCTTGCCGAGCAGACATCATATCTTGATCCGTACAACCCACACAATTCTCCGCACGGACAGATCGATTGCGATGAGTGCCATAAAGGTCATGCTGCGCAAGTCGATCAATGCGGCGAATGCCACGACAACGGCGGTCAGCACATGCTTTCATAGCTTGTGAGAACGAACTGGCGATAAGCACGAAGTCAGGACGAAATTGGGAAGTTGCATTGCCTTAAATTTCGCAAGCCAAGGAAGCGTTCCTTGTTGACTTCGTATCATCACATATTGGCTTCACGATTCAGGCTCTTGATGCAGATCAGGAGCCTGAATTTTTTGCCACCTGCTTTTGCCGTCTGCGGCTGCGCGTCATTTTTGCATTGGCGTCGACCCCAACCGTTATCTCTTACGCTGGTTCTCGCCGTCATCTCTTACGCCTGCGCCTCGCCATTATCTCTTATGCATGTACCTCATCGTGGCGCTTGCTAAATAAGCCCGGTGCATGCAGGTATTTCTTGAAGAGCGTCGTAATCACAACCATTGAAATAACCGTCATGATTAAAAACAGCACGTACGAAATCTCGTAACCACCAAAAATCGGTACCAAGAAACCTGGGATGAAGTTAAACACCAAGCCACCGGTCGTAAAACAAACCTGAAGGTTCTTAATGAGCTTCGAGCGATTTTCGGGATGAGAAAGCGAAATGCCCCAAACAGGAAGACCCACAGAGTTGATCGAACCGCCCCAGTACATGCACAAAATGCTTATAGCAGCAAAGAGCGGATTTCCTGTAGGAATGAGCAGCGCGGCAATAAGACCAACAATCTCGATCATGTATAAAATGGTTGTTCCTTTACGCACACCTATATGGTCAAACATTCGACCCGTTACAACCTTTGCAAACGTAAGGCAAAGACCACCAAGCGAAATCATTCCACCAACAAAAACAGGATCAAAACCGCTTGAAGTCATTTGTATCGTGATATAGAAAACTGCCGAAGTGCAGAAAACGCCTACGCAAAACGCAGATGCAGCAAGAGCAAACTGCGCTCGTTTTGAAAGCTGTACATCTTCAGGAATAGTGTACTGGTGTATGCTTTTGCGCTCAGGCAACCCCTTCGCACGGCGCCGATCTGCTTTATCAGTAATATGATATGCCTTAAGACCCAAGTCAGAAGGGCGATTTCGCAACAGCAAGAATGAAATAACCGCAAAAAAGAGCGAGATAATTGCTTCTATCCAAAACGCCCAGGAAAGCGAGATAGTTTCCGCTGCATACGTAATGATTGGTGGCATGAGAATTCCCGCAACTCCGCTTCCTGTTGCAGCCACCCCAACCACACTTGCGATATCGTTGGCGAACCAACGGTTAATCGCATAGGTCATGGCAACATTTCCACCGAGCCCGTATGCGATGCCGATAAAAATACTTGCAAACATATAGCCAGGCAGAGACTGCATAAATCCAAAAAGGAACATTCCAATTGCTGCGAATACCATGGATAGCGTGATGCCTACACGCAAATCAAGAAGATGGTAATAGTTGACGATGAGCACCATAGAGATTGCGGAAACAAGCAGGCGGAACGTGATAACCAGCGAGCCACCCGCATCTCCAACTTGCTCAACGATATATGGCTGATACACATTAAACGAAGTTGAAACTATCCCAACGTTTACGAACATCATAAAAAAGCAGCATGCTGCAATCACAAAGGCATACTTGCTGTGACGCCCCGCATTTTCTTGGGGCGCACTCTTCGTTTTATCAGCCATTTTCCCTTCTCGACGATTGAGACTTTTCATAATGCCATGTGAAATATTGGCATTAAAAAAGTGTAATTATGTGCACGATAGTTAACATAGGAAGTTGTACAACAATAGGTTCCTATATAAAAGGGTGTTTCTAATTTGTATAATCGCCCATGCGCGTAGAAA
The DNA here is from genome assembly GCA_903789415.1 of uncultured Eggerthellaceae bacterium. GTDB lineage: Bacteria > Actinomycetota > Coriobacteriia > Coriobacteriales > Eggerthellaceae > CAIFEG01. The sequence goes on along the minus strand of CAIFEG010000011.1, from coordinate 39,978 downwards.
CCCTTGGGTTGTTTGTCATTTTGGAAGTGCAGAAACCCTCGGGCTGTCCATCATTGCGAATGCACGAAAGTCTTCGAGCTGTTCGCCATTTCGGTTGCGCCGAAGTCTTTGAGTTTCCCGTCAGAAAGCTTCGCGGGGATGCTCAGCGCTTTAGCTAAGCGCTTTACTAAGCGCTTTAGCTAGCACGCGCTCCGCTTCAAACGACACGTATATCAGACAGAACTATTCATGATGACGAAATTTATGTTATTATCTTGAATTGCAAATATGTTAAAAATGGCGCGACGCTGAATCCAAAGGGAGGGTTGGATTTGGAGCTGCGCCATCAATGTATCTAGGGGCACACTGCTGAAAGCCTATTCAGCATCACGTGCACGAAGATATTTCTTGAACAGAACCGAGATCACAACCATCGATCCCACCGTGGCGATTAAAAATAGCGCGTACGAGATTTCATAGCTGCCAAAAAACGATACTAAAAATCCGGGGATAAAATTAAAGACCAGCGCACCGATGGTATAACACACCTGCACATTCTTGATGAGTTTTGATCGATCTTCAGGATGCGAAAGCGCGATTGCCCACACAGGCATTCCCACCGAATTCAGCGCGCCGCCCCAGTACATACCCAAGATGCAAATCACCGCAACAAGCGGATTTCCTGTAGGGATAAGTAGCGCAGCAACTAGACCGGCAATCTCGATCACATATAAAATTGCTGTTCCCTTTTTCACGCCGATACGGTCGTACATCCTGCCTGAAACAACCTTCGACCCGGTAAGACAAAGCCCTCCGAGCGAAACTAAGGCTCCAACGAAAAGAGGGTCGAATCCGTTCGATGTCATGTGAATGGTTATGTAGCTGGCTGCCGAGACGCAAAAGATTCCCACGCAAAATGCGGAAACCGCAAGGGCAACCTTCGCCCGGGCCGACAAATCCATATCCGCAGGGAGTTCGAATACGTGCGGCTTACGTGCCGATACGTCTTTTGCAGACCGTCGTTCTTTCTTTTCAGCGATGTGATATGCCTTAAGCCCCAAGTCGGAAGGGCGATTCCGCAACAAAGCAAACACGACCACCGCAAGAATTAAGGCAACAATCGATTCGATCCAAAACGCCCAGGAAAGTGAAACTGTCTCAACCAAAAAGGTAATGATCGGCGGCATGATGATGGCGCAGATTCCGCTACCGGTGGCCGCCACCCCGATGATGCTCGCAACATCGTTCGAAAACCAGCGATTCACCGCATAGGTCATAGCAACATTTCCACCAAGACCGTATGAGATGCCAATAATAATAGTGGCTAGCAGAAATCCTGAGAGCGTTTGCATAGCGCCGAAAATGAAAAAGCCTAACGCAGCAAAAACCATCGATGCCGTCGCGCCCACACGCAGGTCAAGCAGATGGTAATAGTTGACGATAAACACCATAGCGATTGTAGAAGCCAGCAGGCGAAATGTGAGAACGAGCGATCCTCCGGCGTCCCCCACAAGCTCAACGATGTAAGGCTGATACACGTTGAAAGAGGTCGATACCATGCCAACGTCTACAAATATAAAGAGAAAGCAGCACGCAGCAATCACAAAAGCATATTTACTTTGGTGCTCTGAAGCGTTTTGCATTTGTGGTTCGCTTGCTGTTTGCTTGGCCATGGCTTCTTTTCGAAATCCGAATGCGTGAACATTTTCTTTTAAAATAGTGGCAGCCGAAACGCGCAAAAGCAATCTTCTAAACAATTACTCCAGGTTTGTAGGGAGACAATTGGTTAAAATGGCACGGCCCCGAATCCATAGGGAGGGTAGGATTCGAAGCCGGACCAGAAGATATGTTTAGCTATCTCTGAAATTTCAGTTCAAACTGTTTTCACATTTTACGTAAAGAAATCTCTGCGTTAGCAAGTTCCGAGCATCTTGTTCTGAAATCTCAAAGTATCTAATTTCTTGGAGCTATTGTGTTGGGGTGTCATAATCTCCAAGAGCATCTTTCACTGCCAAGATCCCCAGAATGAAGCCTCTGCCAATAGATCCACCAGGAAGGAACATTGGATATTCGTGTCCATAGAACGATCCTGCGTCATCTCCGGCTGCATATAAATGCCCGATAGTGCCACCATCTTGGCTCAACACTTGGTTATGATCGTTTACTTGCAAACCACCAACGGTAGCCAGAACATTCGGAATACGTTTGATCGCATAGAATGGCGGCTCTTTAATGGCGTTATAAGACATGAATGTTCCATTGACACCGAAGTCGTCATCATGGCCTTTGTCGCAGAGCTCGTTGTAATGATTAACGGTTGCAACGAAAGTCTGCTTGTCATTTATACCAGCAGCATCAGCAAGTTCTTCAAGCGTATTTGCCTGCTTAATAGCACCTGTTCCTAAAAACTTATTCCAGTTTCCTTCTGGATCTGGGTTTTCTCTGCTGTGACTATTTGGATTTGGATAGTCGTTAATATGGTTCATCCAATTGCGATCGCAGATCTGGAATGCAACACGATCAGGCTGCGCGGCAACACTTAAAACAACAGACTGATACGGAAGATCCTCATTTGCAAAACGCTCACCATTTTCATTAACGCGTAACCAAGGAATGCCTGAGAATGGTGCATCACCTTCAGGAAGGCGTGTTGGGTCAAAGTGCATCATAATAGCATGAGGAGCTGGCGTTACTTGTGCACCAATCCATGAACCCATCTTAATAGCATCACCGGTGTTATTTGGCGCACCATGAAGATTTTGAATTCCGCTCAACAACGGCGCATAGCATTCGACCATTTCCTGATCATCGGTAATATCGCCACATGCCAGCAAGACACCCTTAGAAGCATTAACTTTGACATAATTACCATCTTGGGTTTGGCCGATAACGCCAGTAACTGTTCCATTGCCATCTGTTATAAGTTGCTGTGCAGGTGTGTTCCACAACATTTGCGCACCAGCATCTTCAGCTTTCTGCGCCATAAGATTTAAGAGATCTGCATAACGTGAATAACGAGTTTGGAAATCATTGTTTTCATACCAACCAAGAGTTTGCCCATGCTCAACACAGACAGGGGGAATTTCGGTTGTTTGGTCCAAAATCCAATTCATAACTTCGCCGCCGCGGTCCAAGAAAGTTTTCACAAGTCTTGGATTATCGCGACCATTAGCATATGGAGCGAATTGCGCATATAACTCAGTTGTATCAAATGGTGCTCCGCCAGAGTCTAACCATGCTTTATTGTTGATTGCATTAGCACACCAACCATTGCTGATTGCGTGATCGCCTTTCTGAAGAACAACAGTTTTTGCTCCATGCATAGCTGAATACATAGCGGATGGAGCGCCAGCAGCACCTAAGCCTACTATGCAAATATCGCAATCGTAGGTATCGGAGATATCTGAATCCGGAATTGCATCCGGTGCCTTAGACCAACTCCAACGGTTGTCGTCTGAAACAGTTCCGTTTGATGCATTATTTGCATCATCCGAACGACTACGATGCGTAGAGCAGCCTGCAAGCCCTGTAGCCATAACAGCAGATGCAGCTGCGCCAGTGAGAAACGAACGTCTAGTAATTCCCTTTTTCATATTCCCTCCCATAGAGATGACCAACAGTTTGGTTTGTAACCAATTGCTTGGATTTGTAAGAACAAGATTAGGGAGAATTGGCACATTTTTATATCATCCACCCCAGGTAAAACAGGGGGATATTTACTCATATTGATATTTGTCCGACTTTTCCGGAACCTTTAAGCAGAATTCAACTAGGATTGTGAAAATCACATGTGTAACATGTTTAGCGTCTTATAAGTGAGTCTTTTTTAATGAGCAAATCTAAGAAAAAGCTTTTTATAGAAATGCCGCTATGCATGAGCGGCATGGGAATTTTTCGTGTCTGGACAGAAGAAATATATTCCAACAACCAAGTCTTTTTTCCCGCTCAACAATTCTGGTGGACAGGATTTGCCGCTTTCAATTTGATTTCTGCATGCCTTCTCTTCGTATACGCATTTAATGCAAAACATGTGACTCCTTTTTTTAGCAAAAAATGGCCAAGCATATTAAGCGGATTTGGTTTGATTGCAAGTGCCTTGGTTAATTTTGCGTCAATACAGGTTTCTCAATACGCAATGTTATTAGGAACAATCGGCGTCATATGTGGAAGTATCGGAATTGCGACCATTATCTTGCAATGGTCAGAATTGTTTGGCTGCTTAAACCCTACCAAAGTTTTGCTTTATTTTTCTGGGGGTATTGTTATTGGTGGTTTGATCTTATGGCTGTTTAAAGGATTAGACATTCGGTGGCTTGTTGTATGCGTTTGTCTTATTCCATTGCTCTCACTTGATTGCCTTCGGCACGCATATCGACTTATCTCTAAAGATGATCTACCCACAAAACAATGGGGTACATTTTCTCTTCCATGGAAACCGATCGTCATCGTGGCCCTATATTCATTTACCTACGGACTGTGCACTTATGTCTTTAAAGGTCCACTGGGGATTCACTCTGGATTCGGAGCGTTATTCGCGGGTATCTTAATATATGCTCTCGTTTGCATCCAACGCAGCACATTTCGATTTGCTCCATTATATGTATTGGCATGCGTTTGCATGATCGTTTCTATTCTCCCGTTTATTGATGCTTTCCCGGGCGGAATAGCAATTTCACGATTCTGCGCGTTATTAAGTTACACACTATGCCTGATTTCGATCATGACCATTCTTTCCCACATAACTTATCATTATGGGGTAAATGCTATCTGGCTTTTTGGCATCGAACGCGCAATACGACTCATCAGCGTGCAACTTGGAATTTTTAGCTCAAGTATGATTACTTCAGGTTCTCTTTCGATAGAGCGAAATATAACTGCAATTATTGTTGCAGCTATTGTTGTTTGGGCTACACATTTATTCCTTTCAGAACCTTCCTCTTCCCCCTGGGGAGCAATTCTTAAAGGCGTTGTGGGAAAAGACACCCAAGGAGCAGCATCCAAACATCGACTGGCAATTCGGTGTCATGAAATATCTGTCGAATATAATCTGACATCACGTGAAAACGAAGTGTTGATGCTTCTTTGCGAAAGAAAAACTCCAAAGGAAATCGAAAATGAACTGTTTATAGCAAACAGCACTGTTAAGACGCACACAAAGCATATTTACCATAAACTTGGTATTCATTCGAAAACCGAGTTGTTCGAAATGCTAGGTGTTAAGGGTGATTAGCTATACCTGCTAATGCTTAATCCATTAGCTTTGTAAGGTCGCAAATTGCGACCTTACATCCTGAACAGGAGAGACAAGACACTTGGTGGCACTGTCTTCCCCATGCCGTCATTATGCTAATTGAGAATATTCATTCTGCTGCTTGTTAAACAGTTTCGCTTTTTAAAAGCATAGAAAAGAGCTCCTGATCTGCATCAGAAGCCCAAAAATGTACACACTTTTTGTCCGAGCGTGGAACCAAGCTCTTATACCCTGCGAGCTTCCGCATCAATCCGTAAGGACTGTTATTTATGCGTTAATCCCAACGTCCCAGATCTTCTAATTTCAATTTCATTCTTCCGTGACAAATTGGACATTCAATTTCCATTTGGATATGTTCTGGAGTGTCATCAGCCACAAACGACAATTTACCCCCACACTCTTTGCAACGATGATCAAATCTCTTATACAGTTCAAAGTATTTATCAAGATCTTCTTTAGTAATATATTCGGCACCTTCAAATGGCATAGCCACACTCCATCGTCCTGTTTTTGGCGGCATGGTTACTCCACTTTTAGGAACATACATTGATAAATCCTTATCACAAAAATATTTATGGCATTGATCACATTGGAACAGAACGTTTTCACAGTTGACTGATCCATCAGGATGATCTTCAAAAAATTGCTGAGCATCTTTTCCAAGCTTTCCTGACTTCATTTTTTCAACTGTTTCCGCATAGACTGCTGGAAAACTGAAGCCAATGCCAAGAGATGCGCTAAACTCATATCCGCAATCCTGGCATTTATAACCGATAATCTTTCCCATTGTTCTTCCCTCTTTAATTCGTGGTTTGAAGAAGTGTGGGGCGCGGCTGACATGCGATGATATTCGCATTCAGCATTGCGCGTCCAGTAAAACATGATTGAGATGCATCCTGTATTTAATTGTAGAGTATGGGCTTACTTTTGCTGTCCCACAATAGTCCCAATACCCTGATAAATGCTAATTTTTTTGAGAAATAAAGGAAAAACAAAACAGGCCAGAGAAGATCTCTGACCTGTAAAAATTCTGGAGCCAACGACCGGATTCGAACCGGTGACCTACGCTTTACGAGAGCGTTGCTCTACCAGCTGAGCCACGTTGGCAATAGCGTTTGCATTCATTCGAACGCAGGCAAAAATTATAGAGCAGCTTGCCATGCTAAGCAAATATCACACGCTGTCTTTATGTATTTTCGCACACGTTCTCACCGAGTTCACACATGATTTTTAAAAGTCGATTTTCAAATAACCCCATATAGAAACTTTGTTGTGCCATTCTAGGTAACGCAACCTGCATGGTTGGCAACTTATATGACCGGAAACTTAATAGGACCGGCAATTTTATGCGACCAACACTTCTGTAGTCGCCAAAAGCCATGCAGCGTTTCGGCTTCACAGATTGCTTGTGATTTACGAAGGGAGGCTTCGCCATGAAAGACAAAAAAGATTTGCCACAAGAAGAACGCGAACTGTTTAAATCGCGCCGTGGTTTCATTTTATCGTGCATCGGATCAGCTGTTGGGATGGGCAACATCTGGCTGTTCCCGACGCGCATTTCGGCATATGGCGGAGCAACCTTTTTAATTCCGTACCTCATTTTTGTGCTGCTCATCGCATCCACGGGCATCATCGAAGAAATGTCGCTCGGACGCGCCACGCACAAAGGCCCTATCGGCGCATTTGGGGAAGCGACAAACGAGAAATTTGGCTCCGCGCGCGCGGGTCGCATCATGGGCTTACTGCCTACCATTTCCGCGCTGGCCATGGCTATCGGATATTCGGTGGTTGTGGGGTGGATTTTTGCCTACACGTTTGGCTCGCTGACCGGCTCGTATATCGGCATTATGGGTGCCGAAGCATATCAGCAGCAATTCGCCGATATTTCGTCAAACAACACGATTTTTCAGATCATCGCGATGGTCGTGGTCATCGGCATCATGATTTTCGGCATCGGCAAAGGCGTGGAAAAAGCCCACGAGATTATGATGCCGCTATTTTTCATCATGTTCATCGGACTTGCCATTTACGTGCTGTTTTTGCCGGGCGCGGGCGCAGGATATGAATACATCTTCTTACTGAACCCGGCGGGATTAGCCGACCCGACCGTATGGGTATACGCACTTGGTCAGGCATTTTTCAGTTTGTCGGTGGCGGGCAACGGCACGCTTATTTATGGATCCTACCTGCATGAAAACGAAGACATTCCGAATAGCGCAAAAATGGTCGCGATTTTCGACACCATCGCCGCCATGCTTGCGTCGGTGATCATCATCCCCGCTATGGCAAGCGCCGGTCAGCGCCTTTCGAGCGGTGGTCCGGGACTTCTGTTCATCTACCTGCCGAATCTGTTCTCGCAGATGCCGGGCGGTCCCGTATTCATGATCATTTTCTTTATTGCGGTAATGTTCGGCGGGCTGACATCGTTGATTAACCTGTTTGAGGTGCCGGTTGCCACGCTTCAAGAAATTTTCCATGCGAAGCGCCGTACCGCGTGCATCATCATCGGGGTTATCGGACTTGCCATTGGTCTGGCGATTCAACAAATCGTGTCGCCGTGGATGGACGTATGCTCCATTTACTTGTGCCCGCTGGGAGCATTCCTCGCAGCTCTTTGTTTCTACTGGTTCTTCAGCAAAAAACGCGCGCAGTACGAGATGAACCAGGGACGCAAGAAGCCACTTTCAAATGCATTTTACTACCTGGGAAAATATGTGTATTGCGGCGTGACGATTATCGTTTTGTTCTTGGGAATTGCGTTTGGCGGCATTGGATAAAAGCGCCGCCCAATTTCACGCATGCAAGCTTAATTTACACCATCTGCCGTTCGCACCGTCAGACGTAATGATCTGTACTTCAATAATGCAGCAAACCAGAAGCAAAAAGGAATTGTACCCATGAGTTCACAATTGGTATGGGTGAAGAACTCTGGGTACAATTCCATTTTCTAGTTTAAAATCCCTGTCAACAAGCAGCAAGAATTTCAACTTGTTATTAATTACCCTATATACATCCCCGAGGATTGTTGTATCTATGTGCTATCTGAACATCCTTGCATACATGTGCTAAACTACCTGAATATTTGTGTCTTTTTATACCCAATCAAGAAGCCTTCGCGAAATGATAGAGTTACTTACACTAAGTATTGCGCTTTCGCTTGATGCCTTTGCTGTTACCATTAGTGACTCGATTTCATATAACAAAGAACCATTTAGAAGAATGATTCTATTCCCTATTGCATTCGGCGTTTTTCAGGGAATAATGCCGTTTTTGGGTTACTTCTTAAGCGGAGTGTTTGCTGACCTTATTCAACGGTACGCGGGCATTGTTTCACTCGTTATTCTGGGTGCCATCGGAATCAACATGATCTATGAAGGAGTTACCAAAAAGGTCGATAAAGAGGTCGAGTCCAACCGAGGCAGCTCAATTACGTTCGGCATGATCCTCTTGCAAGCTATCGCAACCTCTATCGATGCGTTCGCCGTGGGTATCAGTTTGCGCGCTATGAATGTCAATATTGTTGAATATAGCCTGGTAATTTGCTGTATTACGTTCATCTTGACGCTGATTGCCCTGAGAATCGGGCAGAAATTTGGGTCGCTTTTGGGCGATCGTGCGCAAATTGTCGGAGGCGTCGTGTTGATCTTCATCGGCATTCACGCAATGTTTTAGAAAGTTCCTGAACGTAAAAAATTCCCCAGCTTGTTTCCAAACTGGGGAATCCAAAACATTGATGCGCGACACAAAAGGGAGGGGTTTATATCACGCACCCTCGCGTTTTTTGATTATCAACTACGAAACCGATTGACCTGTTGCGAGTTTACCTGCAACACGACCGTGCGTCATCGCCATGCCAATTGAATTACCTGCAAATGGCGTTGCATAGCCAGCGCCATAGCGGTATCCAAGGCAGTTACCTGCAGCCCACAGTCCTCCAATTGGCGTTCCGTCGGCTTTAACAACTTGCAGGTCATTGTCTGTTTCAAGACCAGCCAAGGTCACCAGACCAACATTTTCATTGTGAGCATTTTGGCCCACACATCCGTAGAATGGCGGCGTGTTGATAGCCTGCATGTACTTGGAGTCTTTACCAAACTGTGTATCATCGGCATTCTGGCACATTTCGTTGTAATGCTGAACGGTATTGAGAAGATTCTGCTTTGCTTCTCCTTCATAGCCCATCATGTCAGCAAGCTCATCAAGGGTATTTGCAGCCAAAACGGTCGAAGCCATACGTTCTGCAACTGTGCAGGAACGGCATTGTCCGCCATTAGGATCCCCAACAGGAACATTCTGCATATCCTGTCGAAGCTCCTGGAAATAGACCGGGCGACCGTAGTTTGGAGCGCCGTGATCAAGCGATGCAAGTTTCATCATGTTGTACCAGTTGGCATCCGTTACGGTTGCGAGCAATCCATCAGGTTGCATATCCGTAACCTGCGCGGCATCAACCATCGAAGCCTCGTTACAATAGCGCTCACCATTTGCATTGATCCACAAATATGGAGTGCAGCCCCAAGGACCACCACCACCGGCAGATCCCGGCGAACCCATAACAGGACGGGGAAGCGACTCCATACGGCCACCAGCCCAGCAGCCCATCTTCTGTCCTTGACCATCGGATGTTGAGAATCCGGTCACCTTATCACGGCTTTCACCATGACGCATTGCACGTTCAGAAATTACCGGATTTAAGTTCCAAATCATGTCAGCATTTGCCGCATAATCACCCGTGCACAAAATCACGCCGATAGATGTGTTGTACTGAATCACCTGACCGTCAGCGGTTGTTGCTACAATGCCGATCACTTTTCCAGAATCATCCTGTAACAGTTTTTGTGCACTTGTTTCGTAATCCCATTCAGCACCTAAATCTTGACCTCTTAAGATTGCGAACTGTTGGAATTCATCCAGGCGACTAAATGCGGCGACACCTTGCTGCGGATCGTGTTGAAGTGGGCCCATAAACTGTGCCGTCGCAGGCCAAGTCTTCCAACCACCTGCCTCAATTGGGTAGGTAACTGGTCCATCTTCAACAGCGCCAGGAACCTGTACGATCACCTGACTGCTGTCCATAGGAGAAACGCTTGCATCTACGCCATCTGTTACGCGAATACGATCATCGGGCCAATGGACCAACGAAGCCGTGTGGTCAAACATTTCACCAGAGTTTGCGACAAATTTACGCAGAATCTCAGGGTTTACATGTCCGCCGGAACGACGAACAAATTCATAGGTAACTTCACCAACATCATATGGGCCAAATCCCTGGTTAATCAGCCATTGACTATTAACATGGCCAACGTCTTCACCTTTAACCTTACGATTTTCCTCGGACGCAGTTTCCAAAACAATGACTTTTGCTCCACCCTCAGCGGCTGCAAGAGCTGCTTGAATACCTGCATTTCCGCCGCCTGCAACAACAATGTCGCAGTCTTTTGTCTGGTCTGGCTCTCCTAACTCAGGTGGCTGACCCAACCAGTCATCGACACAGAAATACCCTTCTGGAGCATTTCCCGAAGTTTGACTCGAGCTTGAGCCCGATCCCGACGATCCGGAATCATTGCTTCTGTTTCGTGGACCGCACGATGCAAGGGCAGATGCACCCAACGCGCCTACTGCAGCAATTCCGCCCATTTTCAATAATGAACGACGCGAGATGTTTTCTTTCTTTTGATGTTCCTCGCTCATTTCCCCTCCTTCGTTTATGCGCCTTTCCAAAAAAGAATTGCGATCAAATTCTTAAACTCATGACGTTCAAGAGCTGACTCAACCAAGATTCTGGTTTTAGTTACGCATCCAGAAGTTCTTTGGATAAGGTGCATTGAAACTAGTAAGCTCTTTATAAGTACGGAGTCGCTTTCATGCCATCACCTAAAAGGATGAATTTATCTTTTACCTGGTAGATGCGATACTCTATACGGGGGGAATATGGGGATCAATAAAACACAGAGCAATTTTGACCAATCAGAAGACGATGAAAAGGCCGATTTGCCTGCAACGAAATCTTTTCCATGGGATATTGCAAGTGAATGTGCAGCCCTTATTTTCTTGACACTCGAAATCCAGGAATTTAATTCTCCCTTAGTTTCAGACTTGCAAATTGGGCAGCGTTTCCCGCTTGTGTTTTGGTCTTGTGTAAGCGCAATGATCACGGGAGCACTTCTTTTATGCAAAGCAAAACTATCCAAAAAAGAGGGAAATACACGTGGACGACTGACAGGAGCCCTGGCAGTACTTTCTACGTTTGCAGGAATTCTCATTCTGATTGGATCTGTCTACGGTTCGCCGAATATAAACATTGAATTATTTTTCCCCATAAGCGGCATATTTTTAGGCATAGGAATTGCGGCACTGTGGATAGAAAGCGCACCAACGATTGCTGGACAAAGCTCTTTTAATCGCTTAATCATATGCGCTTTTGGCATCGTGATTGGATGGTGTGTCTATGCACTGGTGAATTACTTCCCTGCTCTTGTTGAAGTGATTTGTTTGATCTTTAGCGCAAGCTATTGTGCATATGTTCTCTATAAAAATGTTTCCCCGTACAGTCTGGAACGCGTTCCTGGCAATATCCATCTCAACAACAAAACAGAGAGCATTGTCTCAGCATTTAAAATAACCTGGATTCCTTTGCTCTCGGTTTTACTATTGGAATTCATTGTTGGCCTAGTTTGGGATCCAGAACTGTCACAAATAGGAGGAATAGGCGAATCAATTTTTCTTGCCTCTTTCGGAACATTCATTGCTGCTGCATTTTTTGTAGGTGAGACATATACCTATGTTCGCCATATAAATGGGAAGTCAAAAGAAAGCAAAATCTCCGTTGATTTGATACTTGAAAACAAGACGGAAAATGCGTTGCGCAACGTTGTTGTTTCCCTTTGTCTCGTAGCATTTATGCTTCAACCATTTTTCACCGAAAGGCTGGCTGGTCTAAGTTTAATCACGGCAATTATTCGAGATTTTTGTTTCTTCAATCTATACGGCTTCGCAATTTTCGTGTGCTTTGCACCACATCGTTCACGAATTTCGGCATGCCTCCTCGTAATAGCATTTGCACTTGGAAAGCTTATTGGCATCAATGCAATTCATATTCTGGGAGTAAGTGGCCGTCCGGTGTCCGTGATAATACTTGCAGTTTTAACCACAGTAATTTTTTGCTGGACGTTAGCTCAAATGTTTAAAGCTTTTGACGAATCGCAAGTACAAAATAGGCTCCAAAAAGAAGAAAAAGCTAAGGAAATAAGTTCTTTAAAAAAGGGAGCTTTGGATCAGTACAAAGAGCTTGCCAAAGCGCATAACTTATCCGACAGGGAAACTGAAGTGTTTTTACAGCTTGTTCAGGGGTATTCCCAAAAACACATCGCTGATTCATTATTTATTTCAATCAACACCGTTAAAACGCATGTAAGAAATATTTACCGAAAATTTGACGTCGATTCAAAAGATGAGTTACTCACTAAAGTAAGCAAGCATACATAGATAGGCGAACTTACTTAATCAACAGGCAAAATGTATCCCACAGCGCGACACATTCTAATGTCGCAAAATCTTTCACAACAACGCCTGTCGCAACATTCCTGTTCAAGTAATTAAATCCAGAACACTCAGATTGTCATTTCCGATTCGACCGATGACTCGATATCACTACATACACGCTCAGCACCAGCGCACCGAGATAACCCAAGAAACCAATAAGCGGAATATTAAACACAACTGGTTGCATTTGCGTCGTACACAACAAGCTGCTGCCGATAAAAAGCCCCGCAATGATCAATCCCAAAGTCATGCGATCGATCGTACTTTCAAGTTGCTGCAGAGGACGTTCCAAATCACGCACACCAACTTGGAAGCGCGTTTCGCCTTTGAGCAAACCATCTAACATTTCGCTTATTTGCGCAGGCACATCGCGCATATCACGCAGCGTGGTAATGGTTCGCAAGAAATCTTGGTGGATTGCCGTATCAAAATCAAAATCATCTAAAAGATGGTCATCCATATATTCGGTGATCGCGCCCACAATGCTTGTGTCGGGCGAAAGCGTTTCCAACGTACCTTCGAAGGTGATGATGCTTCGGGCGATTGTCGCGAAGGTTGCGGGCATCTGAATATGCTGACCACGAATAAGTGCGAGCAAGTCGTTGAGCGCGGAAACAATATCAATTTCTTGAATTCCCGACGACGCATACCGCACGAGCATGGTTTCCAGCTGACGCAATATCTGTGATTCGTTGATTTCGCCGCGAGGACGACCCCAAACCAAAAGAACGTCTTTCATGCGACGGGCATCACGCGCACCAACCGCGAAAAACATGCGGCGCAAGAGTCTGCGTTCAGTCTCGCTGAGGCGCCCCATCATGCCCAAATCGATCCAAACAATCTCTGGACCTGGTTTAATAATGATATTGCCGGTGTGCGGATCAGCATGGAATAGACCGTCTTGGAGAAGCTGCTTGATGAAGTTCTGCGTAAGCAGATTGCCCAGTTCTTTCGTGTCTATATCCATCGCCTTAAAGGCTTTCTGATCGTCGGCGTGAACACCTTCGATATAGTCCATGACCAGCACTGATTCGCTGGTGTATTCGTCATACACTTCAGGACTTGAGATATGCTCGCATCCTTCCAAATTGTGGTGGAAATCGTGAAGATTAACTGCCTCGGCACGAAAATCGATTTCGTTTTTTGTGGTCTCTTCGATCTGATCAATAAACGCCGCTGCATCCAAATCTGAAGGGCCTACGATTTCCAGCAGTTCGTTTGCCCGACGGAGCAGCTTGATATCTTCAAGCATTTGCTCTTTAACATGCGGACGGCGAACTTTTACCGCAACCACTTTCCCCGAATCGCGCAATGTGGCTTTGTGAACTTGTGCGATTGACGCAGATCCAAGTGGTGTTTCGTCAAGACTTGAAAATACGCGGGCGTAATCTCCGCCATATGCTTTGTTGAGCGTGTCTTCGATTTCATTGAACGGAAGCGGCGTTGCCTGGGTGCGTAATTTCGTGAGTGCATCGCAGTATTCGGGTGGGAAAATATCCGCGCGGGCGCTGATCATCTGGCCGATTTTTACAAAGGTCGGGCCCAGGTCCTGCAAAACAGCAACAAGTTGTTCAGGGGAAATGCTCCGATATACGCGGTGCTTCCACAGAATACGAATGATCTGGACAAGGCGCTTGTTGGTCTCAGAATCGCCCGCAGCATCATGCAAGGCTTTTGCAAGCCTGATTGCGTCTGAACTTCTCTCGGTTATGTCAGGCATGAATTCTCCTTGCGGCTCTACTCCCTGCGCTCATACTGCGCATAAACACATGTTTATAGCATGCCACATCATCGCTGCATGCTAAACCGCATATACAGAAATTTCTGCATGCGCTTTCGCCCGCGTTTAGTGTGCACTTCAATTCACGTCCACTTGAAATTTCAGCTCACGTTCAACGGAATTTACAGCTGATTGCAGAGTGTTTGCGCGAATGCGTATGCTGCTTTTGGACCATTCCCTGTGACAATAGGTGAACCAGTTGAAGAAACTCCTTCGGTTACAGGATCTCCAGTCCAGATGGCGCCGTGGTCCTTGAGGTCCTGTTCGCGATCTTTCCACGCGGTTGCTTTCACGCCGTCAAGCACCCCCGCACGCGCCAATGTGGATGGCGAAATGCAAATGGCCGCAAGCGGAATCTTCGCCTGAACAGCATCTTGAGCAATCTTGTGAACTGTAGGGTTATCCCAATAGACATCTGCACCATTTCCGCCAACAATCACAACCATGTCCCAGTTGTCGTCGGCAGCATCTTCGATCGTGGTGTTGGCCTCGACTTTCGCGCCAAGCATTCCCGTGCACATGCCCTCATGAGTGCTTGCAACGGTGATGTCCGCGCCTGCAAGCTGCAGCGCAGCATGTGGATATACATATTCCTCGTCTCGAAAATCTTTTGGTGCGATGATCATCAAAACACGCTTCCCTTTTGCGCTCATATGCATATCCTTTCTCGTGATCTGCATTTTTGGTCGACATCTCATGATTTGTATGCAGTTTGCATCGCGAGACGTAAACCGTACGATTGGATGTTTGTTAGCCGCATTCCATACTGCTATTTTCTTACGTTTTGGACTGGTAAAACATTCAATTTGTACCTATTGTCGGCAAAACGTCATTCTTGGTACATGCAATTTGTCGTTCATCTCGTACACTAGGTATGAACATGAATCTACATTGCTGGAATACGGCGCAGGTACAATATACATATGATGGCAAAACAGATGAATCAAAATAGCTTTTTATCTTGCGGAAATTATGCACTGGAGGCGTGCAAACAGGCGATTCGTGAGGGGAAACGCCCCGTGATTCTCGCGAATTCCTACCGCGAATCGCTCTCGATAAAACGTTTTCTCGCTGACAAATCTGCAGGATTTGCGGTGACAGTGGATACGCTAAGCAATTGGGTAGAGGATCTCTGGAGCATTTTCGGTGATGGGACATCTACGGTCAACAGCCTTACGCGGTCAACCATTATTGAAACGCTGCTATCGAACCCGACCTCAAACGAACTTCCTCGCACGTCGGGAATTACGAATCTGCTGGTAAATACCGCACGGGTTGCGCTTCCGTATGCATGCAAAGCGTTTGAAGCGCATGGGGCGACAACCGCTTCAGCGGCGCCGTTTGCAGAATCCGAAATAGCCGCGCTGCGAATTATGTATGCATATAGCGAAGTGCTTAGTAACCGGGGGCGTTCCGAATCTTGTGAGCAAATGTTTACGCTTTCTGGTATGACTTCGGTTTTGCAACAATACCAAGTAATCGCATTTGATTTAAACGAGCAAAGTTTTTCTCGTATTCAGAAAGATTTTTTGGATGCCTGCAATGCGATCATGATTCATAACGAATGTCTTGCTGAAAACAGCACGGGTGATGCGACGAGTGATACGAATTCCGAAGACCGTGCCAACGACGTGAATTCAGCGCTTGCGCCCGAATTGCGCGCACTGCGGAATCTCCTTTTCAGACGCACACACGACGATGCGCCTATACAGCCAACAGGAAGCGTTCGCTTTGCGCTGCCATCAGGACCTACGGCGACCTATGCCCAAATTGCAGAGCTTATTTTTGATGCGGCGGATTCTAATACTGCGGAATCTGGCCGGACCGCTTCGGATGGCACCAAGACTGATCACACTACACCTGAAGGCGCCGGGATTGATCACCCCACACCAAATCATTCCATACCAGATCACACAATTGCCGTGGTAGCGTCCGACCCCATCGACATGGCATCGAAGCTTGGTGATGCCCTGAATGCGCGCGGAATATCATTCGCGGCAAAGGGCTTTGTTCCAACCGTTGCTACGGTTATGGGGTCAGCGATTTATAACTTGCTGCAAATGACCGACGCGGCGGCATCAGCAGCCCAGGACACTTCCCTAAGCGGCCCCCTTACTGATCTGGCGTTCAACCATTTAGACGTTTTACAAGCAGCCGATTTTGAGCGAAATCCATTTTCTGGTGCCTCGACACCCGAGGCATTTCGAACCGAAAAGATGGAACGAGGAAATCGCCTCATCACCTGTGAAGAGGTGCTTTGTGATATCACCCAAAATGCAGGGGATTTAAATGGAGTCACCTCAAACTTCGAAAACAATGAATACACTGTTGCTTGTAGAGTCCTGAAACGATATGTTGACCAGCATTTCTCGAAGTTGCCCGTATTTCACAAGGTGCAATCAACGGTGCTTGAACAGTGCTCCGAACTGTTTGACTTAGCATCTAAGCTTGACTTAGCAAAAAGCGACATCGAGAAAATCATGGAAACACTGAGCGTGCAGGTAAGCATCTCATCTACACAAGTTTCCGCAGATAAAAAACCGAATACGCACGTAGTATTCTGCACGATATCTTCGCTCGCTCAGGAACATGAGGCGTCCGTAGACACGGTCATTTTTGCCCAGATGGATGCATCTTTCTATCCGCTTCGGCCAGCCGAAGATGCACTACACACCTTGCTTGATAAACTCGACTGCGCACAAGATAATGCAGCACCCCTGATTACGGCACGCCACACATTTGCAAAGGCACTTGCCACCGCGCGCCGCCAGGTGATTTTGCAACACACGTTATATAATGCCGACGGTGATGCCTGTATTCCGAGTGCAATGTACGCCGAAGTTATCGATTGTTATCGCGATGCACTTGAAAATGATGACGATTTCGACGACGTGACACAGCTGCCCGAAAAGCTGCTTCCGTATGCACGTCAGCGCGGCGAAGAGCATATCGTAGAAAACGCGCTGTTTGGACGCGAAGTGCCGCCAAGCACGTCTGTAGATCTTCCACCCACGGGAACTTTGGCTCCAGAAAACAACCATTTGATTGTGCTTCCGCGAAATCAAAATTCCGATCCAAACGTGATGGATCTTTCGGCCTCTCAAATTGAAAGCTATCTTGAGTGTCCGTATAAGTGGTTCGCCCAACGGCGCATGTCACTTCAGACGCTCGATGAAGGGTTCGGCCCACTTCAGCGTGGAAGTTTCATGCATGTCATTATGCAGACGTTTTATGAGACCATGCATGAAAATGGAATGCTGCGCGTAACGCATGAAAATCTCGATGCTGCACGTCAAGTCATGACTGATGTGTTCAGCGAACTTTCTGATTATCAATTCCAGATGCACGGGAATTCGAATCGCTATGTTCCCATCACTTCGTGGGAGCGCGCAGAACGCGACCAGATGCTTCCAAAACTTCTTGACTGGCTTTCAACAGAAGCGCAGATGCTGCCTGGTTATCATCCAGCGTATTTCGAATGGGAATTTGGAAGGCCTGTTCCGTTTGATTATGCAGGAGTGCATATTGTGGGAAGCGTTGACCGAATCGACGTGGATGATCACGGGCACGCGATCGTCATTGATTACAAATCCGCGCTCAACAATGGGTTCCGTTTGCATAATCCAAAGAAAAAGGATACTGAGGGCAAACAGAAAAAGGCAAATCAAAAAGCTGAAGGAACCCCTGATGGTGGCGGAGCACATGATTCCACGCCGAATGACGCCCCCAAATTCACACTTCCGCAAAAAATGCAGGCGCTCATCTATGCACGTGTAGTTCAAGACAAACTGCAGGTTGATGGGCGCGGTGTAAAAGTAGTGGGGGCGCTGTATCTCAATCCGTTGAAAACTTCGGGAACGGGTGCTTTACAGGGCCAAGCGCAGGGAGCCTTTGACGCGCGATATGTCGATTCGCAGACGCTTCCCTTCGCAAGTAAGAGTGATCTCAATGCGGGGGAAGTTCCTTACGAATGGGCTGCAAACTTTGATGAGCTCATTCAACGTTCGGAGGATGCGGTTGCCGATCGTCTGAAAGAATTGGCAAAGGGGGATATCAAGCCTGATCCCCTTCAGCCCGCAAACGATATTTGTAAATATTGCCCTGTCATCTCGTGCCCGAAACGAGTGGATGCGTGATGAACCGCTCGACCGTTTACGCAAAGCCAATCGGGCACTTCCCCTTATGCACCAATTCATGCACGCCCGTAAAACAAAAACAAGATCGAAATTTGTGAATGTGATATCCCATGGATTTTAACCATTTTACCGACCCACAATGCAAAAGCATAACAACCCTTGATCGTCCACTCCTGATTTGTGCGGGAGCGGGATCAGGGAAAACGTTTACGCTTACCCAACGAATTACGTGGGCTTTGCTGCCGGGTTCTGCGGGTCCGGGCAAACCTTTTTTGCAGGACATCGGACAAGCCCTGGTCATCACGTTTACCAACAAAGCGGCCAGCGAAATTAAAGAGCGCATTCGCGCCAACTTACGCGCAGAAGGTTTGGTTGAACAGGCACTCAAAGTCGACTCGGCGTGGATTTCCACCATTCATGGTGCGTGTTTGCGAATCATACGAGAGCACGCACTTGAACTGGGGATTGATCCAGAAATTACGCTGCTTGATCAAACGAGCGCATCCGATATGCTCGAAAGCGCTATTCAGGCAGTGCTCGATCGGGTTCAAAAAGATTCCAACCTCAACAGTGAGGACGCCACTTCTGGCGCCAATTCTGGAGTCACTTTCAAAAGCAATTCTGAAACCGTCTCGGGGACTACGTTTGGCAGTGATTCTGGCAGCTCTGAAGCGACTTCGCCAAACGGCTTGCAGATACATCTTTCTGCATCATTTAAGGTGCAGAACGCTGGCATCATCAACGACATGTTCACTATCTATGGCGTGCAAACAGTCCATAACCGTCTCGTGAGTATCCTTGATAAAGCGGCTACACTCACCGAAGGACTTTCCGCGTTTCATTTGGGGCCCACACCTGCACCACCACACCAAATGGCCGATGCGATGATCCAATCGCTTAAGGCAGCAAGCACGCAGTTTACCACCAAGAATGCTGAAATTGCTGATGCGCTGGAAGAAAACCTGGAGCAATTCGAGGCAAACCCCAACGGAACCTATCGAGAACTTGGGCAAATGCTTCACATGAAACACATTCGCGCACAGAAAAACAAAGAGCTGGTTGCTGAAGCGAAAACCCTTCAACAACAACTTGAAAGTGAAGCTGGTCTCGCGCTCGCATATCAGCACGAACAGGTACTTCTTTCGTTAGCAAAACAGATCAACGAAGTATACAGGCAGCAGTTGCGCGCACAGGGTGCAATGGATATGGGTGGCCTGATTCGCTTTACCTTAAATGCGTTTAAAGAACATCCTGATATTGCCGCGTCATATGCCGACCGGTTTAAGCTGATCATGGTTGACGAGTTTCAGGACACCAGTCAGCTCCAAATCGACATGATTGGGGCAATCGCCAATAAAGACCGGTCGAATTTATGCACGGTCGGCGACTCACAACAAAGCATTTATCGGTTCCAAGGTGCCGATGTCAACGTATACCTCGCGCATAAGCAGCGCATGACGAAACTTTCAGGCGAAGATCCCCAACAGCTCGATGCGAACTATCGAAGCCATGCCGACATACTTTCTTTCGTACGGAAGGTGTGCGGTCAAAAAGGCTATTTTACTGAGACTTTTTTGGACCTTCATGCGCAACGAGACGAAGGCAAAATTGCCAAATCAGCCAA
The DNA here is from genome assembly GCA_903789415.1 of uncultured Eggerthellaceae bacterium. Taxonomy (GTDB): domain Bacteria; phylum Actinomycetota; class Coriobacteriia; order Coriobacteriales; family Eggerthellaceae; genus CAIFEG01. The sequence continues at coordinate 19,666 of CAIFEG010000011.1, read as the reverse complement.
GGCGTATAAGGGTGATGTTCCTCGTGTTGAGCTGGTACTCTCTGATGCCTCAAAGACGCCAGTGGCAGTACAAACCGAAGCGGAACATATCGCGCGGAAATTTGCCTACTTGCATTCCTTGGGGCATAAAGCCTCTCAAATGGTTGTTCTCCTTGGCATCACAAACTATATCGAAGTTTACCAAGATGCACTCAGAAGTGTGGGGTTGCAGTGTCGCGCAATTGGCGGCTCTCAATTTTACGAAAAACCCGAGGTGCAACTGTGCCAGTGCATCCTCAACGCAATTGCAAATCCGCTCGATTCCGAAAAATTGCTGAGTGTGCTCTCAAGCGATGCCGTTCCGGTAAGCTCTGATGATCTTCTATACCTCGCCACGCGGTTCGATGAAAAAACTCACAAACCTATTCGCCAAGATATTGGTTTAGGTATGTTTTCAGATATTCCCGAACAAGGGTCTGAACTACTTAAACAAGCACTCAAGGTATTCAAAAGGGCATGGCGAGATGTTGGTGCACACACACCTAGCCAGGTATTTCGTAATGTTGTTCTGGAATCTGGCTGGCTTTTGCGGCTGAGTAAGCAGGGAGCGGATGGTCAAAGCCGCGCCGCCAATGTGTTGAAATTTATTTCTTTGCTGGAGGATGCGGAAGCAAAAACGGGATACGATGTCGTGCGTCTGGCGCGCTATATGGAAGAAGCGGCGAACTCTGAGCATACGCGTTTAGGAGGACTTTCCGTAACCGACGATGACGCGGTTCGTTTGATGACTGTTCACAGTTCGAAGGGTCTCGAATTTCCTATTGTGGCGGTGACCCAATGCTATACATCTCGTGATGGTTCGCCTTCCGGAAAATCTCGATTCGCTCTTGCGAGTCAGCAGAAAGATGCCTGGATGACCATGATGCCACCAAGCCCTGTTACCGCAGATCCAGCGTATGCTAATGACGACTTCGCAGAGAACATGCAGGGTAAAGCCCCAAATCAGACAAGCAATTTAACAGAATTTCGGTATGCAGTTATGGCACTCAATCATGATGCCGATCTATCCGAACGTCGACGCCTGTTCTATGTTGCCGCAACGCGTGCATCAGAAGCGCTGATCGTTTCGGTGGCTCATAAGGTGACAAAAAATGCCAGTTTTAAAGATGTGGAGCAGAACATCGTGGACGCATTTTGGCCCGATGAAAAGGTTCCCGAAAACTCTTGTGAGCTGGCCTATCACGATGATGTGGACGGCCAGGATCATAGGGTTACTTTTACCCATTTACGCACCGACGACGAGGGTAATGTCGAAGGCGAAACACTGCCAACCCCCTCGAAAACCGGAAGCAATCAAAACAGAGAATCAGGCTCTCAGCTGAATGCTCAATCGCATGGGCAGCATACCTCTTCACCCAGTAAACAGCAGGACGCCGACCAGAATTCTTTGTCTCTCATTGGCCAAGGAGAAACGACGATAGAAATTCCGGAACTTCAAAAACGGCAATCTCCATTCCTTATGCCTGGTCATACAAACACAGGATTTTTCTCATTTTCGTCAATTGCAGGCAGTACCGAAGAGACACTTCACGAAGAAACAGAAGATGCAGAGGCATCAGCCAGTGAAAAGCATGTGGTGCGCCCTAGTTCGGGTGCGCATAACGATGCGCATAAGGACGCTCGTGACGACACACATGACGACGCTGCAAAATATGACAGCGCGACGGATTTCGGAACGGCACTTCACAAATGTTGCGAGTGGCTTGCATATCAAAATGTAATCCCGGATCGTTCTGCGCGTGATGCCCAAGCAAAAAGAATAGGGGCATACTACAAAATCAGCCAAACTGATCGTCTGATCAGCACTTTTGAAAACTGGGCAGCATCAGATATATGCCATCGCGCATTTTCTTTTGCTTCGCACCAGCCAGAAACGCCGTTTTCAATTGCGGTGGGAAATAACATCATGGAGGGCTCGATCGATCTTCTTTGCACAAATGCAGGCCACAATGGGCCCGATCCGTCGAAGGCACTGATTATCGACTATAAAACAGGCGGTTCTCCGGACGAAACCGAAGATGATTTGCGGAAAAAGCATCAGCTGCAGGGCCAGTGTTATGCCTATGCCGCAATGAACGCCGGATTCTCCGAAATTGAAGTGTGCTTCGTGCGTGTTGAGCACGTTGACGCCGATGGGCAACCGCAAATTGTGCGTTTTACCTATAACACAGATGACAAGATGAACCTGAAAGAGCACATCGCGCAACAGGTGAATGCGCACAAAAATTAACTTCCTACCGCTTGCCATGATGGCGGCTGTAGCGTGGTGGCCTGCCCGGATGCTCACGAATACGCTTCGCAACCTCGGCCCGCTGTGCTTGCTCGTTGTTCTCCTCAATTAAATTGTGATAGGAATCCAGGCGAGCCTGAGAAAGTTTCCCTGCCTCAACCGCCGCTCGAACAGCACATCCTGGTTCTTGATGATGGGTGCAGTCACGAAATCGGCACTTCTCGGCTAGAGCGGTTATATCGGGAAAGACCGCAGCGATTCCCTTGTCGCTTTGCCACATTCCGATTCCCCGCGTGCCAGGCATATCAATGATGTAACCTCCGCCAGCAATAGGTATAACCTGCCTGCTGACCGTGGTGTGTCGTCCTTTCCCATCAGATACGCGCACCGCGGAGGTCTGCTGTACATCATGTCCAACCAAGGCATTGACCAGACTCGATTTTCCTACGCCGGATCTCCCCAGAAGTACCGCCTTTGAATCTTCGGGGATGAGCGCTCGAATTTCATCTATGCTGGCCTTGTCATAAACAGAAACAGGAATAATCGCATCCCCTGGAGCTGCGACATCTTTTGCCTGCCGAACAATGGCTCTTACACGCTTTTTTGATTCATCCGAAGAATCGGACATCAGGTCCATTTTTGTCAGGAGCACCACAACCCGCGCGCCCGTTTCATGAGCCACTACGAGTTCACGCTCCAGACGATGCAAATTCAGCTGATCTGCGGGTTCTGCAATCATGACTGTATCGAAGTTTGCCGCCATTACCTGCGCTTCCGTTCGCTCAGCCGGATCGCGCCGAACGAGCATACACTCACGCGGCAAAATTTTCGTGATTTGAGCCATGTCCGCATCTTCCGGCGCAGAAACTTCAACATTATCGCCGATAACGGCACGAACCTTTTCTTGTTTGACTAACGCCGTGGCGTGCTGACAGCGAATTTCTTCCCCGCACCTATCGCCATTTTCGATTTTGACCAGCGGAAATCCACGATCAAGTTTAATAACCCATCCACGCACGGATTAACGCTGCCTCTCTCGCAGGAAATGGTACAAAACCATAAGCAGCACTGCCGCCGCACACGTGAGCGCACCGGGAATGAAGTTGTCCATGTTCAGCGTATCAGGTGTGGAATACCCATCTTCAACTCGTTCGACATTATCAGCATGAATATCGATAATCCCCTCGTGCGTTGGGCACGTCATATAAAATGTTCCACGCACGCGCAACATTGTCCCACGAGAGCCATATTCGCCATACGTGTCAATCAAAGACAGGTCGGCATCATCAATAAGCACCGAGATAGAACCCGAATTTTCACCTTGAGGAGCATCGAGGGTGATCCAATGTTTTCCTGAATCTTGATCGGCGCTCACACTGTCGCCGACAACTTCCCCCGTTACCTGCACCGTTGAGCCTTGCCTGCTCGTATCGCTATTCACCAAATCGGAAATAGTTGTGTCATATAAAAACGAACTATCAGTGGTCTGCTGCTGATCGATTTCGTTGGGCTGATTGTCTGCAGCATATGCATTGGGAGTATTCATCACCATCAAGCATACGACAAGGCACATCACCAAACATGCAAGCATAATTTTGTTGCGCGCTGCATATCCGTATGCCTTATGCATATATGTCAATGTATGTTGTACCAATGTCGAAAAACCGCATTCTTTCTTAAATAAATCTATGAAGCATTATGAATGATTCTGCGCTTATCGGGCATATATTCTGAAACTTTCCTTACCGATTATGACTGCGCTGAAGGAATCGCCGATTGATACCCGCGCTCACGGTAAAAATGAGTTTGGCGAAAATGCCCAGCACCGCAATCAGACCCAAACGCCCCAGCCACATTTCAAGAATGTAGATGAATTTGAGCAGGTCCGGGGCGGTCATTAGATCAATTGAAGTGCTCAGCCCCGCATTCGACGCCATCGTAATACTTTGTGAAAGCGCAGACACCGCATCGTATCCATAAATCACGCCAATTAGGGCACCGATGGTATACATCGAGATATACAAGATGAACACCAGCATGGATGTTTGAATCAGCCGATCGCTTACCACACGACGACCCATGTGCTTAATGGTAATAACCTGATGCGCAGAATCAGGAGATATGGCTTGCCGCATGGTATTTATTGCAGACCGCGCAACAATAGACAACCGTTCGAGCTGAATTCCGCCGGTCGTCGATCCTGAACTTGCACCAATTGCAGTTGCCACCGATAGCACCAGAAGGCCACCAGAGGGAATAACCTGCGGGTTGTAGTGAACGTTGATGATCGAAAATCCCGACGTGGTCGCCGCAGAAAAGAACTCAAACATGCCGGTGGTAAATAGCGCGGGCAGTTTATTTACTTGGGACGAAAGAATCAGAGAGGCAATAAATACGACAAGAAGGAGCAGCCACCAAAAGATCGCCGTATGCGTAGCCGTGTCATGCGCAAGCGGACGAAGATTTCCCTGAAGTGCACGAAGGCGCAGACGCACATTAATTCCGCCAAAAATAGTTGCGATCATAATTAGAAACGCCAGAGGCCAACTGTGGTAGTACGCAATGCCATTTTCCATAGGTGATATGCCCGACGTCGTCGATGCGGAAACGGCGAGCATAAACCCATGAAAGACTGCGTGCGGAGGATAAAACCCTTGCGCCAGAAGCGCACATGTTTGCAAAATCCCAAAAAGAACGATGGTTGCCACAATGATATAAATAACCGCCCGCAACGCTTTGAATGCGCGCGGCAGAATGTGTTCGGTAGATTCCTCAAAATACGTATCGCGATGGCCGCGCAGTTCATTTTCACCCAGCGTGAGGCTGAGGGTTACCACCGCAATACCGCCCGAGAACGCCATAACGAATCGCCACAGATTATCGGCGTATGAAAGATGATCCAGATCATGCATCACCGAAACATTCGTCGTGGTAAATGCGGCAACACAATCAAAAAACGCATTGAAATATGAGTCAAAGTGCCCGCTAAACCATAGCGGAAATGCTCCCATCAGCGCCACAACAAGCCACCCCAAAGCAGCGAGCAACGTTGTTTGTTGGCGATTGAGCCCTTCGGGGTAGATGCGAATCATACGCAGGCCGGTGCCGATGATCGCACATATTCCCGCCCAGAACAGGTAACGGGCAGCTGCTTCCCACTCGTAGATAAAGCATGCGAACACAAACGGAACAAGCATCGCGAATGCTTCGGCAACAAGGACAACACCCATGTAGTAGGAAATAGAACGCGCGTCACGAACTGTAAAATGGAGCCACATGATCTAACTACCCAATAATTACCCAATAATGAGTTTTACGATAACAACCAAGAGTTGACACACGAGTAAGAAAGAAACAATGGCTAAGATCATTGTTCCGATGCCAATGAAAAAATCTTTCGTATGAGCATGTTTCTTTTGCGTATTGCGTTCCATACAGGGAATTTTAGCGCATACGGAACCTTCATTCAGCAAGGCAAAATTCTTCATGTACTCACCATCTGTGCACGCCAGCAAAAATTTTTCATGTACGCAAGCAAGATACCATCTGTGCACACTAGAAAATACTATCTGTGCACGCCAGCAAAATACCTCCAGCGCTTCTCGGCAAGATAAAAGTTCAGCTCTGAAACAAAAACCGCCCCGGAAGAGATACCGAATACCATTCGTATCCTCCAGAGCGGTTTTCATTTTATTTGACGATCACCAGGAAGTGCTGTGTGAGCTTACCTTATTTGCGCGTTTACGCTTTTACAGCGTGTTGCTCACGAGCGACCACCTGTTTTGCCATCTTTATTTCACATCGCCGTCTAATACGGGAGTTTGATCATCGCCGTACGACGACGCATGTTCCATCTGGCCTTTTGCTACCTTTGGGTTTTCAACCTTGCATACATAGTTTGCATCGCTGTCGAGGTCGATGGTGACCGTCGCATTTTCCATCACGCGACCCGCGACCATTTCGTTCGCCACACGGTCGACAACTTCACTTTGTATCAACCGCTTCAGCGGACGAGCACCAAACACCGGATCATAGCCATCCAGCGCGAGTTGTTGCACCGCATCATCGCTGACTACAAGCTTAATGCGCTGCTCCTGCAGACGTTTTGCCACACGATCCAACTGCAAGCGCACAATCGGCTCGATGTTTTCCAGTGTGAGCGCATGGAAGACGATGATGTCATCGATACGGTTTAAGAATTCCGGCTTAAAGGTCTTGCGCAGCGACGCATCAATCGCGTTATGCAGCTGCTTCTTGTCGCCATTTTCCTCAAACTCGCGGATGTATTGGCTACCAACATTGCTGGTCATGATAATAATCGTGTTCTTGAAGTCCACGACACGACCCTGACCATCAGTCAGACGTCCATCATCAAGCACCTGAAGCAAAATATTGAATACATCAGGATGCGCCTTTTCGATCTCATCCAGCAAAATGACCGAATACGGACGACGACGCACTGCCTCGGTTAGCTGACCACCTTCGTCATATCCTACATATCCTGGAGGCGCACCGATTAAACGCTGCACACTGAACTTCTCCATGTACTCGGACATATCGATACGCACGAGCGCTTTTTCACTGTCGAACAAGTTTTCAGCAAGTGCCTTTGCAAGCTCGGTTTTGCCGACACCGGTCGGACCCAAGAACAAGAAGCTTCCGATAGGACGGTTTGGATCTGAAAGTCCTGCACGACTACGGCGAATTGCTGCCGCAACAGCAGATACTGCTTCATCCTGTCCAATCACGCGCTTATGCAGCTCGCCTTCGAGGTTCACGAGCTTTTGGCGTTCGCCCTTCATCATCTTAGACACAGGAATTCCGGTCCATTGAGAAACAACTTCTGCAATTTCCTCTTCGCCGACTTCTTCCTTTAGAATGGCGCCGCTCTGCTTTTTCTCGTTGAGCACCTTTTCGGCTGCGGCCTGCTGTTTTTTTAGCTCAGGGATGCGGGAGAAACGAATCTCGGAAGCCTTCGACAAATCACCCGCACGCGTCGCGCGTTCTTCTTCGTTTTGGGCTTTTTCGATGTCCGCCTTGATGTTTTGCACCTTAACGATGACATCTTTTTCATTTTTCCACTCGGCTTTTTGTGCATCAAGCTTATCCTGAGCAGCGGCTATGGTCTTCTGCAACTTTTCGAGACGCTCTTTACTTGCAGGGTCATCTTCCTTTTTGAGAGCCTGCTCTTCAATCTGCATCTGTGTAAGTTTGCGGTTTGCCAGGTCGATGCTTTCAGGCATGCTGTCGATATCGATGCGCAAACGGCTTGCGGCCTCATCCATCAAGTCGATTGCTTTATCAGGCAAGTAACGATCGGTGATATAGCGATTCGAAAGCTCTGCCGCGGCGACCAACGCGTTATCGGTAATACGAACGCCGTGATGGATCTCGTATTTTTCCTTCAGACCACGCAGAATTGCAATGGTGTCTTCAACCGAAGGCTCACCAACCATAACCGGCTGGAAACGACGAGCCAGGGCCGCATCTTTTTCGATGTACTTGCGATACTCATCTAAAGTTGTGGCACCGATGGCATGAAGTTCACCACGAGCAAGTGCAGGTTTTAACATGTTGCCTGCATCCATGGCGTTTTCGCCTGTGGCACCTGCGCCAACAATGGTATGCAACTCGTCGATAAACAGAATGACTCTGCCGCCAGCCTGCTTTACCTCACGCAGCACCGCCTTCATGCGGTCTTCGAATTCGCCACGGTATTTTGCGCCAGCGATCATGCTGGACAGATCGAGTGCGATCACTTCGCGGTCTTTCAGACTTGAAGGTACATCGCCTGCAACAATACGTTGCGCTAACCCTTCAACAATTGCCGTTTTACCAACGCCAGGTTCACCGATAAGTACCGGGTTGTTCTTGGTACGGCGCGAAAGCACCTGAATAGTGCGGCGAATCTCTTCCGAACGACCAATGACGGGGTCCAACTTACCCTCACGCGCAAGCTGCGTTAAATTCTGACCATAGTGCTTTAAGGCTTCGAATTCAGGCTTGGATTCCTGATCGGTCACACGACTATCGCCGCGCAGATCGTTATATGCCTCAACCACATTCTTGTGCGTAATGCCATTCTGGGACAAAACCTGCCCCGCCGATCCATTGTCGTCGGTAAGCGCAATCAACAAATGCTCGCTGGTTGCATAGCTATCACCCAGTTTTTCGGCTGCTTTAACCGCATTATCGAGTATATTTACAAAGTCCTGACCGGGGTTACTCGGCGCGCCCGTCACTTTTGGAAGGCGCTGAATTTCGCTGTTAACCTGGGTCTTCATCTGCTCAGGATCGGCGCCAATACGCCGGATGATGGCAGACAAGTTATTTTCATTGCTATTCAGTAAGGCCGAAAGCAAATGCAGTGGCTCAATCTCAGGGTTGTTGTTATCACCTGCGATTGCAACTGCCTGCTGTACGGCTTGCTGTGCCGTAAGTGCTAATTTATCGAGTCTCATATATGTATTTCACCTGTTTGGGAATCGTTGTTGTTTTTATTGCTGTCTTTGGGGTCTTGAACTTCTCCACCAGCCACGATTGGATAGCGATACCGAACCAACGCGTTGGTGTCTACCCCCATCAAAGCGGTGACGCTTTCACGGGTCTCTAATTCATGTACACGATCGGCGAGACGGCGAACACGACTGCACAAACTATCAATTTCGCTGTCGCGTTTGCTCAGACGCCCCTGCAGATCGAGAATGCGAATAACACCGGCCAGATTAATTCCTTCGCCCGTTAATTCGTTAATTAATTCCAATCTATCGATATCAGCCTGAGAATACATGCGCGTATTTCCGCTGGTACGCTGGGGGTTCACAAGACCTTTTTGCTCATACATACGCAAGGTCTGTGGATGGACGCCCAAGATATTTGCCGCTACGCCAATCATATATAGCGGTCGATCTTTATCTTCCATTACCAAGACCTCACTCTCTCAGAATCTGCATTTGCAAACTCACGTAATGCAGTCTTTTGCTTTTCGTTTAAATCCGTTGGGATCTTTACCCGTACGTGAACAATTAAGTCCCCGCGTCCCGAACCTTTGATATTGGGAGCTCCTTTTCCGTGAAGAGAAAGCTCCGTTCCATCTTGTGTTCCCGCAGGAACACGAACACGAACCTTTGAGCCATCAGGTGTAGGAATAGTCACCCGCGCGCCAAGCGCTGCTTCAGAAATAGTTACCGGCAAATCCATGTGCACATCGGCACCAGATCGACTAAAGACAGGATCGGGCATAATGTGCGTCTCAATCAGCAAGTCGCCTGATGGACCACCATTTTCGCCTTCACCACCACGACCGCGGTAGCGCAAACGTCCACCATCAACAGCACCCGCAGGCACCTTTACATCAAGCGTCATTGCAGGCTTGTTAGGAACCCGCACGGTTACCCGTTTCGTACATCCATGAAATGCGTCATCAAACGAAACATTTAAGGTGACCTTCATGTTGCGACCGCGTGTTTGACGCGGTGTGCTTGTGGCATGACCACCCATGCCGCCCACGCCACCAAAGATGTCGTCAAAGTTCCAATCGGTACCAAATGCGCCTTCACCGCGACGCATGCTATCTAAGATGTCAGCCCAGCTGCTGAAATCGGCTCCGCTGCCATCGCCGCCCATATTTACCGTATAGGTACGGACATTCGGATTGCCTGTGCCGCCAAATCCACCCCAATGAGGAATCTGGCTTTCATCGGCAGTTCCGTACGCGTCGTAAATTTTCCGTTTTTTATCGTCAGAGAGAACTTCGTATGCTTCGTTGATCTCTTGGAATTTTTCTTTACTACCACCTGCATCGGGATGATATTTCCGAGCAAGGTTACGAAATGCTTTTCGTATTTGATCTTTTGTTGCGTCGCGTGGAACGCCTAGCGTCTTGTAATAATCAGGTTTCTCAGCCATACGCTCCACTCCTTTCGATATATACAACAAACGGGCTCGCAATTAAGCTCGCCCGTTTGCCTTAATTACTCTTTTTTGTCGGACGAGCTCTCGTCCTTGTCGTCCTTAGGTTTCTCGTCGTCTTTCGGCGGCTTCGGGCCTCCGGTTGTCACCGTCACGGTTGCAGGACGGATAACTTTCTTTCCCATCTTGTAGCCTTTTTGATATACCTCATCAACGGTTTCTTCAGGTACATCAGCTTTTTCGATCTTGGCGACCGCCTGTTCTTGCAGCGCGTCGAACTGTTGACCTTTCGGATCAATAACTTCAACGCCGTTTGACTTCAACACATCAACCATCTTGGAGTGCACTTTTTGTACACCCTCAAGCAAATCATCGCTGCCGTTCTTCACGGCATATTCAATGCTGCGCTCAAAGTCATCAATAACAGGAATGAGTCCCTTTACGATATCTTCGCCTGCCTGCTTTTTATCTTCAGCACGCTGCTCATTGGTGCGGCGACGATACGTATCCCATTCGGCGTGAAGGCGAAGGAAACGGTCCTGCCAGTCTTTCGCACTCTCTTCGGCTTTCTTTAATAGTTCATCGGAAGCCGAATCAACTGCATCAGCTGCTTTATCGGATGCATCTGCCGCGGCAGTGGCAGCCTTAGCTGCAGCATCTGCCGCACCTTTAGCTGCCTCTCCTGCGATATCAGCAGTAGCTTGGGCAACTTTACCTGCCGCAGCAGCTGCTTTTCCTGCGGTTCCGTTTACGCCACGAGCCGTCTCGGTGGCCTGTTGAGAAACATTCCTTGTAGCTTTAGAAGCAGCATCGGCAACTTTATTAGTAAAATCTTTCGCACCATTCATAACTTGCGCTCCGATGTCTCTTGCTGCTCCACGCATAACACGCCTATCGGCTTTTCCATGTTCATGCACAGACGAAACTGTATTTTTGAGGTCTTCCGTCAAATTTGTTTTTTCGTCTTTTGCACTCGCGTCGGTTTGAGGCTGCGTTTCTTGTTGCTGATTTACAGCCTCTTCAGGTTGCTGACTATCGTCGTGAATGTGGATGTTTCCGTTGTTCTCATTCATGGCTATTTCCCATCAGGTTTGTTCTTGTCGTCGTCAACTACTTCGTAGTCTGCATCAATAGGGCCATCACCATTATTGTTATCGCTGTTGTTTGCAGCATGTTGAGGACCTGCACTACCTGCTGCTCCAGCTCCTGCAGCGCCAGCTTGTGCGCCAGCAGCACCTTGGCCAGCGGCTCCGGTATTGCTGTAAGCAATTTCACCAAGCTTGTAGCTTTCCTGCTGAAGTTTTTCGGTAGCGGACTTAATGGTGTCAACATTACCGCTGTTCAGCGCATCTTGGGCACCCTTGATGGCATCTTCAATGTTCTTCTTCTGATCAGAAGGAACTTTGTCGCCAAGTTCATTTAAAGTCTGACGAACGTTGTTGATTAAACCGTCGCAGTTATTACGTGCGTCGATCTCTTCCTTACGCTTCTTATCTTCCTCTTCGTGATCCTTAGCGTCTTTAACCATTTTATCGACTTCATCGTCAGATAAAGCAGTAGAACCGCTGATGGTAATTTGCTGTTGCTTTCCGGTTCCTAAATCCTTTGCAGAAACGTTCACGATGCCATTTGCGTCGATATCGAAGGTAACCTGAATTTGAGGAACACCACGACGTGCTGGTGGAATGCCATTCAACTGGAAGCGACCAAGGGTCTTGTTGTCCTTAGCCATCTCACGTTCACCTTGCAGAACGTGAATTTCTACACTGGTTTGGTTATCCGCAGCAGTGGAGTAAACCTCGGTCTTACGCGTAGGAATGGTCGTGTTGCGAGGAATCATCTTCGTCATAACACCACCGAGTGTTTCAACACCAAGGGAAAGCGGGGTGACATCCAGAAGAAGAATGCCCTCAACATTGCCAGAAAGCACGCCACCTTGAACTGCAGCGCCCATAGCAACAACCTCGTCAGGGTTTACTGACATGTTAGGCTGCTTGCCAGTCATCTGCTTTACCAGATCCTGAACAGCAGGCATACGTGAAGAACCACCAACTAGTAATACCTGGTTAATGTCGCCTGTGCTCAAGTCAGCATCACTTAATGCTTGCTGGACTGGTTTACGACAACGGTCCAAAAGATCGCGCGTGATGTTTTGGAACTCTGCACGGGTCAGCGTGTAATCTAAGTGCTTAGGACCATTCGCGTCAGCGGTAATGAACGGCAGGTTAATATGGGTTTGCGTTGCCTGAGAAAGCTCAATCTTTGCGCTCTCTGCAGCTTCCTTCAAACGCTGAAGTGCCATCTTATCTTGACGAAGATCGATGCCATTTTCGTTCTGGAATTTATCAGCCATCCAGTCGATAATGCGTTGATCCCAGTCGTCGCCACCTAAGTGGTTATCGCCTGCGGTAGAACGAACCTCAAACACACCATCGCCGAGTTCCAAGATAGAAACATCGAAGGTGCCGCCGCCTAAGTCGAAGACCAAGACTTTTTCTTCTTCTTTCGACTTATCCAAGCCATAGGCAAGTGCTGCAGCGGTTGGTTCGTTGATAATACGCTTAACATCTAAGCCTGCAATCTTACCAGCGTCTTTCGTTGCCTGACGTTGTGAGTCGTTAAAGTATGCAGGAACGGTAATAACTGCCTCAGTGATTTTTTCACCCAGCTGTTTTTCTGCATCGCCCTTCAATTTTTGAAGAACCATTGCAGAAATCTGCTCAGGCATATATTCTTTGCCTTCAATATCGATGACGGCACGACCATCTTTGCCGCTCTTGACGTTATAAGAAACCGTCTTGCGCTCTTGCTCGGTTTCGTTATAGGAACGACCAATAAAACGCTTGACGGAATAAATGGTATTTTCTGGATTGGTAACTGCTTGGTTCTTAGCAGCCTTACCAACAACGCGTTCACCATCTTTGCGGAAACCTACAACAGATGGCGTTGTACGATCACCTTCCGCGTTGACCAAAATCTCTGGCTCGGAACCTTCCATAACGGCCATGGCCGAGTTGGTGGTGCCCAAGTCAATGCCAATAATTTTGCTCATGACCAACTGTCCTTTCAACTTCTACTTGAAGTACGGTTAACTAATTATGTGAGCCTGTATCACAAAGCTCTTTTATTACAATGGTTAATATATTATCTGAGTGTACCATTGTCAAGTTTTATAAAATCAAAAACTGAGAAGTGAAATTGAAGTTTTTGGACGCGTGAGCTGGCGTAATAGAAGACATAAAACCAAAGGCTCGTCTAAAAAGGCAGAATGCGTGCGATATGACAACAACTGTGAACTTTTCCGTTACTTTTTCGTTAGAAATGCCTGAGCACTATACAGAAATGCCGAAAAACCGAAGTACTGGAGTATTGAGTACTGGAGCATTGAGACGAAAAAGCCCAGGAGCCGCAAAAAGCCCGACCTTGCATACATGAAATATCACATACACAACATCGGGCTTTAATTCGATTGATTACACATGATTGGCTACATATTTAATCATGCCGTTAAAAATCCCCATAAGTACGAGAACAGCCACACCGCGTAATCAAATACTATGCTGCGGAAGCAAGAGTCGTACGCAAAAAAAGCGTACAGAAAAGTCGGTGCAACTTTAATCCTCTATAACTTCTGTAATAGCACCTGTTGGGCACTCTTCTAAGCAGGTATTGCACGCAATGCATGCATCCTTATTGACGACCTTTGCGACGCCATCTTCGACATCGAGGACGCCCTGTGGGCATGAGTCTGCACAAATTCCGCAACCAATACATTCTTCTTCGTTAACAATTGGACGTGACATTTTTGCCTCCGTTCTTCTGCACATAACGCGCAATCGTATGGTTCCCCTGTCTCGGCTTTAAAATACGTAAAATCGAATCGCCACATTCAATTTCTTAGATATTTAAGCCATGTATTACAGCGTATAAAACGCATATTAAAGAGTATGTATCTTACTCTTTCGCACAAGTGGACCATACCACGCATTTCGGTGATTAATGGCGTGATTTTATAAAGATTTGTGATTCTTATAATCACAAACACAAAATTGTAAAAAAATGCAGAGATTTCTTAGCAGATGCGCGGTAATTGCTCGCCCACGAGCATGTCCAGAATTCGGGTGCTTCCAAATCCTGTACGAAGCGTTACACGAGATGCATGCCCCTCTTCTTTCGGCTGTACCTCACCGATAATAGCTGCATCCTTGCCATGAGGATCTTCCTTCATTGCCTTGAGTGCTGCATCAGCTTCATCAGGAGCTACAACACACACCATCTTGCCCTCGTTTGCAACCTGGTACACATCGTATCCGAGCATGTCGCACGCACCACGAACCGCATCGTGAATAGGAACTGAATCCTCTTCAATTTCCATATTCACGCCGGATTGTTCGGCAAGTTCATTTAACGTGGACGCCAAACCACCACGCGTAGGATCACGGAAGCACCGTACATCGGGAGCCGCCTCAAGTACATGTTGGATCATATGGTTGAGCGGCGCGGCGTCGCTTTTAAGGTTTGTCGTAAAGCTGAGTTGTTCACGGCAGCTCATAATCGTGATGCCGTGATCGCCGAGCGTTCCGGAAACTAAGATCTTGTCGCCTGGTTTACAGAACTGACCTCCCAGATGTCTGCCTTTGGGAATAAAACCGATGCCACTGGTGTTGATAAATACCCCGTCACCATGACCGCGATTTACCACTTTGGTATCACCAGTAACCAGGTGAATCCCGGCCTCTTTCGCTGTTTTTGCCATTGAGGCACAAATTCTCTGCAGGTCTTTAATGGGGTATCCTTCCTCCAAGATAAACGCGGCGCTGAGGTATTTCGGGATAGCCCCAGACGTGGCAACATCATTGACGGTTCCACAAATTGCCAAATGACCAATGTCTCCACCAGGGAAGAATTGAGGAGTTACCACAAAACTGTCAGTAGAATAGGCAAGTCGTTCACCATTTTGAGGAAGCGGTAAATCGGCAGCATCATTACCCTGAGCAAGCTCTTCGGTTTCATACGCTTTGAAAAATACTTCATCAATAATGCGGCGCATCATCACGCCGCCACTGCCATGACCTAATAAGACTTTATCGTCCATACATTCCTCCGAACATACAAAAAGCCCGCTTGCACGAGCTTTTTGCTGACTATTTTTAGATATATTGACCTGTTCCCATAAGAACAAGCTTACCGGTTTTTACCCCTTTGGTTCCCAAGATCAAATTGCCAATATCTTGGATAAGCCCGGTCTCGCCTTTCATGATAATAACTTCCATGCAGTGATCTCGATCAAGATGAACATGGATAGAAGATATTATCGTTTCAAAATAATCATGCTGAATATTATCAAGCTTATCTTGAACGCCGCCGTGATGTTCAAACACGATGGAGAGAGTACCTACAACAATAGCTCCAGGTGTATCACATTCATCAGCAGCTAAAGCATCGCGAACGAGATCGCGCACGACTTCGCTGCGATTTTTCGCTAATCCGCGGCGCGCAACCAAGTGATCGAAGCGCATTAAAAGGTCTTCTGGCATAGCCACAGAAAATCGAACTAAATCGTGGCTGTTTGGTGCAGGACGCAATTTCCCTGCACGCATCACTTGGGGACGTTTTTCTTGTTCTTGGTTTTCTTTATGATCGGCTGCCATAGGTTTTAGACAAACGCTTGAACGGTAACACCCTTGCCATTTTCGGCATCATCATCAACCGCATCATCAATATCAGACATAAGTGCACGTGCATCATCTAATGAATGCTGAAGATCTTCCATGATTTTGGCAGTCTTTTCAAAGTTTGCATTATCGGCCATGTGATAAAGCTTATGAGCCCAACGACGCTGGAGCGCGATCTGATCGTCGATCTGCTGAATCATCATTTTGTACTGACCTACATTTACTCCATTGGTGCACATAGCAATTCCTTTCAAAGTATCAAAATCCGGTCGTTTGGTTGGATTTTGAAAACAGTAAACGATATATCACTTAGTTTTCCATGTACGACGTAGATGAGTAGCCCTGAACGAAAAACAAGGAAGTTACGTATGGCTATATTTGTAACACTAACTATGAGGTATCGCAAACTTTTAGAAGGGTAAAATCCGGTTTATTACAGCAAAAACATGAGTATAAAGAAAGACACATGCACGAAACGATGTGCATGTGTCTTAAATTTTCTGCGATCCTTTTAAACCCGTTGTTCGCGCATGTTTTTCGCTGAATGTAGGTTGTTAACACTACATTACCAATAGACGGAGAATCAACGGTTCAGGTTACACCTAACAGTTTAGACAGAAACCAACAGCTCTGGCTAAAACCAACGATTCAAACAGGTAAATTAAAACGGGTAATTAGTTTTTACCCTGAGCCTTCATCTCGCGTTTTTTATCAGCCTTACGACGCTCCACCGTGCTTAAAATACGCTTACGCAGACGGATGTGATGCGGAGTTACTTCCACCAGTTCGTCTTCATCAATATATTCGAGCGCTTCTTCGAGGGTGAAACGTACCGGCGGGGTAAGCGCAATCGCCTTGTCGGCACCACTGGAACGCTGGTTGCCGAGGTTTTTCGTCTTTGCGACGTTGACGACCATGTCGCCTTCTTTTGCAGACTCGCCAACAATCATGCCTTCGTAGCAATCTTCACCTGGTCCAATAAACAAGGTGCCACGTTCTTGCAGCGTATTCAGTGCGTATGCCACACTCTTTTCCGTGGTCATACAAATCATCGAACCATTGGTACGACCTTGATATTCTCCACGGTACGGACCATATTCACTAAACCGGTGGAACATAGTTGCCTCGCCATGTGTTGCATTGAGCAGTTTGTTGCGCAAACCCATTGTGCCGCGCGTGGGAATCTTAAACATGATCTGGGTTTGATCGCCCTTATTAGCCATGTCAGTCATTTCGCCGCCTGCACGACCAAATACTTCGATTGCCTTACCAGCATAATCGGAAGGGCATTCAACGGTTGCTTCTTCGATTGGCTCAAGTTTATTCCCGTTTTCATCGGTTTTAATAATGACGCGTGGACGTCCTACCTGCAGCTCAAAACCCTCACGACGCATCGTTTCGATCAGAACTGAAATTTGAAGTACACCACGGCCTGAAACTTCGAAACCGGTTTTATCTTCGAGTTCGTGAATTTTCATAGCAACATTGCTTTCGCCTTCTGCAAGAAGACGTTCTTTAAGTTGACGTCCACCAACAATGTCGCCATCCTGGCCAACTAACGGGCTGTCATTTGGTTGGAAAATAACCGAAAGTGTTGGTTCATCAATCTTAATTGGAGCCATTTGAACAGGATGTTCACGGCTCGTGACAATATCGCCGATATCCGCATCTTCCACGCCAACAACCGCAATAATATCGCCCGCCGTTACTTGATCTTGTTCTTTTTTACCGAGTTCTTCGAAGGTAAATACCTGTTTGATCGTGGTGTCATAGCGCGTTCCGTCACGCTTTACCACCAATACGGGCTCGTTTTTATGCATGGTGCCACTATGGAGGCGCCCAACACCAATACGGCCGACAAAGCTTGAATGGTCAACAGTGCAGATTTGAAGCGCAATTGGTCCATCGGGTTGAACGTCAGGGGCAGGGATTTCCTTAATGATGGTATCGAGCAGCGGAATCATATCCATATTGCCATCGTTGTAATCATAGCGAGCATATCCATTGACGGCGCTTGCATAAATAACAGGGAAGTCCAGTTGAGCATCTGTTGCACCAAGCTCAACCATCAAGTCAAACACTTCATCAAGAACTTCGTCGGGACGCGCACCTTTGCGGTCAATTTTATTGATGACAACAACAATACGCAGACCCAGATCAATCGCGTGACGAAGAACAAAACGAGTTTGCGGCATGGGGCCTTCAAATGCATCAACAATAAGCAGCGCACCATCAGCCATATTTAATACACGTTCGACTTCTCCACCGAAATCCGCATGACCAGGGGTGTCGATAACGTTAATTTTGTAGCCCTTGTAATGAATTGAAATATTCTTAGAAAGAATCGTGATGCCACGCTCACGCTCTTGCGCTCCCGAGTCGAGCACACGATCTTGTACTTGTTGATTGTCGCGGAACACATGCGTAGCAGACAAAAGCCTATCCACCAGTGTTGTTTTACCATGGTCAACATGAGCAATGATTGCTACGTTGCGTAGATGTTCCTGTTTCATTTTCCCTCTTCTTTTATGTGTAGAAATTTGAGTTATAAAAATTACCTATTACATATTAGGTAAAAAATCGTATTTAGAAATAAGTTCATATCGCCTTTATAAACTCATCTCAAACATGTCTTAATACTAAAAGTGCCATGGTGTATTACAGACTATCTTCGAGTCTTCGCTTTTGCTTCTCTAAACTGCGAATGTGGTCGTCGAGACTTTCGATATTTTTATACGCGGAGACAATATCAATAATGCCCCAAATTACCGCGGTTCCACCAAGGGCGACCATAAAAGGAATCCTATGGAATAAAAAGAAAACCACCGCACCGACACCGGCGATAGAGATTGCATTTCTGCGACGATCCAGTTGGGAATCTCTTTGTGCGACGAGTTGTTCGCGCGCTGCTTGTAACCCTAAAAGCCTTGCGCGGATATTTTGGGTGGAGAAATCTTCCGAAGAATACGAACCAGATCCTAAATCATCGGCTGATGGTTCAGATCTATCTTTAGAGTGCTTACGTAAATATTCATATGCTTCCTGCATATGCTTGAATTGCTCAGTGGCGCGCTCCTGAAGCTTACGGTTACCAGCAAATTTATCGGGATGGAGAATCTGCGCACTCTCTAAGTATGCAGCTTTAATGTCATCCATCGTAACGGGATCGGTGAGGCCAAGAGTTGCAAGAGCTTCGTGCCTGTTCATATTCTCCTCCTTACCTTCCCTCGTATATTTTCATTCGTATATTTTCATTTCTATATTTTCACTCGTATGTATTTTAGAGAAACCCTAAACGTATTCTCAAGAAGTTTTGATTTCGAAAATGAGTGGAGAAGCCGTTAGTGTAAATACGTCCTTATAGTGTAAAAAAGCCGTCCAAGCTGGGCGGCTTCTAAAGAACATACGTTCCAAAATTTTTAATGGTGGAGCATAGGGGGCTCGAACCCCTGACCTCAGGCTTGCAAAGCCCGCGCTCTCCCAGCTGAGCTAATGCCCCATTGATGATGCTGCTAATATAAAAATAAACGCTCCACCGGCAACTCGGCTCACGGTGGAGCGTTTATCTGCCAAATTAAATGGTGGGCCCGAATGGGTTTGAACCAGCGACCTCACGCTTATCAGGCGTGCGCTCTAACCAACTGAGCTACGGGCCCACTTACAACAATTGAGTACTTTAACCCCTTGTAAGAATTTACGCAAGACATTTCTGCTAGGATGAACAAAAATTCAAAAGGTAAGGACAAATCGTGATTCATGATTTGATTCCTAACTTCAACAATACAGCAAAGAATCCCTCTCACACTCAGCT
>CAIFEG010000010.1 GCA_903789415.1 uncultured Eggerthellaceae bacterium | reverse complement strand
ATGCATATCGTCTTCCTGAGCGACTCCCTCGCCATCATCGGAAATCGTAATATATGCGTGATTTGCGGATATCCCGAGTTCAATATGAGCATGAACTGCATGCGCGTGACGGATGATATTGGTCATCGCTTCACGCGCAATGTCAAAAAGCACCACGTCAACATAGGATGGCACCTCACTTTTCTTGTAATTCGTACGGTCGATGCTCACATCAACATGGGCCTGTGCCGCAAAAGTTATCAGCGAATCAAGCGCTTCCGTTCCTGATGTGGGAGCCATTTCCGCAGGTTCATCATTTTCCCTGAGACCATGAACGAGTTGGCGAATCTGGGTAAGTGCTTCTTTAGAGGTGCTGCGGACTTGTTGAATTGCCTGTTTGGCGGTTTGCGGATCTTTATCAATCAGCCGTTCAGCAGCGGTGGCCTGCAGATTGACTGCAGTAAGCGAATGGGCCGTAATGTCGTGAACCTCACGCGCAATCGCAATTCGCTCTTGTGAAATCCTCCGCTTGGTTTCCTCTTCGCGAGCTTCGGCATCTGCTTGTGCACGTGCCCGAACTTCGACGATGTAGCGTCTATACGTTGAAATCGCGATGCCAAATGCCATCGCAACGGCTAAAACCGAGATATTTTGGACCTGTAAAATCCACATGAGATGGGCGTTGATAAACGGCGCTTCCATCCCCAGCACAACCGCAATTAAGATCGCCGTCGAAATAAGGCTGACTTTCAGGTCGCCCTTCTCGGCAATGGAGAACAGCGCAATCGCAGGGCTGATAATCGAGACGCCATAATCGCCCACAGCCTGAACAAGCACGACATACATAACGAAAACGATCAAAGTTACCGGAATGGGGAAAATCCGTCGTACGACAAGCGGCACCGCCATCAACGCAAACGCCACCACCATAGCGGGCGTGGGATTTGCGCTCAAATATCCGACTAATTGCCGAAACGCGGTATCTTGCATCACCACAACATTAGAAGAAAGCACAAGATGCAGCCAGGAATAAAGAAAAGCCGCAACGGCAATCCCTATATCGATAAGCCACTGACGTGCAGATAGGCGCGTTTTGTCATACAGTACGTCCATGCAAGCGCATACCTCGCATTATGCCTGGCTTGTATAGAATTGGGTATCAGGGAATGGGGGCTCAGCTGCACGCTTGAATGCAAAGGAACGTGCACGCGTAATGACATTGTCTACCTTTACGAGATCTCGCTCATCTTTGGCTAATTCTTTGGCGGATTTCCCATATTCGAAATGTCCGATCAAAATACGATCGAGATCTTCATATGGCATACCAAGTGCCTGCTCATCAACTTGATCTTTCGAAAGTTCTGCGCTGGGAGCCTTCGTGAGCACCGATCCCGGGATGGGAGCCGTCTCGCCATTTTCAATCGCTCTTTGATTGCGCGCACGGGCGACAGCAAACACATCGGTTTTGTACAGCCCGCCGATTGGGGCAAACGCGCCGGCGGTATCTCCGTAAAGGGTTGAATAGCCCATCTGCGCTTCGGATTTATTTCCCGTATTAAGCAGGAGCCAATTGTGGTCATTTGCAACCGCCATCAGGAAAATCATGCGGAGACGGGCCTGCGTATTCTGCGACGCAATTTCTCCCATTGCCTGGTCGCAGGCCTTGTGATACACCCCTTTGATGTTTTCATACGGAAGGGTTATGGAAATGGTTTTCACATTTAAGTTCAGGTTCTGCGCAAGATATCGAGCATCGGTAACAGAGCTTGATGAGGAGAATGGTCCCGGCAGCATGAATCCATGGACATGAGTATTTCCCAGTGCATCACACGCCATTGTCGCAACAACCGAAGAGTCAAGACCGCCAGAAAGTCCGATCACTACATCGGAAAATCCCGCATCATGTACAAATTCATCAAGAGCTTTCACACATGCATCGTAGGCTTCGAGCGGCTTGATATCCATAAAGAACTCCTTGAATTACAGCTTTTTTCTTGCAGCTATTGTACGTCCATCCAAAATGCGCACCACAACTCCGCCAACTTGTTAAAAAGTTGCGAGGTAAATGATGCGCATTCATTATATATAGATCTCTATTTAGTTTTTATATACGAAATATTAAAAACTGTTACGTATCAACTCACGCATTACACGCTTCGGTTTTACGTTCCACCCTTTTCGTCTGCGAAATGATCTAAAGAATTTATTCACCTTGCTGTGCATGTGCGTCTTCAATATGCTTGGAGAGCCAGTCGGCCCATGCATCGACACCTTGGCCATTCGTTGCCGAAATCGGGAACACAGGCACTTCGTGGTTGAGCGCATGAACATGGTCTTCAAAGGCCTTTTGATCGAAATCAAACATAGGAAGCGTGTCGATCTTATTTAAGATAACTGCCTTCGACGCCTGGAACACTCCTGGATATTTCAAGGGTTTGTCATCACCTTCAGGAACAGACAAGATCATAACCTTCGCGTTTTCGCCCAAGTCAAAATCGACAGGGCAAATTAAGTTCCCGACGTTTTCGAGCAAAATTAAATCAAGGTTATCAAGATCCAGCTGGTCAACCGCACGCTTGATCATATCCGACTCAAGATGGCAAGCACCACCCGTGTTCACCTGAACTGCAGGAATTCCAAGTTTTGCAATGCGTTCGGAGTCGACATTTGAAGCAATGTCACCCTCAATGACCGCGATATTATACGTATCACGGAGTGCGTCAATGGTTGCCATGATCGTTGACGTTTTACCTGATCCAGGACTTGCAAGAATGTTGAGAACATACACCCCATGCTTGGCGAAGTTCTCGCGATTTTCCTTTGCAAGTTTATCGTTGAGTTGGAGAACCGGTTGTTTAATATCTACCGTTTCCATATCTGAGTCCTTTCAAATACGTCCTCGTTCATACCGTATGAAACGAACACACGGAGACTTTGAACTGATAGCCTTCGCGCGCAAATTATAACCACACAAAATCAATCACACAAAGCTGCACGGTACTATGTGATGACACCATGTAAAGGTAGCCGTCTCTGGCTTATTTCTGAGATTCCTTCTCATTCTGCATTTCATGATCTCCAGAACGCTTCTCTTCTTCAGTTGGAGCTTGGCGATATTCACTCTTGAGTGAGTCAGCATATGAATTCATCGCGTCGGTATATGCTTCGGCAGCCGAGGCATCGGGAGTATGCGGAGCAGCATTCGCATCAGAATTTTCTTGAGGTTCTTCAGCCGAATCTTCCGCGGACTCATCATCGGGAATATCGACATCAATCGAGTCAATCGTCAGCTCGTGTCCCGCGATCAATTGTGTTTCGTAGCTCCCACATTTCGGACAATCGTTATGAAAGCGATCATGTTCGAATTCATTGCCGCATGCCAAACACACGCTCTTCGGCTTGATCATATTGACATGAAGCTCGGCACCTTCACACACTGTTCCCGGTGTGAGCGCCTCCCACGCAAAATCCATGCAATCTTTGATGACTTCGGTTTCTTCACCTACAGACAAATTAACTGCATAGACTTTATCGGCATGATTTGCAGCAACGCTTTTATCCACCGCGTCGAGTACACCAGAAATTATGCCAACTTCGTGCATGTAAACTCCTTCGTAACACCTTTCACATGGATTGTAACACGGCAGCGTCAAGATACGCAGCCAAAAGAGTGTATGTATACGAAAAATGCTCGGATGCTATTGTGTAGGACCCGAGCATAATAATCGTTGTATTTTTATCTAGAAAAAGCCTAAAGGACAAGACTGCGCGAATTGCCGAATCAAACCTTTACGTCCACTTCATTACGTTTACGCGCGATTCATTGCACGTTTCTTCTTGCGATCTTCCCATTCCTTTTCGATCTCAGCATCTTCTTTTGCCTCTTCGGCTTCTTCTTTTGCCTGCTGCTGAATCTTTTTGCCCAGCACCACACGAGCCGCAAACATTGAGACCTCATACATTGCAACCAATGGTACAAACAGAAGCATCATGGTAACAGGCGAAGAGTCTGGGGTAATCATTGCAGAAAGCACCAACAAGACAACATAGACCGTACGCCAACTGTGGCGGAGCTTCGAATACGGGATAACCTCGAAAATGGTCAGATAGAACACCACCAGCGGAAGTTCGAATGCACACCCAAAGCCGATTTCGAACTTAATGATAATATCAATCCATCGGTCCGCCTGAGGAACGATATTTGCAAAGCCCGATGCCTGGTCGGTGAGCCATTGGAACGCGGGGTCCAAAATTACGAGATAGCAAAACACCGTGCCGAAGATAAATAGTCCTACGGCAATAACAAATGTTGGAATAAACCACTTGCGTTCTTTTGGCTTCAGTGCCGGCAGAAAGAATGCAAGCGTTTGCCACATAATCACCGGCATACACGCAAGTATCGATGACCAAATAGCGATATTAAAGCGTACCTGAAAGGCATCGAACGCACCGAAAACGGCGAGAGCCGGCTGACCATCTGCATTTTGCGGCATGTATTCCGCGACAGGCGCCAACATGAACTGCGCAATAGTGGGCGTGGCCATATAAAACACGCACACCGCAATAAGCAAGCATACAACAATGCGCACACAGCGCATACGCAGCTCACCAAGATGGTCAAGAAGAGGCATTCGTGCAGGTCCAATTGGCATGACTACTCCCCCTTCTTTTCAGACGCTGAACTTTTTTGTGTTGAAGTTTTTTTCGTTGATGATTTCCTTGTCTTCGATGGTGCTTTCGCCACACCATAGAGTGCATCAACGTCGATCGAAGATGCGCTGGCAGCCGTCTTCGTCGAAGCAGCTGGTTTCTTCGTTACAGACGAAGGTTTCTTCGCTGCTGGAGCTTTCTTCGCCGTTGATGTTCTTGTTGCTGCCGTTGGTTTCTTTGCAGCAGGCTTTGCCGCCGTCGTTGGCTTTTTCGCAGCAGTTGGTTTCTTTGCGGCAGTTTGGCTCTTTGCCGTGGTTGCCTTCCTTGCACCAGGTTTTGCTGCCGCTGAAGCCTTGGCAGCGTCGGCTTTTTTCACACTTGTTGGTTTTGTAGCAACCGTCGATCTTTTCACCGACGTAGGTTTTGTTGCAGCTTTAGGCTTCCCTGCTGCTTTCGACGTTGTTGCTGCAGGAGACTTCGTCACAGGAGAAGACTTCGCCGCTGTGCCCGTCGTTGATGCCGAAGTAGGTGAAGAAGTTGCGGCAGGTTTTTTCTGTGCAGCAGCAGATGTTGTTGCTGCAGTTTTTCCTGTCGTAGACGGGGCCGATTTCTTCGCAGGAGCATTACGCTTTGCCCGATCGATCTCGTCTTGTTCCATCGCACGACGTGCTGCAGCACTTGCCGCAGCAGCACTTTGTGCAGCTTGCTGTCTACGCTCTTCTGCCTTTTTCCGTTCCGCACGCTCACGGTCATATCGAGCTTTGCGTTCGGTAAAACTTTCCGCTTTGTCATCTTTGCTTGCGTTGTTTTCAAGCTTGTTTAACGAATCGAGCGGATTTTTAACCGGTTCCTTCTTGTCATCAGGATCATATACTTCCTCCTTGATGACATTATTCATCTCTGCCTGAGCATCTCTAAATTTAGCAATAAACTGACCTAAGGTTTTTGCCATTTTGGGGAGCTTATCAGGACCGAAAATAAGAAACCCAAAAAGGAGAATTAGAAAGATTTCGTTAGCGCCGAGTCCGAACAAAATTGCCTCTCATCATCTATATCATGGTATGCGCGCAACTTCACGTTATGCGCAAAACGAAAATAGTATACCGCGATAGAAGCTTCAATTGAAAATACTAATATATGCGCGCGTGAAATATGCATATCTTTCACCGCATAAAAAACAAAACTTATGCAGCGCCAGACCCGCTTAAGAAGGAAAGTGCCACTGTTGGTACGCCAAGTGCAAGAACCAAAATCACGCATATCACGACAATAGCAATTTTGCGTGCTCGCTGCTTTCGTTCAGCAGCAGCTTTTTGCGCCTCTTCGCGTTTCCGTGCCTGCTCAACACGGTCCATACGCTTTTCTGTGCTCATCTTTTGACGAGAGTGATTTGCTTTTTGCGTTGGTTTCTTCCCAGCCATAATTCTACTTTCCATACCTTCATACAAACACATGCGCACATATACGCGCTCTTTAGTTTATACGTTCACAGTCTATTGTCATCTGCTTTATTGTGGTGTCTTCATACATACTTAATTACCCGTTACTCAGTCACTGGTTTTTGTGCCCGATAGAGTGCCGCTACACCAAAAGTTACATTGTGATATTCGACATTCGTGAACCCTGCAGTGCGCAACATCTCACAAAAGTGTTCTTGATCGGGAAATGCGCGAATAGATTTCGCTAGATACACGAAGTCATCGCGATGCCCCGTGAAATGCTGCCCCCATGCAGGAATGCCCCACCGAAGATACCCATGGTAGAAAAACCTGACAATGGGGTTTTTCGGCGTGGAAAATTCCAAGATAACTGCCGTACCACCAGGGCGAAGGACCCGCAAGATTTCTTTTAATGCCTGCATGCGCTTCGGCATGTTACGAATTCCATATGCCATCGTAACCACGTCGAAAGAATCATCGGCAAGAGCCATGTCCTGAGCATCGACGACCTTAGTGAGCACTGGTGTACCTTTTGCATCGCCACGATCGATGCGCTTTTTCGCTACCTCAAGCATTGCGGGTGTGTAGTCAGTCAAAAGGATTGATTCTGGTGCCTTTTCCGCGCACATCCGGAACGTTACTTCACCCGTACCGCCAGCAACATCGAGCATGCGCGTCTTTGAATCGACCGGCGCAAGTTCAACCAGGCGATCAAGCCATACACGATCGCGACCAAAGCTTGATACATGGTTAAATTTCTCGTATTGCGTCGCGATTTCACTAAAGACCGATTTGACGCGAGTTTCAGAAATATCCGCAGGAGCTGCCTCTCCGGTGGCGGTATCGACGGATTTTTCTTCTATATCATTGTCATGCGATTGAGAAATCATATATCATTCCTCTTCAAAGCAAAACGTGGGCGAACACCAAAACGAGCACTAAAGGCTTCATACTAAAACGGAACTTTGCGCAGTACAACTACGCGCAGCACAAATATGCAGCACAATGCAACACAAATATGCAGCGAAGTTTAATACGGCTTATTCAAATCAGCACGCGCATACGCATCCCCGTCAAGCGGCATAAATTTATGTTGCCGAAAACGAGTAAGCGCCACAAGCCCGATCATTGACGCATTATCGGTGCAGGCAGATGCGGGCGGCATCGTAAGGCGAACACCCATGCGCTTACACATCTTTTCGTATGCTTGGCGAAGTTGCGGATTCGCTGCAACGCCCCCGCCGACACAGAAATCATGGACGCCCGTCATCTGTATGGCATGCTGCGCCTTACTTACCTGTACGTCCACCACCGCAGCTTCAAAACTTGCCGCAATATCAGGAAGATTAAGCTCTTTGCCTGCCCTCTTCTGTTTTTCTATGTAGGTAATGACTGCGGTTTTGAGGCCCGACAGACTAAAGCGCAGATCTCCTGAATGCATCATCGCACGGGGAAAATGAATCGCACGAGGATTGCCCTTTGCGGCAAGCTTGCTGATGATGGGGCCACCGGGATACCCAAGTCCCAGCGCCTTCGAAACCTTGTCGAACGCTTCCCCGACAGCATCATCAAGCGTTTGCCCCATGACATGGTATGAGCCCCAGTCACGCACGTGCACCAACATCGTGTTGCCGCCCGAAATAAGAGATGCAACAAAGGGAGGTTTTAGGTCGGGATGCGTGATGCGGTTCGCATACATGTGCCCTTCAAGATGGTTTACTGCAATACACGGAATTCCTGCAGCCCATGATGCACCCTTGGCGAAGGCAACGCCCACAACAAGACCGCCAACCAAACCGGGCGCATACGTAACGCCGACCGCATCGAGATCTCGCCACGATAGGTGATCGACATGAAGGTGCGTTGCCGCTCTCTCCAGACATGTTTGAGTGACCCCACAGATCGCTTCGATATGTTTTCTGCTCGCGATCTCGGGAACGACGCCACCAAAACGGGCATGAAAATCAATTTGACTTGCCACAACATCAGAAACGATATCGCCGTTGCCGTCGACAATCGCTGCCCCTGTTTCATCACAGCTTGACTCAATAGCAAGAATCAGCGGACGAATAGTGTGCGGTATTTCTTGTGCACTGGAGGCGACCGGTGGCGTGGTTTGCGCGGGCCGTTCGGATTGTCCGGCTTGAACGGTTTGGCTGGATTGTTCGTTTTGAACGGCTTGCCCAAGTTGCGCAGTACGTTCGCCGTGTTCATCTTCATTGCCGCGATCAACATTTTGTTGCTGGTCAATCCAAAGATCCATACCCGCAACCTGCTTTGAAGATGTTGCCGATGCAACAGGAGCATCAACGCGCTCGCCTTCATGTTGGACACCGGTGCGCAGATCGCGCGACTCGCTATTATGCGCCCGTGCCTTTTCGTTTTCTTCCGCATCCGACAGACGTGTATATACGGGCAGCAGGAGCGAAGGATCATGACGGTCAACATCAAAAGGGTCAATTAAGCCGCGCTGCCATTCATCTTGCACGCAGGCAAGAAGCGAAGCGCCGGATGCAACCCAGAGTTCCTTATCTGCGACTTGCCCCAGATCACCAAAGAGATCCATATATTTTACGAGCGCATCGCCCGTAATCAACACATCGCCGGTGGTTAGAATACCACCAGTGGTCAGTACGCCACTTGGTTTAGATGGATCAGTTTTAGATGTATCAGTTTTAGATGTATCGGTTCCCGATGAAACAATTCCCGATGCGCCATCAGCCTTCTCACCCGCGGCAACGTCTCCATCGGCATTGTTCTGTTTGAGCTGGGCGTGCAGCATCTCACTCTCGAGCGCCGCCTTAATAACGGTATCGTCATTTTGACGGTGGATGCCCTCGTCGTCGATCAGATAGCGCACGGGATACACCTCTTTGCGCATCGCATCAGCAAGCACCAACGTTTGCCCGCGCTTTCCCTGCTCAAACAGGCGATATGCCACCGCATCCATGGTCGAAACCCCAACAAGTGCCACGTGAAGCGCCGATGCGATGCCCTTTGCGGTCGAAAGACAAATACGCACACCGGTAAACGATCCAGGGCCTCTTCCCCCTGCAACGGCACGAATTTGTCCGCGTTCGATTCCTGCACGACGCATGAGCATGTCAACCTGCGGAAGCAATTGCTCATTTGATGCGCGATGGGTATGGAAATGGACGCTTGCCGCTGTCGTGACCGTTTTTGTTTGTGGGTCGAGTTTACCCAGGCCAATGGCGACCGACTCGTTAGAAGTATCCATTGCCAAAATATAGTCTTTGCTGAGATCTGAATGCAGCTGCGGCAAAGTAGTGCCCGCGTTTCCTAGGATTGCTGGCTTCACTTCATCTGGTTTCACTTCACCTGCATAGTCAAGCTCAATAGATGGCGCCTCAGGATGAGCTGAATCGTTCGGTTGCTGGGATACCGGAGTATCTTTTTGCTCTTTTACGCCAAGCGATTCGGTCGCATGATGCCACGCGCGGGCAAGCTGTTCGTAGCGCGCTCCATGCGGCAGTGCCGTAATGATCCGCGTACCATTAGGCAAAACAGTAAACTGAAGTTCGATATGCTCTTCGGGGATTGCGTCAGCAAAACGATTTCCCCATTCAATGAAGTTCACCGCTCCGCTCTCGAGTGCGTCCCAGTAGCCAATATCATCGAGCTGGTCGGGGTGATCGAGGCGATACAAATCGGCATGGTTAAGGGTAAGGCGCCCTCGTGAGTACGTGGTAATCAGGTCAAACGTGGGGCTTGTGACATCATCTTTAATATGGAGACCCTCTGCCACACCTTGGACAAAGTGGGTTTTGCCTGCCCCTAAATCTCCCGACAAGATGAAAACATCATTTGGTTTAAGAAATGGAGCGAGCGTGCGACCTAATTGTCTCGTTTGGTCAACCGAATGGCTTTTCCAGACATATGGAGTGTTTATCGGCATGTTGTTCATCGATGTACTATTCATCGGCTATTCATCGGCCTGCTTTTTCTCGCTTTTTCTTTGGCGTTCTTTTTGATATTCGGCGAGGCGAACCACATGTTCCATTGTTACCGCAGTGGTGACGGCACCTATACCACCAGGAACGGGTGTATATGCGCACGGAATATCTTCGATTTCTGCAGCATTGACATCGCCGCACAGCTTCCCTGCATCATCAAAATTGATTCCCACGTCCAAAATAGTTTGACCAGGGCTAAAAAACGCTTTTCCAAATGCTTTTGCGCGTCCCGTCGCACACACCACTACATCGGCATGGCGGCAAAGCTCTTCGGTGTTTTCCGTTTTCGAATGACAGATGGTCACCGTTGCGTTGCGCGCCAGCAGCATCATCGAAAGCGGACGGCCAACGGTAAGGCTGCGCCCAACGATGACCACATGCTTGCCGCGCACATCAACGCCGTAATAGTCGAGAACGCGCACGCACGCTTCGGCCGTGCACGGAGGAAGCCCAAAACCGCGCCCCGAAAAAACGCTCGCAAGTGATGCCGCAGAAATGCCATCGACATCTTTTTTGCTTTCGAGCACATCGCAAACCGCATTTTCATCAAGAGACGCATCAAGCGGGCGCAATATGAGGCATCCGGAAATCGTCGGGTCGCTGTTAACGCGCGCAATGGTTTGTTCTGCTTGTTGCTGCGTTGCGGCGTGGGGAATTTTTATCTGACGCGTTGCAATCCCAAGTGCATCGCTCCTGCGGATAAGCGAACCCTCGTAGGTGGAACTTGCGCCATCTTCCCCCGCCGAAACGATTGCCAAACACGGAGTAACACCGTCAGCGGCAAGCCGGCGAACACGTGCAGCGACATCAGAAAGAAGTTCTTGCGCAACCGGCTTTCCATACAGCTTACGTGCGCAGGATTTCTTTTGCGCGTCTGAAT
This sequence comes from uncultured Eggerthellaceae bacterium, assembly GCA_903789415.1. Classification (GTDB taxonomy): domain Bacteria; phylum Actinomycetota; class Coriobacteriia; order Coriobacteriales; family Eggerthellaceae; genus CAIFEG01. The sequence continues at coordinate 47,078 of CAIFEG010000010.1, read as the reverse complement.
GAGACCCCGCGCTTTTTTGACTGGAAATTTCTGGCATCTAACGCACTTCTTTCAGAACGCTGTCATAGACAGCTTGTGCTTTGCCTTTAATGTCCGCCGCAAGCGCGTCCGCCTTATCGGTATACTTTTGTGCACGATCACGATCTGTGAGCGCATGTGCATTAATGTATACGTCAAGAGAGGCGCCATGCAGAGCTGCTTCTGCCAAAAGTGCTCCTGCCCCCGCATCGGGAAGTGTCATATGAGGCCCAATTTTGGCTAGCTCATCGCAAAGTTCGATGACAGCTTTGCATTCTTCCATGATACGAAGCGGCGTTTCGCATGCAGGAATAAGTGTCACTTGAATGCGATGGTTGCGAACCTCACGTTGTGCATCCGTTTCGTGCGGCATTTTATACGCACGCGCAAGCGGCATGTACGCCCGAGTGTCTTCACCTATCAACGAAATCAGGCGCTCACGATGAACCGCAAGTTTCTCAAGCGCCACGCGTGCACGATCTTGTTCGAAATCAGGTTTATTGACGGTGAGGTTCCCTACCATCTGAGCAAGGGCGGCACCAAGCGCGGCGGCATATGCACACGCTCCTCCTCCACCTGGCATTGGTTTTGGGCTTGCGAGTTGCTCGAGAAACTCCGTATCTATCTTCATGCCGCTCCTTACGTACCGCTCAATCCGCATTAATTGCGTACAAAATCGGGCTAAAACAGTCCCGAAATCTTTCCGTTTTCGTCTACATCAATCGCCTCTGCCGCAGGGTGTTTTGGCAGTCCCGGCATCGTCATCACGTTACCGGTGAGTACAACGATAAATCCTGCACCCGCATTTACCTTCACATCGCGCACATGGATATTGAATCCACGCGGTGCGCCAAGCTTTTGCGCATCATCGGAGAAACTGTATTGAGTTTTCGCGATGCAAATAGGAAGCTTACCAAACCCAAGTTTTTCCAAACGTGCGATTTCTTTTTCCGACTTTCCTTCATACACCACGCCATCGGCATGATAAATGCGCTGGGACACATCGGCAATTTTTTCTTTAATCGAGGCATCCAGAGGGTAGCTAAATGAAAAGTCATTCGGCTCTTCACATAAATTGATAACCTGTTTTGCCAGATCGATGCCGCCTTTGCCGCCCTTTTCCCACACTTGCGAGAGCGCGACGCCCACGCCTTTTTCGCCACATTTTTCCATGAGTAAATCAATTTCGGCCTGGGTATCACTGGGGAACTGATTAACCGCCACCACGCACGGTAATTTGTAGACATTTTTAATGTTGTCCACATGTTGTAAGAGGTTCGAAAGTCCCGCCTCAAGTGCAGAGAGGTTTTCCGTCCCAAGATCGGCTTTCGCCACTCCGCCGTGAGATTTCAGCGCACGAACGGTTGCCACCACAACCACTGCGTCGGGTTTCAGCCCTGCCATCCGACACTTAATGTCGAAGAATTTTTCGGCTCCAAGGTCTGCACCGAATCCGGCCTCCGTAATGCAGTAATCGCCAAGAGCTAATGCCATCTTGGTTGCCATAACCGAATTGCATCCATGGGCAATATTGGCGAATGGTCCTCCATGGACGAATGCGGGCGTGCCCTCAAGCGTCTGCACTAAATTTGGCTTCAACGCATCAACCAGAAGCGCACACATCGCTCCCTGCGCGTGTAAGTCACCCGCCGTAACCGGCTGATCGTCAAAGGTATAGCCAACCACAATCCGCGCAAGCCGTGCTTTCAAATCTGAAATAGAGGTTGCCAAGCACAGTACTGCCATAATCTCAGAGGCAGCAGTGATGTCGAATCCATCTTCACGAGGAACGCCGTTTGCGATACCACCAAGACCTACCACCATGTGGCGAAGTTCACGGTCGTTCATATCCATACAGCGTTTCCAGGTGATGCGGCGCACATCGATGCCCAGCTGGTTTCCCTGTTTAATGTGGTTGTCCAACATGGCAGCAAGCAAGTTGTTTGCCGCGGTAATCGCATGCAGGTCACCGGTGAAATGCAGGTTGATATCTTCCATCGGAATTACCTGAGCATAGCCGCCTCCCGCAGCGCCACCTTTAATGCCAAATACCGGACCTAAACTGGGCTCACGCAAAGCAATGACGGTATTTTTGCCCAAGATGCGCATCGCGTCGCCCAAGCCCACCGTTGTTGTGGTTTTACCTTCACCTGCAGGTGTTGGATTAATGGCGGTAACTAACACCAACTTGCCGGGTGTATACGATTTTTGTGCAAGCATTCGATAGTCAACTTTAGCCTTGTAGTTTCCGTAAAGCTCCAGACAATCTTGTGGAACTCCGGCGCGCTTTGCAATCTCAGTAATTGGCAGGGGATGCGCTGCCTGCGCGATTTCGATGTCTGACTGCACGACAAACCTCTTTCTCGACAAAACCCGATGGAACACAACATAGATGTATACATAAAACTCGCGCTCACCTGCATGCAAGGCGCGGGCCCTTCTACCTGAGTTAATTTTATCAATACACGTATATCTGAAAAACCTTCGATATCCCAATTCAGATATTATGTTTACTTCAACAGTTTGATTAGGAGGTCTTTAAGATATAGTCCTCTGGTGTTGTATGGGTCTTAAACAGCACATGATCGTAAATAAAACGAAGCCCCTGCAAGGTGAGTTTATTGTTGATATCGGTCACTGTTTCACACATCGGACCCATTGCATTTCCAAGACCGCCGGTAGCTACTACGCGTGTTTTTCCATAGCCCAGCTGTTTCCAAATACGACGAACAATACCATCTACACGTTCAATTTCACCATATACGATGCCCACCTGCATTGCTGTTTGCGTAGAGAGCCCAAGCACAACAGGAGGTCGTTCCAAGCCAACTTCAGGGAGCAAAGCTGCGCCATGTACGAGAGCATTCATAGAAGTACGAACGCCCGGAGCAATAACGCCGCCGCGAAAATGACCAATGGCATCAATCGCTTCCATGTTGGTAGCCGTCCCGAAATCAACCACGATCACGGGGTCGCCATAAAGCTTATGTGCACCTACACAATCAGCGATACGATCTTCGCCTAGGTCTCCTGGAGCATACGCTGAAAAATTCACAAGTCCTTCGGCATTGTTACGCGTTGATTCGATAAGTTCTAAATGGAACATGTGGTGAACCGCAATTTTCCAGGTATCCGTCAAAAAAGGTACGACCGAAGAAAGAGCGACGCCATGAATTTTTGAAGTTTGGATTCCCGCAGTAGTAAAAAGTGCCAGAAGCTTGGCATGGAGCTCATCATACGTCTCATTAGTTGATGTGCGCGTACGCCAGACGTGTTTCCATTCACCATTTCCGTGCACACCAATCGCAGTTTGCGTATTTCCAACATCGATGGCGAGAAGCATATAGTTCCTTCCTGTGCACCCTCTCGTAACAAGCTATCAGGTTGTACCGAACCAGCCGCGTTCTACTAGAGATATGCGTTTGCATATAGCCATGTCTTTTCAAGACCATATTACTCAGGTGCGATAAAAATATGTAGTACACAACATCCATAAATTGTGCATTCCGTGCAACACCTCACTAACAGCAAATTAGAGGGATATATGCACGGGTCAATGTATATATAATACAAGCTAGATGTACTCCAAGTGGTCGCGCGTAAGCTCAGCACTCAGTGTTTTGCAAGGTGCGTGTAACACTACACATTTCGATGAGTCAGGAGCAATTTTATGGCTGATAATAACGAGAACCAGGGATATATTCTCGCGGTTGACGATGAAGAGAGTATTACAAATTTTGTAAGTTACGCCTTGAAAAAAGAAGGCTTTCGAGTAGATACCACCGATGATGGCGAAAAAGCGCTCAAGATGGCTAAGGAAAATAATTACGACCTGTTCATTTTGGATATTATGCTTCCGGGAATGGACGGGTATGAGTTGTGTCGCCGCCTGCGCAGTTTCACCAACGCACCGGTGCTTTTCCTTTCTGCACGCGATACCGAACTCGATAAAGTAGTTGGACTCGAAATTGGCGGCGACGATTACCTGGCAAAGCCATTCGGTTTGCGCGAGCTCATTGCGCGTGTTCGTGCGCTCCTTCGCCGTGGCAAAGATGCGCCGGCGCCCGATCATAAACTTACCGCAAGCGGAATTACTTTGGACGAAGACGCTCATACGGCAACCGGTGACAAGGGCGAGATTAATCTTACGCCTCGCGAGTTCGAGCTGATGGCCGCCTTAATGAAGAACGCTGGCAAGGTAGTTTCCCGTGAAGATCTTCTCCACGATGCGTGGGGATGGGAATATCTGACTGAGACAAAAACGGTTGATACGCACATCAAACGCTTGCGCGATAAAATCGCAGAAGCGGGCTACGATCCGGGTATGGTGGAAACAGTTCGCGGGTATGGATATCGTTTTCGCAAATAACTTCAGATAATGTATTGATAATGTATTCAGGGGCTGATCTCCATTAAAGGGCTAACTTCGTATTTCGCCATTCTTGGATTAATTGCCGCAACAATTTCGGGAATAGCCACCATATTGCTCATCCATATACAAGGGAGTATCACGTTTTTTACCTTTGTAGAGCTCATACCTATCGTGCTGGTGGTGTGCCTTCTCTCGTGGTTGATCGGCTATTTTGTGACCGAGCCCCTTCATAATTTGCACAGTCAAATCGACGCTTACGAACATGGAAAAGACCTTAAGGTTCAAAGAGAATCGGGTCTGGCGGAAGCTGATCAGCTGAGCGCCGATGCGCAACACTTGTTAGCGCGCGCAATCAGGCAGAACGATGATTACGAACGCCAGAAAAATCGCCAGATGCACTTCGTCGGCGATGTCGCACACGAACTTCGCACACCACTTACCGCAATTCACGGTGATGCAGAGCTGATGATGGATCCCGACATGCCCCGCGAAGTGCGTGAACAGTTTTGTAGAACCATCATTAAGGAAAGCGAGCGTTTAACTCACCTGACCAATGATTTGCTTTCTCTCCAACATATCCAAGAGGGCGACCGCGATATGGAGCTTAAGCGGGTAAACCTCAAAGATATTGCCAATGACGCCGTTGATGCCCTATTGCCGGTCATCCAAAAACGTAAGGCGAACGTGAAGGTTACCGGAGAAGCTCCTGATGTGCTGGGCAATGCCGACAGGCTTCAGGAAGTTGTCTCCAATTTGGTGGATAATGCCACACGCTTTATTAAGCCTGGTGGGCATGTAGATGTTGAGCTGTATGGGCTCAAAGGCAATTCAATCATTGCCGTCAAAGATGATGGCGCAGGTTTTGGCGATATTGATCCTAACTTGCTTTTTGAACGCTTTTATCGAACCGATGAATCACGAGCGCGCAATTCAGGAGGTTCAGGGCTGGGACTGGCTATCGTGAAATCAGTTGTCGAAGCGCATGACGGAACGGTTCACGCATTTAATCGCCCTGAAGGCGGCGCGTGCTTCGTTGTTTCCATCCCCTCGCTTCCGGTGAGGCAGTAACTTCCGATTTGGCAGTAACTTCCGTTGAGGCAGTAAGGTCAGTAAGATCACGCAGTCGTTTGTACATTCGTTGGAATTGCACAGTACGGCATGGGCAATTCGGCATGGGCAGTACGGCATGGGCAATTCGGCATGCGCGAAGTGCGAACAAGCGGAATTAGTGATTCTTCTTTCGATCAACGAATACAAATGCCATTACGGCAACAACGAGTGACATCGCAAGAGAAAATGCCATGGCTTCATTGGTCCCTTGCGCAGTGACTGCTCCTGCAGGAATCCCCTCTGAAGAAAGCAAAACAATCGTTGCCGTCCCCATTGCTGACGCAATTTGGCGAATCGCATTGCTGACCGAGGTTCCGTCGGCAGTGAGCATGCCTAGTTGTTCGAGAGACCAGGTTGAAATCGGCATAATGAGTCCAGAGATTCCAAAGGCGCGAACTCCTTGCCACGCTGCCATCGCCCAGAGATTCGACATATTTCCTAAATACAAAAGTCCGATTGTGCCGACAACCAGCAAAATGCTCGAGGTGCATACGATAGGGCGCGGACCAATTCTGCTCATAAGCCATCCGGAAAGTGGATTGATAATGAGTGCAGCGATGACACCAGGAAACAGCACCATTCCTGATTGAAGTGGCGTATCCCCAAGTACTTCTTGAACATAGAGCGGAATGAGAAGTGTAACGCCAATAAATGCACAGAAGAGTGCGCAGATCATAATGGTGCCTATCGTAAAATCGCGATCTTTAAAAACCGCTAAATGCAGCATCGGATTTTCAACATGGTTTTCCCTGTAGACAAAGAGGCAGAGGCCAATGACTCCTATCAAGCAAGGGACAATGCAATGGACGTCGGCGGCTCCGTAGGATGAAAGGTTCGAAAAGCCGGCGAGGATTCCTCCAAATCCAATAGTTGAAAGAATGACCGATGGAATGTCCAACTTCTCCGTTTTCCCTTTCGCTTCCCCTGTAAGAGGTGGCGTGGCGTGAATACAGACACGTGCGAGAACAATATCGAGGATGCAGCACACGAGCAAGAATATGAAACTTGAGCGCCATCCCCAAGCAACCGCAAATGCGCCGGCAAGTGTTGGCCCAATATTTGGAGCAAACCCCATCGCAAGGCCTAAAAAGCCCATCATAGTTGCACGCTTTTCTGGAGGAAAATCGGTGAGGGCGACCGTCTGCGAAAGCGGAAACATGATTCCAGCAGCGCATCCTTGGAAAATGCGCCCTCCAAGCATCCAGAAAAACGAATCGGTATAAGTAATAAAAAAGGTGCCCAAGGCAAACAGCACAAGTGCAAGGGAAAACAGTGTTTTTGTTGTATAGCGGCGCGCAAGAAATGCATATATAGGGATTACGATGCCCAACACCAGCAAATAGATGTTGACCAGCCATTGTGCCTGTCCGACAGTTATACCTAATTCTTCCATACAATTCGGAAGAACCGTATTCATCTGCGTCTGCGAAAGACCGCCCAGCATGGTGCCAAGCAGGATGACAACAAAGCCAGGAATACCGATGCGCCCTGAAGAACGTAGCGAAGTTGCAGCGTTATGCTTCGGCATTTCTTGCATGTACCATCCTCGCGTTTTGGGTTAATACGGAATGCGCGTTGCGGCGCCCACTTTCACTTTGTCCGTCGTAACGGGGGTTCCATCAGCAAGAATATGACCGGGGACAATTTCGAGTAAAGGCTTTACCACAAAATCACGCTCGAGCATTTTAGGGTGAGGAAGTTTCAATCGCTCATCGTCACAGATATAAAGCTGATAGTCCAAAATGTCGATATCACACGTGCGCGGACCGTTTTCCTTTTCTCGCACGCGACCCAGGGCATTTTCAATTGCATGCAGATAATCGAGAAGATCGTGAGGCACGATTGCGGTGCGCATCAAAACCACCGCATTGACGAACTTGGGCTGATCTTCAACGTATGCCGGTTCGGATTCGTAATAGCTTGAGATATCAATAATGGCTGAATCGGGAATCTGAAGAAGATCACCGATCGCCAGGTTCAACTGGGCAATCACCGCTTCTTGTTCTTCACCGGGAGCTCCGGTAAGCGCGAGGTTTCCGCCTAGACCTAAAAGCACATACGGGCGGAGCTCTTTGAGTCGCGCAACCGTTGCTTCTACATTATGGGTGCGAACAATGCTTGCCCCTTGCTCGCAATCTTGGAGTGCTTCCTCGGCGCTCGCTTCATCACGATCAGCTGGCTTTTCGATTCCGTACATATGGCCGATGAAGTCTTTTCGCGATACCGCCGCCATTATCGGATATCCTAGGTGGCGAAATTCTTGCAAATTCCGCAAAATCATAATGGATTCCTGCGGCGATTTTCCGAATCCTGGACCAGGGTCGATGCAAATGCGCGAATGGTCGACACCCATTGATTCTAAAAGGTTGGCCTGCGTGCGAAGGTATTGGGCCACCTCATCAACCACATCATGGTATTCGGAGGAATACTCAGACATGGTCTGCGGCGTGCCCGGCATATGCATGATCACAAGCCCGGCATCACAGTTTTTTGCGACGTCACGCATCTTGGGATCGCGGAATCCCGAAACATCATTGATGATTGAGGCACCTGCCTCGACGCATGCCTGCGCAACCTGCGCATGACGTGTGTCGATGCTCGCACATATACCACTTGCCGCCAATTCAGAAACCACGTCTTTGACACGTGAAAGTTCTTCTTCGGGATCGACGGGTGTTGCCCCGGGACGCGTTGATTCGCCCCCAACATCGATGATAAGAGCCCCGTCATCTGCCATTTTATGGGCAAATGCGATTGCTTCGTCATGATCAAAATGCACTCCGCCATCAGAGAAGGAATCGGGCGTTACATTCAAAATGCCCATGACTACCGGAGTTTGCGAATCAAATTTATATTGTCCACATGTCCAAATCATTGTTGAACCCCAATTTCTCTTTATTAATTATTTCTCTTTATTATTTCGAGCGACCCATATGGTGGTGAAGCGTATGGGTATGAGCGTATGCTCAGTTTGATGCATTTCGACAATACAAGGCGAGGAGCAGAATGCGTATGCAATCTACCCCTCGCTATTTTACGTTGTTTTGTAATTGTACGAACGCTGCTTTTTGCCGCCTCAGAACATCAGCAGAATTACGCGTGCGGATTTTGCTGATTGCCGCCATTCTGTTGACCCGGGTTCGCATCAGGTTGCTGTGGCTGTTGCGGCTGCTGTGATGGCGGATATGGTGGCTGCTGCTGCGGATTCTGCGACTGCGGATACTGCGGTGACACCGGCTGCTGTGGCTGTGCCGCATGTCGCGGCTGCCCCTGTACAGGCTGCTGTGGTTGTTGTCCCGGTTGTTGAGGCTGCGGCATTCCATAGCCTTGCTGCACTGGCTGCACTGGCTGCATTGGTTGTCCGGGTTGTCCTGGTTGGCCAGGCTGACCAGGCTGTGCACCATTTCCGGAATCAATATTGTTTTGCACCGGATGTGCGAGCGTGGTTGCTGCCCTTTCGCGTTCAGCCTTACCTTCAGCACTTTGCTCATGAGCGACGTATTCGCTCCACTTGTTGTCAAGAAGTGCCTGGCACGCTTCGCCATCAACGGTTTCTCGTTCCAGAAGGACGCTTGCCATTAATGCGATCTGATCTTTGCGCTCGGAAAGAACTTTCTCTGCGCGATCATGTGCCTGTTTCATCAAACGAGCAACTTCGTCATCAATGCGCTCAGCAGTTTCCTCTGAATAATCCTTCGTATTGCCGTAGTCGCGGCCCAAGAACACCTCATGATTTGGCTCACCAAAGATCTGTGTTCCCAGCTCGCTTGACATGCCGTACTCAGTAACCATCGAGCGCGCGAGCTTCGTTGCACGTTCAAGGTCGTTGCTTGCACCGGTGGTGATATCGTCACAGAACAGCTCTTCAGAAACACGACCACCAAGCAGAACTGCTAGCTGATCAAGCATCTGGTTCTTAGAGTTCATTACACGGTCTTCATCAGGAATTGAAAGCGTATAACCCAAGGCACGACCACGGCTTACGATGCTGATCTTATGGACCGGGTCGGCGTGCGGAAGCGTATGACCCACAAGGGCGTGACCGCTCTCATGATATGCAATCGTTCGCTTCGTCTCCGCATTGAGAACGCGACCCTTACGCTCAGGACCTGCGATAACACGTTCCATACTCTGCGTGACGGCATCCATCGAAATGACGCTTTTGTTCTGGCGCGCCGTCAGCAGCGCCGCTTCGTTGAGCAAGTTCTCCAAATCAGCACCGGTAAACCCTGGGGTCATCTTTGCGACTTCCTTCAGATCTACGTTCTGTGCGATCGGTTTATTGCGGGCATGTACCTCTAAGATCTTTTCGCGTCCGTTAACATCGGGGACATCAACCACAATCTGCCGGTCAAAACGACCAGGACGCAAAAGCGCGGGGTCTAAGACATCGGCACGGTTTGTTGCCGCTAATAAAATGACAGAATCGCTTGAAGAAAATCCGTCCATCTCAACCAGCAACTGGTTTAAGGTTTGCTCACGTTCGTCGTGACCGCCGCCAACACCAGCACCACGCTGACGACCGACTGCATCGATCTCATCGATAAAGATAATGGAAGGTGCTGCCGCTTTTGCCTGTTTGAACAAGTCACGAACACGACTTGCACCAACACCGACGAACATCTCAACAAAGTCAGAACCTGAAATTGAGAAGAATGGGACTCCTGCTTCGCCTGCAACGGCACGCGCGAGCAACGTTTTACCTGTTCCTGGAGGGCCTACTAACAGACAACCACGAGGAATCTGAGCACCTAAGGCCTGATACTTCTTAGGGTTCGCCAAGAAGTCCTTGATCTCTTTCATTTCTTCGACGGCTTCATCACACCCAGCAACATCCGAAAAATGGACATTCGGACGTTCTTCGTTTGCGATCTTTGACTTGGTATGGCCAAAACCCAGCTGCTGACTATTCGCTTTGCTCATTTCATAGAACATGAAGATGAAGAAGCCCACAAGCAAAAGCATTGGCAGCCATGAAGCCAGCGCATTCATCGCAGTGGAAGGAAGCTGGACATTATACTGCACATTTGGATGGGCACTCATCAGCTCACTTAGGGTGTCCTGACCAACCCATGAAGTGGTGAAATCACGCTCTTCACCCAGTGTTTGTTGATCCAGATTCTGCGTCGCAATACCGTCGGTTCCCGTGGCCGTATTGAGTGCACTGAAACCCGTATTGAATGCGTCCATTGCAGCAGAACCCGCTGTCTCTGCTGGATAATATTTGCCCGTAATCGTCTGACTATTGACATCATAGTCGACGCTTACGACACGGTTTTCATTCACGGCAGTAGTAAAGTCGCTTGTCGAGAGCGTATCGCGCTTCTGCTGCCCATTGTTCTGGCCTGTTCCAACCAGTTGCATGCCCAAAAGCGTGAAAATAATAACAAGCAGAATAGTCCAAACTACCGTAGTACGAGGAGACTGCGGTGTAGGCGTATTTTTATTTTGTGCCATCTAATTAAATTCCTTATTGTTCAGCCGAGATGCGGCTTTTCTTCAAATTGTGTGTTTTGCTCGCACACTAATGTAACGGTTTTACACACATATACACAAAATCGTAAATCACCGGTAAATCAATCACAACGAAGAGATCAGCCGATGAAAACAATCCTGCATTTTTCCATGCGTTTTTTATTCATACACTTCTCGTTTGAGAACACCAATATAGGGAAGATTACGATATTTTTCGGCATAATCCATGCCATATCCAACAATGAACTCATCGGGAACTTCGAACCCAATATATCGGCATTTCAAATTAGCCTGTTCAGGAGTATTTTTGCGGAGCAGAAGCGCAATATCGATCGACGCAGGCTCACGAGATTGTAAATTACGAATGAGATATTGCAGTGTCAGGCCACTGTCTAAAATATCCTCGCAAACAATTACATGGCGATCTTTAATGGTCGAGCTTAAATCCTTTTGAATTCGCACGACACCAGAACTTTTCGTGCCGTTTCCATAAGAAGAAATAGCCATATAGTCCATTTCAAGTGGACGATCAATGTGACGAACGAGATCACCCATGAATATTGCTGCACCACGAAGTACTGAAACTACAACGAGATCGTCACAATCTTTGTAATCCTCGGTAATTTGTGCGCCCATCTCGGCAATTCGTTTTTCCAGATCTTCCTGCGTAAATAAAACGCGGTCAATATCTTCGCGCATCGCTTGCAAAAGAAGCCCCTTTTCGCATAGTTCGAATCAAAACGAATGTTTCAAGAGAAACATATACAAATTCAAAGTGTATCAAAGCTCAAAACCATATGCGCATAATTACATCCGCAAACACATTTTTGCATCAGATAATCATGCATATTTCGCACGGTGTTCGCACTGCGCACGTTTTTTCGATACTGCCGTGGAAGACTCTTATAAATTTCCCTTATTTGTCGTGTCTTTTGGTCTTGAAGAAGTGCCAAAAATGTCAGGGAAAATCTGCTGGATACGCCCAAGCGGCAACCCTATGACGTTGTCCATATCCCCTTCAAGGTGCGCTACTAAATTTCGTCCCTCGCCTTGGATTGCATAGGCACCCGCTTTGTCATAGCTTTCACCTTTGGCGAGATACGCATCAATTTCGTCGTCAGAAAGTTTTTTGAAGGTGACATGCGAAACATCGGAAAAGGTGCGATGTCCCATCGAAATACGCGGGGCGGATTGTTGCTCATCTGAATGCCCTTCATCTGATTTTTCCGCATCTGAATTGCACGCGCGGGAATCTTGTGTGCGCGAATCTTGGGATCGCAAAGTTTGGGAAGACGAATCTTGAGAGCGCGAATCTTGAGCGTTCGGATCGGGTGTATTCAAAATGGGATCGGTCGCCACGAGCATCCAGACCGAAACACCCGTAATGACTTCGTGCGTATTTCCCGAAAGCGCACGAAGCATTCCTTTCGCTTCCGAAAACCCATGTGGCTTGCCAAAGATCTTCTTGTTAAGCACAACCATCGTATCTGCCGCGAGTATTACATAAGCTCCGCGAAGCGTCTCATCAGCTAAAAGTACCTGAAGAGCTCCTCCCGCTTTCCGATCAGCGATCGTTTGAGCGGCCTTTTCAGGATCTGCTGCTTCGGCTTTGGTGAGATGCTCATCCACTTTGGGAGCGATCACATCAAAGGTAATTCCTGCGGCATGAAGTATTTGTTTTCTCCGGGGGCTTGTTGACGCAAGAATAATATGGGGCGCCATGGAAACTTCTTTTTTGCTTGTCACTCTTTCTTTGCTCGCCACTTCCTGATTGTTCGCCGCTTCTTTGTTTTTCACTTCTTCTTTCTTTTTTGCCGCTTGACTCATTTGATGCCCTTTCTACGAGCGCGATAATCTTCCATCGGCTCTATGCGCACTCCCCTTTTATTTGCCGAAATGGCTAAATTTCCTTGAATGTTAGCAGTGTAGCCACTTTTTGGACCGCGCTCATCAAACGCATCCACCACTGCTTGAACCGACGAAGTGTCGATGCGAGCGTCTGCCTGGGTCATCTGATGGAGGAGCTGCAACACCACCCGGCGCAAAACCGGACGTTTACAGCGCGCCATCTTCGGGTCAATCACGCACCCATGACCGCAGTTCCGATCAAATCCCGGGCGCCCCGGTGTACCTTCTTCGTCCACCCACGCAACACGAATCTCAATGAGACGCGCAGCCGATGACTCCAACATGTCATCCTCATCAGCGATAAGATTCATCGTACGTGTAAGGACATCTAAAAGATGAGGGTTACGCGACTTTGCCACGGGCACGATGTTGTGACGAACAAAGGCACGAAAACGATCGGTATCTTCATTTGTCACATCTTCCCGCCATAGATTGCCTGTTTCGTCGCGCACAATCGCAGGAATTTTATGGGTTGTGGGACTTTCTATGCCTTCATCAGAAAGCGTTGCGCGTGCACGCAAGTAGTCACGAAGTTCATCGCGCCCACAGTCCAAAAGCGGGCGGCGTACCTCGCCTTTTTCATAGCGCATGGACCGAAAACCACCTGGTCCAGTGCCGACAATCGAGCGCATATAGAAATTTTCGACACGATCATCTGCAGTGTGGGCGGTAAACACACGACCCAGCGAGAGATCGGTATTGGTATGCGTACACAAACTTTTCAGGGCATCATGGGCGCTCGCGTATCGCTCTCCCCTGCCCGCAGCCTCCAGATTCTGTCCGGTTTGCTTTGCCACGCGTGCCACATTTACCTTCACCATGAAGAGCGGAATTGAAAGCGCATCGGCAAGTTTCTGGACAAATTGAGCATCGTCATCAGATTCGCCTCCACGAAGCTGGTGGTTGACATGCAGCATAGCGAGAGGTCCAAGGTTGCCTTCCTTATATAAATCATGTGCAATATACGATAATGCCGTGGAGTCTGAGCCCCCCGACACCATCAATATCACCGGTGTCGTAGCATCGGCAAGATGACGTTCTTGGATGGTTTTTAAAACCTTTTTCGTTGTGTCTAACGTAATCTTTTTTGCCTGATCAACATCCATGTAGTGGTCTTTCCCAACAACAGTTGAACTTCGATATGTATGTATCTTACTTATCTTAGAACAGCACCCGTACACAACAAAACGATGCTCACGGTACAATAGTGTTCAATAAAACAATATCTGAGGGGACATTACATAGGGATACATGGCAATATGGCGAAGATGCAAGGAATCACAAACTTTCGAGATTTAGGCGGCATCTCTAATCTTTATAAGCAACACGTACGACCGCATCGGCTCTATCGAAGCGGCCTGTTAAGCAATGCAACTCCCGCGGATATTGCTCGCATACAAGGCGAGCTCAACATTGGCACCATTGTTGACCTGCGCACACGAATGGAGCGCAATGGTGAGCCCGACCCGCAAATCCCTGGTATCAAACATATTGTGGCTCCGATGGTTCCGGTAAAAACGCTCGGACTCACGTTTCAGGATTACAATTGGCGTGAAATTCTGCAGGGCAGATGGGACCCAGATACCTATGACATCTGCGGTGTATACCGCAAAATGGTAGACCCCCGCGTTTCTCCGCGTTGGCGTTTAATTTTTAAAGCGCTGTTAGATGCAGGAGATAAGGGCGTACTTTTTCACTGCAGTAATGGGAAAGATCGTACAGGCCTAGTCATTGCCATTATTCTTTCCGTACTTAATGTTGGCGAAGACGAGATTATGCATGATTATTGCGAGACAAATTACGAGCTGGCAGATAGACGGAACAAAATTATTCATCAGGCATTTCGGGCACAAAAGCAACCAAAACTTTCAGACAAGATTGGACCGCTTCTTGAGGCACGTCCTGAATATATCAATGCCGCCTTTGATGCGATCGATGAGAAATACGGCAATTTCGTGACATTTTTAGAGAATGAATGCGGGGTTGGGTTTGCCGAAGAAGACACGCTTCACAAGATGTACCTGGTGTAGCGATCAAATGTATTGCCAAAGATGCGGTAGCACATTTCCTGTGGAGAATTTTCGGTAGCTTTCCTGTAGAGGATTTCCTGTAGCGCATTTCCAAAGGATGCAGACCGCGAATAGAAATCTTCGAAACAGCAGGTTAAAAGGGCAGTTTTAGAACGGCAGCCCTACTAAATCTTTCACCATAAAAAATACGATAGGAACCAAAAGCGCAGGAAGTAAATTCAGCGTTTTGATATCCCGGATTTTAAGCAGCGAAATGCCGGTGGTCATGACTAAAAAGCCACCGACGACGGCAAGCTCCGTTATCAGATCACCCGTAAAAAAGCCTGCAGATACATATTTCGCAATGGCGTAGATTGAGCCTTGCCATGCAAATAGAAACAGCGGCGTAATGAGCATGCCCCACCCAAACGTGGATCCAAAGACCATTGCCGTGATGAAATCCATCGATGCATTCGTGAACAACATGGTGTTATCGCCGGTAGTTGCCAACATCACTGGTCCCACAATCGAAAGTGCTCCAACACAATATAAAAGTGTCGCTGAGATGATTCCGTTTGCGGTTTTACTTCCCTCTGTCATGTGTCGCTCTACAAATCCATGCACACTGCCATCAAGATTCCACCATTCACCAAGTACCGCACCGATAGCTAAGCTCAGGATGGGAAGCGCAAGGTACTGACAATTAGGCATTTCGCGTACGACATAACCAATACCCACGCCAAATGCAATGAGGCCAACGGCAAGGAAGAGGGCATTTTCGTATCGCGCGCTGATGCCGCGATGCAAAACGCAACCGATCAACGTACCGATAAAAATAGCTAATGTGTTAACGATGATGCCCACGCAATGCGCTCCATTCACCCTATGCGTTGTAGGGTCCTTATGACTTGTAGGCTCTTGATGATCTTTTAAAAGTATACCGTCACCTCAATAAGCCAAATGATTTCCCAGTTTGCTCACCGAAAAAAGTACATATATGGGTTCGCGCTATGTGGGTTCGGGGTTGCGCGGATTCGAAGTTTCCAGAAGTTGCATTGCGTATGGGCATCCGCCTCAATTTCTGCAACGGCTGATATCAAATTGATATTTTAATTGACTTCGTGTCAGAATAAGACCATACTGAATTGCGAAGCTAAAGGAGGAAAAATGCCAAAGATCAGTAGCGAAAAAGTACAAGAGCGCAAGGATGAAATCCTCGATGCGTGTGCCTCGCTTTACCAGAAGACCTCCTACCGCAACGTAACCATGAAAGATATTGCAACGTTTACCAGTTTCTCACGGCCTTCTATCTACAACTATTTCCAGACGATCGAAGAAATCTTTTTAGGGCTGATTACCAGGGAAACCAATAACTGGGCTGAGGATTTGCGGTCGATTGCGGAGCACAACGAAACGTTGAGTGCAGATGAGCTCGCTTCCGCTGTGGCACATACGCTTGAACAACGCGAAACAATGCTGAGAATTCTGTCTACAAATTTCAACGAAATTGAAGATAACAGCAGACCAGAACGCCTTCTTGAATATAAAGCCGCGATGCAGAGGGCATTTGAAGCTTTTGATGTCTGTCTGCATAAATTCTTACCTAAAAAATCGACGCAGGAGTGCTTCAAGATTCGCTTTCAGTTCTTTCCTTATCTGCATGGAGTGTATCCATACTCGCACATTACCGAAAAGCAAAAGGAAGCAATGGATAAGGTAGGAACGCCCCATCCAAAAATGACGGTATACGATTTAACGTATTCCCTTCTTTCAAAATTGTTTCAATAAAAGTTATTGGATATAAATTATATTGACATACTGTCAGGTTAATGTAATAATATGATTGCGCTGACACAACGTCAGTAAAATCTGTCCGCAATTGACGGACGAAACATCTCGAGATCTCATCTTGAGATCATCTCGGAAGATTTTCATGGCAGAGAGGAGGACGCTTATGAACATCCTCATACTACAAGGCAGTCCGAATCAAAATGGGTCAACCGCAATCCTGTCCCACGCTTTTGCCGATGGTGCACGTGAAGCTGGCCATTCCATCCACATCGTCGATGTTGCTCATGCAAACATTCACCCTTGTACGGGATGTGTGGCCTGCGGATACGAGGGACCATGCGTCCAAAAAGACGGCATGGAGACACTGCGCGCGCAAATACTCGATGCCGATATGCTCGTTTTTGCGACACCGCTGTATTACTACGGAATGACCGCCCAGCTGAAAGCCGTTATCGACCGTTTCTGTGCATTTAATTCCAGCCTGCATGCAAAACATCTTGCAACGGCGCTCCTGGCTGTTGCATGGAACTCTTCAGATTGGACCTTTGATGCACTTGATGCTCATTACAAAACCCTGGTGCGTTATTGTGGATTCCAGGATAAAGGTGAAATTCTTGGATATGGGTGTGGAACCCCAAGCATGACAAAGAGATCACTATACGTTACACAGGCATATCAATTTGGGAAAAACGTACGCTAGAGACTGATAGGAGTACATATCATGGCAACGTTAGTAGCATATTTTTCATCAGCAAAAAATGGAAACACCGCAAGAAAGGCAAAGGACTTAGCCCAAGCGGCTGGTGCTGACCTGATATCAATCGAACCAGAGACACCCTATTCACGTGCTGACCTTGACTGGACCGACTCAAATTCAAGAAGCACACAGGAAAAGAACGATCCAAGCATTCGACCCGCAATCACGAACGCACCGGTAGATACTGCGAAATATGACAAGCTGTATCTTGGCTTCCCCATTTGGTGGGGCGTGGCTCCCAATGTGGTAAAAACATTCTTAGATGCAAATGATTTTGCCGGCAAGCAGGTGTATCTGTTTGCTACATCGGGCGGTTCAGGAATTGGCGCAGCGGTTGAAGATCTGAAGCGCGCCTATCCGCAGCTCAATATTATTGAAGGCAAAATGGCAAACGGCAGAATTTCCGGAGACATTTTTGCTTAATTTCTTGCACAAACGCTTTTTAACGAAACGTTTTAGCTGAAGATTTATTGCACCTGAAGAAGTATATGAGCCTGGACATTTGCCCAGGCTCTTTTTGTAATATCAACACCATTTATATTTCACACATATGTATCTCAGCACATGTAGCTCACACGTGTCTGGCACCATTGTGCCCTATTTTCGAATAAACTTATCTTCGCCCTCCGGCTCTTCAACTGAAACGTACCGCTCGGCTTTCATATGCAGATCGTACTTATCGCGAAGTTCCGCAAGCTGCTGCATCATCGGCGATGCGTGATGCTTATCTAATGCTTCCTGATCACGCCAACTGTCAATCAAAAGAATTGTCTCAGGATCATGCAGCGGAATGAAATAGTCGTATCGAAGATTGCCGTCTTCTGCGCGTATTGCGGCAGCAACGCCGCTTTCTTCCATCTCATCAGCAAATTTTCTCGCACTACCGTTTGTCCCTTTGTAGTAAAGATTCACTGTAAGGCTCATGTTTTTCCTTTCATCAACCTGGGCATTGACCGTATCGCAAACAGATATCTGTTTAGGTTCCTATTCGACATCTTCTCAAGTGAGAAGGCGTATCGATTCTATGTGTGTCTAGAAACCACTATGTATGAATGCCAGATTTATATCAAAAATCGAAAGTATGGGGAAAATGACCGGGAAACATAGGCTCTTCGCCTATCTGATAAATTTGAATTAGCCAATACAACAATTGAATGTCTGACTCTGGAATATACTCAAAATCATCCGCTATCACTTTTCTCATACCAGAAAAAAGTAGCCCTTATTGGAACGACTTTTCAGTTCAATTCATCTGCTTTTGAAAATAGCTTAACTACTGAATATTCAAGTGAGTCGTAGAATTTGACACATTAGTATTCTTTTATTAGCAATCTTCTTATCAGATCGGTTGTCCACAATCTATATAATGCCGGCTTTAGGTTTTGAATCTTGCCTAAAATGAATAGTCCAATCATAAGAGCAATCAATAATGGCATATTCTCTTTAAATCTCGATCTGTTATTCGGTAATTCGTTCACTGTTCGCTTTATCACTGCTTGGCACTAACTGATCGCATAACGTGCGAACGCTTTCATAAAATCGTTCTCTTGCCAGATCAACAAAGAACAATCTCACGCTTACGCCATCATTGCTTTTGAATGATATCTCATTATTGCCTCGCATTTCATTGTTTATTGGATAGATCAGCCAAACTTCCGACGTTTCGTATTTTTTTGAATAGACATACATCTGATACATATCCGCCTGCGAAATGCCATAATTATTTTGTGGAGAGTTTACCAAGCTCTTCCATTTCGTATCCAGGACGATCTTTGACCCATCTTCTCTGGTAATGACAATATCCGGCCTTAGAGCAAAACGTTTCGGTGAATCAAATAGATAATGACCTTTATCCTGCGCAGTAACTTCGCAGCCTGAATCGCAAAGTGCTTTCTTCAGCTGCTGTGCAATGTAGGATTCGAACACTCTCTCCATTGGAAACAGTAATGCTCTCGCATTTTGGCTTCCTGAAAATGTCGAAAAGCTCTTGTTTAAGAGGAAGACCCTGGACCAACGCATCAACATGTCGTAGTCCTTTGTATTTCTGTCGATAACAACTCGGGAGAAATCTCTCTGATAATTTGTTGAAGGATTGACCATTTCAAACGCTGTCAGCAAGCGGCGGATATCTCTCTTATTTTCCGCGCTTTCAGTGATGCCGTACAGCTTGAAAAGTGTCGATTTGATAAGCCGATTTTCCGGCCGGTCCACCAAGTAGTCATCATATCTTACGAAAAAACGTTCTTTGTGGGCGATGTTCAGCTTAATATTTTCATTGACAGCAAGTTTTCCTTTGAAAAACTTCAGATTGCCTTCCTGCAGCACATAGGAAGATTTAATTCCACGTTTTACAAGATTTCTTACTTCCTGCAAATACATATTAATGAAGATTTCATAAAGCGTCATTTTATCCATTTTTAAGTTTGCTTCATTAAAAACTTTGCCCGGAAAATACTTAATGCTTCTCAACATACGCAGGAATATACGCTTTGTCTCTTGGTTTCCGTTGTCCTCATCTGTGCCAAGATCAATCTTGGGAAGCACCTGGATCTGATAGCCATTACGCATCTGAATCAGACCAACATAGTTGCTTACAGAGATGATATCGCCTACGTTCCTTCGATAGCCAGGCTTAAGAAATTCGAGGGCATCTGAATATTCCTTATCGCTAGGGAAAGAATATATAAATTCCTGCAGGTCATGAAAAGTGTCCTCAGGAAGGTAAGCATATTCAGCTTTGAAATCCGGGTTACAAGATATCTTGTCAAACTCCCTTACTTCCAGCAATTTTCCATTCATAAATCCTTGCCTATCAATTTATAACTCTGAATCTTGTCGAACGCAGACTCCTGAATCTGGTATCGCTTTTCCGGAAGATCAACATCTGGGTTCCCATTGAAGATGTCCTTGACCTTTACAGGCGTGTCCAAAATAAATTTATATTCATCGTCTTTTTTGTTGTCTCCCAACACCAGCTGGATTTTTTCGTAGTCTTCGAAGAAATACTCCTGGAGTAATGGAACAACTTTCTTCTTGAAGATGCCAGATAGAGTATCTATTGATGGATTGTCAGCCAATTTTACAAAGAAAGCATGTCCAATAGTATGTTCACGATCAAAGAGATATTCGATTCTCTCGTTGATGGTATCCAACATCCGAGCTATATTGAGCTCAACGCCGTCAATCACAATTGTCTCGATGCCCAGTTCTTTCAGAACGCCGGATTCAGGCATCATTTCTTCAAATTCGAAACGCCTTCTGAGCGCCGTATCCATCAATGCGATTGATCGATCAGCTGTGTTCATGGTGCTTAGGATATATACATTCTGTGGTACAGAGAAGGATTCCCTTGAGTATGGGAGGATGGCATCCATCGCTTCCTCGGCACCTGCGCGTTTCTTATCTTCAATAAGCGTTATCAGCTCTCCGAATATCTTTGAGATGTTCCCTCTATTAATCTCATCGATGATGAACACATATGGTTTCGTTTCTTGTTGCACTTTTACAACCTGATCATCTCGGTATTCGTTAACAATCTGCGCAATCGAATTAATTCCGATATAGTCGAAAGAGAAAACCGAAAACCTTGGGAGCTGCTTTCTCCCATTAGAAAGGAATGGGACAATATTCTTATCAATATCTTTTACAAGCCATTCTACAGAACGACTTCTTGGATATTGCGGCTGAGATTTGTCATAGACGCAATCGCCCGTGATCACGCCGATCGCATCGACACTTTTACTATTTTTCTCGATGACGACAACATCGCCTATCTCCATCGTATTCTGGAAATCATACATTATATGCTTAGAATGTCCGAACATACCTGCTTTTCCCGTAAAGCCACCGTTGGCATCTTCCTCTTTGACTTCTACCCGTCCAAGTCGTATTTCGCCATTTTTAAAGCATTGTCTTTTGAGATCAGTCATTCCGGTGCCGCCAAGTATCATTCCCCATATTTGAGGCTGAGGTTTTATCTGTGCACCGGTCAATGTCTGCACTTTGACAGATTTAGCTCTATTACAGAAGTTTTTGAATACGCCATCTTCTATGATGTATCCGAGCGTGCCACTATTCTCGTCAAGTTTTGGCTTGATACCTTCGATAAATTCCTCATATCCATAGGATTGATGGAATGTTATAAATGCGATTCTACCGGCATCTTTAAGCAAATTGTACCGTCGTAATATTTCACTATACGGCTCTTTTTTTACTTTTTCTAAAGGTTTGCCTTCACAGATTGCCACAGCATAGATGATGGAGTTATATGTTTTCCCTGTTCCGGGAGGGCCAGATAAAATCAGATTATGATCGAACTTAACCATTTCATGTTCATCGGTTGTAACAGACCACCAAAGTTCATGGAGCACTGGAACTACTTCTGGTTTGATTTCAATACCTGAGCCTTGAGGGCTCCAATACTGTGCCCCGCATTTTCTCTGTAGTTCACGCTGCGGAAGATACTTTTCTTTCTCATAATCAATCAGTCGATCGAATTTAACATCTATATACCTGATTGTTTTTTTCTTCGCGGACTTATGCGAAACATGGTGCTCGTTTTTACTTTTATAACTCTTTCGGACAACTATTCCGTGACCAACTATTCCTTTCGGTAAATTTCCAAGTTTTATAAGAAATACCTCATCACCGTTTTTAGGATGAGTATTTAAACAGGACCAGCCTTCAATAACCGGAACCCCCATTTTTGTCTGTTGACACATTTCGGCGTATCCGTCCCATTTCCAGTTATCTACATTCCACGAAAGAAGCCAGACTCTCTTTCTAGGGACAGATTTATTCATCTTCCTTGCTTCAGTAACTGTGTGATCGCCGTAATTTTCGCTCATTGCAGCTATTCCTTCCTCAACTAATCTTCTCGTTTCTTATATGCAAGATGTAAATTCGATGCCATATCCAAGCTTTTCCATTATCATCTGGAGAAAGATCCTGTTGACGATTTTATCCAGAACTTTATTGAGTCTGCCAGTATACGACGTGGCAGTGCCAACCTTTTTTGGAAGCTCTGCCTGTGTGGTCTGTTGTTCCAATCACTTCACTTTTACATCGCAGAGTTACACTCATAAAATTGGCGACTTTATGCCACAAATCTCTGTAACCTTCTGTATCGTATTGGACTTAACTATCCAGTTTTTCTTGAGGTAAGAAACGGTACAGCCTTCCTCTGACATCAGTCGTCTAACTGTTTTCTAAATATAGCGATTAAATTTTGTTGTTTGCAGGTCTTTGGCGTATTAAACGACATCTTCTCTGTTTAGAAGACATACCGTCTCCACGTGAGGCGTCTGCGGAAACATATCGACTGGTTGCACTTCATCAAGGACGTACCCGTGACCTACAAGCTGGGTTAAATCACGCATCTGCGTTATCGGTTTGCACGATACATATACGATGCGCTGGGGCGCCGCTTTTATGAGTGCATGCAAAAATGCTGGCGTGGATCCCGCTCGCGGAGGATCCATAAATACCACGTCAGCACTTTCCTCCAATGTATCTACTCTATCCAAGATCCACTTCGTTGCATCTGCTTTGATAAACCGCGCGTTTGATATGCCATTATGCACGGCATTCTGCTTTGCGTCGGCCACCGCTGACGCCACCGACTCTACTCCAACGATTTGCGTTGATGGATACCGATGCGCAGCAATAAGCCCAATCGCGCCCGAACCACAATACGCATCCAGAACATGAAGCGGACGATGCACATCCGCAGAAAGTTCGTCAAGATGCGCCATCTGAATAGCCGTGTCGTAAAGTACTTCAGTTTGCGTGGAATTAACCTGGAAGAATGTCTTCGAAGAAATGCGGAACGTCACGCCACACACGCGATCCAGAATAAAACCGGGACCATAGAGCACATGCTCTTTCTGCCCAAGCATCGCGTTGGTCACACGCGAGTTTACATTTTGCACCACGGTCGTAATCTGCGGCACCGCTTTGACTAGCTGTTTGGCAAACTGTTTTCCATGCGGCCATTCCTCTTGCGCCGTCACGATAGTTACAAGCACTTCGCCACTTTGATGGCCCACGCGAACAATCGCATGACGAATAAAGCCTGTTTTCCTGTCTT
Organism: uncultured Eggerthellaceae bacterium; assembly: GCA_903789415.1. Lineage (GTDB taxonomy): Bacteria > Actinomycetota > Coriobacteriia > Coriobacteriales > Eggerthellaceae > CAIFEG01. The sequence goes on along the minus strand of CAIFEG010000010.1, from coordinate 23,550 downwards.
CATCGTAGGCAGGAACATCGAACTTAAGCATTAGCCGACGAATGGCCAATATGATCCTGCGCCCCACCGGTGCCTCGACCACACAACGCGTAACCGGCACGATCGTATGCGTTCCTCGTGCATACAAACCACATGCAACAGATGCTTCCGCGCGGCTGCGCGCGTGGTGATTCTTCTGGCTCTTCTTCTTTGCGCCCATATTCTGCCCGCGGTTGTCCCTACGAAACGATTTACCACGCACAGGAGCAAACGGTGATGCGATTTTATCCCGATAGAAAAATGGATTGTCCATGCCGTGCACGGGATGGACCTTCACGCCTGAAAGTTGCTTTTTTGAAAAGGTATCGGCGAGCAGAAACCCTACTTGGGCATCTTTTGCTTGAAGCTGTTTTTCGTACGCGTCGCCGATAAGCGAACATCCCCCACACTGACGCGCCCAAGGGCATGCAGCATTTTGGGCATGCGCGTTCTCTTGGATTGTTTGCATGTCCTCTTGAATTGTTTGAAGGTGTGTTCGCTGTGTATTCATATAATCATTTTCTCATCATTTCGGCGCTCGTCTATATGGGTTTTTGGTACTCAATAGAATAGATAACGCGGCAAACGAATATGTCAGACGCCTAGATCTGACAAATAAGGGCGGCAAAGGCTTCCCAAAGACAGACGTTTCCCAAAGAAAGGTAGATACGCATGAACTTCATTTTACGTTGGCTCAGTTGTGCCATCGCTGTTGGAATTGCCGTTTGGCTTGTGCCGGGTATCTACATTGTTGGCGGAACGAGCGCATGGTTGCCTATTACCCTATGCGCACTTTTCATGGCATTGATCAACGTATCCATAAAACCGATTCTCCAAATTTTAAGTCTACCGATCTCGGTTCTAACTCTTGGAATCTTCGCCATCATCATAAATGCGCTCATGCTTGAACTTGCAGGATGGCTTTCGGTTTCAGTATTTGGTGAAGGCATTCAATTGGCTTCATTTGGCGCCGCTTTTTTGGGGTCAATCATCGTTTCAATCGTATCGGCCATCGTCAATAGTATCTTCGGCGTGCAATAAAAATCTTTTCGCGTTTCTTCTTTTTATCCTTCTCTGAACAGGTGTGATACAAAGATTACCCCACCTGGGCTATAGCTTTTTCTCGCGTAATTCGTATTGTGTAACCTAGTTGTTTCTCAAAAAACACTATGAGGGAGGGAATATGGCCGAAGAAAATAGCAAGCAAGACAGCACAGGTTCAAAAACGCCTGAAACTGAGAAACAAAATGCTGCTACTCCAGCCAAAAAGAAACGCAATGGCTGGATGGTTGGCGGCATTGTTGTTGCTGTCATTGTGGTTGTAGCCATTGCCTTTGGTGTTTGGCATAATCAACCGAGTTTCTGCAATTCGGTATGTCACACGCCAATGGATCCATATGTACAAACATATGACTCCGATAACCCGGCAATGATGTCTTCTTTGCACCGCACCGAAGCTAACATGAGCTGCTTAGACTGCCACGAAGCACGTCTTGGACAGCAAATCAGTGAGGTCGGAACATGGATGGACGACGCAACTCCTGTTGATGCAAACGGAATGTTGGTCAACCACGACACTTCTGTACAAGCAAGTCCTGAGAATTGCTTAAAGAGCGGCTGCCACGACTGGAATGAAGTTGTGGATAGCACTTGGGGCTTTGAAGGCAACGATGAGGAATTCAACCCCCATTCAAGCCACCAAAACGGCTCGATTCAGTGCTCTGACTGCCACAAGTCACACACCAATTCCGTGCTGTACTGTGCAAAATGTCATGATCTAAACGTTCCTGAAGGATGGGAGGTGCCAACCGATGAGTAATATATCACGTCGCGGATTCGTCAAAGGGGCAGGTGTTGCAGCGTTAGGCGCAGTTGGCGCTACTACCCTTGCAGGATGTGGTAATGGGCAGGTCACCGAGAGACCGACCAATACACGCACCGAAGTTCAAGAAACGCCTTCCTGGCTGGGCGAGCCCCCAGAAGTTGCAGAATCAGACATCACCGAGACGGTTGATGTTGAGGTTCTTGTCGTTGGATGCAGAACAGGCGGATTACCTGCCATGATGAGTGCCGCTGAAAATGGCGCGAATGTGCTCGGCATCGATATGGCTGATGGAGTACGCAACCCCCGCGAGGACATTGGTGCGTACAACTCAAGATTGCAACAAGAAGGTATGCCGAACTATCCACGAGCTCAGTTTACGATCGAAGAGCACCGTGCTGACATGGCACGCTATGCAAATGGGTTCTTCAATTACGACCTCTATAACGTATGGGCACGTGAATCTGGTCCTATGATTGACTGGCTCACCGACATTCTGAATCAAAATGGCAAGCTGCAAATGGATTGGGAATGCGGCTGGGAAACAGACCGTGATGAGGCTGCCGAAAAAGACTGGTCAACAAGCCATAGCCCCAACCCGGTGAGTAGTGATATCAAGGATGACTTCGGTCAAGAACTTGCAGATTACGCCGAAGCGCATGGTGCACAGTTCCGCTGGAACACGCGCCTGATTAAATGTGAGCAGAATGACAGTGGTCGCGTAACCGGTGTAATTGCTCAAGATACAAAAGATCAGCATTACATTCGCATCAACGCGAGCCACGGTGTCATTCTTTCAACCGGTGGCTATGCAGGTAATAGCGAGATGCTTGAGGCTCGTCAGCCTTGGAACCAACGCATCCGTATCAATGTTGCAAATGGCGGAGGCAACAATGGCGATGGCATCAAAGCTGCTCTTTGGTGCGGCGCTCATATGGATCCCGTTGGAGCGGCATGTATGTTTAACCGTGCATGCGTGAAACCCGATCAAGTAGCAGGCGCCGATGTAAAAGGTGCATGGTTCTGGTTCGGCGAGCAACCGTTCTTGAAGGTCAATTTAAAGGGTCAGCGTTTCTGCAATGAATCCGGTCCTTATGACTATATGATCCATTCAGCAGTTCTGCAGCCGTATCATACCTACGTGGATATTTGGGACTCCGATTATCCTGAGCAGGTACGTCAAATGAACGAGATTGGTTGCTGCCGCCTGTACCCATGGGAAAATGGTTCGCCTTCGAATATGCCTATAACCAGGATGCCTTCCATGCTGCAAAACCTGCAGGATCAAGGCTATATTCAACAGGCAGATACCATTGAAGAGCTTGCCGAGAAACTAAACATTCCTCCTCAAGCAACGGTTGATTCCTGGAATCGCTATAACCAGTTCTGCGATCAGGGCCGCGATGACGACTACGGCAAACCTGCCTATCGCCTGACGAAACTCGATCACCCACCATATTTTGGCGTGCGCACGGGTGCATGGTATCTGGCAACGCTTGATGGTGTTGCAGTTAATACTGACTTACATCCTGTGGATGACAATGGCGATCCAATTCAGGGCCTGTATATGACAGGAAACGATTCGGGTGGCCTGTTTGCCATCAGCTATCCAAACCTGTCAACTGGCTTTGCATGCGGACGTACGATGACATTTGGCCGTCGTGCTGGTCGCTTAGCTGCAACTCAGGAAGCATAAGCGTTTTAAAACGGCTTAAACAATAAGCGCAAGTTTCTGCTAAAAGAGAGGGAGCCGCCGCAAGGCAACTCCCTCTCTTTGTGCGTGTACGAACTGTACATTATGTATTTGCGCACCTTTGTGTATTTGTACACGCAAGCTATTCTTGCTTCGTGGGATAGGTCATATGCCCTTCGTCAATACCATTTAGGGTGTTATTCAAGTATCTGCGAGCCCACCATTGCGCCTGGTTGAGATCACTGTCATGCCAATTTCCGCATTCGTCAGGTTTTGCTCCAGGAACTTCCCCTTCAAAATCGCGAATGAACTCAAACATGCGCTTTACCAAATCCAACACGTCTGAGGGCTGCAAATCTCCGAACACAAGCAAATAAAAACCGGTGCGACAGCCCATGGGACCGAAATAAACGACACGGTCCTTCCACTGCTCATCGTTGCGCAAAAATGTTGCGCCTAAGTGCTCGATCGCGTGGACGGCAGGGTTGTCAATAACCGGCTCACGGTTTGGAGCAGTCATACGAATATCAAAAGTAGTAACGACACATCCCGTTTGTGGATCCTGATCCTGCCTGGATAGATAGATGCCCGGTTCGAGCCGAAGATGATCAACGGTGAAACTTGCGATTTTTTGCATAGCGTATCCTTTCCGCGTGGCAATTTATATATCGTTCCTTATACAGATACCATGATTTGCTTGGTCTTTTATTGAGTATAGTCATTTATGCTTTTCCTCATACAAATCAAAAAAGAGGGCTTCACACGCATGATAAACTTGTAACGAATGGCTACTTTTAATACCGACATATCAATCAACCAGCAAAGAAGCACAGATACAACGGTAAACGTGGCTGATGTGACAAACGGAGCAAAAGCTTCACGAGCTACGTTTGCGCGTATTACGGCAGGTTTATTTTTGTTTACATGGGCAACTGTGCTCATGAATGTGGTGCTATTCCCCCTCTTTGATGCAACCTTTACGTATGCGCGCGATATATCGATTACGGTGGAAGCAGTCGCACTGATTGCGGTGGGCGCCATCGCAACATTTCGACCACAAGCCTTGCATGTGCGCACGTTGGATATTGTCGCGGCAATTTGCTTGATTTTCGGCGCGATTTCACTTGCATGGGCGCTTACCGTGCCCGGACAAATTGCCCTGCTTGTTATCTCATCATCGATATTCGCCGTTGGACGCGCGGGGCTCATTATCGTGTTGGGCCTTTCGGCCGTAAAACTCTCAAAACAACAAATTCCCATGTCTGTCGTGATGGCATTTACCACAACAGGAATTGCGTCTGTCATTACCGAATTTTTGCCTATATGGGCAGGCGTTGCGCTCTACCTGATGGCAATGCTTATTGCATTTGTTTTAGTATTTCAGCTTGCGCAACCAATGCTGGAATTTTCTGCACAGTGTGAAGCTCCTGCCGATATTGCTGTCACCCGTCCGAGCACATTTTTGCCGCTACAAAGTAGTTTGTTTGTATGCATCTTTGTTTTTAGTATTGCATTTGGCTTTTCGCTTCGATTTGGCGAGCCCAGTTCGAGCGCCCAGATGGCATTTATCCGCCTCTTGCCGCCCCTCTTAATCGCCCTGTATGCCTTTTCGGGCAAAAAATTTAATGCCGATGCATTGCTAGGAATTGCTACGGTACTTATCGTTGCAGGATTTTACCTCGCCACATACCAAACAATTGAAATACGCAACATAGGAAACACGATCATGTCTTCAGGCAACACCGTGTTTCAGATGATTATGTGGTATCTCCTTATGATCTTGGCCGCAAAAAAACAAAGAAGGCGCCCTTGCTTCGTTTTCATGGGGTTTTGGCACCTGCACGTTCGGGACACTTTTGGGTGCCCTTATTGGGGTAATCGGGACCGTGATCATGGGACAGTCGAACACATCATGGGTTATATTTTCTGCTGCATTCCTTGCTGCATTTTTGACCTTCGTCATTTTAGGTATGCGCCATACCAGCCTGCAAGAAATCGTTGAGCAAGTCACTGATCCTTCAACCGAAGTACAAGCGGCGACCGCGCCTGAAGATCAATTTAACGCTCGTTGCAATCAGATTGCCGAGCGAGCACACTTAACACCTCGTGAAACGCAAGTTTTTAAAATGCTTGCACGAGGTCGAGATCGAACCTATATTGAAGAAGAACTGGTTATTTCTAAGAACACAGTAAAGGCCCACGTCAAACACGTGTATAGTAAGTTAAAAATTCACTCTCATCAAGAGTTGATTGACCTTGTTGAAAACAAAAATGATCGTATAAATGGAGACTGATATGAAAGAGCCGAGTAACGAATCAGAAGAGATGTATCTCGAATCCATCTATGTATTATCCGAGCAGCAAGAAAGAGTGCGCAGTGTCGATATTGCACGGTATCTAGGAAATGCACGCCCTACGGTAAGCGAGCGCCTCCCAAAACTTATATCTGAGGGCTTGGTACGTCGGAAGAATAATTCCACCAATGTTGAGCTGACAGAAAAAGGAACAAACATTGCCAAGCGAATCTATGAACGTCACCGCGTGCTTTCAAAAGTTTTTAAGGCACTTGGAGTAAATCCTGATACTGCCGTGGAGGATGCGTGCCGCATCGAGCACTACATTTCAGATGAAACATTTAGCGCAGTAAAAAAATATTACGAAGAACAGCTTGCAAAGAAGGCGCCAAAAGAAGCATCTGCGCACGAAAAAGAACCGGTGGAAACCGAATAGCCCACACCGGTTCTGCATACATATGCCGTATTAAGGCATTAAGCCACAAATTCATCTCGTTGCGAGAATAATTTGCGGCTTATTTTTTGGGCGTTTGCAAGCCCTTTTAAATCTCTTGAACCATTCGTGTCACAATTTTTGCCGAATGGTCAGCTGCCTTTTGTTCAAAGTCCTGATAGGTCATCGTGCTATTGCCATCAGCTTCATCAGAGATTGCGCGCACAATGACAAACGGAAGTTTATTTACGTATGATGCCTGTGCGATTGCTGCACCTTCCATCTCACAGCAATCAGCATCAAAGACATGGACGATATGCGCTTTCAAATCGTTATCGTGGACAAACATCTGGCCCGATGCAACGCGGCCCTCAACGACGCGTACGTCTGGTGCAACTTCTTTCACCGCCGCAACCGCAGCATCAATCATTTTTGGATCGGCGGCAAATGTTTGCGGCAGACCAGGAACTTGACCAGGTTTGTAGCCCAGATTCACCACATCCATATCGTGCTGGACAGCATCTTTTGACACCACGACGTCCATCACACCAATACCCTGCTTCAGAGACCCTGCAACACCGGTATTGATGAGTGCGCGCACGCCAAACACATCCACGAGCATTTGCACACAGATGGCGGCATTCACTTCCCCAACACCACAATGCACCACAACTACCGGCACGCCGTTTAAAAGACCGGTTGAAGTTTCCATTCCTGAATGAGTTTCATCTTTGCGATTTTCCAATTTCGAACGAAGCTGTGTGCATTCGATTTCCATTGCTCCAATAATGCCGATTGGTGCGGTTGTATCTGCCATCAATTTTCCCTTCGTTTACGCTTCTGAGCTTTTTCCTTTGTACTTCCCAGTTTAGTCACTTACATCCATATCGCAGGCAATATGCATGTCATAATCGGGAAACGCCGCTTTTTCTTCTTTAAGTATTTCGCTGAAAAGCTTATCGCGGTCGACACCGAATTCGAGCACCACATCGAAGCTTACGCGCTTTTCATCAGGGTATAGATAGAATCCATGCGTTCCAATGACGCCTTTGTGCGAAAGTGCAATGATGTAACAACGATCACGCATGCGATTTGCCTTCGAATCCGGGTCAGACACATTAGTGGAATAAATTCCCACCGTATGAATCATCACCTGATTTTTTTGAAGGACCGTACGAGTAACTAAGCGTTCGAGGTCATCGATCTCCGAAGCAGTAAGGGTATCCGGGACCTCAATATGGATGCTTCCCATCAGGCGTTGCGGACCAAAATCGACCAAAACTAAATCATAGGCTCCCATTACGTTCGGAAGGCTTTCGACCGTCTTTTTCACTTCTTGGGCAACATGAGGGTCAACACGCTCGCCAAGGAGCTGATCAATGGCGCTATGCAAGAAATCCCAGCCAGCCTTAATAATGAAGACTGAAATGATAACGCCTAACCACGCCTCAAGGCTTACCCCGGTAGCTAAAAATATAATAGCTGCAACAAGCGTGGTGGCAGAAATCGCCGCGTCCATGTCGGAATCGGCACCGGATGCCACCAGCGCTTCGCTCCCCGACCTCTTGCCGTTCGCTCGCATGTAGCGGCCCAAGAAAATTTTAACGATAATGGCAGCCGCAACGATGATCAATGAAACCATGTCATAATCTGGCTCTTCGGGCCAAATAATACGCACGATTGATTGGTACATAGAAACAATACCCGCACCGGCGATGATGCCCGAGATGATCAATTGCGCCAAGTATTCAAAACGGCCATGGCCAAAGGGATGCCCCGCATCAGGAGCACGTTCTGCGAGTTTGGTGCCACCAATCGTCACCAGAGATGACACGGCATCGGTTAAGTTGTTGACAGCGTCAAGCACGATGGCAATGGAATTTGTTGCGAATCCAACGAAAGCTTTGAAAATCGTGAGCGCCACATTACCAATAACACCGACAACGCTTGTTTTCATGACAACTTTCGTACGCTCAGAACCCGTCATCGAAGTTTCTGCTTGGGATCCTACCCCCGCCTCGACAGTTTTCGGCGCCTGGACTTCTTCATTAATGGCATCCTGGATTGAAATATTCGTGAGCTTGTGCTCGAGGGTTTTTTCATCCGCTGCGAGCCGTGCCCGAGTCTGCGCGAGTGTTTCAATCTCTTTTTGACTTGAATCTGCACTCTTAGCTTCAGATGCGTCGCTTTGGCTTTGGGCGTTTGATTCGCCCTCATCGCGATGTGTCAAATTGTCTTCTTCTGGCATAAAAGCCCCTTCATGTATACCGGCATAACTAAAAGGTAGCTCTACGAATAACGCGTATTCGTAGAGCTCATCTGCACATGTCGTATGTATTGTTTTATCTTCTTGAAAGCTGTTCCGTAAGCGCGCTTGCGCCCCGTCGCGTTTTATGCCGCTTTACGCTTCCATGAAACAAATTCTATTTATTGTAGTCGTTATAGAGATCGTGGAAAGCCTGTTCGGAATTTACAATGGTCTTTTCGGCTACGCAATATCCCAAGCGCACCCATCCTCCAACGCCGAAGCTATCGGACGGAACTAAGAGCAGCTCATGTTCCTTCGCCTTATCCGAGAACGCTTGCGCATCGTCTTCTAAGGCGCGCATCCACAGATAGAACGCACCTTGTGGTTCGATATATTCATATCCGCAGTCATCTAAGATCTTCATCAGGCGTGCTCGGTTGCGCTCGTACGGCTTAATATCGGGCATGACATCTGCGCATGCGCCAACTACCTGCTGATATGTTGCACTCGCACACACAAATCCAAGCGCACGCGCAGCTCCGGCCAGCGCCGTAAACAGTTCGTGCGCATTGCTCGCCTTTTTCGGGACATACACGTACCCAATGCGCTCGCCAGGAAGGCTGAGCGATTTGCTCCAGGAATAGCACACCACCGTATCATCATAGATATCAGGTACCCAGGAAACTTCATGGTCGCCAAACACCAGCTCGCGGTATGGCTCATCTGAAATCAAGTAAATAGGATGACAATATTTCTCTGACGCACGGCGAAGCACTTCGGCTAGTGCCTCAAGAGTGTTCTTGGTATACACCACACCAACAGGGTTGTTTGGCGAATTGATAATCACCGCAGCCGTGTGATCATTGATTGCCCCGTCGATCGCGTCGATATCAAGCTGAAAATTATCGCTGCGAGAAGGAACCTCTACAATCTTTCCTCCGTTTGCTTCTCCCCAGGTGCGATATTCAGGAAAATACGGCACAGGGACAATGATCTCATCGGTAGCGCCTGGAGTTACCATCGCACGGAAGCACATGCTCACCGAGGTTGAGGCGCCGTCGGTCATAAATAAATCATCAGCCGTAACATCGCCACCGAAACGGCGCTCAAGTGATGCCGCCACCTGTTCACGCACCGTAGGATTGCCGGTTGCCGGAGTATATCCATGCACTGAAACAGGATCTTGCGTTGTGAGTTGCTTAAGCTTTTCAGTTACTTCCGCAGGCGACGGAACATTGGGGTTTCCCAAGCTGTAATCAAATACCTTGTCTTCCCCAATTTCAGCTTTTCGCTGAAGGCCGTACGCAAAAAGCTGTCGTATCGCAGAGGGCTCTGCTCCTAACGCAACTGATTTCGCATTAAACATTTGTATCTCTCCTGTTCACGCTGAATAACGCATCCAGATATCAAATCGAATTATCTTGCTATTTTAGAACAAGCGATCATCACCTGACCATATGGGAACAAACCTGTATTCTTTTTTCATACTGTTATGTTCTTGCCCTTTACCCTTGTCCTTTATAATGGAAGAACTATATGGTAAGGAGGCACGATGGCTACTGAAAATACTTTCGACTCTATTTCGCTTGAAGAAAATTCCTCTTCTTGCGCACCGATGCTGGACGTTGATGATGTGACGCAACTTGAGCACAATATTGCTGCTTCGGGAACCACCATGTCTGAACTGATGAACAATGCAGGTCGTGCCGTAGCAAAAGAAGTTATGGAAATAAAACCTGCTCCCGCGCGCATATGTGTAATTGTGGGCGCAGGGAATAATGGCGGCGACGGATGGGTCTGTGCGCGCGAACTTCTGCGTCAGGGGTATTCCATTGACGTTGAAGCGCTCAAGCCCCCTGCGGCAATTAACGCCCAACCCGCACATGAGATTGCCTTGGAAACTGTGCGTGAATGCCAATCAAATGCCGCATTTCATGTTGATGTCGCACCGGATGAAAACACCTTGCATGAACGACTGAGCTCTGCTGACATCTGCGTGGATGCGCTTCTAGGAACCGGATTTTCCGGGCTTGAAGTGCGTAAACCATTAAATATGTGGGTCGACGAAATCAATAAAGCTCACGAAGATGGGTGCACTGTGGTAGCTGTTGATGTTCCGAGTGGGCTCAATGCCCATAACGGAATGCCCGCCAAACCATGCGTCAGTGCTGATGTAACCGTAACCATGATGGTAAAGAAATCTGGCTTGGAAGTGAAATTTGGTCTGGCGAAATGCGGCAAACTTTTTGTTGCCAATATTATTGACCTTACGCCGTACCAAAAATTTCTCGATATCGTGCGCGTTGATTATTGATTCATTATCAGCGGATCCATTTCCAGCAGGCCTCGAAACAACACTGTCCATAAGAAGCTGTGCGAAATAACACGGTTGAAAAAGGCGTTTGACGCTAAAGATCCAGCTTTATTTGCAGCTGAATGGCGCTAAATAGCGCGTTTCATACTCATTTACCAGCGTCTGGTAATTCGATTCATTTAACGCAACTGAAAAAGACAAACATAACGCCGTGATACCATCTATGAAAAGCTCAATGCAGGGTCTTAGCATACAATTCGTTACTTTTTCCCTGGATCAACTTGTTTTTTGCATTTCATTACAACCCGCACCAATAGCGCGAAGGGGGCATGAAGTTGCCACTATTTGAAATAAAAATTGCCGGTGACTCAGCCCTGAACCTGGTATTTTCGGATACCACATCACCTGAAACTTCAACGGCCATCCGTCAAGCAGCAGATCAATTGTCTCGAGACCCTATTCCGGGCATCATCGAGATGATCCCTACATTCTGCTCGCTCATGATTTGCTATGACCCCATGAAGATTGGCTTTGATGAGCTCGTATCGAATGTGCGTACCCGTTTGACGACGCTGGGTGGCGGTCATGTCTCACAGCGCAAGATCATCCATATTCCTGTGTGTTATGGAGGAAAATTCGGACCGGACTTAGATGATGTTGCACGCTACCACCATCTTTCCCCCGACGAAGTTATCAAAATACATTCCAGCAAAGATTATCTCATCGACATGTTGGGCTTTCTTCCCGGCTTTGCCTATCTCGGCGGCTTAGATAAGCGCCTTGAAACTCCGCGGTTGGAAACCCCACGCACTCGTATTGAAGCAGGAAGCGTAGGGATCGGTGGATCGCAGACCGGTGTGTATCCTCTTCCCAGCCCTGGTGGTTGGCGGCTTATTGGACGCACCCCCATTCGCCCCTATGATCCGAATCGCGACAAACCCATTTTATATTCGGCGGGTGAATTTCTTCACTTCGACCCCGTTGATGAAAATGAATATAAATCGATTGCCGCACGCGTCGAAGATGGCACCTACGAGTGCACAACTGAAGTGAAGGAGGCCTGATCATGGGACTTGTCGTAAGAAAACCCGGCCTTCTGACGACCATCCAAGACAAAGGGCGCTTTGGATATATGGGAAGTGGGTTCTCCCCTTCCGGCGTGATGGATTGGCGTGCGAGCAGAATTGCCAATATTTTGGTGGACAACCCAGAAAATGCAAGCGTATTGGAATTTGCTATCGCAGGTCCGACGCTTCGTTTTTCAACCGATACGTTTATCGCCATCACCGGGGCAAATTTGTCACCAATCTTGAATGGGAAGCCCGCACCCATGTATCGGGCGATTCAGATTCACCGCGGCGCATTGCTTCGATTCGGCGCACCCGTGCAAGGAGTGTACGGATATTTGGCTGTTGCGGGTGGCGGTTTTGCGATTCCTGAAGTTATGGGAAGCTGTTCGACGAATCTTCGCTGTCACATTGGTGGATGGCATGGACGTGCGATCGAAGGAGGAGATTATCTCCCCTTTACTACAAAGAGTATGGACTATCTTCCGTTCATCGAGTCACATCACACGCCCTACGATTCGTTTTACGGAAAGCCGCACGAGACCGTTGAGCTTCGCGTTATTCCTGGTCCACAGGATGATATGTTTACCGATAAAGGGTTAGATACGTTTTTCAATGAAACCTTTACCACCACGTCAAAGTGCGATCGCATGGGATATCGCTTAGATGGGCCCGAAATTGAAACGAAAAACGGAAGCGACATTATCTCCGACGGCATTGCCCTGGGGGCTATTCAAGTTCCGAGCGAGGGCCGTCCGATCATCATGCTGGCCGATCGCCAAACGACCGGCGGCTATGCAAAGATTGGCACCGTTGCAACCGTGGACATTCCGCGCCTGGTGCAAAGTCCTGCAGGAACGCCAATTCGATTCCGTCGCATCGGCGTCGATGAGGCGCAGGGGGTCTATCGCGATACGGAACGCTATATTCGTATGCTCAGACATCGTGTTCATCGCCCGATTGCCTCTCAGATGAGCCCGCGACGAACCGCACGACGGCTCACACCAATCTTGCAAAAACAAGCTGAGATTTCACGAACTAAGAAACGTTGGATCGATTTTTCTACTAAGGGGAAATAACGCATGACCTATTCATATGATAAAGAAGAACTTGAAAGCCTTATCAAGATTATGGAAGACCATGATTTATCGGCTCTGCGTATTGAAAATGATGGTACCAAAGTTGAGCTCGAACGCCGTGGACTTCTAGGGGGTGCGAAAGGCGGCGGAATCGCAATTCCTGCTCTAGCCAATCGCGTGGCGAATCTGATTGACGACAAAAAAGCCAGCCACGAAGAAGGTGCGTTGGAAGCACAAGCAACGCAGGATGACACCATTCTCATCAAAAGCCCTATGGTTGGCACGTTTTACACTTCTCCAAGCCCCGATGAAGACCCATATGTAAAACCAGGCCAGGAAGTTCTTGCAGGACAAACCCTTGGTCTTATCGAAGCAATGAAAACCATGACCGAAATCACCACGACGCAAAGTGGTATCGTCAGCGAAATTTTGGCTGCAAACGGCGAACAAGTCGAATACGATCAGCCACTTTTCCGCATCAAGCTTACCCCGGATAGCGAATAACCAGGTGATAAGGGTATGTTTAGTAAGATCCTTGTTGCAAATCGTGGAGAGATCGCTGTACGCATCATCCGTGCGTGCCGAACGATGGGAATTAAATCGGTAGCCGTCTATTCCACCGCCGATGCCCATTCGCTTCCGGTATACCTGGCCGACCAGGCCGTATGCATTGGTCCTCCGGCGCCGAGTAGCAGTTACTTAAATATTCCCGCGATTATTAGTGCGGCAAAGGGAACGGGCTGCCAAGCAATTCATCCAGGGTACGGCTTTTTATCAGAAAATCCTACCTTTGCGAAGGTTTGTGCCGATAACAATCTCACGTTTATCGGACCCTCAGCAAAATCGATCGAACGTATGGGAAATAAATCCCAGGCCAGAAGAACGATGGCGGATGCAGGTGTTCCCGTTGTTCCGGGGACGCGCAACGCGGTCCATACCGTCAAAGAAGCCGTTGAACAGGCAAAGCAAATCGGCTGGCCCATCATGATTAAGGCATCTTCGGGCGGCGGCGGAAAAGGCATGCGCGTTTCGGAAAACGAGGACGACTTTGTCGAGCAATTCAACATCGCACAGAGCGAAAGTATCAATGCATTTGGTGATAATTCAATGTATTTGGAGCGCGAAATTCGCAACGCGCATCACATCGAAATCCAAATCATTGCCGATGAGCATGGGCACGTGGTAAGCCTGGGCGAGCGCGATTGTTCGATTCAGCGCAACCATCAAAAGATGATTGAGGAAAGCCCAAGCCCCTTGATCAACGATGAGACACGCAGAAAGATGTCTGAAGATGCATGCCGTGCGGCACGTGCAGCAGAATACGTTAACGCGGGCACCGTCGAATTTCTGGTAGATGCAGATCAGAACTATTACTTTATGGAGATGAACACCCGCGTTCAGGTTGAACATGCCGTCACTGAGATGTGTACGGGAATCGATATTGTGCGCGAAATGATTCGTGTGGCATCGGGAGAGCCCCTTTCGTTTACGCAGGAAGATGTTCACCCCCGCGGTCATGCAATTGAATGCCGTATCAATGCTGAAGATCCGTCAAAGAATTTCATGCCGTGCCCCGGAACCATCGAGCAAATGCATCTCCCTGGTGGCAATGGCGTACGCATTGATTCGGCCACCTTTGATGGGTGTGAGATATCACCCTACTACGATTCGATGATCGCGAAAGTGGTAGTTCTTGCGTCTGACCGCACAGAAGCCATTGCAAAAATGAGCACGGCGCTTGATGAGATGGTTATTGTCGGAATCCAGACAAACCTCGATCTACAGTATGCAATTTTACAAAACGACACATTCCGCTCGGGAAATGCCGACACATCGTTTATTGAAAAATTTAACAAAGGCGAAGCGTAAGAGGAGGTGACAAACATGCATGTTGATTTGAACAGTGATTTAGGCGAAAGCTTCGGAAACTACACCATCGGCAATGACCAGAATGTCATTCCATTAGTATCTGGCGTCAACATCGCGTGTGGTATGCATGCAGGTGATCCGCTGGTCATGCGAAAAACAGTCGCGCGAGCACATAAAGCAGCCGTGGGTATCGGAGCGCATCCGGGATATCCTGATTTACAGGGCTTTGGAAGACGGAACATGGATCTGTCACCCGACGAAATCTATGCATTCGTCTTGTATCAGCTTGGTGCGCTCGGAGGATTTTGTGCCGCCGAAAACGTCAAGATGAACCATGTGAAGGCTCATGGGCAACTGTATAACCATTGTGCCGTCGATCGCGCAAGCGCCGATGCCCTGGCTCAGGCTGTAAAGGATTATGATTCCGACCTTGTGCTGGTAGGACTTGCGGGAAGCCAGATGATTGCCGCAGGTAAGGCAGCAGGAATTCGCACGGCAAGCGAGTTTTTTGCCGATCGAAACTATACCGATGAAGGCACGCTTGTTCCGCGTAAACAGCCAAATGCCATGGTTGAAGACAAAGATTTCGCAGCTGAACGTGTATGCCAGGCAGTGGAAACCGGGAAGATTCAATCGGCTACGGGAAAGACGATTCAGGTGCAAGCAGACACGATATGTGTCCACGGAGATTCTCCGCAAGCACTTGATTTCACGCGGCTCATCCGCCAGAAACTTCACGCACACCATATTGATATCCAACCACTATAAAAATGGCCTGCTGAAAAGGTTTGTTAAAAGGGCCCGTTGAAACGGTCTGTTAAAAACAATGATCTTGCGCTTGAGGTCGGCCAAGCCTCAAGCATGATCTGGGAATATATGAAGAAACGCTAGGCATGCCTAGCAAAAAGGAAGTTCGATCACAACACCCAATTTGAACGTACGAATGCGAAAAAACCGGAGTGTACAACTCCAACATCCGCACCAGAAACATCCAAATACTCGGTGAGAGAGGAGCCATTGTAATGAGATCGACTTTAGGCGAACGCTTTAGGAATATTGGTCCCGGCGCTCTTGTAGCTGCAGGATTCGTAGGACCAGGAACGGTAACGACATGCGTAGTTTCGGGAGCGAGCGTAGGATACACCATGCTGTGGTGTCTGCTCTTTGCGACCTTCGCTACGATCATCTTTCAGGAAATGGCTGCCCGCATCGGTATTGCCACTCATGAAGGATTGGGTGAAAACATACACGACAACATCAAGCACCCGGCGCTCAAATGGATCGCAATCATCCTGGTTATCTTGGCAATCTTTATTGGCAATGTTGCCTATGAAACCGGAAACATCACCGGCAGTCTTTTAGGCATCCAAGCGGTTTTCCCCAGTGTAAATTCGATCGTTGCCATGGTTATCATGGCCGCATGCGCCGCCGCGCTTCTGTTAATTGGCAAATACAACGTCATTGAAAAAGTGCTGACCGCGATCGTTATTTTTATGGGCGTCGTGTTTTTAATCACCGCTTTTGCATCAAACCCAGATTGGGGACAAGTCGTACACGGGCTTTTTACCCCATCGCTTCCGCAGAATAGTGCAACCGGACTCATGACCGCGATTGGCCTGGTCGGAACCACTATTGTTCCCTACAACCTGTTCCTTCACGCATCTTCTGCGGCGCAAAAATGGAAGGATCCTGAACAAATTGGCGACGCACGTTTCGATGCTATCCTCTCCATTGGTCTGGGAGGAATCATCAGCATGGCAATCCTTATTTGCGCAGCTGCAAACTTGGCACCACTTTGGGGAACATGGCAAGATGCAACTGGGGCAACGGTATCGGGCATCATCATGGAGTCCGGCCAACAAGTTCCGTCGGGACAAATCAACGGCAACGTCATGGCTATTGCCCTGGAACCGTTAATGGGTAGCTGGTCTACCTGGATGATTGCCCTTGGGCTGTTTGCCGCCGGATTTACGTCAATGATTACCGCCCCACTTTCTGCGGCATATGCGGTAAACGGCGTACTGCGTTGGAAAGAAGACCTTAAGGGCAAGCGTTTTGCAGCCATCTGGATTATCGTTATGTTCTGCGGACTGATCATGGCTATAGCTTGGGGCAGAAGCCCAACACAGCTGATTCTGGTCGCACAAGCGGCAAACGCAATTCTACTTCCAATCATGGCGTTCTTCGTGATGTACTGCGCAAACAACGCAAAACTGGGTGCCCTGCGCAACCACACCTTCAGCAACATCTGCGGCGTGATCATCATTATCATCACGCTGTTTATGTGCTACAGAAACATGTCGAACTTTATTACCTCACTTTCGAACCTTATCGGAATGTAAGGGAATAGCGTAGTCAAACTCGACGCCTAACAAACTGACGGCCTCACAACGCTGTTCACATAATGAAACTGCTCACGCATGCGATTTCCGTTGCATACGTGAGCAGTTTTTTGGTTCGCGTCCTTTGGTTCGTGCCACTTAGGTTCATACCCTTATAATGCGGGTAGACCAATTCGGGCACGTTGATGCAAGTACGTTGATGCAAGTACGTCTTCCGATGCGCGCTCCCTGCGAAACGACCAGCCTAATGCCTGACCATAATAACCTACCAGTCAGTGACATCCCCCGATTGATCAAGGGAAACGGGCTCAGAGAGATATTCCGAATGTGCTTTGCGCAGAATCTTCCACGCATCGGATACGCGGGCGCCCACTTCGCGCAAATCGTAATAATCTTGGTTGGCGTACGATCGCACATCGCTTTCGACCCCAATCGAATCCATCCCAAGGCCGCGCGCATCAAAGAGCGCCCGATAGAGATGATAGGTCTGCGTAACGACGGCGATGCGCTGGACGCCAAAGACATTTTTGGCACGGTACATGCTGTCATAGGTATTCATGCCCGCATGGTCGCAGAAGATATCTTCAGAAGGGATACCGCGATCCACCAGGTACTGTTTCATTACCTTGACTTCGTTATATGAGGAGTCACTTTTGTCGTCACCGCTCACGATTATCTTGGGCGCAATCCCCGCCTGATAGGCATCGTAGGCGGTATCGAGGCGATCCTGCAGGATGGATGAAGGTCTGCCATTCGGATACACCGCGGCCCCTAGAACGAGCAGGCAATCATACTGCCCATCACTCTCGGCAACCTGCTGCGCGCCTTGTACATCATGTATTGAGCTTCTTGACCCCAAAACGGCAACAAGATTAGGAATTGCGATAATCAGCACGCAGACAACAACCACAATGATTGCTAACAACGAAACACCTCTCACAATCTTTCCTGCACCAGACGCCATATAGAGCTAGGACCACACAAGCTTTCCTATGAGTTTTCAAATGATAGACGTGTGCACGGTACCACAGCATCCATGCACACGTCCCTATCGATACGTTTATTTCACCACAATGTTAACGAGGCGCTTCGGCACCACAATCGTTTTCACAATCGTTTTCCCTGCGGTGCTCTTCTCAACAGCCGCACGCGCCTGCTCTGCCACATCATCTTTTTCTGCGTCGACCGCAACATTGATGTGCGCGCGAACTTTGCCATTTACCTGTACGGCAAGCGAAATTTTGTCGGCTTGGGCCTTTTCCGGATCCCATGTTGGCCAGGACTCCAGATGTACCGAATCGGTGTGTCCAAGCACCGTCTGCCACAGCTCTTCGCACATATGCGGAGCCATAGGAGACAGAAGCTTTACGAGCACTTCGGCAATTTCACGGCAGAAGGCCTCATCGCGCGTATCGGCACTTGCTGCGCGTAGATAGGCACCCGCAGCATTCGAGAGCTCCATGATGGCAGAGATGGCCGTGTTGAAGCTGTTTGTCTTAAAGTCATGAGTCACTTTGCCCACAACACGATGACGCTCGCGGATAAGGGTCTTTTTCGCTTCCTCAGGCTTTACCTTTGCACGTGCGCCTTCGAAAAGCGTTGCCTCGCCTGCCTGTCCCATCAGGTCATAAACCTGACGCCACACGCGGTTTAAGAACTTATACACGCCCGCAAGACCGTCTTCATCCCACTGAAGGTCTTTATCAGGTGGCGCCATGAATAAAATGTAGGTACGAACAGCATCGGCACCATAGCCCTTGATCATATCTTCAGGCGCGATGACATTGCCCTTCGACTTACTCATGGTCTCCCCGTTCGCATCTTTTACCATGCCTTGGCACAGCAGATTCGTAAACGGTTCCTTGAAGTCAATCAGCCCCATATCGTGGATAACGCGCGTATAGAAGCGGCTGTAGAGCAGGTGCAAAATAGCATGCTCAATACCACCAATATATTGATCGACGGGCATCCAATACTTTGCCTTCTTCGGGTCAAATGGAGCCTTATCATTGTGTGGATCACAATACCTGAGAAAATACCAGCTTGAACAGGTGAAGGTGTCCATTGTATCCGTCTCGCGCTTTGCCGGACGGCCGCACACGGGGCACGTGGTGTTCACAAATTCTTCGTCGGTTGCAAGCGTATCCCCCGCTGCCAGGTCCATATCATCAGGAAGGCGCACGGGTAGATCCTCTTCGGGAACCGGTACCGCACCACAATGCGGGCAGTAAATTACCGGAATAGGATTTCCCCAATATCTCTGGCGGCTGATCAGCCAATCGCGCAGACGATATTCGACTTTCTTGCGTCCCTTACCAGCGGCTTCAAGATCCTTAATGATCGCCTCGACCGCCGGTGAATGCTTGCCGCCAATCATACCGGTATATTTTCCCGACTGGACAAGCACGCCTTCGCTTGCCATAGCCTGATCCCAGTCAACCGAGGTAACCACGGTATTTTGCTCATCTTTAAGCTGATCATAGAGCTTGTCATCTTTTTGCAGAATGATAGGCACAATGGGAAGATCATATTTGCGCGCAAATTCGAAGTCGCGCTGATCACCGCATGGCACGCCCATGACGGCTCCGGTACCATAGCCGGCTACCACATAGTCGGCAACCCAGATGGGTACCTTTTTGCCCGAGACAGGATTTAAGACATAACGCCCGGTAAATGCGCCATGTTTTTCGCGATCACCCTGCTCGCGCTCCAGATCTGTCGTGTTTTTGTAGAGCTCGACGACCTTTTCAACATCAGCCTCGTATTTGGTTCCGCGAATCAGATCATCAAGGCCCTTGTACTCAGGAGAAAGCACAAAGAATGTGCTGCCGAAAAGCGTATCGGGACGAGTCGTAAACACGGTAATGATGTCGTCTTTTGTGGGATTTTCGGGCGCGTTACCATCGGCATCGCACAGAACGAAGTCTATTTCGGCACCTTCGCTGCGACCAATCCAATTTTCCTGCATCTGCTTGACACGTTTTGGCCAACCAGGAAGGTTATCCAGTCCGTCTAAGAGGTCCTGCGCATAATCGGTGATTTTGAAGTACCACTGCGTGAGGTCACGTTTTTCGACTTCACTGTGGCATCTCCAACAACGTCCCTCAATGACCTGCTCATTTGCGAGCACGGTTTTGCAGTGAGGACACCAGTTCACCGGATTTTTCTTGCGCACCACAAGCCCGCGTTTCCAGAATTGCTCAAAGAGCCACTGGCCCCATTTGTAGTACTCAGGTTTGCACGTGAGCACCGTGCGATCCCAATCATAGGAAAGCCCTAAACGCTTGAAGCTTTTCATCTGGGTATCAATGTTGCCATATGTCCACTTGGCAGGATGGCTGTGATGCTTGATCGCCGCGTTTTCTGCAGGAAGGCCAAAGGCGTCCCAGCCCATAGGATGCAACACATTGTATCCACGCATACGCCAATAGCGTGCAAGCACATCACCAATGGTGTAATTGCGCACATGTCCCATGTGAATATCGCCTGATGGATAGGGGAACATTTCCAAGATATACTTTTTTGGCTTATCGCTGTTCTCGTCTATCTTGTCAATGCCTGTTTCAGCCCATTCTTTTTGAATGCGGGGCTCTATTTCATGAGGATTGTATTCTTTCACCGTGTTGCTCCTTTGCCTGGGATCTAACCAAGCACCTGTCTTTTCGAGAATAAACTGATTGTATTGCTATATTCCTTCTATATTACACATGATCATAATAGCTAACGAATACGCACAAACTTTGAAGCAAAAGCGCTACCACTATGAACAGCTTGCGAAGGTGTCATGAGTACGATGCACATGAGTATTGTGCCATGCATAAGTACAGTGCGGGGCGCACGCGCGTGATATGTGTGACCTGCTACTTCTGTATTCCTGCGCGCTTTAAGGCATGAAGCAAGGGCAGGCCGAGCACATACATGACCACGCCTTCACCAATCGCCATCACAATGACGCCAAAGATATACATGGGCAAAAACATTCCATCAAGCGAAATACTCGTAAAAGGAATGGTGTAAAAACCCAGACCCTGACTTAAGATTGGCAGGTATGCCGGAACGATCAGCGCGTTGGTGATCACCGGGCCTGCTACCGCAACCTTTGGTTTTTCGCGATGCGCCCAACACCATTTCGCACCAAGCCAGGTGGCGAAGCTTCCAAACACGACGTCGAGCATCCCTAAAATCCCCGTGCCAGAAATTGCCGTGTTGATAAGATTTGCAATCACGCACCCCAACGTAAGCCCCGGGATCGCCGAAGAAGTAAGTGCTGCCACGACGGTAACGGCTTCACTGATGCGGAATTGAACAGGCCCCCACGCAAGACCCTGCATCAAGACGAGGCAAACCAAACTTGCAGCCGCATACACGGCGGCAATGACGCCTGTTTGTGCTACTCGATGGGTGCGCTCGGAAGCCGTTTCGGGTTTCTTCTTTTTCACCGTCGTACGCGCAGAATGCGCCTGTACAGAACTCATAGTGAACTCCTTCCACACGGAAAACCGCGGGGTCATGGGCAACGAATAAAATGCAAACTAACGCAGGGCCCAACGATGCATTAGTATTCCGAAGTATACTGAATGGATATGGAGGGTTCAATCTGAAAAGGAGTATTGCGTGCCAGAAGACAATCAGCAATCACAACTTATCATTGGATGCCATGAATCGAGCGCCAAGGGATATTTCGCGATGGCAGAAACTGCCGTAAAAATCGGCGCGAATGACTTTCAGTTTTTTACGCGCAATCCGCGTGGATGCAAGGCGAAGCTCATCGATCCAAAAGACATTGAACGTTTCACCGCATATTCTCACGAACATGGAATTGCATGCATCTTAGCGCATGCTCCCTATACGCTCAATTTCGCTTCAAAAAAGCCTGAGATTCGCGAATTTGCCGCAGAAACCATGGCAGATGATTTGAACCGCATGGAATCGACACCACACCAGATGTATAACTTACATCCGGGCTCGCACACCGGGCAAGGTGCAGAAAAAGGCATCGAAGAGATCGTCCAGACGCTCAATCGAGTCATCAAGCCTGAACAAACGACCATGGTGCTTCTTGAGACAATGGCGGGAAAGGGAACCGAAGTTGGTCGCACCTTTGAGGAGCTCGCCGCGATTATCGATGGTGTCAAACTTACCGATCACATCGGCGTGTGCTTAGATACCTGCCACGTCTGGGATGCGGGATACGATATCAAAGACGACCTGGATGGCGTTCTTGATCACTTTGACGACGTGATTGGCCTTGACCGCCTCCACGCGATCCATCTCAATGATTCTAAAAATCCGCTTGGATCACATAAAGATCGCCATGAAAAGATTGGCGAAGGATGCATCGGGTTTGACGCATTATCTGCGGTAACGCGCAATCCACGCCTGCGTCATCTTCCATTTTTCTTAGAGACACCTAACGAACTTCCCGGATACGCCTCTGAAATTGCGCGGCTGCGTGCCGCTTGGGATAATTCGTAAGCAAACAATAGTTCTAAAGCAAAAGATTCGTAAGCGTCTTCACAGATAATAGAGAAAGAAAGGACATTCATGAGAGATCATTCACATCATATTGAAATGACACGTGACCAGGCAGTACAAGCTGCCTTAGAAGCCTATACGTTTACCCCACGCACCGAAACCGTGTCGCTTGCTGAATGCTACGGGCGTGTGCTCGCGAGTGATGTGACCGCGAAAACCACCGTGCCCAACAGCCTTACCTGCGCGATGGATTCGGTTGCCGTGCACTGGAGCGATTTTGCAGATGGCATGCCGGATACCTCTGATTGGGAGCGCGGCAAGCAGTGGGAATTCGCCAACACCGGCGTGGGTATGCCCGAAGGTTTTGACACCGCAATCGTTGTCGAACACGTACACTTCTCCGACAACGACACCCATGTGAGCTTTGATGCGGCACCTTCAAAACAGTACGCAGGCACCATTCCTGCAGGGAGTCGCTTTAAGGAAGGAGATGCCATGGTCCACGCGGGAGCAGTCATGACTCCCCTTTTGGCATCAAGCGCAGCTGCTTCAAACAACACTACGGTAGAGGTCATCGCCAAACCTGTAGTGGAATTTATCCCCAGTGGAAACGAACTGGTAAGTGCGGGCGGCGTTGTCCCGCGCGGAAAAACAATCGATTCAAACTCAGATGTCGTCCGCGGAAAAATCGAAGCATGGGGCGGAACTGCCATCATGGACGATATTGTTCCCGATGATCCAAAAGCCTTAGAAGACGCCCTTCGCACGGCAGCAGCACGTGCCGATATCGTGGTGCTGAATGCAGGATCGTCGAAGGGCTCCGACGATTACAGCATGGAAGTGCTTGAGCGTATCGGCAAGGTGATTTGCCACCAGACAAACAACGGTCCGGGGCA
>CAIFEG010000009.1 GCA_903789415.1 uncultured Eggerthellaceae bacterium | reverse complement strand
CTGAAGATGACGGTGCATTGTTTCCGCTATCATTGCCGCTGTCTTCTTCAGCTGCTTGGAGCAAAGAGGCTTGCTCTGTGCTCAAAGTATCTTCAGAAGTACCACTCTCAGATTGCAAGTCACTAACATTTACACTTTGAGTAGTAGACACTGGGGTATCTTGAGAAACAGTCGCATTTATATCATTCGCTACGCTATTGTTTGCTGATTGCGTGTTATCAGCGGTTCTCTGCTGCTCATTTGTCGTGTTTTGAAAAGATGTTGCAGTTGCATTCTTTAAAGCTTGATCTGAAGAATCATCTGTTGCTTCAGCCTGGTCACTACTCTCTGCAGCAGTTGAGCTTGCATCAGTATCTGCAGCATAAGAAGGAGCAGGAACAGAGGCAAAGAGCATAGCAAAAGCTACGAGGAATGCCAGCACAAGCTTTGCAGCATTTCTTGCAACATCTTTTTTAGATTTTGATATGTGCATAGGTTTGACCACTTTCGTGAAAAGGCTTTATCAAAAGACTCATAGGAGTCAGAAAAACCGAGAAAACAAATAGACCTTATAAGGCATGTGCTCCATAAGGTCTGAATTTTAATTATTCGACAAGAAGCGTTACATCCCAATGATGCTTACCTTTTAAGGGCGCATATCCAGTGAAACCTGCATACTCAGTGCAGTCTGAAAAAAGATACTCCCCACCTAAATTATCAAGTTGAAAGGTAATTCCATTAATTCGTTGTTTGTCCTTTAATTCGGTATCAGTGACCGAATAAATTGGATCGACTTTAACGGTTGATAATACACTAGCTCCATTTCCATCATCTATAGCGAAGAGCATCGCACAAGGATTAAGTCCTTGGTTAAGAACTAAAGTACTCTTTCCATCAGTGCCGACAGTCAAAGTTGCGTTATTCGACTGTTTGTTCTTCGGAAATTGGCCAGGGGTGACATTTGGGTCAGTTAAATCAGTCAGATACGGTTTGCCGCCCATAAAAAATGAGGGTACCCAAGGAGCTTCAAGGCGTAAATTAGCTGAAACTGTATACACACCTGGCGTCGTAGGAATTGACGCAAAAGCCAAAGATGGTTTTACCGATTGCAGCACAGTCGGTCCTGCTGCGAGTGCTACTGCTCCTGCTGCTGCTACTTTTACAAAATCGCGACGGCTAAGTTCACTGTTTAGCTTGTCTGTTGACATATTATGTTCCTTTCCGAGATGAGATAGAGATTCGCATCACTACCTGAGAGAACGATTTGCTCCTAACGGAGATTGAAAATTTCTCTCATTTGTTAGTTATGCCTAACTTTTATCGCGGAACTAAATTTAAAACTGTTGCCATGGCAACAGCTCGATGAAAATACACATTTCCTACATATTTAATTGTTCAACAGAATTGAGGCCATTTTAGGATTGGATTAATACGTTTTCGCTGTTCAAAACGTATAGAAAAATTTTCGAATCCTTGCGCAGATAAAAAATAAGGAAAGTAGAGTTCGATCAGGTAACGATCGGATGAAAAGATGTTACGTTCGATTACACAAGTCGCGAAGTACGAACGGCACACAGATGCCCATCGGGATCTTCAAAGACGGAAATTTCATCATCGCGCGACGTATAGATCAGATGGAAGTTCGCAAAATCTTTCTTGGTAACATGGGGAACTTTCTTTTTGCCGAAGCTAAAGCTATTAGTAGATTCTTTTGTTTCTTCGTCAGCCATTATTGCCACCTTACGCTTCCCACGTCGCACCTTTAAGCGCATCTCCATAATCAACATGCCAAAAAATAAGGCCGCACGCAGGCGCTTTCGGACCCGCCGCACAACGATCGCGCGCCTCAAGCACACGCTGCACCCACTCGGGGCTTCGTATTCCCCGCCCCACCATATCGAGGGTTCCCGCCATGGTGCGAATCATCGAATGCAAAAACGCATTTCCCACCACGCGGATGCACACCAAATCGTCGCCCATGATGCGTTCGCGTTCCACCGACACCTCGAACAGCGTACGAACGGTGTTGCGCCCTTCTGCCGATTCCTTCACACAGAAGCTTTTAAAGTCGTGGTTACCAACCAGATATGTTGCCGCGGCGTTCATTGCATCAACATCCAACTTCCCCGGCGTATGTGCAGAAAACGCTTGCATAACCAAGGGCGCTGACGATGCATCACTCAAATAATAGCGATATTCCCGCGATACCGCAGAAAACCGTGCCGAAAAGCCTTCGGGAGCACAAACCGCACGTCGCGCAGAAATCGCATCGCTGGTGAGTGCATTGAGCGAGTTCAATAGAGAATGCTCGGTTTTGGCGGCGCGCTCCTCTGGGGTAATTTCAAAGGAAATAACCTGATCAAGCGCATGAACTCCCGTGTCGGTACGCCCGGCACACACAACCTGCACCTCACGACGAAACACGGTCGAGAGCGCGTGTTCCAGTTCTTCCTGCACCGTAGCAACCGACTGTTTCGTCTGGCGGGCAAACCCGCAAAATGGCGCTCCATTATATGAGAGACGAACCACCGCAACCGGCATTACGACGCCATCCTGCAAACCTTGCGCCCAAACAGTTCGCTGAGTTTCCGGAATACTTCTTTATTGTGTGAGTCCACCGTCATCGGAAGTTGCGCCGAGAGCTTTCGCCCTTCGGGCTGCCTCACGATAAGCGACACATTGTCCTGACCAGGATACGACTTTAAAACCTGATTTAAGAACCGCATATTGTCGCGCGTGAAATCAGCCTGCGTTATCGCTACTTCCAACGTGCGAATGCTTCCGTCTGCTTCGTCGCTCGAAAGCTCGATTGGCTCCATTTCATAGCAAATCAGCTGCTTGCGCGAATCCGACGCTTCAAATTTACCTTTGATCTTGACGATGGCATCTTCGACAAGCGACTCGGCGTTCTTATTGAAGTCGAAGCACACGCAGTCGATTGATCCGGTCGTATCTTCAAGGGTGAAAAGTGCCATCTTCTTACCCTTTTTATTATATTTCGGCTGCACCCCAGACACCAATCCCACAAACCTTGCGTTATTGTTGTCACGGTCGCGCTCCGCTAGATCACCGAGCCTAAATTTGGTGAGCTTTTTCAACACACCCGAATAACGTGACAGCGGATGGTCGGAAACGTAGATGCCCAGTACGTCCTTTTCAAAGGCAAGCTTGGTCTTACGATCCCACTCGATGCCATCAGGCGCGGGCACATTTTCTTCTTTTTCCTTGTCGTCTCCACCAAGCAGATCAAACATGCTGGTCTGACCCGCATCGCGATCACGCTGGCGCTTTGCCGCAGACTCGAGCATCGGCGTGTCGTCGATAAAATGCATCATCTGTTTGCGCGTATATCCCGTGGTGTCAAATGCACCAGACTTGATGAGCGCCTCAAGGGTCTTGCGGTTATAGCAATTCGACGGCAGGCGATCCACAAAGTCATGCAGATGCTTATACGGACCGTTCTTCTCGCGCTCCGCCACAATCTCTTCGACGACCTTGTCGCCAACACCGCGCACGCCCGAAAGACCAAAGCGAATGCCCTCGTCGGTTGGCGTAAACTCGCGGTTTGAACTGTTAACGTCAGGGGGCAAAACCTTAATGTTGGACGCATTGCAGCTGGCAATATAGTGGACAAGCTTTTCATTATTGCCCATGTAGCTCGAAAGCACTGCCGCTATAAATTCGTTCGGATAATGCGCCTTCAGGTATGCGGTACGCATGACAAGCACGGCATAGCATGCCGAATGCGACTTATTGAAGGCATATTGAGCGAACTTTTCGGCATCACTCCAAATATGCTTGGAGACCTCAAGCGAAAATCCGTTTTTAACGGCGCCTTCATTCCAGTCCTGCTCAAGCGATTTCATGACTTCAATCTGCTTGTGACCCATGGCTTTACGCAGTCTATCTGCTTTACCCGCAGAGAATCCGCACATACGCATGGAAATCTGCATGATTTGCTCTTGATAGACAATCGTGCCGTACGTCTCTTCCAAGATAGGGCGCAAACGTTCATCGTAATAGACAACGGGCTTTTTGCCGGACACACGATCGACGTAGTCGTCAACGAAGCCGTTTTGCAAAGGACCTGGACGGTTCAGCGCGATGGAAGCCACGATATCAGAGAACTTTTTCGGCGGCATTTTGGCGAACAGGCTTACGTATAGTCCGCCTTCTACCTGGAACAGTCCATCCATGTTTCCGCTGCTCATAAGTTTGAATGACTCAGGATCATCCAGCGGAATTTCAGACGGGTCGATAACAGTACCGTAGCGAGCTTTCACATTTTCACATGCACGGCTAATCACACCCAAGGTACGCAGACCTAAGAAGTCCATCTTCAAAAGACCGAGCTCAGGAGTGTAGTGGCCATCATATTGGGTGATCATGCCGCCGCCTTTGGTGTCACGTTTTACGGGAACGTGATCTTCCATCGGGTCGCGGCAGATGATGGTTGCACACGCGTGCACACCCTCATTTCTGATGCGACCCTCGATAGAACGAGCGGCGTCGATGATGGTTCGGGTATCTTCTTCGTTAGCATAGGCCTCTTTTAAGTCAGGCTTTTCCTGAAGCGCCTGATCAAGCGTGATGCCCAAGTCATTGCCAATCATTTTGCACAAACGATCGCCAACACCATACGGATATCCCAGCACACGTGCCGCATCGCGAACGGCGTTTTTCGCTTGGAGCTTACCGAACGTAATCACGCCGGCAATATGATCGGCCCCGTAGAATTCGCGAACGTGGTTGATCACGTCCTGGCGATGTTCATCGTCGAAGTCGACGTCGATATCAGGCATCTCGGTGCGCTCAACAGACAAAAAGCGCTCAAACAGCAGACCATAGGGCAAGGGATTTAAGTCGGTGATGCCCATAGCATATGTAACGATGGAACCCGCCGCAGAACCACGACCAGGACCCACACCAATGCCGTGGGTTTTCGCCCACATGACATATTCTTGTACGATCAAGAAGTATGCCGCAAAGCCTTTCTGCACGATGATGTCAGATTCATATTTGTAGCGATCGACAACCTCTTTTGGTAGGTCGTCAAGAGTTTTTGCCTTGCCCTTGCCAAAGCGTTTGATAAGACCTTTTTCGCACTGCTTTCTAAACCAGCTGGCCTCATCTTCGCCTTCAGGAACCGGGAACTTCGGCAGAACAGAATAGCGCTCGAGCGTTACATTGCACTTTTCTGCAACTTCGACGGTGTTGTCGCATGCCTCAGGCCATTCGGAAAGCGCTTCGCGCATTTCTTCTTCGGTCTTCATATAGAATTCCTGGGTGGCAAATTTCATGCGCTTCGGGTCAGACAGCTGCGAGTTTGTGCCGATGCACACCATAATATCCTGGGCGCGCGCATCCTCTTTGCGCAGATAATGGAAGTCGTTGGTGGCAATGCATTTGAGCCCTGCTACTTTGGCAACCTTTGCCAGCTGGCGATCCATCTCAAGATCGGTAAGACCGCCATCGGTAGTGATGCCATGGTTTTGAAGCTCAATATAGAAATCGCCTGGAGCGAAACAACTTGCAAGCTTCTTCGCCCATGCCACTGCATCATCGAACTGATCGTTGTCGATCAAACGCGGAATGATACCCGCAATACAGGCAGAGGTCCCGATAAGACCCTTGCCGTATTTTTTCAGCATGGCAAAAGTGGTCCGTGGTTTGTAGTAGAAGTTATTTTCGCCGCAATGAGACTCGCTTACCAGGTGCACCAAATTGTGGTACCCCTCGTTTGTCTTCGCGAGCAGAATCATGTGATACAGGTGCGGCTTGCCGGTCTTTTTCAGGTCATCATCGGTAGTGAAATAAATCTCACATCCGAAGATTGGCTTGACCACCTGACCCGTTTCTTTCTTCAGCGCAATGCAGGCATCTTCGAGCTCCGGAACGCCACTCATAACGCCATGGTCAGTGATGGCAACCGCGGGCATTCCCAGGTCAGCAGCGCGTTTTACCATGTCTTTCACATGGGTTTCCCCGTCAAGAAGTGAATATTCCGTATGATTGTGCAAGTGGACGAACGCCATGAAACGCCTTTCGCAGAATGCGAGAATTCAATCCAAAACCCAAACCAAAAAGAGCGCTTAAGGGCGATATTTCTCTTTCCTCTGTGTTGATGGGTGGATCGTTTTCTCAAAGACTACTTCGTATTTTCTGAAAAAGAGTATACCAGCTTGACGAAAAGAAAGATGAGACAGCAATTGCGCACTTTTGCGCCAGGTATGTTGCTTATAAGTCTTTTTCGTTGGCCCATTTTTGTCCAAATATCCCTGTATTTGGCTTTGAATTTCAATAAGAATTATTTGATCTGCATCCCTATTTTTCTGAAAAAAATTTATGTGTCGTTCTTCAAAGAAACACAGAAAATTTCCCGCGTAGCAAGTGCGATATTCCGTAGCGGGTGCAATATGCAAAAGAGAGCAACCTACGAAAAAAGCCAGCCCATACGGACTGGCTTTAATACTTTGACGAAATAACCGTTTTATTTCTTTTTGCCTATTTCGTTTTACACCAATTATTCGTTCTGGTTAGCAGCTCCGCCAGTTTCTCTCTGGAGAAGTTTGTACCAATCAAGGTCGAGCTCAAGAAGCTCCTTGGCCGCTTCATCGTCTCCTGCTTGATCGAGCTTCTCCTGGGTTTCTTTAATCTGATCCGGCAATTTCGAGGTATCAACATCCTCAAGAAGCACTGCACGATCAGCCAGAACAATAGCTTTATCGCCATCCACCTGCACGTAACCACCTTGAAGTACAATTTGGTGTTCAAGCGTATTGGCGTCGCTAAAAACGCGGACCAAGCCATCAGCCAAAAGCGAAACAAGATTTGAATGGCCTTTCATAAAGCCCATAGATCCGGAAACGCCAGGAACCTCAACCATATAGCAGTCTTCGGTATACAGCTTTTGCTTAGGCGTAACAATGTCGCAGGTGATTAGATTCATCGATTAAGCCTCTTCCTTGGCTTCCTGTTTCTTCAATTCATCATAGGCAGCATATACTTCGTCGATAGACCCTTTGTAGTGGAAGCACTGCTCAGGAATCTCATCGCATTTGCCGTCCAGAATGTCCTTGAACGAACGAACGGTATCTTCCATCTTGACGTACTTACCATCCATGCCGGTAAATTGCTTAGCAACATGGAACGGCTGACCCAAAAATTGCTGGATCTTACGAGCACGCTGTACGGTTAACTTCTGTTCTTCAGAAAGCTCATCCATACCTAAAATAGCGATGATGTCCTGCAGATCTTTATAGTTCTGCAAAATCTGCTGAACACCAACGGCCA
The DNA here is from genome assembly GCA_903789415.1 of uncultured Eggerthellaceae bacterium. Classification (GTDB taxonomy): domain Bacteria; phylum Actinomycetota; class Coriobacteriia; order Coriobacteriales; family Eggerthellaceae; genus CAIFEG01. The sequence continues at coordinate 53,040 of CAIFEG010000009.1, read as the reverse complement.
CGTCATAATGCTCTTGTCCGACAACATCAGGCTCGAGTGCGCGTGAAGAAGACTCCAGAGGGTCAACTGCAGGATAAATACCTAAGTCTGCAATTGAACGGTCCAGAACAGTACGTGCATCCAGGTGCGTAAATGTTGTTGCAGGTGCTGGGTCGGTCAAGTCGTCGGCAGGAACATATACTGCCTGCACTGATGTAATAGATCCAACATCGGTGGAAGTAATGCGCTCCTGCAAGTCGCCCATCTCGGTAGCCAGGGTTGGCTGGTAACCTACAGCAGATGGCATACGACCTAACAGTGCGGATACCTCAGAACCTGCCTGGGTGAAGCGGAAGATGTTATCAATGAACAAAAGAACGTCTTGTCCTTGATCACGGAAGTATTCCGCCTGGGTCAGTCCAGAAAGGCCGACACGCATACGAGCTCCAGGAGGCTCGTTCATCTGACCATATACCAGTGAAGTTTTGTTAATAACTCCAGACTGGGTCATTTCGACGTACATGTCGGTGCCCTCACGGGTACGTTCACCTACGCCGGTAAATACAGAAGCTCCGCCGTGCTCTTGAGCCAGGTTGTTAATGAGCTCCTGAATAATAACTGTTTTGCCGACACCTGCACCGCCGAACAGACCAGTTTTGCCACCACGAATGAATGGCTCAATGAGGTCGATGACTTTAATACCCGTTTCGAAGACCTCAGTAGTTGTGGTCAAGGTATCGTATTTTGGTGCTGGATGGTGAATCGGCATGCGCTCCAAGCCTTCAGGCATTGGTTTCTCGTCAACAGGCTCGCCAACGACATTCCAAATACGGCCCAAGACTTTGTCGCCAACAGGCATCATAATTGGGTTGCCTGTATCAATTGCTTCCATTCCTCGCTGCATACCGTCTGTCGAAGACATAGCAACGCAGCGAACAAGGTCACCAGGGAGCTGCATCTGAACCTCAAGGATAAGGTGAATCTTACCCATTGGGGTGGTGCCATCAACCGTCAGTGCGTTGTAGATGGACGGCATAGCGTCTTCAGGAAACTCTACGTCGACAACAGGTCCAACAACACGAACGACGTGTCCCACGGTTCCTTTCGTATTTGTCTCTTCTGCCATTTAATCCTCCAAACCCGCAGCGCCGCCGACGATCTCGTTGATCTCGGTTGTAATGGCGCCTTGGCGAACACGATTGTAATAACGCTGAAGCATGTTGACCATATCGTCCGCATTATCGGTAGCCGATTTCATAGCGTTGCGGCGAGCTGCTTGCTCTCCGGCCGCACTATCAATTAAGCCCTGATAAATTTCGGTACGTACATAGGCGGGAAGAAGGCCTGATAAAACTTCTTCAGCAGAAGGCTCATATTCAACATCGCCCGTGGCTTCTGCTGCGTTTGCGCCCTCCTCTTCCAAAGCCGTATCTTTCATGTCTTCTGCATGCTCATTTTTCATGATGGCTTTTTCATCAATAGGAAGAAGAAGCGTCTGGGTTACTTCTTGAGTCATAGCATTTTTTGCGTGATTGTAAAAAACAACAACCTCGTCATAGGTGCCATCTTCATACCCAGAAATCATTTTCTTCGCAATTGAACTTGCCTCTTCAACTGTAGGATCCGCTGAAAGATCGGTAAAAACCATCTCTAGAGGAATTTTCCTATAGTTAAAAAAGCTGATGGCCTTCTTGCCACACGCCACGACATGTGTCTTGACGCCTTCATTACTACGAGCATGAATATACTTTTCAGCTGCACGCAATAAGTTTGCATTGAAACCGCCTGCTAAACCACGGTCAGAAACAACCACAATAACAGCGACGTTTTCAATCTTATCGTGCTTATTCAAAAGGGCATTTGTCGAACTCGTAGCCGTATCTGCGACATTAGCCAACATCTCAGCCATGGACTGGGCATACGGCGTCGCTTCTTTTACACGTCTCGTGGACTGATGCACTTTTGCAGCTGCAACCATTTCCATCGTGCGCGTAATCTGCTTCGTTGAGGTAACGGATTTGATGCGCCTGTCTATGTCATGTAGGTTTGGCATCTAATCCCGCCCTATTCTTTATCACTGCTCGGAGCAAACTGCTTCGAGAACTTCTCCAACGCTTCATCAAGCCTAGGAATAATAGAATCCGTAAGCTTTTGCTCCTTGTGGATATCCTCCATCAAGTCAGCATACGAACCATTCATGAAGTCAAACAGTTCATTGCGGAAACGTACGACATCCTTAGCAGGAATCTTATCCAGATATCCCTTGTTGCCTGCATAAATAGCAACAGTCTCCTGCATGAAGCTCATCGGCTGATAACGGCCCTGCTTTAAGAGCTCAGTCATGCGCTCACCACGAGTAAGCTGCTGCTGCGTTGCCGCATCTAAGTCGCTCCCGAATTGAGAGAACGCGCGAAGTTCACGATATGCAGCCAAATCGAGGCGTAAAGAACCAGAGACTTTATGAACTGCATTTGTCTGTGCAGCACCACCAACGCGAGAAACAGAAGTTCCAACGTCAATAGCAGGACGCTGGCCCTGATAGAACATATCGGTGACCAAGAAGATCTGACCATCGGTAATAGAAATTACGTTGGTTGGAATGTATGCAGCAATATCGCCTGCCTGGGTTTCGATGATTGGAAGAGCAGTCATTGATCCTCCGCCATATTCATCAGACAGCTTGACTGCACGCTCTAACAAGCGTGAGTGCAAGTAGAAAATATCACCAGGGTATGCCTCGCGTCCTGGTGGACGGCGAAGGGTTAACGACATCTGACGATATGCAACAGCCTGTTTTGACAGGTCGTCATAGGTAATCAGTACGTCTCTACCAGGATTGTCTTTCCCTGCAGGTTTGCCATCCTTGCCGTTGTAGATGAAGTATTCACCCATTGCAGCACCTGCCATAGGAGCTAAGTACTGCAGAGGAGCGGCAGCTGAAGCAGGAGCAGCGACAACAATCGTGTGATCCATTGCGCCATGACGCTCAAGCGTTTCAACCAAGCCTGCAATGGTAGAAACTTTCTGACCAATTGCAACATACACGCAGATAACGCCGTTATCTCTTTGGTTGATCATAGCGTCAACAGCAATTGCTGTCTTACCGGTTTGACGGTCACCAATAATCAACTCACGTTGGCCACGACCAATAGGAATCATTGAGTCGATAGCCAAAATGCCTGTCTGCATAGGCTGGTTTACGCCCTGACGTTGAATAATGCCTGGAGCTTTAAATTCAACAGGACGAGTATGCGTGGTGTGAATAGGTCCTTTACCATCGATCGGACGACCCAGAACATCAACCACGCGGCCAAGCAACTCAGGTCCTACAGGGACCTCCATCAAACGACCCGTTGTTTTTACGGTATCGTTTTCACGAATTGCCGTGACATCGCTCAAAAGAACAGCACCGACCGTGTCTTCATCTAAGTTCTGTGCCATGCCGTAAACTTTCTGGCCAGTTTCAGAACTGGTGAATTCCAAAAGTTCGCCCGCCATTGCAGCTTGAAGACCATCGATGATAGCAATGCCATCGCCGATTTGAATAACCGTGCCCACATCTTGCGACTTAACACTGGTTTCAAGGTCACTTAACTGTTTACGAAGTGACTCGTCAATCGACTTAGCGGTAATTTCAGCCACGTGCATTCACCTCCATATCATTAGTCTTTTTTAGCGCAGAGCGTGCTTGATTGAGCATTGTGTCCAAACTTGCATCGATACGCTTATCATTTGCGCTCATAATAATCCCGCCAAGCATATGGGGATCTACCGTCTCGTACAGAATTGCATTTCCGCCTAAATCTGCACTCACTTTATTCTTGATGATTTCGCGCAAATGGTCATCAAGAGGAACACGTGTCGTTACATCAACGATATACGTGTTAAATTTGCTCGCCAGCAACGAGTTGAATGCGCGATATATACGCGGCATAGCAGCCAAACTATCTTTTTCGGCCAATACCCCTAAGATGGTAGAAACTTCCGGACGGACATGAGCATTGCTCATTACCTCTTCCATACGTTTCTTGCGCATATCGGGGGTTTTATCAGCACCTTGGAAAAGCGCCTTAAACGCATCATGGCTGATGTAGAACATCATGACGTCATGATACTGTTCGCGGCCTTCCAAGACGGCATCCATACCACCGTTGTTGTTCAACGCATCCAGCAGAGTGCCGGCGTAGACGTCGACCTCAGCTTTGGCTATGTGGCGATTAGTTGGCATGGAAGCTACCTGCCTCTTTTACATAGCGCTCGATAATTTTACGATGCTCATCGTCGCTGAGATCCTGATCGATAAGTTTTGATGCGACATCGCAAGAAATATCGGCAACTGAGCCTTGTAACTCCTCAATCGCATTGCGCTTTTCTTGCTCGATTGCTGCTTTTGCCTTTTTGATCATCTCTTCAGACTCCTTTTGAGCCTGAGCGGTAATCTGAGCACGTGTTGCCTCGCCAGTCTTTTTGGCTTCAGCGACAATTTCAGCAGCTTCACTTCTTGCATCTGCGAGTTCTTTTTTATACTCCGCAAGCACACGTTCGCTTTCTTGGCGAGATTCCTCAGCCTGTTTCAGCGAATTCGTAATGGTCTCATTGCGCTTCTTAATAACATTCGAGAACGCTGGCCAACCGTATTTTGCAAGAATAATCCAGAGCAAAATGAATGCGATAAGCATCGGAACGGTTTCTTCCACATTTGGAAGAATCGTCGCGATTCCTGTGCTACTGCTTTCGCCAGCTGCAAATGCAAATGCAGGAAAGCCCAAGGTCGATATGGCAGCAGAAATCATTCCTGTGCCAAATAACGCTTTGTTATTCTTGTGTTCCAAGTTCTTCCCTCCTTCTAGCCTTGTATTCAGCTTCTTTGTAGAGCCAAGGTTAAAAGATGAAGGTAAGAACGAAGCCGATCAGAGCCAGAGCTTCTGCCATTGCTGCACCGATGATGAAGTCGGTGAAAATACGTCCAGCAAGTTCAGGCTGACGAGCGGTAGCGACACAGCAGCCATATGCTGCGATACCAATACCAATACCAGGTCCGATTGCGCCAAGGCCATAGCCAACGACCTTCATTGCAGATACTGCCAAGGTGATATCCACTTGATCCTCCTAAGATCTGAGCCCAAATCCTTAATCGAGCTCTTTCCTTTTTATACTGACCAACCCATTCAAATTAGTAGAACAGGTGAGATCCAAAGTTATACGCGTTTAAGCTCGCCAGCTGCGGAAAACCCGCCGGAAAATGCTTATAAGAAAGCAAACCTATATTAATGAGAAGGGCTTGTTGCTAGTCCCACGTAAACGGCAGATAGAACCGTAAATACATATGCTTGCAGCCAAGCAAACAATGTTTCTAGGGCATACATCGCAAACAGAAGTGCGAACCAACCAATAGATGGAAGCGCGGTTACAAAGCTCATGTTTACGATTGCCGATTGAATAAATACTGACGTTGCAAGCGCGAATACGCCAAGCACCATATGGCCGGCAAACATATTGCCATAAAGACGAACGGCAAGCGTAAGAACACGAATGCAAAGTGAAATTAACTCAAAGAACCAAATAATCGGAACAAGAGGTGCGGGAAGTCCAGACGGAGCAATTGACTTTACATAGCCCCATCCGCCACGGCACTTAATTCCGTAATAGTTAAAGTAAATAAAGGAAATAATAGAAAGTGCCCAGGTAACATGAACAGAACCAGTCGATGTTTTAAAACCTGGAACAAGTCCTAAGAAATTTGCGATCAAAATATAAAAGAACAGGGTTGCCAAAAATGGAATATGACGTTCATATCCTCTTCCGATAGCGTTTTCGCCCATCTCGTGGCAAACGTAGGAATAGCCATATTCGATAAGATTCGACAATCCAAATCCAGGTTTTGGAACAACCGAAACTTTACGGGCTGCCGGCAAAATCAACGCCAGCAAGATAACAAAGACAATGACCATCCATAGTGTGTACTGGGTAAAGGGTCCTATGACCAACGTTGGATCAAAGGATTGGCGAAGCTCCTCTACACCATCATTCAATGCGCTAATTGGATCCACTGCAGACCTTCCTCTAGTCCTTCTTGCGACGAATAAAGGTTTTGATTCCATACCAAATAGCGAAGACGACCAGTCCAATCGCTTCGCCAAGAACGAACCAAAACGCGTCGTTGCGGTCTACGCTAATGCAAATAAATGTCGCTACAAATAGCACGATAATTGAACCTGCAACAGCGAGTAGCAATATACTTAAATGCGAAAAATTCGAAGTTTTTGTTACCCGGCGTACCGCTCGAGTTGCGCCGAGAAGCGGCAAAAACGCTGCCACCCCACAAACGAGACCCAAAATTATAGCTAACGCCATGGAAACAAATTCCTCTCAAATCGGCTAAACCATACAGATCATAACCGACAGAAAACAGATTTTGCAATTGTACATAAATTAAGCTTATTTCAGAGCAAAATTGGCATCATTTTCTTCGCTTGCAACGGTTTTCGAAACGATTTCCGAACCTCCGTAAAAACAATCGTTCGATACAAATTTATTTTGAAAAAGGTTCACTTGAAGTTGACTTGCTCGAGTTCGATTCTGGGTGCGTATCATCGTGATATACACGCATCTTCATATTTGATTCGCCGATGATTTCTTGAGAGAGCTTATCCGGATATGGGTCTTTATAGATGACTTCCTTAATTCCGGCATTGATAAGCATCTTTGCACAAACCACGCAAGGCTGCGCGGTGACATAAATCGATGCACCCGAAATATCGATGCCATATCGTGCCGCCTGGATGATCGCGTTTTGTTCTGCATGCAGACCGCGGCATAACTCATGGCGCTGACCGCTGGGAACATGCAGTTGTTCGCGCAGGCATCCCGTTTCGGAACAATGGCGAATACCGCTAGGGACACCGTTATAACCGGTGGAAAGAATACGGCGATCCTTCACAACCACCGCTCCCACGGCCCGGCGCAAACAGGTGGTACGAGTTGCCACCTGCTCGGCAAGCGTCATAAAGTACGTATCCCACGAGGGACGACCCTTATCTATTTCATAAGGGTGTGCATGCGGCATGACATAGTCATCTGAAGAGTTGCCTTCTGACTGTGCAAAAGATTGCTGCGAAGACGGCTTCTTTTCAGGAGATAGCGCCGCCTTCTTTGCATCGCCACGTGAATCTTCTTTTTCTTCTTCTGACATCGTGTTGTGCACCTTGTTAAATTCAAAATGTTTCATGCATGCAGTGGCGTGTAGGTATGAATGCGACTATCTGCATACATAAATGCATGTTTCAGACTTATCGTGTTCCGAAAATTCTATCCCCTGCATCACCCAAACCAGGAACAATATATGCATCTGAGTTCAAACCGTCATCAATTGCACAGGTATAAATGTGAACATCTTTGTCGAATTTCTGCACCGCTTCGACACCTTCAGGAGCAGCCACCAAAACCATCAGCTTAAGGTCTTTGACACCCTTGCCCCGTAGATATTCAATGGCAGCAGTTGCAGATCCGCCCGTTGCGAGCATCGGGTCAACCACCAGTACCCCACGTTTATCGATATCTTTTGGCATCTTGGCATAGTATTCGTGTGGCTTGCGCGTTTCTGGATCGCGATACATTCCCAAATGACCAACGCGCGCCGTGGGGATGAGCTCTAAAATGCCATCGACCATACCAAGGCCCGCACGCAGAATAGGCACTACCGCCATGTGGCGTCCGGCAATTTGATGGCAGTGGGCAACACCTTCTGGCGTTTGTACATCGACAGATTCCAAGGGTAAATCGCGCGTCGCTTCATATCCTTCAAATAAGGAAAGCTCTTTTACCAAAGTACGGAATTGATTGGCTGGCGTCTTATCGTTGCGCAGAATAGAAAGTTTGTGTTGCACCATCGGGTGATCAACAACGGTAATACGGTCATAATCAATCATGAGAGCCTCCAAAATGTGGGTTTATTAGGGTAGATAAGCTTGCGTAAGTATGCTTGCGTAGAAACACTTACGCAAATACGCTTGCAACAATAAAGTTTCTTCTAGTTCTGTTTCTTATCCAATTCCATTACTTTGTTCACGCGGCGCTGATGGCGTCCGCCTTCAAATTCGGTCGTAAGAAAGGCGTCGACAATCTGCTTATTCGTGCCAAGGCTGACAAAACGACCCGACAGCGTAAGGACATTTGCATCGTTGTGCTGACGGCACAAAGGGGCAAGCTCGGGCAAGGTGACATTTGCAGCCCGAATACCCGGCACCTTGTCAGCAGCCATCGCCATTCCAATGCCGGTGCCACACACTAAGATGCCACGATCTGCACGTCCTGCGGCAACATCACGCGCCACTGGAACAGCAAAATCAGGATAGTCACAGCGCTCTTCGCTATAACAACCTTCATCGGTAACGGTGTAGCCTTTTTGAGACAGGTATTTCTTGAGTTGTTCTTTTTGTTCGAATCCTGCATGGTCGCTGCCAAGCGCAATAACCATCGTGCATCCTCTCAAACATTGTTCTGCAGCTAATTGCCGTATAGCCAATTGTCTTGTAGCTCATTATTTCGTAGCTAATTGTCTTGAAACTTCCTCAATAATAGTACCCTTATTGTGATCGCTTTCGTGTGTTTACGCCCCATTATTTTCTCAATAGCGCGAACGTGTGCGACGGACACACTCATGCCACCCCGAAAAGAGTTTTTGACGACGCGAATCGCTCATAGATGGAGTAAATGTGCGTTCGACATCTCTTCGCTCGCGAATTTCATCCATAGTGCGCCAAAAACCGCACGTCAGGCCCGCCAAATACGCAGCACCCGCCGCGGTCGTCTCTATATTTTTTGGGCGAAGGAGCGGCAAGTTAAGCATGTCCGCTTGAAATTGCATGATGAAATCGTTTCTGCATGCTCCCCCGTCAACGTTCAGTTCGGTGAGCTGAATTCCCGAATCCTCTTGCATACCAGCTGCTAAATCGGCAACTTGATACGCGAATGATTCAAGGGCAGCGCGCACAAAGTGGGCCTTTGTGGTTCCGCGCGTCAGGCCAAACACGGCACCTCGGGCATCGGGGTCCCAATATGGCGCGCCTAAACCGGTAAATGCAGGGACAATATAGACGCCCTGGGTATCAGGTACGCTTTCCGCGAGGGTTTGCGATTCTTCAACGTTATCAATTAAATGGAGCTCATCGCGCAGCCACTGCATCAGCGCCCCCGCGACAAAGACGCTCCCTTCAAGTGCATATTCAAGCCCCGATGTTTCCGGACACGATGCCGCAATGGTCGTGACCAGGTTGTGCTGCGAGCGTATCGCAGCGCCACCCGTGTGCATCAAGAAAAAGCATCCGGTTCCGTACGTGTTTTTTGCTTGGCCCTCGCGCGTGCAGCAGTGTCCAAACAGTGCCGCTTGTTGATCTCCCGCAACACCTAGGATAGGAATACCTGCAGGAATAGGCGGGAGATCGGCGTTTCCCCATGCTGCGGCAGGCACCTTCTCTGCCGTGACGCCGAAGTCCCCCGCCGATCTGCGAACTTCGGGAAGAATCTGCATCGGAACAGAAAATAAGTCGCAAAGCCATGGATCCCACGCACCTTTTCTGATGTCAAAAAGCATGGTGCGCGATGCGTTCGTGTAGTCGGTTGCATGTACCTTGCCACCCGTGAGATTCCACACCAACCAGGAATCAATGGTTCCAAAAAGAAGATCACCATTTTCTGCTGCGTTGCGAGCGCCCGGCGTATTGTCCAGCAACCATTTAATTTTGCTTGCGCTGAAATACGGGTCAGGAATCAGACCGGTGGTGCGTATGATTCTCTGCCGTGTCGCATCGCTTGAGCACAGCTCTTTAATAATGGATTCGGTCCTTCGGCATTGCCACACAATGGCATTCGCGATGGGAAGTCCCGTGTGGCGATCCCAGAGCACCGTTGTTTCGCGCTGATTCGTAATCCCAATGCCACAAATATCTTTGGCAGTAAGGCCATGATCGTGCATAAGACCAGAAAATGCGCTCAATTGTGTTTTAAGAATCGCCAGCGGATCGTGCTCAACCCAGCCAGGATGAGGAAAGAGCTGTTCAAATGGGAGCTGCTTCACCCCGCATACCCTGCATGCGTTATCGAAAAGAAGTGCCCGGGAGGATGTAGTGCCCTGATCAAATGCAATCATGTAGCTCATTACTTCAGGCTCTCCTTTATGTGCGAATATTTCCATGACGTATGCATCATGATCGAAGGTTTACTTGGTCTCTTGATGCAGACATGCAGTCAAAAACCGCTCGATATCAGCATAAACTTCTGCATGTCCTGGCTCGTTTAATATTTCGTGACGCATACCATCATAAATATTAACGGTCACCTTTGCGGAAGAAAGCGTACGCATCTGCTCAGCTGCCTTTGTGGGACCTTCGCCAAAATTACCAACCGGATCTTCTGCGCCGCTTGCAAACAGAACAGGGAAATCATCCGGCGTCGTTTGAACCGTCTGCGGCTCAGCAATGATTCTTGTAAGATTGGTAATGGCGCAGTATCCCCCTGCTGAAAACATAAAACCGCACGCTGGATCCTTCGCATATCGGTCAACCGCTTTGGGATCGGTATTAAGCCAGTCAAGATCAGTTTTTGCGTCTTTGATCTTCTTGCCATACCCACCGGCGCCCATGCCATCCAAAAACTTCGAGCGATAATCCATACCACGCACGTGCCCAACCAAATGGGCAATCATATTTCCGAGTTTCGAGATGTTCACCGGCAATTGAGCGGTCCCCATGATAATCGCGCCATCTAGATCGCTCGCATATCGAGAAATATAGGCGCGCGCCAAGAAACTTCCCATAGAATGTCCAAGCAGAAAATAAGGAATGTCCTCGTATGCCTGCTGCATTGTTTCTTGCAGGGTGCGCATATCTGCAAGCATGATTTCATCAGCGTTTTCGGGAAGTATCCCCCAGTGATCGGGATCGCTGCTTTCCCCATGGCCGATGTGATCGTTTGCACATACAACAAACCCGCGCGACGCAAGAAAACGAGCGAAGTCATCATATCGACGCGCGTATTCGGCCATTCCATGTGAAATCTGAACGTGCGCGAGGGGTCTTTGATTGGGTATCCATATAATTGTATGGATCTTCGTACCAGACAATGCCGACGGATAGTACACTTCTTTCGTGCGAGTAACCTCTTTTTGCGTGGCACGATTGCGCATATGACTTATTCACCCCTTGAGTGCATAACGGGACACGTTGAATTCCGCGCTTCCGTCCCTATTTTCACACTTTTAAATAGTTAGCAAAAAATTGTTTGCAGAACTTCGCCAGCGAAAAAGTTAGCAGAACTTCTTGATGTCAGCGATCGTCAGTGCCCCTTGGCGAACCATGACTGCGGCACCCGAAGAGCAATCAATCACTGTTGAGGCAATGCCGCTTTTTTCGGTATTATCGCTGAGCGCACATGCACACCGCTCAAGAATTACGGGATTGACCTCTTCAAATGAATGAGGTGCAGGCTCTCCTGCGAGATTCGCGGACGAAGTAGAAAGCGGGCAGCCAACACTTTGGATCAGCTTCTGTGCGGTTGCATTTGCCGGTGCTCTCAGGCCAATGGTGCCCTCTTCGGACTGGAATTTCTTTGGCACCTTATCCGACGCAGCAACAATAATCGTGAGCGGTCCGGGCCAGAAATTCTTCGCGAGCCTCATAACCGAATCGGGAACCATTTTCCCGTAGGTAGTTAATGCATCAACGCCATTAACAAGCCACGCAACAGGCTTTTTGTGGCTCCGCTCTTTGATTCGATAAATTTCTTCGGGGGAGTCGGCATAATCGATTGCCACACCAACACCATAGACGGTATCAGTGGGAAAGACCACCGCTTTCCCCTGCTTGAGCGCAGAAACAGCTTCGGGTATGGTTGCCGCGGTACGGGATGCATTCTGTGCAGATTGCGCGGGGGTTTCCGCGTGAACTTTATTTGGATTTGCTTCAGTCATTTTTCTTCACATTCTTAAAACTCAAAAACGATATTCAAAGTTTTCTTCTAGAATTTCGTTTCTCGTAAAGGGAGTTATTTATACACGGAGCAGCGCATATTTTTGTTTTGCATGCTCAAGACGCGATGCCCACGGCACCCACACAATCATTAAAAATGCAACGGTTGCGACGCCATGAACAATGTCAAGCGGGAGTCCTGCACCATAGGCAAGAATCGCAGACTGCCACGTGATCGGGTGGACATATCCTACCAGATAGAAGGTATTCATGATAAGCCCGAATAGAAGGCATGAGACAAAACCGTATACAAGCACAGCCCAACGATGCGTCAAAATTTTCGCCATACATGCGGTACCGGCAAGATAGCCCATAAGCCCCCATGCATACATCTGCCATGGTGTCCATAAACCTTGTCCAAAAAAGAAATTCGAAAGAAGCGCCGCAAGCGCGCCCGTCATAAGCCCACAACGTCTGCCAAATACCCCACCCGCAAGAATGACGATGGCAGAAACAGGCTTTACATCCGGAAACGGTGCGAATAGAACACGACCAGCCACGGCAAGCGCGGTCAGCACAACAACGGGCATGATCTGGCGCAACCCCGGTTTGCTTCTGTCGAACCCAAAGAAAAGTACGCACAAGCCAATGGTCGCTACGATGGCTGGATAGGCATCTGATTGATCGGTTTGGAATATGCCGCAAAGCACGAGTGACGCAGGAATTGCAATCAGACATATGACCTCATAGGGTTTTATGCGCGTCGCCATCATGAATCATCCTCGGATGAACTGCGCCAATGTGGATGAATACCCAGGCGCTCACATGTTTCTTTTCGCGGGCGGAAGAAAAGATTTTCACTGAAAAACGCATCCGTCGGTTCACATGATGCGATTTGCCCATCAAAGATCATGGAAACGGTATCCGCTAAGGCAAGGACAAGCGCCATGTTATGGGTAGAAAGCACGATGGTGGTTCCCTGCAAAGATATGTCCTTGAGCAGGTGAATAACATGCACATGGGCATCACTGTCGAGACCCTTTGTCGGCTCATCCAGCAATAAGAGATCAGGCTTGGTGAGAATAAGTTTTGCAAGCGCGAGAAGTTGCTGCTCGCCTCCGGAAAGATCATGAGGGTTTTGCGCTTCGAACCCGTGAAGCTGACTTGGTTTATGCGTCTGATCAGCATGAGGCGTATACGGGATGTTGAGGCTCGCGCATATATGTGCAATATCATTTTCCTTGTAACCGCAATTTTTCTGCCATTCGCGCAGCTCATCGTAGACGGTTTCGCATCCAAAAAGCGCCTGCGGGTTCTGCGGCAGGTATGCTTGTGCATGTGAGGTGTTGCTTACCCGTCCACGAAGCGGCGTATATGCGCAGGCGGCAAGCAAAAGGAGCGTTGTTTTCCCGCAACCATTTCCTCCCACAAGCGCGTGTATGCTCCCCGGTGCGCATGACCACGTGCAATTCCGAAGCACACAATCGAAAGGAATGTTGCCCTTCCCTGTTTGATCAGTAAGCGTATTCTTGCGGCGGCGCTTTGGCTTCACGGTTTCGTTGTCTTTCTGATAGCGAAACCATACGTCTTTCATGGAAATGATGGGCTTTGCATTGGAACGATTGTTTTTTGTTTGCGAAGGCGCAGAGGACCTGGGTGCAGATTGTGTAGATACAGGCGTTTGTGGAAGCACAGATTGCACGGGCACAAATTGCGCAGGTACAGGCTTTTGTGGAAGCGGCCCCTCGTAGATCTTACCCGAATTCAGATGGATCTCTTTGGTCGCATAGTCGCGCAAAACTTCGGGCGAATGCGTCGCAACAAGCACGCTTACCTGCAGTTCTCGATTGATACGAAACAGTGCGTGAGCAAAATTTGCCGCGGATACTGGATCGAGCTGTGACGTGGGCTCATCAAGGAGCAGCAGCTGCGGGTGCCGGCAAAGTACCGCGGCAAGGTTGAGCACCTGCGCCTGCCCGCCGGAAAGCTCGGATGTGGGCTTATTAAACCACGGCTCAATCCCGAAATAATGAGCTACTTCAGCCACGCGCCTGCGCATTTGATCTTGCGGGGTATTCTCATTTTCCAGGCCGAAGGCAAGTTCGTGCCACACCGAATCGCAGACAATCTGCGAAGCGGGATTCTGCGCGACATACCCCACATGAGAAATAATTTCTTGTGCCTGGGAGCCTGTCTCCGAAAAAGGATACCCACATACATTCACCTGTCCTGTGCGCTCTCCCCGCGGAGCAAGTGTGGGATGCAATAGTCGTAGGAGCGTCGTTTTCCCCGATCCGGTGGATCCTTCGAGAAGGCAGAATTCGCCGGATGCAAGATCCCACGAAACATCATCAAAAATTTGAGCGCCACTCATGCTGCGGGATGCGTTTTCTTGTTTGGTATTCTCACCGCGTTCGACATCAGGAAACTCAGGCGCCAGATACCAAAACGACAAATGAGAAATATTTATCGCGTCCATTGGTGCACCTCGACAATCTGATACAAACTTGGCAACGCAACAAATAATGCCGCGAAGCCATACGGAATAATAAATTGAGCTGCCCATATGTCTTTCATCTGAGGGTAGAAAGAAAACTGGGAGCATACATAATATGCCGCAATTCCAAAACATATCCCGAGCACAATAACAATCATAACAAGCACCGCATCGCGATGGGAAAACCTTACCTTCTGATAGATACTTCGGGGCTTTTCGCTGCTCCATCCCCGCGCGGTCATTGAGTCGGCTGTTTGGATGCTTGATTCAAGAGACCAGCTTAAAAGAATTCCTAATCTGCGCGCAAGGCGTTGCAGGTAATTGTGCGTATGAGCGTTCGCTGTATGGTTCGAATGCGTTTGAGAAGTGCTTGGGGCAGATGAACATTCTGCAGAAGCATCGGCATATGAATTCGCCCGAGTAGGAGAAGATGCAGAATGCGCCGCAGCGCCATAGGCAGCGACGTTTGCCTTTTCCGCAACCGAAATCTCTCTTCCCCGTGAAATATATGCAGGAATAAGGCGCGCGACCATAGAGATAATCAAGGAAACACGAGGAAGCGGGCGCCCCATGAGCACCATGATCGCCTCGTCATCAAGCGCGCACGCCGCGTCCTCGCACCACACCATCACTGCCGAAATCATCATGCCCATAGTAAGCCCGTATATCAGAGATTCTAAGGTGATGGCAAAACCAAACACATGCATGACGATGGTGGTTCCCGATGATGAAATAAAGGGATTTACAATCACGATAAGAAACGTTAAGGGAATCATCGCACGTATCGAATTTCCTGTTGCATGACCACCGCGAACCAAAAACGACAGCCAAAGCGCACCGATAAGCGAAATCGCGGCAAAAACAGGATGCGCAATAAGCATGGTGAGAAGCAAAACTGCCGCAAAAAAGACGCCAGGAACGGCCGGATGGCAAAATGAAAGCATGCACGACCGCCGCATTAAATACGCTCCTCAGAAATCTCATGCGCAATATGATCGGCAATTTTCAGACCATCGGCAGCTGCGGAAACAATTCCGCCCGCATAGCCTGCACCTTCGCCACACGGATACACGCCACTTTGCGCATCGGTTAAATCGGCAAATTGTGCCTGGAGCGATTGGCGATCGCGCACAATACGCACGGGAGACGACGACCGCGATTCTGGGGCTGTAAGCAGCGCACCTGGATTCGCAAATCCATGCAAGCGGTGGTCAAATTGCGGAAGGGTAAGCGCGAGAGTGCAGCAGATAAAATCGGGAAGCACTCGAGAAAGGTCGCAGGTGACGACACCGCGAGGATAACTGGGGCGTGTGCGAACACGTTGTTGTTTAAGCACGCGCTGTATATCGCGCACTTCGCGCGACGAAAAGGTATGCGATGCAAGCTGGGATTTCAGAAATCCTTCAACCGTCTGGCACGGAGCCTGATACGGTTTGCCTCCACACGCAAGGGAAGCTTCATATGCGCGATGTTCGACCTCTTCTTGTAGATGGACGCCGGCAAGCACATCGCTTGATCCAAAATCTTCGGGTGCAACGTTCACCAGCAGACCCGCATTGGCATTTTCCGCATCGCGCGCATGATTGCTCATTCCGTTTGTTACGATGGTGCCCTTCTCACTTGCCGCAGCAACAACGCTTCCACCAGGGCACATACAGAATGTGTATGCGCTGCGCGTTTTGCCTAGATGCACAACCATCTTATAGGGAGCAGCTCCGAGCACGCGTGCGCGTTTGGCGTCCCCCCATTGAGCACGATTGATAAGAGTTTGCGGATGTTCGATACGCACGCCCATCGAAAACGGTTTTTGTTCCATTTTGGCACCACTGCGCGCAAGTTCCGCAAATACATCACGGGCGGAATGCCCGCATGCAAGCACAACACGCCTGGTCGGCCGCTCCACCATGAAATTTGAGTTCTCATCTAAAAGTTTGATGCCACTCACATGTCCGTTGTTAAACGAAAAACCACACCACCGCGTATGGAACAGCACATCTCCGCCAAGTGTTTCGATAGTGCGTCGCATACATGCAACGACTTCGGGAAGTAAATCGCTTCCGATATGCGGTTTCGCATCCCAGGAAATATCAGTGGGCGCGCCCGCTTCGATAAACCAGGGGATGACATAGCGGCCCATGGGATGCTTTGTGCCCGTAGTCAATTTTCCATCGGAAAAGGTACCAGCCCCGCCCTCGCCGAACTGCACATTGGTGTCAGGATCAAGGTCGCCTCCCGCCGCAAAGTCGTTCACCGCTTGCATGCGTTCGTCTACATTGCCGCCACGCTCAACGACAACCGGACGAAGTCCCGCTCGAGCGAGATAGAGCGCACAGAAAAGACCTGCAGGTCCGGTGCCTACGACAATCGGACGGCTCGCGGGGTCGAGATCGGACACATGCTCATGTAAATCGGGAATTTGAAGTTTGGGAAGATCCTCGTAGCTCCGTGCTTTTTTCTGGTTGATAAGATCCTCTTCAAGCGCGTGATCACGAAGTTTGCACGCCACATTAACCACAAAGTGCACATCGTTTTTGCGACGTGCATCAATGCTTCTTCTGAGCACTTCGACCCACAAAAGATCGCATTCCTGAACGCCAAGGTGACGTGCTACCTGCGAAAATAAAGGCCCCGTTGTCTGTTTTCGCCCGCCACAAGATGCATCTGCATGCGCAAGCGAGCATTTGATTCCATCGACGCGAATCATTGCAGATCATCCTTCTGTTGTGCAGGTTTTTGTTGCGCGAGTTTCTGCCTTGCGAGTTTTTGTTTTGCGATTTTTCGTTGCGCGAGTTTCTGCTGGTTGAGCTTCTGCGCCGCAGCCGCACCCGCCAGCAGCCCCGATGCCCACGCCCAGTGCAAGTTGTACCCTCCGCAGGGACCATCGACGTCGACACCCTCTCCTGCCACAAAAAGTCCCGGATACTGGCGAAGCTCCATCGTGTGCGGATCGATCGCCGAAACATCAACCCCGCCCCGATGCACCTGAGCGCGACCAGGATCGGCGATTCCTTCCACCGTAAGCTCCATATGAGTGGCCGCATGCACAAAAGCGGGAAGGCGGTCGCGGTCGAATGCATCACGTTCCGAAAGACCCGCATAGGAAAGTATGATTTGCCCTACGCGAGGGAGGAAAAGTCCCCGACACATGTCTTCCCATGTGTGCGGATGAATTTGTTCGGCACGACGGGCGAAGAAGGTTTCCCCCTGACCATCCGAAGTCGCCTGAGCATCCGGTGTTAAGTTGAGTACGATCGCATCGCCCGGGCTCACCATGCGCGATATGTTAAACGCGGCAATTCCCGAGATGCCGTCAGAGCGAAACATCGCTTCACCGACTTCACTGTGCTCCTTATACGAAAGAATGCACCGCGCCCGCATACGATTGACGGGTCGCAGGTTCACCCCCTGAATTTTCAGCGGAGCCAAGACTGGTTGCAACGGCGTACACGGCACATCATCAGGAAGAATATGGGCTGCAGGTTTACCTCCCGTAGCGATGACAACCGCCGCATATGGCCCTTCTTTCCCATCAGGCATGCACACGTACCAACCTTCGGGCGTATGTTCAAGAGCTTCAACGCGACGATGACATTGCTCCTCAACCCCGGCGCGCAACATGGCAGCGCGCAGAACATCAACCACCGTCGTTGCACGATTGGTAACCGGGTAACATCTGCCTTCGTCCTCTTCGTAGATGGCAAGTCCAAGGAGCGAAAACGCATCCATTACCTGCGAAGGCGGGCACTTCGAAAACGCCTGCGCAACAAAGGCGTCGTTTCGGTATGCCGACGGCGAGACTTGCGCATTGGTAATATTGCACCGCCCCGCACCGGTAACAAGAATGGGTTTACCCGTTCTGTTCTGGGCTTCATATAGAGTTACCTGGCGATAATGCGCATCCGAACTTGGGAGCGCAGGTCCGTCCTGCCGAACTTCAAGTGCCCCTGACGCCACAACGGCCGCCATCAGCCCCGCGGCACCACCACCGATCACCGCAATTGCTGACCCCTCAATTCGATGAGTCATTCTGCTTTGAGTCGTGCGACGCGCGGACTGATCCTGCATACGCGCATTGCGGGTTTTCTTCTTTGCGCGCACCTGTTGATTGTGTTCCTGCGGAGCGCGGACATGCGAATTGTGCCTCTGCTGACTGCGCTCCTGATATACGTGTTGCTTTCTTGCCATAGCCTTCACAAACCTCATTCAATTGCGCTGCGAAATCATTGTTGTGAATCGCTATGAGCGTTTGTATCCGTCTCTTTTTTATCGACGTTACCTTGAGCGATGCTTCCTTTGTCGGCATTATCTTTGCCGGCATTATCTTTATCGGTATCGTCCTTATTAACGACGGCCACTCCCATTTGCGGCAGGCGTTTTCGCGCCGCCCACAACAGTACCAAGATACCAATGATGACCAGCGGAACCGACAGAACTTGACCCATAGTAAGCCAGCCACCCCATAGATATCCCAGCTGCGCATCGGGTTGACGCACAAATTCGATCAAGAAACGGAACGTTCCATACATCACTAAAAAGACCCCAAAGAAGGTCCCCCGTGGGCGTGGCGGATTATTCTTTCTTGACAAGGCAAACAGCACCACAAAGATGACAACCCCTTCAAGAATTGCTTCATAGAGCTGCGACGGATGACGAGGGAAATTTCCTGCAGCACCGCCAAACACCACGCCCCATGGAAGATCGGTTGGCGCGCCCCACAGCTCTCCATTGATGAAATTTGCACAGCGTCCGAAGAATAACCCGATAGGAGCCGCGATCGCGCCCAAATCTGCAAGCGTTCCAAATGGCATATGGCAGATTTTTGATGCAACAATTCCAGCGATGAGTGCACCACAAAGCCCTCCGTGAAAGCTCATTCCCCCATTTGAAATCATGAAAATTTCTTCGGGGTGGATCAGATAATATCCTGCGCCGTAGAACAGTACGTATCCAAGACGCGCGCCCACAATGACCCCGATGATCACGCACAAAATAACCGTCATTAACGCATCGGAATCAAATTTTATCTTCCAGCGCTTCGCCGTCTTCCAAATGACCAACGCCGCAAAAATAAACCCCAGCACATAGGCAATCCCATACCAACGAACTGTGAAAGGCCCGATGGAAAAGGCGATGGGATTAAGCTGTTGATAGAGCGAATTGAGCATGCATTATTCCTTGGTATCGTGAAACGGAAAATCGATGTCAGACCCTTCGCCTAAACCATCTTCGTCGTCCGTGTCATCGTCATCTTGTTGCGAGATGCCCATGCCGGCGCCAAGACGTCGGGCGGCATCCATAACTTGGCCCATCATCTGCTGCGGAATGGGCCAAATATCTCTGACAATATGACCGCAAACCGGGCAACGCACGGTAAAAACAGCCTGATGCATACTTACCATCATCAGGGAAATATATTTTGTCAGATCGATGCTCTTACTCTTGCATCTTGGGCATTCTTTCAGATCCACAACAAGCTCCTTCGATATTGATTCAAAGTGTAGCAGATCTGGCAAATCTTCTATTCCTGTGACAAAGCGCAAACACATTTATAAAAACGTGAGTAATTAAGTTCCATATGGTATTATCAGCAATGAAAAATGAAAGACAATAAAGGAGATCTCATGGTAAACGAAGACGATGTAAGAGCAGTTTTGGAGCTTGTGCGTCCAAGCTTGCAGGCAGACGGTGGCGACGTCGAGCTGGTTTCAGTTGATGACAAAGGCGAAGTAACCGTGCGCTTGACAGGCGCGTGCAATGGATGCCCACTAAGTGTGTTGACGCTTTCAAATGGCATTGAGCGCATTCTGCGTGATCGCGTTCCTGGCGTGACGCATGTTATTCCCGCTGCATAAATAATTTCGCACAGATTGTTTGTTGAGCCCTTTGGAAAAAGGGCTCTTTTTTTGCGCGCAAATAGGAATTTCTCTTGAATGGGCGGAATATCTCTTCACCAAAAAGAATTTCTTTTCATTTTTTGCTCCAAGTTTTTTGCTACAAATATATTGAGCGATTAAGATAGGAACATTGAATGGATAGCGCAGAGCAAGGGAGAAAAGGGGTCATTATGACTCAGCATTGTTGGGATACACGAGGCTATGACACAGAAATGTGCGAAAGATGCCCGAACAATACACCTCATCACCCATGCCCGTTTGATTGCTGGAACGCACAGTGCAAACGCCCTACATACAAACGCGTTGATGTGCTTGATACCCTTGCATATCCCGACGTAGATCGCTCAGTCCCTATGAAAGAGTGCTGCCTTACCTGCGAGTTTTTCTTGACGCATGGTCCGAAGCTTCCGGCAGATCCGAAAAAGCGCAGAAAGCCGATGATGTCGGAGCATAGTATTCGCGAAGATATGTAGCGAGTTGTAGCTAGTATTCGCGAGGACATGTAAGAAAAGCCGCTACGAAGCCGCAGGCGCCCAATCTTTTCCGATGATGACTTCGATATCGGTATCAAATGAATAATAGATACTTGCGCTGACCGTACGCCCACAACCGAGCACCTCAACAATGCTTTCCGCCGTTGCTTCTTGATCATCGGTCTTATAAATCACGAGCGTTTCATCATATACGTAGCTATCGGTGTTGCCCGACGTAGGTACTTGATATCCTGCATCCCTCAGCTGATTGCTTACGGTAGCCGCGCCTCCGGTGGTCCCTGCGCCATTGAGCACCGTCACAGTGACATCGGAGGGGTTCGCGGAACCCTGCGTGCGCGCCGTCTGCGGATCTCCGCCAGAATTGACAATATCCATAAATGGAGAAAGCAGGCTATCAGAAACGGTGTAGTACGAACCGGTTGAATCGCTCCCTTCGATGCCGGGGATAACACCCGTATACAGCTTGGCATCATTGAACGGACCAAGTTCTCTGACCGCAGTCTGAATCTGGTTGAGCTGGAGGTCTGTCTTGAAATCATCCGAAAGAGAATCCAGGCGGGTTAAAAAGGCCCAGCCACTTTGACCATCAAACATTTTTCCGAGTACGGCTTCCAGAACTGCTTGTTGTTGTTGGCGTCTTATTTCGTTGGGACTGCTGTAATTATTTGCGCGACATACCTCGACTGTTTGTGTGCCATTAAGTGATTGCTGTCCCGCGGGGATGTCGTCGCTTCCCACATCAGGGTCATCTACTTCCTGCACGAGATTTACCTCAATACCGCCCAGCGTATCAACGAGATTCGATAAACCCTGCGCATCGGTGCGTACAAAATGAGCAATATCGATGTGAAGGTAATCAGCCACGGCAGAAATCAATGCATCATCAGAAGATTGATCCCCAATATCGTGCGTTTGCCCCGAAGCTCCAACTTGGATATCAGTAGGGACAGAAATAATGGTTGCTTGTTTATTCTGCGGGTCGATGCGCACAAGCTCAAGCATATTAGAATCGGAATACCTCGAAGATTCGCCAAACTGGCCCTCGATAAGCACATAATACGGATCAGTAGAATTTGCCGGAGTCTTTATAGACGCGGGCGTGCCTTCTGCAAGTGCCATGCGGCTATTCACCTGTCCGGTATATACGTTGAAGCCGACGAACGCCGCAAGCGCTATCGCGACAAGAATGACCACGACGAGAATTATGATCTTTCGGATACGCGAAGACTTTTGGTTCTGCAGGGCAAAGCTATTGGATTTTAGCCGGCTGTGGTACCCGTTGTTTTGTGGGCGAATATCTGCAATTTGATGACGTGACTTCCCCGCCTTCCAAATATTGGGATTCGATTGCCGACGAGGACGAGACCCGCGCGGGACATGCGTGCCTATCGTTGCGCGTTCGACTCGATCGGGACGCAGATACGTGGGACGTTTATTTTTTCGAAGTGCCATCCGATGCTTTCTGTGTGTGCCGGATTATTCCAGGGCGCTAATTTCCTCGTCGCTTAAGGTCTCACGTTCAACATGAGCACCGAGCTTGCGTAAATTGCCGACATAGTCTTCATACCCACGGTCAATGTGGTGAATATTGCGAATGATCGTCTTGCCATCTGCCTCAAGACCCGCGAGCACCAAGGCGGCACCTGCACGAAGGTCGGTCGCCTTTACCGGTGCACCCTCCAGATGAGATTCGCCATGAACGATTGCATGGTGATCATCAATGACAATATCGGCTCCCATACGCATGAGTTCGCTTGCAAACATAAAACGATTTTCAAACACGTTTTCGGTCACAATACTATTGCCCTTCGCCAGAGCACACAGCAGCATGAATTGCGCTTGCAGATCGGTGGGAAAACCTGGATACGGAAGTGTTTGAATGTCGGTTGCTACCAATGGTTTCGTGCGCCCAACGGTGATAGAAGTATCGTCATAATCCACGTCGCATCCCATTTGGCGTAGCTTTACCAAGGGCATGTGCAAATGCTTGGGGCTAACCCCCGTAACCGTGACCGGTCCACCCAAAAGAGCGCCACCAACAAGAAATGTGCCCCCTTCAATGCGGTCGCCTACCGTGGAGTGTTCGGCAGGATGCATTTGAGATAGCGGCACTCCCTCAATTTCAATCGAAGAGGTACCTGCGCCTTTAATGTGAGCGCCCATTTCGCACAAAAAGTTTGCAAGATCATGAATCTCTGGCTCGCAGGCAGCATTATCGATGGTTGTGTGACCTGGTGCTACCGTTGCACACATCATGGTATTTTCCGTAGCGCCGACACTCGGAAATTCCAGCACAATATTTCCGGCATGCAATCCATGGGGCGTCGTTGCCACCAAGTAGCCGTGGTCCATCGTAAACTCGACACCCAGTTGCTCCATGCCAATCAAGTGCATATCAATTTTGCGCGCACCGATTTGGCAGCCACCAGGCATTGCGACACGTGCACGCCCAAAGCGCCCGACAAGTGGACCTAGAACAGAGATGCTTGCACGCATTTTTGAAACGAGATTGTAGGGAGTTTCCCACTTATCAACCGTGCTGGTATCAATCAAAAGTTCGTGATCTTTGCGGTCAACCTTCGCACCGATGGTGGTTAAGACTGCCGACATCACATGGATGTCAGAAATATCTGGCACATTTTTGATGATGCTTTTGCCTTGCCCTAAGATCGACGCTGTCATCAGCTTTAATGCTGAGTTTTTTGCACCTGACGCTTGAATAGTTCCGGAAATATTATCCGTCTGGTGTGCAACGATAATCTCTTCAGACATAGATCACGCTTCCTGTACCTCATAACTTCGAACAACTTCAGCCAAGCCGAATACGTTTGATCGTATACACGCTTGGTCGTATACGAATGTAAAAAAGAGGCTGAGTAACAACTCAACCTCTCAATCATAATGCTATTTGGCAAAATTCACGCCATTGTTGTTTAGTCGTCAGCGCCAACTTCTAAACGCTTGAAGTCAACGATTTCGATGGTGTCTCCTAAAGCTTTTGCCGTTTCTTTAGTGTAATCAGCAACAGTCTGATCAGGATTCTTAACGAATTCCTGCTCGGTTAAAACATTCTCGCGATAGAACTTCTCCAAGCGACCGGTTGCAATCTTTTCCTGGATTGCTTCTGGCTTGCCGGAATTCTTGGCTTGCTCCTTGTAAATGGACATCTCATGCTCAACCACGTCTGAAGGAACCATGTCACGACGTGCAGAAACAGGCTTTGAAGCAGCAACTTGCATCGCAATATCGTATGCATACTTCTTGAAGTCTTCGTTTTCTACGGTCTCTTTCTTGCCAAGTTTGAAGGAGACGATGACCGCAATGTGACCGATGCCATGAACATAGCTGCTCATTGCAGGAACACCTTCGGTCTGCTCTAGCCATGCAAAATGAGACAACGTGATGTTTTCATCAATGACCTGAATGGCATGTGACAGATAGTCATCAACCGTCTCGTCGTCGACTTTGCACTGCTTTAAAGCATCAAGATCAGCGGGCTTATTTTCTGCAACGGTTTGTGCCAGGCGCTTTCCATAGCCCTGGAACTTTTCGTTTTCTGCGACAAAGTCGGTTTCACAATCGAGCTCAACGAGCGCAGCCCTTGTTTGATCAGGAGAAATGTAAGGCTGAATGGAACCTTCATTGGTTGCACGACCTGCCTTTTTCCCTGCAGAAGCAAGACCAGCCTTGCGTAAATAATCAATTGCCGCATCCATATCGCCATCAGTAGCGTCCAGTGCTTTCTTGCACTGCATCATGCCGACGCCGGTCTTCTCGCGAAGTTCTTTAACCAAAGCGGCAGTTACTTGTGCCATACTGTCGTCCTTTCTGTATTGCGTAGCAAAATACGCCTACAAAGAGCGCGACGATCTTTCCCTAAGATGCGCCGCGCTGCATTTCATTACCCAAAAGTTATTTTGTGGATTGTGCATCCTCAGCTGGTTTTTCTGCAGCCTTTGGAGCTTCCTCGGTCTGAGCAGCTGGGGCAGCCTTCTCGTCGGTGCCTTCCTGAATTTCTGTAGGACCTTCACCGGCAGACATTTCCTCAGCCGTAACGCGTGTACCGGTTCCTGCGATAACTGCCTGCGCAATAAAGTCAGCAAGCAATTTCACCGAACGAATTGCGTCATCGTTTGAAGGAATGCCGTAATCCACATCATCTGGATCACAGTTGGTGTCCAGCGTGCCTACCACCGGGATACCCAGGCGTTTTGCCTCATGAACCGCGATAGCTTCTTTGTTGGTATCGATGATAAACAGTGCATCTGGAAGACGCTTCATGTTACGGATACCATTGAGGTTTGTTTGCAACTTGGTAAGCTCCTTATGGCGAAGCATCTGCTCCTTCTTAGGAAGCGCATCCATGCGGCCGTCGGTTTCCATAGCTTCGAGTTCTTCCATACGCGTAACGCGAGAACGAATGGTTACGAAGTTGGTGAGCATACCGCCTAACCAACGCTGGTTCACATACGGCATTCCGCAGCTATTTGCAGCGTTCGCAATGGGCTCCTGAGCTTGTTTCTTGGTGCCAACAAACAGAATAATGCCACCATTTGCAGCCAGGTTTGATACAAATGAATACGCTTGATCCATGCCGATCAGCGTTTTCTTTAAATCAATGATGTAGACATCTCCACGATGACCAAAAATGTATGGTTTCATCTTTGGGTTCCAGCGGCGTGTCTGATGTCCAAAATGGGCGCCTGCATCAAGCAGGGTTTGGATAGAAATTTTATCCATTATGTCTCCGTTCGTTAAATCCTCTGCACACGATCAACCCCTTGCCCACAACCGTATTTCAGGTCACTCGCAGGCGCAGGTCCTGTGCGCATGTGTAATTGACAGCCCTCGTATTGTATATCACGCACCACTCACACACAAATAAAGTTTATGAAGGTGTGTGCACTTCGTGATGGAAAACGTATTTGTGAAAAGCCTACTGATGAAAAGCCCGCTGCCGGAAATCCCGTGGCACAAAATCTACTGCGAAAACCTACTTCGTATCGACTTGAGGAATAGGGTCCGGGTATTCATCGTCAAGGTGACCATCGAAGACATAGTATTTTGTTTCGCGGGATACCATACCCGAAAGAATTAAAATCAGAATGACATTCGGAAGTGCCATGAGCGCATTTCCGATATCGGAAATGACCCAAACCATATCTCCCACGCCAATGGCGCCCAAAAATCCCATCACTATATAGATGAACTGATACGGTCGCACCGCACGTGATCCGAATAGATACGTCACACAGCGCGACCCATAATAGCTCCAGCCGAGAATCGTGGAATACGCAAACGACACCATCCCCACGACCAATATGGGCGTACCGATATACGGGATCTTAGAAAAAACGGTGGTAGTAAGCACGGCGCCTTGTGAAATCGTGCCCGCCTCCAGGATCGACGGATCGCTCAAGAGCACCGAGACCATGGAAATACCGGTGAGCGCACAAATGACCACGGTCGACCAGAATGCGCCGGTCATCGCGACAAGCGATTGACGAGCAGGATTTTTTGTCGATGCGGCAGCGGCCACAATAGGAGCCGTACCAAGGCCTGCCTCGTTGGAAAAAAGACCACGCGCGCAGCCGTATTGCAGTGCAACCAGAACGCCTGACCCTACGGCACCTCCGAAAGCGGCACGAGGCGTAAATGCGCATTGAACAATCGTAACAAGTGCATCGGGAACATAAGCGCCGCACATAATCAAAATGATGATGCATCCCGATACGTAGAAAACAGCCATGAAGGGCACAAGTTTTTCGCATACCGACGAAATTGATTTCACGCCGCCAAAAATGACGAGACCCGCGGCAATTGCGACAACCAAGCCAACAGCCCAATGAGGGATCGCAGGTATAGCCGACGAGATAATTCCCGCCATAGCCGCTGATTGAACCGCAGATCCGGTGCCAAGTGTCGCGATTATGGCAAACACGCAGAACAACACGGCACCCAGATGTGCCCACCATGGCGTCGAATTATCTTTTCGTTTAAAGGCACGCTCCCAGGCATACATTGCGCCGCCAAGCATTTCGCCATTGGAATCTTTTACGCGAAATTTAACCGAGAGATATACCTCGGCATATTTGGTAGCCATTCCAAAGACGCCGGTAAGCCACATCCAAAAAACCGCGCCGGGACCACCAGACAAGATTGCCGTGGCAACACCGACAATTGATCCGGTTCCAACCGTTGCTGCCAGGGCCGTTGCAAGTGCACCAAATTGGCTTACATCGCCTTCCGCTTCATCTTGTGCGGTGGACATTTTGATGGCTTTGGGAAGTTTTCGCTGAATTCCATGGGTGCGAAATGTCATATACAGATGTGTGCCGAGTAACAGCACAATCATGGGGACTCCCCAAACCAGCGAGTCTATTTGTGTGAGCAATTCTTGCATACTGATAAACCTAAAAGGAGCACTTATATTCACGAAACTCTTATTATGAACATTTACGTAGGGATTCTATGGTGCAGATACGCAATATATGTATATATCGGGATAAATTAGGCGAAATCCGATCGGATTCTAAAAACGCATTGCACAGAGAGAATCCCTGAATATAATGATTTTCGTGAGTACTGTTTCAGGGCGGGGCGAAATTCCCCACTGGCGGTAAGTTTTTACGAGCCCGCGACCCCATTTTGGGTGGATTCGGTTAAAGTCCGAAGCCAACGGTTAAAGTCCGGATGCAAGAAGCAGCGGCTATCTAGGTAATGCTGGGCAGATTATTCTGCACCACGTTATATTGAACTGCCACGATCTGCATGGGAACGATATTCATGCGGGTCGTTTTTCTTTCCAAGGCGAAAAGCGAAACCGGAACATCAAACTTGGAGCGTTTGAGCGCAACAAACGTGCGCGAGCGGAGCAAACTTACATGCCTGCAACCAGGTCCATGACCGGGTTTTGTGCGATTGCGAGCATACGTTCGAACACATGAGTGCTCAAGATTGGAGAGGATTATGGCAAAGAAGGCTCAAACCCAGACTCAAAATGAGTCAGAACCAACGCAATTCACGAACACAAATAAATGGACAACAAAAGAGCTGGCCATTATGGCGCTCATGTGCGCGATTGCAGTTCTCTTAAGTTTCATTGAGATTCCCTTGATACCTGGCGTTTCCTTCCTTCGATATGATGCATCCCTTGTTCCCGCTCTTGTCTGCGGCTTTGCGTACAGCGGAGGCATTGGAGTGACCGTGGGGATTATTTGCGCCGCTATCCATGCAATGTTTACCGGCAATTGGGTGGGCGCCGTAATGAACATGATTGTGGCAATTGCGGTTATTGCTCCTGCTGCGTCAATTTATCATCATCATCGTACCTTCAAGGGGGCTATTGTTGCTCTTGTCGTAAGCGCAATCGTCATGATTGTGGCTGCGTGCCTTGCAAACCTGGTCATTGACCCGCTGTTCTATGGTATTCCGCTCGAGTCCGTAGAAGCACTCATCGTTCCCGCGCTTATCCCATTCAATATTGCAAAAGCGGTGATAAATGCGGTGATAACCTTGATTGTGTATAAATCAATTTCAAACTTAATAACGCCGGTAAAAGATCAAGTTCGCGGAAGATAATCCCTTCCGAGTTTTGATATTACAGGCTTGATGTTGCAGGTGTTTCCTTGAATGTATGGCATCTGCAACATGCAATGCATGAGGATAGCGCATGATCAATTTCGATAATGTTGGATATACCTACGATAGAAAAACCTATGTGCTTGACGATGTCAATCTTGACATAGGCGAAGGTCAGTTCGTGTGCATCCTCGGCGGAAACGGCTCGGGGAAAAGCACGCTGGCGAAACAGATTAATGCGCTTCTCACCCCTGATCGCGGCACGGTTACGGTGCTCGATCACGATACCGAGGACCCCAAGAATACCTATTTTGTGCGCAGCAATGCGGGAATGGTGTTTCAAAACCCCGATGACCAGCTTGTCGCAACATTGGTAGAGGATGACGTGGCCTTTGGGCCAGAAAACCTCGGTATCCCCACTCCTCAGATTCGAGACCGCGTGACCGAATCATTAAAGATGGTGGGGCTTTCGGGATACGAAAAGCATGAAACACATGCACTTTCCGGCGGACAAAAGCAGCGCGTTGCGATCGCAGGCGCCCTTGCGATGCATCCCCGCATTCTGATCTTCGACGAAGCGAGTGCAATGCTCGACCCTGCAGGCAGAAAAAGCCTCCAGAAAATTTGTAAGAAGTTAAACGGCGAGGGTTACACCATCGTTATGATCACGCATTTTATGGAAGAAGCGACACTTGCCGACGAAATCCTGGTTATGCAGAATGGGAAGATCGTAACTTCGGGCTCTCCCCAAACAATTTTCGCTCATCCTGACAAAATAGAGCATCTGGATTTGGACACCCCGTTCGCCGCAACGCTGTGTCACGAGCTGCAAGATCGGCATATTCCCATTCGTATGCACGTAAAAGCACGCGATACCCAAGAAGAAATCGTTCATCTATTCGCGAACATCTATGGTTCTTTACCACATGTAAACGATAAAAAAATACAGGGTTATTCCGCACGCTACATGAAAGCAATAACCCAAGCGCGTCTGGAGCAAGAAAAGTTGCGTCCACAGCCTAAGTCCAATGCAGGGGCAACCGTGGAAGTGCAGCATCTTTCATATACATACGATCCGCTTTCAAAAAAGCAGAAGCGAACCATATCAAAGGACACCGAAGGCATCTCGTGGGCACTTCACGATCTTTCATTTATTCTTCCCGCAGGAGAATTTTTAGGAATTGCAGGACATACGGGAAGTGGAAAATCTACCCTGCTTCAGATGCTTAATGGGCTTTTGCAACCGACAATAGGTCAAGTGTTTATTAATGGGCACAATATGTCCGATAAGCAACAAGCAAGCCAGACGCGCGAAAAGGTAGGACTGGTATTTCAATATCCGGAAAAGCAGTTATTCGCAGCAACCGTAGCCGAAGACGTTGCCTTTGGGCCTAAAAATCTGGGATGTACCGATGCTGAAATAGAACAGCGCACAAATAGGGCTCTTGAACTGGTAGGGCTTGACCCTGCAGAGGTGCGGGATAAAAACCCCTTTACGCTGTCTGGCGGGCAGCAGCGCCGCGTTGCATTTGCGGGCGTGCTTGCCATGCGTCCCTCCACCTTGGTGCTCGATGAACCCTGCGCGGGGCTTGATCCGAAAAATCATCAGGCTTTTTTGGATCTCATTGCTCATTTGCACGATGAACTCAAGATTACGGTTATTATGGTTTCGCATTCCATGGATGACCTGGCACAAACCTGCGATAGGCTGCTTGTACTTGATGATGGCGAAATTGTTGCCTATGACACTCCTGAAAAGGTGTTTCGCAATGGAGACGCATTGCGCGAGATAGGGCTTGACCAGCCTCAGCCGCAGAAAATGGCTGAGTCACTCGCACGCGCCGGTATCCCCCTTCCCATGGATAAACTCTATGACATGCAGACACTAGTAGATTCCTTGGTCGGCGCGTATATTCACGCACATCACCAGCAAAAACCTGGTCCCGGCCAGCAAGCCGGTGGCTCTCACCAAGTCAGCGACTCAAACGATGTAAAGGGAGCGTCAAAGTGAATACCGACGCTCTTTTTGGAAGATATTGGGACACGAAAAGCCCGATTCATTCCCTTGATCCACGGGGAAAGCTCATCGCGTTGCTTGTTATCACGATCGCTTTGCTCACTGCGGGAAACTATGCGGTGCTTGGACTTGAAGCGGTGTTGATTGCAGTGCTCTATGCGCTGTCCCATGTTCCTGTTCAACAGGCATTTCGTTCCATTGCCCCGCTCTCGTTTATCGTCATTATGACCGCAATTTTTAATATCCTTTTTATACAAGGTGGCACGGTATACGCAAGCTGGGGAATTTTTGTCATCAGCCAAGGCGGCATCGAATCGGCAATTTTCTTGAGCATCAGATTAACCTTGATGCTTTTTATCGCGTGTCTTCTGACTCTTACCACCACCTCGATGGATATTACGAGTGCGTTTGAATCCCTTCTGTCTCCCCTAAGCCATTTTGGCGTGCCGACCCATGAAATCAGCGAAGTTATGGGAATGACACTTCGGTTCATACCGCAGGTTGTTGAAGAATGGCGCGATATTCGCGCGGCGCAAATGTCTCGTGGCGCCGAACTTTCGACGAGGGGGAACGGACGTAAGCTTTCAAGCTTTTTTATTCCGCTCTTTACCAGCGCATTTCGTCACGCAGAAACACTTTCGCTTGCGATGGATGCGCGGTGTTATCACGGAAATCAAGGACGCACGCGCCTCCATCCGCTCATTTTTACGCGCAAAGATACCGTCTCTCTCATACTCGTTGCACTCGACCTTGTCGCCTGTGTTGTGCTCAATATAGTGTTCTAAAACCGTATCTCTCTGGGCAAAAAGACTAATATTGCCACGGCAACGACCAACTTTTGCAACGGCCAACTTTTATTCGAAACGATAGATGTCCTTCGTAGCTTTTTTGAACATCTCATACGCCTCATCAGCGATATGGTTATCGGTTACCAGCTCAAACCCGGAAGGCTGCCCGTCCTCATCGAGCTCGGTGACTTCGGTCACCACTACTTCTCCCGAGGATTTCGCAGGAGTGTTCTGAGTCACCGGGAAGAAATACGCAAACCGTGTATCCCCATCGACGATCAAACCCAAGAATTCCATCTGAATTTTGTCGCCATTTTCGTCTTCAAAGGTAAATGTCTCACCTTCTTGTACCGGCGGAGCAAAATTGGGCGCACTCCCCTTGCGAACACCCTTTGAAGCTTGGTCTGAATTGCTCATTTCAATGCCTTATTTCTGGTTTCGATGCTGCCTGCGAAGACGTTTCGCTCCGTTATAGCCGCTCTTTTGATCAGCTTTCTTCGAGGAATTCTGTTTACTTGAGTTTTTCTTTTCTGCTTCCTTTTGTTTTGCTTGTTGCTTGTTCTCTTCGGCCTCTTTTGCACTTTGAGAACCTTCAACATAGCGCACACCAGGTACACCCGCAGAAATCGTATTCGCTTCCTCTTTTGCAGCTTCTTTCTTCTTTTCTTCAGCTTTGCTGCGTGACTGTTCTTTGCGTTCCTTCGCGCGTTTTTCCTTTGCGAGCTGCGCTCCCGTCTTTGGGGCATCGACAACCACGGTTAGCTGTCCATTGTTGGTAAGTACTGCACCTTCAACGTGCGCTGAGCCGCCCTTCTTCCCCTTTGAAGTACTGTTTGCCGAAGCTTCCTGCAAATTCGAAACGGCACCCGGAGTTTGCGTTGCGGTACCAGTAGATGCACCTGCAGAAGCTTTTTCTGCAGCTTCTTCGTTTGCCTGGGCCGTTGCGGTCTTTTTGACCAACTCAAGAACACCTACTTCATTGCCGTATTTCTTTACGAGCTTCTTGTATTTCGGCTCGCGCTGTTTCCACAGAGCATACAGTGGGCACGCAATCGCGATAGAGGAATATGCACCAGAAATCAAACCGATGGTCATAGCGAATGCGAAGTCTTGCAACGTTTGGCTTCCGAATATCATCATCGCCGCGACAGGAATGATTGAACTAAGCGTTGTGTTAATAGAGCGGATAAACACCTGGTTCATCGAGTGATTTGCCATAGTCATGAACGTGCATTTCACGTGCAAGTGCTGCAAGTTATCCGTAATACGGTGGAAGACAACGACGGTATCGTAGAGTGAATAACCCAAGATCGTAAGCAGTGCTGCAACGGTGTTTGGCGTGAGCTCACGGCCGAGCAGGGCATAGATGCCTAACACCAAGATAATATCGTGGCACAACGCAATGATAGCGGTAATGCCCATCTTGTATTCAAAGCGAATCGCTATGTAAATAATGATCAGCAGGAATGAAACCGCGAGTGCAAGCACCATGGAGTGAATGATACTCGTGCCCCAGTCAGGTCCAATAGTAGAAACCTGGAAGCTATTATTTGCTAAGTTCAAATCGCTGCTTACTTGGGTTGCTAGTGCGGATGCATTGGCAGCATCGGTCTCGGAAGTGCGGACAATAAATCCTGCTTCGCCGTTATTATCAACCGTTTGAATGACGGCATTCGGTTGACCCTGCGCGTCAAGTTCTTGACGTAATTGATCTGTGGTAAGCGAGCCCGTGTTGTCAAATTCGATTGAGGTACCGCCAACAAATTCGATACCTAAATTGATACCACGAACACCAATGACAACACAGAAGAAAACCACCACACATGCGGCAAGCGTGAGGAAGAATTTGCGATACTTCAAGAATTTAATGTCGTGCTTAATGAAGCGACCTTTAAGGTTACTTGCCGCATCGGCAGCCTTTGCGCCCGCTTCACCTGCACGGCGCGTTGCATTGAGCTTATTCTCTTTCGAGTTAATTGCCTCATACGAAACGGCGCGCTCAACCGGGATATCTTCGCGGTGTGCCAGTTCGGTATACACCTCGGATGCTGTCTCACAATCCTTAATACCCCAGAATCCTGGGTGATGCGCAATGGAGTGCGGCGCCAAAAGTCGAATGGTCGGTGCTTTGAACAGCAGCATCATTGCGATGTCGCATCCAATACCAAGTGCCAAGGTCAGACCGAAGCCTTTGACCGAGCTTGATCCCAAGAAGAACAAGGTCAATGCGGAAACCAGGGTAACCAAGTCGGCGTCAATTGACGTCATAATGCCATGACGGACACCGGTGATAGATGCTGCACGCACACTTCGCCCGAAACGTATCTCTTCCCTAAATCGTTCAAGCGTAAGGATGGAAGAGTCGGCGGCCATACCAATGGTCAATACGATACCGGCGATACCTGCAAGTGAAAGGCTGAATTGGTTGAAATGAGAAAGAAGCGCCAGCAGCCCTAAATACATCACTGCAAAGACCGCCATTGCACCTGCCGTCAGGAAGCCCAGGCCGCGGTAGAACAGCAGCAGGTAGAGCATGACCAACAGCAGACCAATGCCCGCGACGAGTACACCTGACTGCAGAGCACCTTGTCCCAAGGTCGGTCCAACGGTGCTTGCCGACTGAACCTGGAAGCTTACCGGAAGTGCGCCAGAATCAAGAACGGTTTTTAAGTCGTTTGCTTCTTGCTGGGTATAGTTGCCCGTAATGGAAACTTCTCCGCCATCGATAACCGATTGAACTGCAGGAGCAGATTGGACCTGGTTGTCCAAGATGATGACGATCTTGCCATGATCGCCAACTAAATCGCGACTTGCATCGGCAAACGCCTGGCGACCTGCGTCATCAAGCGTGATGTTTACGGCATAGTGGACGCCCGACCCATTTTCACGATCAACATTGACACTACGAATATTGGCACCAGTAATAATAGGCGTGTACGTACCGGGTTCTACCGTTATCGGAGTCTCATCACCAGTTCGGAAGGTATTTCCAAAATCATCGGTAATGGTAGAGCTTTGAGTAAGCTGACCTGAGTCAATCTCTTGGCGAATCGTGGAATCGGTAAATGAATCCAAGCGCGCAAACTCCAACTGACCAGTACGGCCAATCGTGCGCAACGCCTCAGAAGTGTCAGACATACCAGGAATCTGAACCAAAATTTGGTTGTTACCTTGGCGCTGAACTGAGGCCTCGGATGCACCCAGCGCATTGACACGAGATTCGATAATGCTTCGGCTTTCGTTCATGTCGTCATTCGACACGTCTCCGCCGTCGGTACTCTGTGCAGTTAAGACAACTGAAAGGCCACCTTGGAGGTCAAGA
Organism: uncultured Eggerthellaceae bacterium; assembly: GCA_903789415.1. Taxonomy (GTDB): domain Bacteria; phylum Actinomycetota; class Coriobacteriia; order Coriobacteriales; family Eggerthellaceae; genus CAIFEG01. Next base: position 18,505 of record CAIFEG010000009.1, on the reverse strand, counting down.
CCTTGATGAATTCGCTCCTGAAGAGGAGTGAACATAAAAATTGAACCAATTACTAAAACAGTTGTGACAATTAAAAGCCACATATTGCGGCGTACATTGCCCGCCATTTTGTGATGTTTATGCGTATCACTTTTTTTCGTATCCGCAAAAGACGACAGTTGCTCTTCTTCTTGGGTCTTTTTTGCCATTAATCTATCTCCGTGGTGAACTTTCTCTTGAGTCAAAGTTGGTTTTGACGCATGCAAAAAATGTTCAAAAGCCAACAAAAATTACAATGTATCAACAGTAACGAATGCATTATCACACAACCGGGACACAACTTTCGACCAATCCATCCGAAAGGATCTGAAAAAGTATAATTTTGATATGAATTAACACGCATATGTGCCGGAGTCGTTGTGTTTCGATCCTTAAATTGCCTCAGCATCAAGTCGCTACGACTATCCGCAACACTTATATTCCATCAAGCCGCAACGAATAGCCGCACCGCGCAACAACTAGCTGCAACAACTAATAATCGTTTGCCGCAGGGGAATCCATCCAATCGCGGTAAAACGCTTCATATTCCCCATCAAGAATTGCCTGCCGGGCTTCACGCATCAAATTCAGCAAGTAGAAAAGATTATGCTCGGAAAGCAGCATACCACCCAAAATTTCGTGGCACTTAATAAGATGGCGAATATAGGCGCGCGAATACGACTGACAGACCGGGCAGTTACATTCCGGGTCAAGCGGACCATAGTCATGCGTATATTTTGCGTTGCGCATATTCATGCGACCCTGACTCGAAAAGGCGGTGGCCATGCGAGCCGTACGGGTCGGAAGTACACAGTCAAACATGTCAACACCCTCATGAACTGCGCGAACAAGGGTTGTTGGATTTCCAACCCCCATCAGATAACGCGGTTTGTTCTGAGGCATTGACTGGGCAACAGTGCCAAGTGTTTCAAACATTTGCTCGTGCGTCTCACCAACTGAATATCCCCCAATGCCAAAACCATCAAAATCACGCCCACCTGCTGCGAGATTTTTTTGGCCGATTTCATTTAGGCGTCGAATGTTTTCCTTGCGCAGATCCAGGTGCATGCCACCTTGTACAATGCCGAAAAGAGCCTGATCATCTTTGGTATGTGCCTTAAGACAGCGTTCAGCCCACGAAGCCGAAAGCTCCATAGCATTCTTCACAAAATCGCGCGGCGCGGGATAGGGTGCGCACTGATCAAGCTGCATGATAATGTCGGCACCGAGTTTTTGCTGGATTTCCATATTGCTTTCGGGAGTCCATCGCACATGTTCGCCACCATAAATTGAACGAAAATTGATGCCGTCAGGATCGAGTTTGAGGGTATCTGCCAGACTAAATACCTGGAACCCCCCTGAATCCGTGAGAATAGGTCCGTCCCAATTCATAAATTTATGGAGCCCACCCGCTTCTTGGACGATGTCGGCTCCGGGGCGAAGTGACAGATGGTAGGTATTTGCGAGTACCACCTGGGCCCCAATACGATGAAGGGTTTCGGGAAGCACACCTTTGACCGTTGCTTGGGTTCCTACCGGCATAAAAACGGGGGTATGGACAGTTCCGTGTGCAGTGGTAAACGATGCAGCACGCGCGTGCCCGTCGGTTGCTTCGACAGAAAAATCAAACAAGGCCATTATTTATGCTCCTCGCGATTGTTTGCGCGCTCCTCGCGATTGTCTGCGTAATCCCCGTGGCTGCTTGCATAATTATCGCGATTGTTTGCGTGTTCCGCGCGTCTGCCTGCGTGGCTGCTATCTTGCTTATTTTGCTCTAGCTCCTGATCTGCAATATCTTCCCAAGACGTATCGGGATCTTCAAGCGCAGGACGGTTGGGATCCAGCTGAGCAAGCTTTTCGGAGATTTTCCATGTGCACGCCGGCCATTGTTGTACCCAGCGGGAGAATTGCGCCATCGATCCATGTTTGACGTTATGCACATCAAAGTGGTTCTTATTGATTAAATGGTCGGTATCTAAAAATAGATCGAGGCCGGCGTTCAAGCATCCGGCATCGCGGGTCGTATCATTTCCCACCATCAACACGCGCGATGCGTCAAACCCACCAATTGCCAGGTTTTCCTTAAAATATCCCACGTTTGGTTTGGTGCCACGTGAATTCGCCAACATGGTTACCCGCATAAAATCAGAGGGATCAAGCCCCGCCCAATGGATACGCGCGATAATTGCAGGTCGTGAAAAAACGGGCTGCGTGGTCAAAAACAGCGGATATCCCAGGCTTCGAAGTGCCGCGATCGCACCTACTGCGTCGGGATTCATATGGAAGTATTTCCCTAGTTTTGGGAATTCTTCTTCGTTGAATCTTTTGTAGTAGTCGCGAACCTGGTCGGTGATGGGTAACTCGTACGCCTTTTCAAACTCTTCCCAAAAGACATCGTTGTTGAGTTTGCGCGAAGTGTCTTGGTCCACCGCGTATCCCGCTTTTCCTACGGCATACGAAAAACGCTTTGGATCAATGCCACGTGGAGCCGATGCATCGATGAGATCGGCAAACACCGGCATGATTTTGTCCATCGAGGTATCAATCAACGTGCCATCGAGGTCGAAAAACACCGCGTCATATGCAGGTTTGATTTCATTTGCAGGATAGGTATCCGGGCGAATCGAATCACTTTGCAACGATTGCGCATATGTTTTTGGCACGTGCGGTGGTTTTGTCTGCGTATCAGTCTGAGGCAACGGTTTCTTTGCAGACGAAACTTCTTTCCAGTCTTTGTCATCTGCAGAAGCATCTTCGGTATTTTCGGATGCATTTCCTGCAGCATCGTTGGTTACCTCGCCGCGCACCTTTTCCTCGCTATGCGAGGGATGTGCATTATGTGGTGAAGACGAAGAATCATATAGAGGTTGATCAGCCATTCTGTACCCTAAAATCGTTCATACATTGGTTCATACATTATTTGTGAGCTTCACTGAAGCTCGATCGTTTACTCGTGCTAGTATAAAGCAGTTCGAAGGAGGCCCTATTTACCGTGAAAATTTTGTTGCACGCATGCTGCGGTCCGTGCTCAATTGAGCCAGTTTCGGGGCTTCTATCTGCTGGTCATGATATAACCATTTTCTTCAGTAATTCGAATATCCATCCAGAAACTGAATACAATTTACGTTTACGCACACTTTTAGCGTGGGCACAGTCGCGGGCCATCCCCGTAGTTGCCGATGTCTATGATCCAGCAGAATGGTGGGAGCGTGCAGGAAAAGTTCAAAAGAGGTGCCCTGGGGATCCCACACATGAGCAACGTTGCCGTGTATGCTACCGCATGAGGCTTCAGCATGCAGCCAAATATGCACGTGATCATGGATTCGATGCCCTGTCAACCACGCTTGCGGTAAGTCCCTACCAGTTTACCGAAGTCATTCACCAAGAGCTCGTGCAAGCTGCACAACAGGCAAACGTAACTCCCCTCTTTATCGATTGCCGCCCGCTGTATCCCGACTCTGTACGCGATTCAAAAGCGTTTGGGATGTACCGTCAAAAATATTGTGGGTGTGCGTATTCGAAGGCGGAAGCCGAAGCCCAAAGAAAAGAAATCGAAGCAGAACGGACTGCGAAAGAGCTTCAAAGGGCGCATTCAATACCAAGGGCAAAAGAGCTCATATGATGGTACATGGCCACCCACGCGGTACGCGAATAACCTTCAAGATATGCCGGTCACTATGTAACTGATGGCCAAATCGATTACCAAAATTGATGAAAATTACCAAACGATGTTTGGAGGAACATTTTTAATGAAAACAGACGACTTTGATTATGACTTGCCGGAACGTTGCATTGCTCAAACGCCCGCACCAGTGCGTGATGAGTGCAAGCTTTTAGTGATGAATCGCCGCACCGGAGAGCTGCAAGACAAAATCTTCCGCGACATCATTGGCTATATCGAGCCCGGCGACGTAATCGTCGCAAACGAAACGCGCGTCATGCCTGCACGGCTTCTTGGAGAAAAGCACGAGACAGGTGGAAAGTGCGAAGTCCTTCTTCTACATCAGCGTTTTGATAAAGAACCACTTACGAATCAAAGCGCCTTATGGGAAGGACTCGTTCGTCCTGGTAAACGCCTCAAACCGGGCGCGGTAATTGATTTTAAAGACAAAGACGGCGATGTTGCACTTCAGGCGACCATCGTGGGATTCAGCGACGCAAAGGGGCAACGCTTTGTTCGACTGACGACCGAAAAATACCCAACCATTGATGAGGCTCAACATGCGGTTGGTCATTGTCCCCTTCCGCCGTATATTCAAAACTACAAAGGCGACGAGGAAATGTATCAAACGGTGTATTCCCGCCGCGAAGACGAGGACAGTGCCGCAGCCCCAACTGCGGGTTTGCATTTTACTCCCGAGTTGATTCAGCGCATTAAAGATAAGGGCGCGCTTTGGAAAACCGTAGAGCTTCAAGTCGGCATTGATACGTTTCGTCTTGTTGAAGAAGATGATCCGCGTGACCACAAAATGCATACTGAAACGTATACCGTGCCGCAAGAGGTTGTTGATGCATGTGATCATGCTCACGAAACGGGACATCGTGTATTTGCCGTAGGGACCACATCGGTACGCAGCTTAGAGAGCGCATGGGACGAAGAGCAGGGAAAACTTGTCGCACGAGATCACGCCCATACGAGTCTCTATTTAATGCCTGGTTCGACGTTCCACGTGATCGATGCCATGGTGACAAACTTCCATATCCCCCGTTCAACCCTGGTTATGTTGGTGTCCGCTTTCTCAAGTCGCGACATGATCATGCATGCGTATCAACACGCAATCGACAATGGATATCGTTTCCTGTCGTTTGGCGATGCCATGCTAATGATTTAATTCAGGGAGGCCTCTAGAAAAAATGAGTGCGGGGCACCACTAGAAGCGTTTGGAGATTACTCAATTCCCTCTTCGTGGGCTTTTTTCTGGCACTCTTGTTGATAGGTGCGAAGGGCATCCTTCGCGCCTTCGCTCTCATGAAGATCAAAGCCAAACTCATCGGCAAGCTTCCTCGCCTGCTGCAGACGGGTGAGCGCCTTGGTGCTATTCCCCGCTTTGCTTAAATATTCTGATTCCAAATAAAGCGAACGACCAATAAATTCTGCATTGGCATTTTCGGTACCCGAAGCCTTCAAAACCTGCGCCATACTTTCAGGAGACAAGTTTAAAAGCATGCTTCCATCAATCGGTGCTGATTGACTTACCAGATTTTCCACCATATCCGCTGATCCCTGAGGATCTTCACCATTTTCATCTTCCTCAATAACATGCACGATCGCCTTAGCAAGAGAAAGGATCATTTTCATCAGATAATCTGACTCGAGCATCATCGATCACTTCCCACCGTTATCAGGAAAAGGCACATGGAGATGCTGAAACGCCTTTTTCGTTGCCACACGCCCCTTCGGTGTGCGCGCAATAAGTCCCTGCTGTAACAGATACGGCTCATATACATCTTGAATGGAATCAGCGTCTTCTGAAAGCGCAGAAGCAATCGTCGAAAGCCCCACCGGACGACCCTCAAATTGCCCACAAAGAAGCTCGAGGATACGATTGTCTATAGCATCGAGGCCAAGAGAATCGACCCCGTAAAATGTCAGCGCATCGCGAGTGGTCTGCGCATCAATTTTTCCGTTGCCTTTTACTTGTGCCCAATCGCGCACACGTTTCAGTAGGCGGTTTGCCAGTCGAGGCGTGCCACGGCTGCGACTTGCAATTTCTTTTGCGCCTTGCAAATCGCAATCAACATCCAAAAGACGTGCCGAACGTAGCACAATTTGGGCCAGTTCATCGGTCGTGTAATAGTTTAGACGGAAGGAAGCGCCAAAACGATCACGCAAAGGACCCGTTAAAAGTCCTGTGCGGGTAGTTGCGCCAATCATCGTAAACTTGGGAAGCTCCAGGCGAATGGAGCGCGCGGCAGGACCTTTCCCCACCATAATATCGAGCACAAAATCTTCAAGCGCAGGATAGAGGACCTCTTCAACCGCATGATTTAAACGATGAATCTCATCGATAAAAAGAACATCGCCTTCCTCGAGATTCGAAAGGATGGCGGCAAGATCTCCTGTGCGCTCAATGGCGGGCCCACTCGTCGTTTTGATTTTTGCGCCCATTTCGTTCGCAACCACCGTTGCAAGCGTTGTTTTGCCCAGGCCCGGAGGGCCAGAAATCAGAATATGATCAACCGCATCATGGCGCTGACGTGCTGCCTTGATAAGAATTCGAAGCGCATCCTTCGTCTTTTCCTGCCCGATATAATCATCAAGCATTTTTGGACGAAGGCTTCTGTCAAAGGCTAAATCATCTTCAGTGAGCTCGGTAGAAGTGATGCGTGACTGAGGGTCAAAAGAAGCATCGTCGTGCGCGTGCTTTTCGACCTCAGCGTTTGATGCATTTGTTGATGCATCAAATACCATGCCTTCTATTTTTACCTTCCGCTCACTCATTCTTTAGCTCCCAAACGTTTTAGGGCATAATGTAAAAGCTCTTTTTCTGATGCATCGCCCGGGGCGCCTTTTACCGCTAGTTCGGCTTCATCAGGAGAAAATCCCATTCCCATCAGCGCCTCTTCAATGCTTCTCACCGTATTGGTTGGCGCCGCGCCAGATCCAGGGGTGCCCACAGATTCGAGGGATCCTTTCAACTCTAGAATAATACGTTGGGCGGTCTTTTTGCCAATACCCGGCACATGTGAAACCATTTTTACATCGCTATTGAGAATAGCATTCGAAAGCGTTTCAACATTAAATGTTGAAAGTGCCGCGAGGGCGACTTTCGGACCAACACCCGAAACGGTAATCAGACGCAAAAATAAATCTTTTTCTTTCTGTGAAGTAAATCCGTATAAGGCGATGGAATCGTCGCGTACTTCCATGTCAGTAAGTACTTTTACCTTAGACCCTAACTCGGGAAGGTCGGCCAGGGATGTTCCCGACATCCCCACCAAATAGCCAATACCATCAACTTCGATGATGGCTGAATCTGGATTTTTCTGTGCAAGCAGTCCTACGAGATATTCAATCATTGGTTTACTACCTGCTTTCCTTCCAAATGTCCAATGCGATCATTCATGTCATAGCAGATGGCAGCCGCGAGTGCATCGGATGCATGATCGGGTGTGGGGAGCTCATCCAAATGTAAGATCTGGGCAACCATATACGCAACCTGGTGTTTGTCAGCATGTCCCGTGCCTACCACGGCATTCTTGATTTGATTCGGAGCGAATTCTCCGACATTTACATACGCATTTGCACATGCAACAAGGGCAGCCCCACGTGCCTGCCCCGTCGCAAACGCCGCAGTGGTGTTGGCGCCAAGCCACACCGTTTCAATTCCCACCGCGGTCGGATGAAAACGATCGATCACTGCACCAATCTGGTCATATATTGTTTTCAGACGCTGTTCCAAAGGTCGATCATTTGTCGTTGTTACACAGCCATACGCCAAACAGTCAAGCTTTGAACCATTTTGGCGAATAAGACCCCATCCCGTATGCGCAAGTCCAGGATCGATTCCCATGATCACTCTGTGAAGCCTCATTTCGCCTCCTTATTCATACCCGCTCGATTTTTATCGATTCCTCTATACAGGTATTCATATAGACATTCGATTTATACAAACATTTGTTCGTATTCTATCACGAATAATGAACGAATACGGAATCTCCTCTCATATTTCGATGACCTTACCACGACCTTGCAATAACCGTAGTAATTATATGGACCTGCAGGGTCTGACATGGGAGTAACGTAACATATAAAAGAGTTAACCTCGATTGACTTTAAGTTTACAATGTGCAAATGTAATTAAGGAAATATGAACTGTCGCAACATACGGCTGAAATAGATGGGGGATGCATCATGCCTTATATTTTCGGAATGAGCCTGGGAAGCTGGATTCTCATTGCGCTTCTTGTACTCTGGGCTTTCGTCGCTATCAAAGTGTATTTCTTTGGCGGCTTTAAAAAGAAAAAGAGAGGCGCTCGTGGCCATCGCGGCGGTGGTGGCGGTTGCTGCGATACGGGAGACCCATTGGCTCAAAAAAAAACTCCTCTGACCAAGAGCGTAACTAAGACAACTGATGCCAAAGGAAGCGTCTCGAAATTTAGCGAGAGCGAAAAAGAGAGCATCCAAAAAGATTTCCAGAGATATTGTGCGCTTGGAAAAGACGACGTGAACCCAAGTATATGCGCTGCATGCGGCCAATGCTCCTACCCTTTCACGGAAAGAAATACGCTTCGCCCTATCATTAAGCCAGTGAAAACCCCGGCGAAAACCCAACAGCATTAGTTCTGTTAGGAGTCGCAGAAGCACCGTTTTTGGGTGCGCATTCGCATTAGGTTTTCCTCCCAAAAGGTGTTATAGGCGCAGTTAGTTCAGCCTACTTAATCTAAAATTTTCTAAAGCATAAAAGAATGCCCTTACGAGTTTTCAATCGTGAGGGCGTTTTTGTACGGTAATGAGATATGAGAAACTGTCATTCAATATTAAAAGTAGAACGGGAATGATAAGTGCAGCTCATTTTAAAGAAGACTAGAATACATCACAGAAACGCTTCTTTTAAACATAGAATAATCCCAAGTTTGGGCGGAATAGAGAAGAATTTGTTTTGATAGTTTGTTCTGCCAATATCGCGGTGCATACGTGGCGATATTGCAAAACTCATCACTATCCGAGGTGTTACGTATGGGTGAACACACTTTATCCTCTTCCTACGAGGACTATATCGAAGCCATTTACGATCTCCATGAGAAATCGGGCGGCGCCGTGCGCTCGGTCGATGTGGCAAACGAGCTCAATTTCACCAAGGCAAGCGTGGCACGCGCCCTGAAGAAACTGCGTGAGTGGGGATATGTCGATCAGCAGCGCTACGGTGAGATCAGGCTCACCAAAAAAGGGCTCGAATATGGCAAGCGTGTTTTATGGCGCCACCGCGTGCTGCGCGGGTTTCTCATTGACGTGCTCGGCGTAGATAAGACCACAGCAAATGACGAGGCATGCGAAATGGAGCACACTATCAGCGAAGATACCATGCAAAAATGGGCCGACTGGTATGAGCGCCAAGACACCAAACAAACAGGTTTTAATGAAGGCCTCATAGACAAAGGCGGTCGCGAAGAGCAGAAAGCAAAGGCCTAAACCACCAAGGGCTGACAACACATTCATCGAAACGCATACGAAAGCAAGTAACAGCATACAAAAGACCGTGTGAAATGGGTAATCCCTGTTCCACACGGTCTTTTTAAAACTCTGGCTCTGAGTCTAATTTAGCTCTGAGCTCTGAGCTCTTAGCTCTGAGCTCTGAGCTCTTAGCCCTACGCAGCGGCAGATGCGGAAGAAACGCCGAGGTTTTGCTGCTGTTTCGGATACGGACGGAAGAGCATGAACAGCATGACTGCTGCAACAATGATAGCCAGGATGAACCACATATCAACAGGACCGCCTGCAGCAACCTTGCTGAACTGGAAGAACATCAGTGCGACACACCACGCAAAGGTCATCTCGTAACCGATGGCGGCTGCGAACCATTTATTGAAACCACCCATCTCGCGTTTGATGGCGCCCATCGCGGCAATGCACGGCGCACACAGCAAGTTGAAAACAAGATAGGAGAACGCAGCACAGTAACCATAGCCCATCGTGAGCGAATTAAGGCTCTGCAAGAAGGTCGTGGTCCATGCAACATCCGGGTTGGTCGAGTATAGAACGGCCATAGTTCCGACGAGGTTTTCCTTGGCCATGAGGCCCGTCGTAATAGCAGAGGCGCATTCCCAGTTGCCCAGACCAATTGGTGCAAAGATCCAGCAGATCGCGTTACCGAAGGCTGCCAGGAAGGAGCTGTCCATATTTTGAACAGCCGTATAGCTACCATTTTCGATACCGTAATTCGATAGATACCAGACCAAGATCGTAGCAAGCAAGATGATTGTGCCAGCTTTTCTAATAAAAGCCCACGCACGTTCCCACATGCTGCGCAGCAAATCGACGAAACGCGGCAAGCGATATTCCGGAAGCTCCATAATGTACGGTGTCTCTTCGCCGAGGAACGGTCGGGTCTTTTTCAGCATGATGCCGGAAACGATGATGGAAGCGATTCCTAGGAAGTAGGCGCTCGGTGCAACCCACCAGGCACCGCCAAAGAAGGCCGTGGAAATCAGAGCGATAATTGGCAACTTTGCCGAACAAGGCATGAATGTCGTCGTCATGATTGTGAGGTGACGCGCGGACTCAGACTCGATGGTACGCGTGGACATAACACCTGGCACTCCACAACCCGTTGAAACGAGCATAGGAATGAAGGTCTTACCGGACAGTCCAAACCGCCTGAAGATGCGGTCAAGGATAAAGGTGACACGCGCCATGTAACCGGTACCCTCGAGAATAGCAAGTAAGAAGAACAACACCATAATCTGAGGTACGAAACCAAGGACGGCGCCGACACCGGCGATAATACCATTTTGCACGAGGTCGGTAAGCCACGCAGGCGCATCAATAGCTGCAAGTCCAGCTGCGGTTAGAACGGGAATACCAGGAACCCAGGGTCCGTAATCCGAAGGATCGGGCTCTTCAACATCAAGCGCTGCGAGGAAGTCGTCATAGGAGACCGAGTGTTCATCGATTTCACCCGTGTCCTGGTCAACTGCGTGCGTTTCGCCCGTAATGTCTGCTTGACTCGCCGCAGCCTCAAAGTTTGCAAGCGCGGTGGTGTACTCCGAGGAATCAGTATCAGCATCATCTTCGGCGTCAGATCCGATATACGTCGCAAGTGTCTCGGCATCGTCAGGATCGACATCGTTGTCTTCTGCCGCAGTCAAAAATGCGGAAATGTCGTTCGTAGCGGTGGTGTAGTCATCGGAGGCAGCATCGTAAGCGACACGTCCCTGCGAGGCAACAAACCAGCCATCGCCGAACACGCCATCGTTTACCCAATCGGTAAAGTAGGTACCAACCGTGGAAATAGATATGAAGTAAACAAGGGTGATAATAACTACGAAAATTGGAATCGCGAGTATGCGATTGGTGAGAACGCGGTCAATCTTTTCGGTGGTGCTCAGACCACTCAGTGTGCGCCTTTGAATATCCGGCATAATATCCGTGATGTACTTATAGCGCGCATTGGTGATAATCGCATCTGAGTTGTCATCAAACTCAGACTCCGCGGCGATAACGACCTCATTAAAATCAAAAGAAGAAGTAATGTCTTTAGAAACCATCTTGTCGCGTTCGAAAATCTTGATGGTTTCAAAGCGTCTCAGCTGTTCAGGAACACTCTCAGGCAAGTGCTCTTCGATGGTGGAAAGATACGATTCAAGCTCCTGAGAAAAGCGCACTGGCGTAGGAGCAATGCCCTTATTTGAAGCTTTAATTGATTCGGCGACAACATCTTCGATACCATCACCACGAAGCGCCGATATCTCGACGACGGGAAGCCCTAAATCTTGAGAGAGCGCCTCAGATTTAATTTTGTATCCACGTTTTTTGACGATATCCATCTGGTTGAGCGCTATGACAACCGGAATACCGAACTCCATAAGCTGCGTGGTTAAGTAGAGGTTACGCTCGAGGTTGGAGGCATCGACGATATCAAGAATTACCGTTGCCTCGCGCTCGGAAAGATAATTACGCGCAATAACCTCTTCGTTGGAATATGGGGAAAGTGAATAAATGCCTGGAAGATCGACAATCTCCACATCGTGGTCGGCCTTAAGCAGGCCGGTCTTTCTCTCGACGGTAACTCCAGGCCAGTTACCCACGTACTGATGATTACCCGTCAACTGGTTAAACAGCGTTGTTTTACCAGAATTCGGGTTACCTACAAGCGCAATAGTTGTTGCCATTAATCAACTCTCCCCAAAAATAGACAGCGCGAGCAATCATCGCTCATCGCCGGAGAGAACAGCCCACATATTGCAAACTGTCCTCGTCTTACCCTACATAAATCCATTAGATAGCCTCGACCTCAATACCCCTACAGTCAGAGCGACGCAGAGAAAGGTGATAGCCGCGCACTGTCATTTCGATAGGATCATTGAGCGGCGCAACTTTATTTACCTTGATTTCGGTTCCGCGTGTGATTCCCATGTCCAAGATACGACGTCGAGTCTGGCCCGTATCATGAAGTTTGATGACACGGCAGCTGTTACCCGGTTTGATGTCGTTGAGTGTCATGTTTGCCTCCTCTATATTGTGAACATCCTTATACTTCGCTCGAAAGTTTGGTTTCGTTAACTTTGTATCACAGAATCATTATGCCAATAGTTCATCAGCACGCATCCGTCAAATGCACCTATTCAAAGGTACTTTTGATACATAAGAAACGAATTTTTCGAGTTGAACCGAACATCATGAGGTGTGGACATTTTCTTGGACAGTCTTTGGTTACGAAAGCCCTGGCATCATTTGATGACCAGACTTTTGTCTGCCCGCCCCCATCAGCTTTTTCACACGCTCAAACAATATACGTTCAAGCGCATTTGCACCATCATATAAAGCTGACTAAGGAAATGCCTATAAAGATGCTCACGTACAAACACAAATCCGTTCGGTCTACCTAACAACCAACGATACGCAAAGTGTTAACCAACGTCAACTGTTAAATCAAACAACTACAAAGGGAAATGTTCATTAAAGAAATTGATCTCATAATCTAAATGGGTTGGCCTAATGTGTATGTGTAATAGTCATGTGTAATGGGTCGTAATGGGTTTATACAATAGGGTTTGTGTAATGAGTTTACCCAATAAAAAAAGCTTTGGATATGGACCGCCCTCTTTAACAAGATGCAATCTATAACCAAAGCTTGATTTGATTTGCACTACGAATTTGCGCTATGCAAAATGTGTTCTGCGCGTCTGTTATGCAGTTTTCTTTCCGCGAATTTGATCGTCGATGATCGTCATGCATGTACGCCATCCGAGTTCGGCGCATTTTACCCGCGCAGGCATATGCGAAATGTCCTTCAACTGTGCCGCTTCGCCCAATTTCGCTAAGACTTTGTCATCGGTTACTTCGCCGCGAATCATCTTCAAGAACAATGAGCACAGATCATATGCCTCATCAACCGTTTTGTCCGTCAAAAGATCAGACATGATGTCAGTCGACGATTGACTTACCGCGCAACCGCTTCCCGTAAACGCAATTTCTTTGATGACACCATCTTCAACATCCATGGACAGCACGATATCATCGCCGCAGCTTGGGTTTACCCCCTCATGCTGGTAATCAGGATTATCCATCTGATATTTGTAGTCAGGATGTGCGTTGTGTTCCATTAAGGCCGCTGAATATATATTATTTATCGCCATTGAAAACCGCCCAGACCTTTTTCAGCCCACTAATAAGCTGATCAATATCCTTTTTGTCATTATACATAGCCACTGATGCACGGCACGTTGAATGAACGCCCATCCATGTCATCAACGGCATCGCGCAATGGTGACCTGCTCGAATGCACACATCGGAGGCATCCAAGATGCTTGCCACATCATGTGGATGGATACCGCACACATTAAACGCCACAACCGCCGTGTGCTGTGCAGGATCTTTAGGCCCAAAAATTCGCACAAAGTCTAACTGCGAAAGCTGTTCTGCAAGGTATTTCACCAATGCGTGCTCACGTGCCTCCATGCGATCCATACCAATGCTGTTGATATAATCGACGGCCGCACCAAGTCCAACAATTCCCGCCGCATCTTGCGTGCCCGCCTCGAATTTATGAGGCAGCTCCGCCCACACGGCATCATCTTCGGTCACCGACTCAATCATTTCACCGCCAGTAAGCATCGGAGGCATTTTCTCAAGAATGTTCTTTCTTGCCCATAAAACACCAATGCCCATCGGCGAGAACATCTTATGTCCAGAGAAGGCAAACGCGTCGCATCCGATGTCTTTGACATCAACATGCATATGAGGTGCAGACTGCGCACCATCGACGATGAAATATGCGCCCTGCTGGTGTGCACGCTCCCCAATCTTCTTTACGGGATTTTCAACACCCAACACATTGGAGACCTGAGCAACAGAGACGATCTTCGCCTTCGGTCCGATTTTGGTCTCGATCTCTTCGTCGCTTAAAAAGCCTTCTTTATCTGGATACATATACACAAGCTTTGCGCCCGTTTGCCTACACACTTGCTGCCAAGGAATCAAATTCGAGTGATGCTCCATGATGGTGATGACAACCTCATCACCAGGTTTAAGTATGGAGCCACCTAAAGATTTCGCCATCAAGTTTAAAGACTCGGTCGCATTGCGCGTAAAGACAATATCATCCGGACTATCTGCGTTGATAAACTTTGCAACCTTTTCGCGAACCTCATCAACGGCCGCCGTCGCCTCAACGGAAAGCTTATAGAGCCCACGAAGCGGATTCGAGTTTAGGCGCTCATAAAAATCACGCTGTGCATCAAGCACGCTTTTTGGGCGCTGTGCAGTCGCTGCACTATCCAAGAAAGAAATCTGTGGATTGTTGGCAAGCAACGGAAAATCACGTTTATATGGATTTCCTTCGATATCAATCACTTTTGAAAGCATATCGCGGGTAGAGGTATTGCTTGCACCCGTCGTTGGTGTCACAAATTCTGTCGTCACCTATGCCTCCTCATTTGTTGTGTGTCCAAGCACCTTTACGGCCAAGCGATCAACGGCATCGTGTGCGCGCTGCCCGATCGCATGATCGGCTGCATAATCGAATGCGGCACTTTCGAACAAATCTTCTATCTGTTCAAGGGTAAGCCCGCGTGTTTGCATGTAATCACGCTGCTCAGGATTAACATGACCAATCGAGGCTCCATGATCACCTTGAACATCATCTTCATCACACAAAATTGCAGGTAGGCTCTTGTTACGGACATCGTCGCTGGTTAACAGCACATTTTCCTTTTCGCGGCCTACAGCACCTTTACCACCGTGAATTAAATCGATGGTATCACGAAGGAGCTTCTGCGATTTGTCAGCCAAAACACCATTTGCAAAGGTATATGTATGTGTTTTTGCTCCGCGCTGACGAAGCACATAATTGTAATCAAGCTCATTTTCATCATGGCCAAGATAGCGTGCATCCACATTGCAACTTGAGCGAAGGCCCAGCAGGTCAACGGCCGTGCCATCAAAATGCTGTCTGGCGCCTAAGGCAATTTGTTGCACATCGATGTGGGCACCATCCCCGGTCAGTGCCCCAACGTTGTCGAGGTTTTGATATGTGCTGTCGAGTGTCTGTAGCTGACGTATCGCAACATTGCTATGCGCATCTGCGATCACACGGACAAGCGTGCCTGCCGCGCCAGCTCCCGCAGAAGGCGAATTTGTGCATGTGAAAATGGTGAGGGACGATCCCGGTTTTGCAACGACATCAACCGCTGCTACCGTATGTGCACCATCTGCAGCATCGATATTCACCAGCAGAGGTTTGCTCGGATGCGCATCCTCGGGGACCACAACCACAACTTTTCTCGACGTTGACGCCTCAAGCCATGCGGTCGCATCGGCTCCCGCACCCATTTCGAAGGTATGCTCGGGGTCAGCTTGAGCCAGGGCAGCATCGAACGCATCAGCAAGCGTTTGATCACCCGTATTTTCAATACTCGTGTCGCGAACACCAAATTGTCCTGCCAAAACGCCCTCAGGAACATCAAATGTCACGCATCCTGCGCCATCTGCAGTTGGTGCATCAATCGCAACGACAGAATCATTCATCTTCAAACGATTCCACGTTGGTGCAGGAGGACGATTGAGCAAAAATTCCGCCTGTGCACTTGCATCAAACTGCGGTTTTGGAGCTTTCGCGCGCGCCTGCGCATCGCGATAACTTGCCGTCGTGGCAGGATGGCTCATGAAGTCAGTATCGTATGACATTAGCTTGCACTCCCATCCATCTCGAGTTTGATCAGGTTATTCATCTCAACCGCATATTCCAGTGGCAGCTCTTTGCTTACCGGATTTGCAAAGCCATTGACTACCATCGTAGAGGCTTCCTGCTCCGGAATTCCACGACTCATCAGGTAGAACATCATGTCGTCACCGATGCGGCCGATGCTTGCTTCGTGGCCGACGTTGACGTGTTGCGCCTGAACGTCCATGGCAGGAACCGTATCTGAGCGGGACTCATCGTCCAGCATCAAGTTTGCGCACGATACGTACACATCGGAATCTTCCGCTTTTGGCGTGACAACCATGCTTGAACGGAATGTCTGGATACCGCCGCCTTTAGAAATTCCCTTTGTTTCAACGTGGGCCGATGTATGTGGCGCATTCAGCACGACTTTGCATCCGGTATCTAAGTTCTGCGTCGCGCCGGCAAATGTCACACCGGTAAAGGTACAGCTGGAATGTTCGCCCTGCAAAATGGTCATCGGGTAAAGATAGCCCACATGGCTGCCGAATGAACCGGACACCCATTCAACCTGGCCGCCTTCGTCAACCAACGCACGTTTCGTGTTCAGGTTGTACATATTCTTAGACCAGTTTTCGATGGTGGAATACCGCAGATGCGCATTCTTGCCCACAAACAGCTCAACGGCACCTGCATGCAGATTCGCCACGTTGTATTTTGGTGCGCTGCACCCTTCGATAAAGTGCAGATCAGCGTCGTCTTCGACGATAATGAGCGTATGTTCGAACTGACCAGCACCGCGCGCATTTAAGCGGAAGTAACTCTGCAGCGGGAAGCTCATATGCACGCCTTTTGGTACATATACAAATGAACCGCCACTCCAGACTGCTCCATGTAACGCGGCAAATTTGTGATCATGCGGAGTGATCAGCTTCATGAAGTGATCGTGAATCATTTCGGCATAGGGACCATGGAGAGCCTCTTCAATGCCGGAATAAACTACGCCTTCTTTTGCCACAGACTGTTGAATGTTGTGATACACCAGCTCGCTATCGTACTGGGCACCGACGCCTGCTAAATAGCTGCGCTCTGCCTGCGGAATACCCAGACGCTCGAAGGTATCTTTGATTTCTTCAGGAACACTATTCCAGTCACTTTTTTGCTTCGTATTAGGGCGAACATAGGTGGAAATATGATCCATGTCCAAACCTTCAATGGAAGGTCCCCAGTTCGGCACAGGAAGCTCGTTGTATATTTCAAGTGACTTCAGGCGAAGCTGAAGCATCCAATCTGGCTCGTTTTTTCTCGCGGAAATTTCGCGAACAATCTCAGGTGTAAGACCTTCTTCTAGACGATCGTAACCCTTCTCGGACTTCTTAAAATCATAAAGACTGCGATCGACCTCTTTAATGGTCGGTTTTTCAGCCATTATTTTGTGCCTCCCTTGCTTTTAAGGCCTGCAGCATCAAGGGCAGCTTCGGCATTCTTCAAGGCTGAATCTGCATCGAAGGTTTGTCCTTGTGCACCGCCTTGACCAGCAAACATGCCCTTCTGTGCGGGCTGTTCATCGTCCGCAGCGCCTGCCTTGGCTTGTGCGGCGGCCTCTTCGGCATCTTCCTTCTTTGCATAATCAGGAAGGCCAAACTGCTCAAAGCCGTTTTTGTTAATGTTGTCGATCAGAGACCCATCACCTTCAGCCATGATGTGACCGCGGACCATTACATGGGTACGATCAACATCAAGATGTTCAATCAAACGGGTGTTATGCGTAATGATCAGGAGTGCCCCGTTGCAAACCTTCTTGTATTCCTGGATTGCATGGGAAACAACATTTAAGGCATCAACGTCTAGGCCTGAGTCGGTTTCATCCAAGATTGCCAACTTTGGTTGCAGCAAAAGAAGCTGCATCATTTCGATCTTCTTTTTCTCGCCGCCTGAAAAACCAACGTTGAGCTCACGGGTGAGATATTTCTCGTCCATATCAAGCTGATCCATGATCTCAGCAATGCGGTTTTTGTACCGTTTACCCCTGAGGTTGAGCTCTTTGTGTTGAGCTGCGATCGAGCGCAAAAAGCTCGCCAGAGGAACGCCAGGAACTTCTACAGGGGCCTGGAAGCTAATGAATAATCCTGCCCGGCTACGCTTGTCAGGGGAAAGTTTGGTGATGTCATCACCGTTAAATGTGATCGTGCCCTGTGTGACCTTGTATTCAGGACTACCCATAATGGTTTTGCCCAATGTGGACTTTCCCGCACCATTCGGTCCCATGAGGACATGCGTTTCACCTGCAGGAACATCAAGGTTGATATCGTGGAGAATGGTTTTATCTCCTGCTGATGCATATATACCTTTGACATTCAACAACGCTTCTCCCATAGGAAAAGCCTCCTTGTCTTCCGAACGATACCGAGGATTTGCGCGAGCATAGCGGAATGACCTGAGTCGTGGAAGCTCCCCAGCTTTCCAACACAGGCTTATCGTTGCTCGAAATAGACCCTCTGTATCGCATTCATATTTCGTGCATATACTACCATTTGAGTAGGAATTAAAAAAGGGAATTCAGCGCATTCAAAAGCTTGACATCTTTTTGTCATGTTTAGGACCAAAAATTTGATTCCTAACTTCAACAATACAGCAAAGAATCCCTCTCACACTCAGCTGTA
>CAIFEG010000008.1 GCA_903789415.1 uncultured Eggerthellaceae bacterium | reverse complement strand
GCAAGCTCATCTACGTTTGAGCCCTTTTGCACATACCCGCGTCTATCGTAACCAGGGATGGCCTTATTTGCATCATAAATTCGCTGGTCAAACACCAACCAAGAATCACGGTTCGGCTGTTGCAATTCTGCCTGAGAAACCCTATCGCGCGTTGACATTTCATCATAGAAACGCTGGCCATTTTCGTTGACCATGATTGCGCCGGCACCACGGATAGCCTCAGCGATAAGTGATGAAGAATTCTTCTCTACGGTTGGGTGAATTTGGATCTGATCCATCTGAATCAGCTGGGCACCACAGTCCTGAGCCATGGTATAGCCATCACCGGTTGCGCCAGGTTGGTTCGTTGAAATATATCCATCCAGATCAGGGCGATATTCATGAATCATATCCGGGTTGGATCCCAGTCCACCTGCGGCATCAATAACCGCCTTGGCATGATAGATCACGGGCGTCGAATCATCCTTGGTAGCTTCAACGCCGGTTACCGCGCCCGAATCATCGGTATCGATCTTGGTCACATCGCAATTTTCAATAATCTGGATCCCACGGTTGTTGCATGCGCTCTCAAGACCAGGAACAAGCGTCGCGCCAACCGCACTACCGTCGGTTGGACGATGGCAACGGCGAACCGACATACCGCCCGTCATTCCGATGTTGTCCAGCGTGATGCCCATATTGTCCAACCAATCGATGGTTGCCGCTGAGTGATCACACATGAAATCAACCAGTTCACGATTTGCGGTGTCATGACCACCATCAAAAGTTTCTTGGGCAAAGAGTTCGTTGCTGTCTTGGATGCCTTGTTGCTGCTGGAATTTTGTTTCAGACGCATTCATTCCCGAAGAGCTGAAGTTTGTGTTTCCTCCGATGTTGCCCATCTTTTCCAAGATCACAACATCCGTCACACCTGCATCATATGCAGCAATCGCCGCAGACATTCCTGCGCCACCAGCACCGATGACCACGATGTCATGCGTCTCTTCGGTAGCCGTCTGATCATCACGGCTCCTTTGCGGCGATGCGCATCCTGTTGCAGTCAGCGCACCAAGCGCACAAGCTGCGCCTGCAGCCGTTACAAATGCACGGCGCGAAATATTGTGTGTTTGTAATTCAGACATAAAATGTCCCTCCCTTTCGTGGTATGCATCACGCATAGCTACACATTTAAGCCGGCATTCCCTTTGCCAGCGTCTTGGAGTATACCACCACTTTTACCTTACTCATCAGGTATGTAAGGTGTGCAACTTCTCATTCCGATTATAGGTAGCTGATATAAAAAGGCAGAAAAAAGGCACCCCGTCACCTGCATGTAACGAAGTGCCTTCTTGCTTGAAAAAGAAAATAATGAGCTCTAGTCTTTGATGTGATTGATGTTTTTATTTCCCTACCAATTCACAGTCATTTTTAACCAGACGTCTCTGAATATGTCTCTGAGTTTTACGTCCCCGTATGGAAAGATCCGTACTATTTATCTATCGATGGTGTCAGTGTCAGTGTCAGTATCGGATTTCTTTTTTCTGGAGCCGAACATCTTTTCGCGCTTTGCCTTGCGCTTCTCCTTCTTTTCTGCCGCTTCTTTGCGTCCTTGCTGTGCGAGCTCGTGAATCTCTTCGGCATGCGCACGCTCTTTTGCACGCTCTTCCTTGCGTGCACGGGTGGCCGCTTTCGAACGGTCAACAACCTTTTCGGTGCGATAGCTCTTGCGAATCTTGCGTACCTTTCCCAGGTCAATCCAGATAGCAATAAACAAAACAACGTAGCCGGCACCCAAGGTGACATACGTGAAGGTAGGATTGTCAGGAGAGATAACTGATCCAGCAAACGAAAGCGTCGTTAATACAAGAGCTGCAATGATCGATATCCACCACCACTTACGCCATTTGCGATATTCAGGAGTATCGGGAACAAAATATTTTGACTTCGCAGCCTTAGAGTTTGCGCGTGTGCGTTCATCTTTCTGCTCTTTTGCGATGGCGCGGTTCTTCGCACGTTGATACCGTGTCTTCGGTGCCTTGCTTCCTGGAGTACGAACACTTGCACTTGCTTGCATCGCAGGTTTTGCCGATGCCGCACTTTTACGCGTGCTTCCCTTCTTTTCTTCTTGCTGGTATCTCTTATTCATCGGGTTACGCTGAGTCATCTATATAAACCTCTCGCTTGACGCTTTTGCGGGATTCACAAAAAACCGGCATGGAGCAAAATCCATACCGGCTGTTAATTATACGGCGTTATTCTATCGTATGGTTACGCGCAGGAGCTATTTCCATGCAAATGTTTTACCTGAAAGGCTTTCGAAGGCCTTGATGTAGATCTCACGCGTACGTGCAATCACATCTTCAGGAAGATGTGGCGGATTTGGATCCTTGTCGCGATCCCAATGCGCAGAGAGCCAATCACGAACAAACTGCTTGTCATAGCTTGGATTTTCCTGACCTACCTTGTATGTTTTCACATCCCAAAAACGAGAAGAGTCAGGGGTTAAAACCTCATCGCACAAGGTTACCTTGCCATCGACATTGCCAAACTCAAACTTGGTATCGCAAACAATGATGCCTTTGGTACGCGCATATTTTTCCGCTTTTTCATAAATCTTGATAGCCATATCGCGCAGCTGACGAGCAACATCTTCACCCACAATATCGACGCACTGATCATACGTGATATTTTCATCATGCTGCCCTTCGGGAGCCTTGGTAGAAGGAGTAAACATAGTTTGCGGAAGTTTGCTTCCGTTTTCGAGACCTTCAGGCAACCTTACTCCCGCAACGGTGCCATTGGCTTGGTAGCTTTTCAGCCCCGACCCCGTAAGATACCCACGCACGATACATTCGATCGGATACATGTCAGCTTTCTTTACCACCATGATGCGTCCATCAAGGTAATCGGCATAGGGCTGGAACTTTTCTGGAAGATCTTTTACGTCGACACTGATGAGATCGATCGGAACAATATCTGACATCATGTCATACCAGAAAAGCGAAATCTGTGTAAGGACACGTCCCTTATCAGGAATTTCATCTGGAAGAATGTAGTCAAATGCAGAGATACGATCGGTGGCAACGAAGAGAAGCGAATCCCCAAGGTCATAAATATTGCGCACTTTGCCCTGGGCATCTGGTTTAATGTTCATCTG
The DNA here is from genome assembly GCA_903789415.1 of uncultured Eggerthellaceae bacterium. Lineage (GTDB taxonomy): Bacteria > Actinomycetota > Coriobacteriia > Coriobacteriales > Eggerthellaceae > CAIFEG01. Next base: position 67,902 of record CAIFEG010000008.1, on the reverse strand, counting down.
TTCCATGAACTGGTCCTTTCTGAAGAGAGTAGGGCCGCAGAACACGGTCACCTCTCATCATTTGAGAGCTTCCAATCTGCATCTTCATTATGAGCCAAAGTTGAATGGTTTTGGTGACTCTTTTCTTCTTTAATGCGATCTTCATTAAAAAGTGGAATAAAAATCGTAAATGTGGCCCCAACTCCTGGCTCACCTTCGACACGAACCCATCCACCGTGCTGTGAAACGATTTCGTGGACCATAGAAAGGCCAATTCCCAAGCCTCCACTGGTGCGCGAACGAGCGGAGTCCGCACGCCAGAAGCGAGAAAATACCATTTTTGCTTCTTCAGGGGAAAGCCCAATACCCGTGTCGGCAACCGCGATGGCCGCCATTTGTTTACCCTTGCTCACGGTCACCGTGATTGAGCCTTCATCGGTATAGCGCACTGCATTACTGATGAGGTTCGCCACAGCCTGGCGGATTAAATCAGGATCACCATAGACATATACATCGGGTTCAGCTTTGTAGATAAGCTTTAGACCTGCATCTTTAACGTATGCTTCATGGGTCGCAATAATGCCCGAGATCAAATCCCCCACATTGAGCGTTTGACGATGAAGCTTAATCGAGCCATTCTCCAGACGCGAAAGACGCAAAATGGCGTCAACCAAACGTGAAAGACGACGAACCTCGGAATCAATTGTTTCGAGTCGTTCTTTATCGGCCTTAAAAACCCCGTCAATAATCGCTTCAACAGTGGATTGAATTGCCATCAAAGGTGTGCGCAGCTCGTGAGCAACATCGGTAGTGAGCTGGCGTTCAAGCGTTTGATTTTTCTCCACAGACTCAGCCATTGCGTCAAACGTTTGACCGAGCTGCGAGATTTCATCCTCGCCCTGCAATCCCGTACGAGCCGATAGATCTCCTTTTTCCAGACGGCGTGCCGCCTTGGTAACCCTCTCGATTGGTCGTACAAAGCTGCGCGAGAACAGAAAACCGAGGCAAATAGACAACGCAATCGCAATCAGAGACGAATATGCGATCGCTTGATATGAGTTCTGTCGAAACGTTTCGTCGGATTTTGTGAGCAGCGTATCCGATCCATATACCCACACCTTGACGTATCCCACGTTTTGACCGTTGGAAACAATCGCTGCCTGGGCAAGCGAAGACTGAGACGCAGGCGCCAGTGAGTTATCAGAATTTGGATCTGGAGGACTATATGCATCGCCGCTATCCGAGCGAGACGCATCATATAAAACATTCCCGTTTGTATCGATGACCTGCACGTCAACGCTGTCATAGACATCTTTGATGCCCGCGGCAGGCACGAGCGCACCGGTGTACCAATTACCCTGCGATTGGGCGTAGCGCTCACCGATGTTTGTTGCCGTGGTACGCGCGATTCGGTCCATGTTATCGCGGGTATATGTTTGGAAATGCTCCTGCCAAACAAAACTCAGCACACCAAATGCTACGACTGCCGTCATCGCTGAGATGAGAGCAAACGTAATCGTTAAGCGTGCTGAATACGATAAATTTGACCACCAAGACCGAATGCGACTTATGAACCCTTGATGCTTTGTCTCTTCTGCATCAGGCATACATCACACCTGCTATTTCGTAGCGCTTTTATCTAAGTCTTCTGATTTGGAATCAGAATCTTGTTTTGCCTCTTCTTTGGTATTGTTCTTTTGATATCCCGGTTGTTTCGTTGGATCCTCGAAACGATAGCCCACACCATGAACGGTGTGTAACCACTTTGGATGACGAGGGTTGTCGCCTAACTTTGCACGCAAATTCTTAACGTGGCTGTCGATGGTGCGCTCATACCCTTCAAAATCGTATCCAAGCACTTTTTCTACGAGCTCCATACGTGAATAAACACGTCCAGGATAACGAGAAAGTGTGGTTAGCAGCTTGAATTCGCTGGCGGTTAAATCGACTTCCTTGCCATCAACCATAACTTTGTGGCCGGAAACATCGATGGTAAGTTCACCAAATTCGAGTACTTCACGTTGAGGTTCGCTGTCAGAATGTACGCGGCGCAGAAGTGCACGCACACGTGCAACCAGCTCACGAGGGCTGAATGGCTTTACCAAATAATCATCAGCGCCAAGTTCGAGTCCGATAATACGATCTTCTACTTCACCTTTTGCGGTAAGCATAATGATAGGCACATCAGAATTATCACGAATTGCACGGCACACACGTTCACCGGGAACGCGCGGAAGCATCAAGTCAAGTATGACCAGATCAAAATGATGCTTGCTAAATTCTTCAAGTGCTTCTTGACCATCACCAACCGAAGTAACCCAATAGTTCTCACGCTCGAGGTAGGCAGCTACCGCATCACGGATGGCCTTTTCATCCTCGACCAAGAGAATTCTTCTTGTCTCATTACTCATTCGGGTCACTCCTCAAAATTTCTCACCATATAAAGATTACATAATCTACAATTCCTGCAAATTATATACCTTGAATGCATGTTTACCTTCGACTTTTTGCATTGCATTACTGCTGATTGCTTTCGAAAAAGGGTCATATGCGTAGATGGCACGCCCTTTTTGTCATTATTGTAGCAATTCACACGGAGTAAAAAGGTTTCCGGTCCCACAATGGCAAAATTGATGGTCAAGTTAAACGGAATGGTTAACTGCGTGTGGGTATTCTGTACGAACAATTCAAAAGAAACGTGTATGTTTGTCATATGCCAACGTTAAGACATTCAACATATTCAAATAAGGGTCAACAGCCACCAAGACGGCATGTCAAAAGTGCACGCAGATGGTCGGTGCAAAATTCCAAGCACCAGAGTGTACGAAATCCGCGTCACCCTCAACGCGATTCCTACGCGTTTCGTAATTCTTCGAGCTACGGAAATGCACGAAATGCAACGAACGGGAATTATCGTTCGGGTGTACGTCCTTCGGTTCGTAATGAACGAAAGAAAAATCCCAGTGCTCCGATGTTCCATATTCACACCGAAGAGGGAAATTTTGTTATCACACGCCGGCAGTTTTTCGGTGGCATTGCCGCCGTTGGCGCACTTGCAGGTGTTTCGGTGATCGCAAGTAACATTCATCAAAACCAGGTGCAGCAGCAAACTGCCGCTTCTCTGCAGGTATCCCCCGATGCCGTGCAGGTGCTCAGCGACTATACCGAAGCGAACGTCGATGATATGTTTCGCCAGGCAGGAAGTTATGATCTGCCGTTTGGAACCTTAGTGTGGTGCAACGACAACAACGTAGCCGCATGTCTTGAGCCAACTGACAGCGCCGCGCCGCTCAATCACCTGCAAATGCTGAATTTGTCAAATGGCACCACCACCATGCTGCTCGAGCAGGCACAGGGTCAGGCCGATGGGTACGACATCTATGATGCACGCATCACAAGCCGCGGCGCCCTATGGACCGAAGCAAATATCTTGGCAGGAACGTGGCGCATTTTTACCGCAGCACTTTCGGGAACAAACCTGGGTACCCCCGTGCAAGTCGATGAAGGATCTACTTCCGACCTGGAAACGCCCACGCTTGCCCTCGTCGATGACGTCGCATTTTGGCAAACCATGCCTCCAATCAGTGATGACAATGCCTCCCAAGGGCAGTCTGAAGTGCGCAGCGCACGTGTAGGATCGCAAGACTACACCACCGTGTATACATCACAGGGACGGCTGAGTGCGCCCATCTATGCGGCATCTGATGGCGTGGTTATTGCACCAAGAAATGCAAATTCGCGCAGCAATACCGATTTGGTTCATCTCACGACATCAGGAGATGTCGACGACACCCTGACGCTTCCAAGCCAGATGCAGCCAAATGAAGTGGGCTATGGTCCAACGGGCTTTTCGTTTTGCTTTGAAAGCATTTACAACAGTTCGTCGGGGATCGCAAATTTGGGCACCTACATCCCCACCGAAAATACGGCGCCGGCGAACTACTCGAATGCGACGTATCTTCGTCTCGCACATGTTCCCCTGGCAAGTCCTGCATGGGTCAACAATTATCTTGCTCTAAAGTCCACCACAACTGTCGTCTGCGTCGACATACCGAACCAGCGCTATTGCGTCCTCGAAAGTGCCAATGGGACCACCTCGTGGGGCGACTATTTAGTATCGTCTGGGCAGCACCAAAACGTGGTCACGGCAATGCAAATCGATACCATCGATGCCAATGGACAAACAAATCAGCGTTGCACCGTACACGTATGGCAGCCGCAGTAAGGAGCGTAGCAGCGCAATCGACGCGTCAATTTATCCAGGCGAATCAGATTCAGATTGAGATGTGACCTAAGCTTTAACGACGCGTATTCTCCTCTTCTGCGATCTCGCGCTTTAAGGTACGCAACATATAGCCTGCATTCAGATCAAATGCATCTTCAGGCTGGACAGCTTGCATGTTTGGATTGTCATAAAACCGCTTATGCTCAGCGAGAATCTGCGTATCATCAAGTCCCTTTTCCATGCCATTTTTCACCGTGGTATACCAGAGGTGAATCCAATATTGCGCCGAGGTAAAGTAATCCTCAACCTGGTCGCCGACGAGTGGATAGGGACAATGGGAAGTGTATAGCACATGGGGATGCAAGCCATGGCAGCGTTTCATGACATCAAGGGTGGTTTGGTAGCCCGTGAGCATCTGCATATCGACCACATACGGAACGTTGCTTGGAACATGGGTCCATATGCTTGGAACACGCCCTATAAAAACGCCGGTGGTTTCGCTTGCAAATAACAGGCGTTCGCGCGCACACCAAAAACTCAGGCAATCACGCGTATGACCGGGGGTATACAATGCATCGAACCGTAGGTTGCCGGCCTGGATACTATCCCCATCAGATAAAATTCGATCCGCTTTCTCAGGAAAGGTAATCTTGGGGAATGAATCAACACCATCACGATGCGCAGCCACTTCTTCAAGGTCACCCATTGTCTTCAGGGCACCGGGACGCGTAAATACTTTTTCGGTATGTGCGGCACAGGCAACCTTAAGGTCGGGAATATGCTGCATAAGATATCCCAGGCCATCCACATGATCGTAGTGACTATGGGAAAGCACAACCCAGGCAAGTTTGTGATTTCCGATACATGCTTTGATATTTTCTAGAGTTTGGGGCGATGACCAGGAGAACCCCGCATCAATAAGGAATGCATCACCTTGAGCAGGAACAATAAGTCTTGACTCTCCTGCCGCAGAGCCGCCTACCTCAAAAATAGAGCACGCGCCGTCGCCTGGGGTATACGCGCTGTTCAAAGCTGCTTGAGCATTCCTTATGCTGCTGTTGTTGTTCGACACGCAGATCATCGCCTTTCTCTACCATACAAACAAATTTCGGGGGCATACCCCATGCATACCCCCGAATGGACGTTCATAGTATTGATTGCCCGGTCGCATCAAACTCTATAAATCTTTAAGGCCTTCAAGCTTAAAACTCAAGCTTTTCCAAACGATCAAAAATGTAGTTACGATGCTGCAGAAAATCCCACGGATCGAAAACTTCGTCAAGCTTTTCTTTCGATAAAATGCACTTTGGATCTGCCTCAAGACGCTCACGATACGTTGGTCCATCAACCGCATCCTGAACTTCATGCCAGGTATCCATAGCATCTTTCTGCACGATTGCATACGCATCTTCGCGCTTGACACCTGCATCAACCATTGCCAGTAAAACCTTGGACGAATAGATGAGTCCGCGCGTCTTGTTAAGGTTGCGCTCCATTGACTTCGGATAAAGTTTCATGCCATCGAGGATCCATTCAAGTTTATCCGCGATGTAGTCAAGGGCCGTAAAACTGTCAGCCATGGCGACACGCTCAACGCTTGAATGGCTGATATCACGCTCGTACCAAAGGGCAACGTCATCAAGAGTGGCCTGCGAATTCGCTTTAATGACACGGGAGAGCCCTACAACACGCTCGGCGGTAATCGGATTGCGCTTATGCGGCATTGCCGACGAGCCCTTTTGTCCTTTCGCGAATGGCTCTTCCGCTTCAATCACATCGGTTTGTTGAAGAAGACGCACCTGTGTCGCGATGGATTCTAAGCATGAAGCAGTTGTTGCCAGGGTGCACATAACTTCCGCGTGACGATCGCGCGCGATAATTTGAGTGGAAAGCGGATCGGGGGTCAGGCCCAAATGTTTGCAAACATACTGCTCAACTGCGGGGTCGATGCTTGAATACGTTCCGATTGCACCACTGATGGCACCGACCGCAGCGTCTTTTTGGACTGCTTTCAGGCGATCTTCCGCACGCTTGAGCATCCATGCCCAACTGCCAAATTTCATTCCAAATGTCATGGGCTCTGCATGAATACCGTGGGTGCGTCCCACGCAAAGCGTGTCTTTTTCTTCTAACGCGCGACGCTTACACGTTTCTCCGAGAGCCTTAATGTCTTCGATGATAATATCGAGTGCCTGTTTGATCTGGCATGATGTAGCCGTATCGACGAGGTCGCTTGACGTCATTCCATAATGCACCCAACGGCTTGGCTTCGGCTGCCCCTCAGGAACATCTGCATCGATGTACTCGCCCATGCACGTTAAAAAGGCGATAACGTCATGATGGGTGACTTTTTCAATTTCATCACAGCGTTCTACATTGAAATCTGCATGATCACGAATCCACTTGGCATCTTCTTTGGTAATACCTGTTTCGCCAAGTTCTACTTCGGCCTCGCACGCAAGTGTTTCGATTTCCTGCCAGATCCGAAACTTGTTTTCCTTGCTCCAAATCTTGCCCATCGCAGGACGTGTGTAACGATCGATCATAGATGACCCCCTTGGGATAGCAGCCGCATTACACACTGATTATATGCAGAAAATCACGCCTGAAGTGTCTACAATGCAGAAATTGCTTCAATGGCGTCATCGGTCTTATCGGTGTCACACGCCAAGACAACCGAATCTCCGGGCATCAGCACCGTGTCTTCCCCGACCACTTCCATATCCTGGGGATTGTCGGTATTTGAAACGGCAATAATGAGACATCCATCAGGCATTTCGACATCACTTGCCAGAACGCCTTCGTCGTTGTCGTGTTTTGACATCGAAGGCACCGTTGTCTCTTCAAGGGCAACATTACCGTGCGCCAAATTGGAGAGTGCCGAAAGACCACCAAGCGTTGCATCCTGTTCAATGATGGTTGCAATAAGCGCCGTCGAAGAAACGCATTCGATTCCCACCTTGCGGAAAATACGAATATTTTTAGGGCTGTTCACACGCGCGATGACGCGCGGCACATGAAACACGCGGTTTGCAATTTCGCACGCCATCAAATTGCTGTCATCTTGACCGGTGGTAGAAACGAACACGTCTGCGCGCTCTGTTTCTGCATCCGACTGAAACCGGCTCACACATCCGTCGCCGTGAATGACGATATAGCTGCCTTCAAGAATGCCAGAAAGTCGATCGGCGGTACTTTCATCACTTTCGATGACGGCAACTTCGTTTCCCTGGTCAAGCATCCTGGTCGCGAGATATTCGCCGACCTTACCACCGCCATTGATAACAATATACATATCCCATCGGCTCCTATTGCATCCAGGAAGAAAATTCGTTGACCAGCGAGCGACGCACACAGGCCAGCACGATATCACCGTGATACAGAAGGCTATCGGCATTCGGGATTGAGCTCATCGAATCATTCGCGCGCGAAAAAGCAATGATGCGAATATCGTGGACACGTTCAAGAGTGCCTACGCGAATCGACTTAAATCCATTGCCGATGAGGTTAAGTGAAAAACGGAGGATCTCAAAATCGCCGAAGCTTTCTACGTGTGAGCCATGACCGCTGGAGATTTTTGCGTACATCTCGTCTGCAACAAGCGTAGTTCCGCAGACATAATCGACACCCAGCTGCTCATATGCGCGTTCATGGCCCGTATCGTAGAGGCGCGCAATCACATGCGGAACATTGTAGAGCTGCTGTGCAACCTCGACGATCATCAAATTCGAGCTGTCGAGACGCGTGACCGCGGCCACCACATCGGCATCTTCAACACCGGCACGGCGCAAGGTATCTTCGTCGTATCCCAAACCCTGAAACGTTGATCCGTTAAATGAACGTCCAAGCCCCGCAAACGCATCGGGGTTTTCATCAATGACAGACACATTGTTTTCGTTATCCGAAAGACTCGTGGCAAGACGCGAACCCACACGTCCGCATCCTACAATAATGATGTTCGCCATCCTGCGAGCTCCTCCTTGCTTCTACGCTGAGTCTATATCCTGAGCCTATATCTCTAGTGATTTTATCCCTGAAGCAACATTTTTGCTGAAGTTTTGCTGCAGAATTGCCGAAATTCCGCGTCAGACAAAGGGGACTTCACCGATTCCAAGCGGCATCCAGATGGCGTAATGATTTCCCGGAATTCCAAAGAAGAAAATCCCCATTCCACAGAAGGTAATGAAAAGCGCAAGACCGCATGCCATCATGATCATTGAATGGTGAACACGCCCAAACGCAACCATCGCCAGGCTTGCAGCAAGCAACAATACACCCTGATGAAGCCAGGGCACCCAGGCAAAATGCATCGTATCGGACGTTTCTAGGAACAGCATGGCACCAATGAGCGCCAGGAAAAAGCCGAACGATCCTGTCCAGGTTCTTTTGCCGTTTTTATCCGGTACAACCATGCGGACGATTCCCCAGCCCACCAAAATAAGAGGGAAAAACTTGCCTGAGCGAAAATGATCGGTATAGACATCGACGCCCATGTTCATAAAGGTCACCGCAACAACAATTGCAACAAAAACCGCAAAAAGGGCCCATGAACGGCGCGATTGTTCTGACTTGCTCAGCTCAGCATACGTGGGCGCATATGCATGGGGTGTCGCTCTGCCTGGAGCAGGTGGAGGCATATGCCCGGTTGCCGCGTCTTTGTCCCGTTTGCGTTCCGAACGAGCGGTGCGAGAGAGGCGCAGCGCATTGAGAACAGAGGTATCATCGGTCGTTTTCTCGGTTGGCGGAATTGCGCTGTTTTCGCCTACTACCTGGTTATACTTATCAGATTTGACTTCTGTGGGAGTAACGTCTACCGGACGGTATTCGTGCTTTTTGGGCAGCATGATATAGAGCACAAGATAGGCAATGCCCAAAACTCCGAACGTCAAAATGGTTAAAATCACCGTAAAAATGCGAACTGATTCCACGTCGATATTCAGCGTTCGCGCAATGCCTTCACATACTCCCCCGACGTAATAATCTTCATCATCACAGTAAAATTTTCTGAGCGGAGACTTCATTCATCCTCATTTTCACTGCGCTGCCCCAAGGCATAATTCGTACCGCACGAAAAATCCGCCTCTCACGAAAATTCGCGCCTTACGAACGATGCGTATGGTTGTGCTTTTTGCTGATTTGCTTCATGTATTTATGTACTTTGATTATCAGCATTCTGGACCGTGTCATCGGAAATGTTACGGTCTCGTTTTTCTGCTTTTTCCCTATGTCTGCGTGCGCTTAAAGGCTCACGTCCTGCACTTTTGTCATCAGGGATAAGTTTGCCCGCAGGCTTCGGCAAACGTTGCACACGCATGCTTTCAATGCGGTGACGGCGCATGCGATGAATCGTAAAACGATAGCCATTGATAACAAAAACATCGCCGATTTTTGGAATCGCATCAACGGTATCCAACAGCCACCCCGCAAGCGTTTCATAATTATCGGAATCTTTCACCGGAAGTCCCAGTTCAATGGCCTTATCAATGGGCAGACTTCCCCGGATCAACCATTCATCTTCTGCCAGAGGAATAACATCTTCAGGATCGGCATCCGTTTCATCTTCAATGTCACCGACAATTTCCTCGACGATATCCTCAATCGTGATTAAGCCGTCCGTGCCGCCGTATTCATCGACCACAATGGCCATCTGCTGACGTGATGCCTGCATCTCGGAGAGCATCGGGAACACGTCTTTAGTCTCGGGAACAAAGTAGGCATCTTTAGCATAAGGGCCCACCGGATCATCTTCGCGATGTTCCAGAAGTGCCGGCGCTAAATCCTTGTATTTAACCACACCGATGATGCGGTCATAGCGAATGTGATACACGGGCAAACGCGAAAAACCGGTGCCGCGCATGCGCTCGATGCACTGGCGGACAGTTTCGGTATCTTCAACAAAAACGATATCGGTACGCGGCGTCATAATGTCATGGGCCGTGGTGTTGCGCATATCGATTACCTCATCGATCATGCGCTTTTCATCAGGAAGTAATTCTTTATTGTCCTTGACGATGTACTTAATTTCTTCCCCCGTGACGGCGCTGCCCCCGCTTGCTTCTTTGACATGCAAAAGCTTTGCCAGACCACTCGAAGATTTTGCCGTTATCCATACGAGCGGACGGGCAAGACGTTCGAAGCCAAAGATGCTTGAGGCCAGGCGCTCGCTTACGCGCTCAGGATCGGCAAGTGCGATACGTTTCGGCAAAAGCTCGCCGATAACAATGCTGAAATACGAGACAACAAGCGTAATTATGATCGTTGCGAGAGGGTGCCCAATCGAAGCAGAAAGACCGAGCGATTCCATCCACGCAGCGAACGGATCGGAGAGCATCGTTGCAGAAACTGCTGATGCAAAGAACCCTAACAGGGTGATAAACACCTGAATGGTGGCAAGCAAGTTATCAGAATCCGCCGCGACATCGAGCGCCTTTTTTGCGCGTTGATCTCCTGCATCCAAAAATTCTTGGAGCTTACTTGTGCGCGCATTGACCAGCGCCATTTCAGCTGCGCTAAAATAGCCATTTCCCAAAATAAGAAGGAAACTGACCAATATACTGAGTGCGACTGTCATCGCAGATCCTCTCGATTCTCCCTTTCAGTGCATAAAAACATGCTATCCTGCACCGTATATAACAAGTTGTATACCAATTTTGCGTATAAGGGTATTTGTATCATCTGTTTTTACGATTACAAAACGAAGAAGAGAATAGCAAAGAACATACAAATACTGCCTGCCAGTACCCATACGTGAAACACCGTATGCATGTACCGGATTTTCTTCATTAAATAGAAGGGACACCCCGCGGTGAAACAGAGACCGCTGGCTACAAGAAGCGTGAGCCCACCGGGAGCAAGCGAGTGTACGAGCGGCACGATAAACCAGATCACACACCAGCCCAAAAGAAGATAGATGACCACCGAAATCCAGCGGGGTCGAAATACCCAAAACGCTTCGATGGCAACGCCTATAAGGGCAACAATCCACACGAATGCACAGAGCCACACACCATTCGCTTGACCAAGGGTGATCAGCGAAAATGGTGTATAACAACCAGCAATATAGAGATAGATTGCGCTGTGGTCTAAAACTTTAAAAACACGCTTTGCCTTTTCGGCAGTGATTGCATGGTAGAGCGTCGACATCATATATTCGACGAATTGCGAAATAGAATACGCAAGGGCGGCAAAAAGGAGCACGCCCCCACCATCACGCACCGCCACGATGGTGCACAAAACGATTGCCACGATGGACAAAAGGGCACCGATGCCGTGCGTCACCGAGTTTGCAATCTCTTCGCCGAGCGTGTATTCACGCACCGAACGCGATTGGTTTTCGACATTCGCCCAGGTCTGCGCCTTTTCCTTTTTCAATGGGCGCGCTGCTTTTAAATTTTTCCGGTAATTACTTGGAGTCCGACTCGGGGTTTTGTTACTCATATGACGTAGATATGCTCCGCATTACTTAGCGATAGTAGCGCCAATATGCCGCACAACTTCCCTCGGTTGAAACCATGCAAGGGCCAACCGGATGCTCCGGCGTACATACTTTGTCGAAAAGCGGACACTTGTCGGGAGGAAGTGCTCCACGAAGCACATCACCACAGCGGCACCCCTTCGGTTCAACCGTAGGTTCAACCGTTGGCTGGAAGCGTTTGATCGCGTCAAAATCTTCGTATTCCTTGCGAATACGATATCCACTTCCCGGAATGTCTCCGAGTCCGCGCCATGTGGCCGTGCATGTTTCGAACACATCGTCGATAACTGCAAGCGCAGTCACATTGCCTTCGGGCTTGACCCCACGTTTGTAGGCAATTTCAACTTCGGCGCGTCCGTCATGAAGTTGGCGCATGAGCATGGCAATGCCCTGCAGCACATCCACTGGTTCAAAACCGGTAACCACACCGGGGATTCCGAATTCCTTAGCGAGGAATTCAAATGGCTTCGTACCCGTAATCGTGCACACATGGCCAGGGAGAATAAGAGCATCAATAGAAAGCGAAGGGTCGTTTACCAAAACGCGAAGCGCATTGGGCATGTTTTTGTGAGCGCACGCCACGCTAAAGTTGGTAAGGCCGTCTGCCTTTGCATGTTTGATTGCCATCGCGACAAGCGGTGTCGTTGTTTCAAACCCCACACCCAAAAATACGACCTGTTTATCAGGGTTTTCCTTCGCTACCTGAAGTGCATCAAGCGGGCTATAGCACACGCGCACATCAGCCCCGCGGGATTGTTCCGTAATCAAGCTTGAGGTAGAACCGGGAACACGTTTCATGTCGCCAAACGTGGTAATGATGACGTTCGGAATCCTCGAGAGCGAAATAAACGCATCGATATCCTTGTTTGCCGTCACACAGACAGGACAACCAGGACCTGACAAAAGGCGGCATCCATCAGGCATAAGGTCGCGAATGCCATTGCGCGCAATCGCTACCGTATGTGTTCCACACACTTCCATAAGGTTTGCATGTTCGGGAGCAAACCGGTTAATGGTTGCGATAAGATCCCGTGCAATGTGAGGGTCATCGAAAACCGAGAGGTCAATTTTTTTCTGAGCGATAAGATCGGTCATGCTATTGCACCTGCTTGGATTGGACGGCCTCATCCATCTCTTTGATCAAATCAAGCGTTTCCTGGGCATCTTCTTGGGTCACGATTTCAATGCCAAAACCCGCATGCACCAAAATATAGTCTCCCACTTGCGCCTTCGGTACCAGGTCAAGAGAGACTTTACGCGTAACTCCCAAAATATCTACGGTGGCCATATTGCCATCGTGTTTTTCCGTAATTTGAGCTGGAATAGCCAGACACATATCAATTACCTCTATTTCGTGTTACGAATTGTTTCTTAAATAATATGCTACCACTGATTGACCGAAACTGACCGATCCATCATTGGGGGGCAATTGTTTTGACAAAGCCACCGTAAATCCATGATCTTCAAGGACTCTAACGGCATGCTCAGTTATATATCTATTCAAGAAAACGCCACCCGCAAGTACGACAGTTGAGATTCCATAGAGGGCATACACTGCTTGCGCACCCATCAAAATTGCATCGACCATGGCATCATGGAATCTTCTTGCGATGTAGCCTGTGGGAACCCCATCTGCAATATCGTCAAGCATGGTCAAAAACAGAGACTTTACATCAAAAAGCGTCACCGATGTATCGTGTGCGGTAGAAGTTGCGGTTGCGGTATTTTTTATGAGGTCGATATGATAGCGATGCTCATTGTCGGCAGCTGCGTCGCTGTGGTCAATCGCCGCTTCAAGCAGAATTGCACCTTCACCTTCATAGACAGGTTCGCTACAAATACCTAAAAGTGCACTTGCGGCATCGAACAGACGACCCACGCTCGATGTTTGTGGGCAGTTCAGACCACGCTCGATCATTTCACCACACGCGTCTGCCGCAGCCCCAAGCTGCTCGAATATATGGTGTGCCGCAGGATGATCGAGCAGGTCAAGTGACCATAACAACCCATACGCACAGCGCAGAGTATGTTTGATGGCCGCCGTTCCCCCAGGCAGCGGGAAATAGGCAAAATTAGCAAAGCGCTCGAAGTCCTTCTGGTTGCACAAAAGGATTTCGCCACCCCACAGTCTTCGGTCCATTCCGTATCCCGTGCCATCAAACGCAAATCCTGCAACAGGACCTTTGATATTGTTTTCCGCCATCACCGATGCGATATGGGCAAAGTGGTGTTGGACTTCGACAACGGGAAGCGACTGCGCATGTGCCCACTTGCTCGTGAGATATTCGGGATGCATATCACAGGCAACGACATCGGGAGAAAGCTTAAACAAATGCTCGTAAATATCTTTGGTTGCAAGCCATGCATCATTTGTTTCGGCATTTTCCATATCTCCGATATGTTGGCTTACGAACACTTCGTCGCCGGAAGAGGTGTGCCGTGTCAGTGCAAAGGTGTTCTTGAGCTCGGGGCCCGTTGCAAACACATTAAATGATGAACGAGGAGCCACAGCAGACGCGCCATTTTGAGATGGATCCTCATCTTCACCCAGGTCAACCTTGATCGGCATAGGGGCCAGCCCACGCGCCCGGCGGACAACTTGTACGGCAGTCTCTGCTTGTTGCCCTGCCTCGTTGGAATCTGGTGAATCGCCAGAAAAGTCGAGAACGCGCACAACCGAATCGTCATAGCGCGAACGTATCGGACGATCGTTTCCGATAAACGCATCTGCAATAGAACCGAGCGCCTGAAAGGCATAAACGTCATCTGTCTCTATGGGGCATTGATGAATATTGCCCGACGTCATCACGAGCATTCCTGCGGGTTTTTTCGCGCAGAAATCATGGATAAGCAAGTGCTGAAGCGGGGTTGCGGGAAGCATTACGCCGAGTTCGGAAAGCGCATCCGCAAGCCCCGTAACAATGGGGGCGTCGGGGCGTTTGCGAAGCAGCACAATCGGACGCGCAGTGGATGTCAGCTGTTGTCGTTCGCCTTCAGACACAAAACAACGTGTGCGTGCCACATCTACATTGGAAACCATCACGGCCAGCGCTTTATGGGGACGATGCTTACGCCTGCGCAACGTTTCAATCGCCTCGGCGTTGTCCGCATCGCACACCAGGTGGAATCCCCCGAGCCCCTTGACGGCTAAAACTTTCCCATCAAGCAGCATCGAAACAGCGCGCGCAATGATCGCATCGCTTTCTTCACGCGTATTCCCCCACTTCACACGCGCATCGTTTGTAGGATCTGCAATTGGTGGATTACATCCAAGAGAAGGGTTATCCACAAAGCTTATGTGCGGGCCGCATTCAAAACACGCGTTTGGCTGTGCATGAAAGCGCCGGTTCAGAGGATCGTCATATTCGGCTTGACAAGCCGGGCACATGGTGAATTTTGCCATCGACGTATTTTTGCGATCGTAGGGCAAATTGTTGATGATCGTAAAACGAGGCCCGCAGTTTGTGCAGTTGATAAACGGATACCGATATCGGCGATCGGCAGGATCAAACAGTTCCTTTACGCAGGCATCACATGTTGCAAGATCGGGAGAGACAAGCGTGGTAGCCTGGGCATCTGCGGTGTTGGAAACACGGATTTCGAATTGCGTAAAGCCTTCAGGTGTCACATCGTCGATCTTGATGCGTTTGACGTGTGCCGCTGCAGGGGCATCATTTGCGATATCGTTTATAAATTGAGCGACATCTTCCCCGCTGCCTTCGGCATGGATGTCTACCCCATCAACGGCATTGCACACCCACCCGCATATATGATGGGCGTGGGCAATTCGGTATATAAATGGACGAAACCCCACGCCCTGGACGACGCCAGTGACGTGGAGTTTTACGGCTTCGCTCATAGTTCGCGAAGGACCTTTTCAACAACTTCGCCCAGTTGACGAAGCATAATTCCCGAGTTATCAGGAAGATGCAGATGGATTACACGGCGATCACGGGAAGACAAGGTAACCAAATCACCTTCTGCTTGAGCCTTTGATAGCGTGGCTAAGCTGGGCGCTTTTGCATGGAAAAGCGGAATATCCTTGAGCTCGTCGGCGGAAACAATCAAAAAGACACCGTTGTTGGGGCCGCCCTTTTGCAGCTGACCAGTCGAGTGCAGATAGCGCGGACCAACTTCAAGGCAGGACACGACACCAAAATGCTTGGCAACCTCATGACGAATGAGCTCGAGTGCCTCACGACGACCTTCACCGGTGAACGGCACAAATGCATTCAGAGCAAAATAGTCGCCAGGGCGAATGCTCGCGAACAGCTTTTTGAGCGCATCTTCGAGGTTCGTGACGCCCTTCATCGATTCGCCAAGACGAACTTCGATATCACCCATCTGCATTGAGCCGATGGTGTCTTGCACAAAGTCAGGCTTGACCTGCCCGTCATTGAGAATCCTTAAAACTTCAGCCTTTGCCGATGCCACATCAGGCTGGTCAAACGGGCAAACCTTCATTAAATAGCCGCACATCGCGATGGCGTATTCCCACATCATAAAGTGCTCGGGCAGATCCGACACGCCCTCAACACGATACGTAATATGGGGGATCGCCGTATCCATGTACGCCAAGCTCATTTCAAAGTTCTTGCGCTCATCCCAAAGATCGGTCTGGGTCTGATACATGATCGCGGTACGATCGCCGGGATCTTTCGTAAGAAGAAGCGGGTCAACCTCGATGTTCGGTAAGATTCCTTTCCCGTTCTTACCGAGACTTTCTGCAACAAGCTGCTCAATCCACAAGCCCAAAACGCGTCCACGCTGGGGCGTCAGGAAACTGAATTTATCGCGACCCTGCGTATAGTTGTCATACAAAAAGGCAGCAAGCTGAATTGCAGGATTATCGATAGAATCTTCGCTGCAACTGCGCTCTGCCGCACGTGCATGCGCCATAAAATCGTTCATGTCGATACCGACAAGAGCGGTGGGCACCAGACCAAAAACAGAAAGTGCCGAGTACCGTCCACCTACGGAAGGCTCGCCGGTAAAAACGGCCAACCAATTTTCTTTTTTCGCAAGTTGCTCCAGATCAGAACCCGGGTCGGTGATTGCCACCATGTGACGCATCATCTCTTCGCGCCCGAGGGCATCACTGAAAACCTCTTGAACGGCTTTAAGCATCGAACGAGACTCGATGGTCGTTCCACTCTTCGAACTGGTAATTACCAGCGTGCTTGCCGGGTCGCACTCGGACAAGATTCCGCGTACACGCACCGCGCTCGTAGAATCCATGGTGCGGAACCGAACCATAGATGAGTCCACCTTGTTATATTTTGTGATGGTCATCGGTGCCTGCGTTGATCCGCCTTCGCCAATCAAAATGATTGAGCGGATACCGTCACCGATAACTTTGTCAGCAAATTCAACAATCGATCCAACCGACACAGGAGGGTTCGATGCGAGATCTACCCACCCCATGAAATTCTCTGCAGTTTTCTGCGCGTCTTCAGAAAAGTCGTACAATGTTGCATCTTTTGCATGAATGCGGCTTGCAACATGATCTTTGACCAATGTTTTGGCCGAAGGATAAAGCTTCTCCAAATCACCGTTGAGCATAAAATTCCTTCTTTCGGTTTATATGCGAAATTAAAGGCCGAGCGCCTTTTTCAGAGACGAGACACGACGACGGCTTACGGGAACCTTTTCGTCGCACGAATCCAAGGTAAGCAGCAGTGTGCCGCCAGAAACTGATTCAACTTCAGTAACTAAAGACAGATTGACGAGATAGCCGCGATGGACGCGGAAAAAGCCATGGCCATCTAAACGTTTCTCGAGCTGTGCCAGGCTTGACGTGCTGAAATAGCGGTCCTTATCGGTCTGGAGGTAAGCGTAATCATCGTGCGCTTTGATGTAGCGAATACTATCAATAGGAATGAGAACCTTTTTGCCGCCTTTATCGACCGAAATGCGCTCCATGCTTTGAGACTGTGCATGCAGTTTTACGTACTCTTTTACCCGCTCAACTGCTTGGGCTAAGCGGTCTTCTTCCACGGGCTTCACCAAATAGTCGACCGCGTGAACTTTAAAGCCCTCAAGAGCAAATTTGCTATATGCAGTAACAAAGACGACCGCAGGAGGAAATTTCATCTGCTGAAGGGCTTCTGCAAGTTTAAGCCCGCTTGCATCAGGCATATTAATATCTAAAAACAGCACGTCGCAAGGATTTGTTTTGAGCTTTTCGATGCACTCGCGCACGCTGGATGCCTCCGCCACGACATCAACCTGTCCCTGCTTATCAAGCAAAAATTTCAACTCAGAACGGGCTGGCGCCTCATCATCGGCAATGATCGCTTTCAGCAATGCACACACTCCTTTTCTCATCCAAGCACGATAGAGTACTAAATATCTTTAAGTATAAGGCAATACGGCCACTCTCATACGATACATACGGACTCAACATTATCCATATGCCCGGATTTGCGCAAGCAAAGCTTCACGAACAACTTTAATCACTTGATGATTCTGTAGAAGATGCATCAGATTCTGCACCCGAATCAGAATGATCTTTTACGACAATGATATGGGGGCGAATCCCCTGTGCGGCAGGGGTAACACAAATTTTGCCTTCCAGGTGAGCGTCGTCCTGCAACGCATGATGCTCGCCTGGTTTATGCTCATATTCCCCATGTTCCCATTCCTCATGCTCCTGCTCTTCACGTTCAGAATCGTTGTTGCCATCACGCGTTTCGCGTACAGAACGCTTAAGCAAATGATGTACATCAGAATGGCCCCGAAGTTCATCATCGTCCTTCTCAGAGTTGCTGCGGGCAAGCGATTCTACAGAAACATGGTTGATATGGATAAATCGTTCATAGGTGGATTTCGAGCAGGCATCTTTCAAAAAGAGTGTGACGCACGTGCCTTCCCCGATTTTGCTGGTCACGTGCATATATGATTCATCACCATAGTAGTTATGCACACGATCATGAATGTTCTTAATTGCCATACCTAAACCCGCTGAAGAGCCCTTCGAAGAGCGCGCATTGGTGATGGCAGCTGCTTGCTCATCGCTCATGCCGACTCCATCGTCAGAAATCTTGAGGGTAAGATCGTCACCATTTCGGGTGGCGCTTACGCAAATATGCAGGCAGCCTTCCGGTCGCATGGCGTGCTTGACTGAATTTTCTACCAGCGGCTGAATTAAAAATGAAGGGACCAGAATATCCTTCAAGTCGTCGGGAACATCGCAGGTGAGGTTTAAACGTTCTTCCCCAAAACGCGCGATTTCGAAATGCAAATACCGTTGTGTCTGCTCAAGTTCACGTTCAAGGGCAATAAGGTCAGAATCATCTTCAAGCGTGCTGCGGTAAAACGTAGCAAATTCACGCAAAAGAACACGCGCCTTTGAGGGATCCGTACGGATAAAACTTGCGATGGTATTGATGGTGTTATATAAGAAATGCGGATTGATCTGGGATTGAAGCGCCTTGAGCTCCATCGATGTGGCAAGCTTTTTCTGTTCATCGAGCGCCGACGCAGCAATTTGGGTAGAAAGCAAATCACCAAAGCCTTTGGCAATAGAAAACTGTGTATCGTTGATCAAACGCGGACGGGCATAGTAAAACTTCAAGGCACCAATTGTTTTCCCGCTTTGATGAAGCGCGACGATGATCGCAGCATGAATTTTATCGGTGTGATAGGGAAACCCAATCTCTTCGGCGCTGCGGAGTACCCGTGTTTTTCCATCGGCAATTGTTTTATGCGTTGCTTCGGTGTGGATGGGCGCATCAATGGGGTTATGCTCGCTATCAACGCCGACATAGCCTAAGATCTTCTTCCTATCAGTTATCGCTACGGCATTCGCACGCATAGAAGGCAACAAAAGCGTACAGATTTGCTGAGCTGTTTTTTCATCTATGCCCTCGTCGATAAGCGAAAGTGTTTTCGAAGACAGATTGAGCATTTCTTCGGTTTGCTGTGCGCGCACCGTATCAGGGTCTACCCAGAAATACGCCAGAAGGACCGCACAAACCGTGAGCACCACGCCTTCAATGACCATGAAACTATTTTCAAAGGTAAACCGCGAAAACCCCAGAAGAATAAGCACACCGGATATCAGAGCAATGATGCCCAAAGCTATAAGAAGCATCCTATGCGTGATGTGCTGTTTGCGTTGCGGATCCACGATATCTCCTGGCCAGTTAAGTAAACGCTTTCTGAAAGCCGTATGTCTAACGTCTTAGTTAACAACAAGCATAATTGCTGCTACTAAAAGCATAGCGCCAAATGCAAAACGAAGTGCACGATCGTTGATACGTTTCGCAAGATATGCACCGAGTATCGCACCAGGGATTGATCCTACGACCATGGCAAGTGCGATCATCAGCTGCGCATTCCCTAATGAAAGTTGCAGAATCGCCCCAGGGATGGCAAGAATCGTAATTGAGACAAGCGAGGTGGCCGTCGACTGACGCATGCTCGCATGTACCAGCGATGAAAAAAGCGGGACCATAATAAAACCGCCTCCGACACCGATGTATCCCGAAAGCACACCAGCAACAAGACCAATAGGGATACCCATGAGAATCTGACGCTTATGAGGAGGATCTACCATGAGTTCGTTGCCGCTTGTAGATTGTGGCGTAGATGAAGATGCTTGCGATGAAGTGCTCTTTTTGGGACTCTTTACTGCCTTCTTCAACGTTTTAACCGCAGAAAAGGCGATGACGATCGCAGCGACAAGCATCACAAGCCAGCCAGGAGACGCTGCTGCAAGTTGTACGCCGAGCGGTGATGTACATGCACCAGCAATTCCTGAGGCAACACCTAAAACGACCAGTAAGTCATGCTGACGCAGATGCTGAATGAGTCCCGCAAGCGATGTCGGAACAATGGCTAAAAGCGATGTGCCCGTTGCCTGCAGAGGAGACAGTCCGAAAATAAGACGGAACAGCGGTACCATAATCATTCCGCCGCCAATACCTAAAAGACCAGAGAGGATACCAACGACTACACCTACAAGAGCAACGATAATAAAAAGGGTCACGGACATATTAATCATCCAGATTCAGACGGATTTCGCTTGTTTTCCCCGGATCAATGTTTGCAGCCGGAGCCTGCGTCACCGGTTGCTCACCCCGAGGAAGGTGAACATTGATAGCCTGGTAGAGCCATGTTTGGAGCGTTTGATCATTTTCAATACGCTGCATGAGTGTAGGCCAGACATGTTGAAATTCAAAGTATTTTTCGCAGTTTTCCTCTGCGTATGTTGACGCTTCATGCGTCGCAGCCCTCACGGCAGCACGATAGCCCTTCTTATCGGGACGCCCGATGCTGCGCAAAAGAGCGGTACGCTTGATGCGTTTGGTGATACCTGGTTCCAAAAAAGGACCCGGATAAGGCTCAAGTGATTTGGGTTTAACCTGCTGTAAATCGATTTGCGTGCGGCTAAATTCCATCTTTCGATACTCATAGAGCCAACGGAAAATATCCTGACGAAAGCGCAGACCTTCGCTTCTCTGACGCGGAGGTAAGTGACGAAGTCGCCACTGGTTATCAAACCAAATATCGGATCCATACATGCGCAAGTTCAGCATGTAATCGAGATCTTCGCCACGTGCAATCCACGGGTCGAACGCCAAACGGGTGAACACCGCATGATGCATTGCCAAACAGCCACCGCACACGTGATTTGAGCGCATGAGGCGGGGACCTGCCATAGCCTTGTCAATCCACTTGTTGAATGCTTCACCTTGGCGCCAGTAATGGTTGTACCATTTGCTTTTTGACATCGAATGATAGGTGCCGCGTGCATTTAAGTAGTAGCCTGTTTTTGCAAGAATAGGAATGCCATGACGCGTGAGTTTTCCCAGACCATACATTCCTTTTGTAAGAAAATCAGGGTCGTCAATAACCTCGTCGTCGTCCAAAAAAACGACGGAGTCGAAACCTAAGGTACACGCAATAACCAAGCCGAGGTTTCGCACTGCAGAATAGCCAGAAAGACCTACCTCAAATTCGAGATTACCCACGTTGAGCTGTTTAATACGCTGCTGGACAAGAGCCTCTTCGATCGGTCCGACTACCATGACACGAAGCATGGGGAAATTTTCTACCGCCCCCTGTACCTTTGAGGCAGCCTGAAGCGCAATTTTCTTTTCGCCTGCAACAAGCACCGCAATCATGCCAACATTCGATAATTGCGAAAGAGAGGCAAGGCATCGAGAGAGATTCCCCGTGTGCCCCACCAAATTAGGATGGTCATATCGCTGCGTTACGGGAGCGTGCGCATTTGCCTGCATACCGGCAGTCACAAATGTGGGAATAATAATAAGTGGATTCATCTAATGAAGCCTCCCTAGACCGGCATACAATCTAAATTGGTATATGTACATGCACACTTCGGCATTCCCTTTTTGAAAGGCATACTATGGCTCATTCAATTTCTACACCAGAACTTGAGAAAATCTCCCAAGTAAGTGATGGCTGGCTAAAAAAATATGTTCTAACGTACCGCTTCGGCGATGCATCAGATGGTAACCCTCATATTTTTTCATATGAAAGTGTTGCTCGTAAAGACCAACAGGCATATCGCACAGAACTTTTAGCAAATGCGGAAGGCACCCATGAGCCACGGCCCGATGCAATTGCACTTATCGCAATAACCGAAGATGGACGTCTGGTCCTAAACAGAGAATTTCGCTATCCCTTAAATGCATGGTGTATTGAACTTCCCGCAGGGCTCGTCGACGAAGGCGAGACCCCCAGCCAAGCTGCGGTACGCGAGCTCAAAGAGGAAACGGGATACGAACCGGTATGCGACGCGAGCGGAAACCCCAAGCTGCATGTGCTTCGGCAGGTGGGATTCTCCTCTGCGGGAATGACCTCTGAAACCGTCCAGCTTGTTGTGGTGCGCGTACAAAACAACCCCGGCGAATCGCATCAAGAAGCACATGAACGCATTGTGTGTTTTACCCTTACTCGCGACGAGGCGAAAACCTTCCTTGCCACAAACACACTGCTTTTTGATATGCGTGCGCAACTTGTTATTGAGACCTTTTCGGGCGAACTCCCGCGGTTGATGCAAGAAATTTAACTATAGCGCACGATCACTTGAATCATGGTGCCCCATCGTTTTAGGGCACCATCGTGGAGCTTGTGCTCCATCGTTTGAGACATGCCACACCATGACGGGACTGCTGCGAACCATTAACTCTTATTCGTCGTCGTTTGAAATTGGCTTCATTGGTGCCGTCGAATCTTCGCTTGCCGAGACTCCGTCAGGCACCGTGATGTCTGCAGTTCCCGTATATGCAGGGTTACGCTTCGTTGCGCTGTGCTTTATCGAGGCATCCGACCCAGAGTTTTTCAAGTTCTCGATGTCGGTATCATCAAGAAAGACACTTGCCGAATGAGAAGGTGAAGCATCCGAGGATGCTTTCTTCAGCGGCTTTTGTGCATTTGTCGCATCAAGCGCCCAGGGGCCAATCGCACTTGCCTTTTGACGGCGATTCGTAACGATAATCTGCATGCTTTCCATGATGTCCAGGGCTTCTTCATTCGCCTTTCGGCTTGGAGAAGCAACACAAGATGCATCCACATAGATAGGTACTTCCGGGCATGCGGTTTTTGCGAGTATGGCATCGGCCAGCAAGGATGTGTTTGTTACGATTCCTACCAGCTCAATGCTTCGAAATGCTTTTACGTTTGCGTGTGCAGCAGAACGCTGGGCATTATCGAGATGACGGAAGAAGGAAGCCGCACCAAATGTCGAAGATTCAAATTGGCGATCCTGCTCTTTACGCACCTTTCCTGTTTCCCCATAAAGTTCCGCGCCTTCAGTACCTTCGATGCAGTGCAGAATAGGCAAATATTGCCCTTCCTGCGTGCCGAGGTACTTTCTGGTGTGATAGTTCAGGGCAAACCCAACAACATCATGGTTGGTATGGTATTGCATGATTTTATCGGCAATTTTTTTATCGATTTTTTTTGCTTGAGGAAAACCAAGCGGACCAGACACTAAATCATTTTGGTAGTCAACGACGACAAGCAGACGTTTCATTTCCCACTCACTCCACTTTTCTCGTTGCTCGCAGAACGGTTGAGCATATCGAGTGCAATGCGATATCCTCCTGCACCATAGTTTAAACACTTTGACACACGAGAGATAGTTGTTGCCGAAGCGCCCGTGTCATCTTCCACACGGGCATACGACTCCCCCGAATCAAGCTTGCGTGCTACGGTAAGCCGCTGGGAAATATCCTTGATTTCACGGACGGTGAATAAGTCTTGCATCAGCGAAGACATCGCATCGATGTCATTGATAGACGCGAATACATAAAGCATATCTTTAACTTCTGGTGTTCGCTTCAGTTCTGGCTCAGAATCAGCCACTACTTCTCCTCTAAACAACACAAACGCGCGGCCCTTTCAGACCGCGCGCCTGTTTAAACAGCTAACTCGCTATTAACAGCTAGCTCGCTATTGTATTGTTTTTTCATCAAGAACGCATCTTGAGAAAATTTCAAATGCAATGTGTGGATAATTTCTCCATTTTCACATTAGCAAACGTGGCAAATCCAGCCTTCAGGAGCCTCACGATCACCAGTCTGGATATCGACCAGAGTCTGACGAAGTTCCTTCATTACCGGGCCTACCGTGGTGTAGCCGTTCTCGAACTTGGTCTCCTTGCCGTCTTTGGTAACGGATGCGACAGGAGAAATAACCGCTGCAGTGCCACACATACCGCACTCAACAAAGTCACCAATCTCATCGAAACGAACCGGGCGTCTAACAACTTTCATGCCCAAGATGTTCTCAGCGACATACTCAAGAGAACGACGGGTAACAGAAGGCAAAATTGAATCATTATGGGAAACAGGAACAACCAAGGTGCCGTCTTTCGCAGCAAAAATAATGTTTGCGCCGCCGGACTCTTCGACATAGGTATTCGTCTGAGGATCCAAGAACATATTGTCGGCATATCCTTCTTTATGAGCCAACATTGAAGGATACAAGCTCATTGCATAGTTCAGACCAGCTTTAATGTTGCCGGTACCGCGTGGCGCCGCACGATCGTAATCAGGAACAACGATTTTAACCGGTTTCACACCGCCTGAATAATACGGTCCTACAGGAGTGGTGAGAATACGGAACTGGTATTCATCTGCAGGCTGGACACCAATAACCTCACCCGTTGCAAACATATAAGGACGAATGTAGAGCGTAGCTCCAGATCCATATGGTGGTACCCATGCAGCATTTCCCTTAATGACCTGCTTTACTGCATCAACAAAGCGATCTCTCGGGAATGATGGCATAACTAAGCGCGCTGCAGAGTTAAACATACGATCCGCGTTCAAATCAGGACGGAAGCATACAATGTCGCCATTTTTCTGGGTGTATGCTTTCAGGCCTTCAAAAACCTGCTGGCAATATTGCAGAATGCCTGCGCACTCGGAAAGTTTTACCGAGTGATCTTCGGTCAATCCGCCTTCATCCCACTTACCGTCTTTGTAATTTGAGACGTAGCTGTAGTCTGTTGGCATGTATGCGAAGCCCAGACTACCCCAATCAAGATCCTTCTTTTCCACGGCAACCTCCTTAAATTGTTGTTCCGTTTCAAATAGCCTAATCACTCTTCTGCAGGTAAGTTGAACCTCACGTGCATTATTGACATTTTAAACACATATGAGGTTACCTGTCTCATGAAAATTACCTATTTTTGCACGTAAAAGGCAACTTCTTAGTAACTTTCTAAAAAGCATCTTATTGATAGAACAACATGTCGTTGTACGTAGGCACCGGCCAATAGTCATGAGCGGTGATGCGCTCGAGGTCGTCAACTTCTTTGCGCAGCGCAGCCATCTTTGGCACAACTTCATGCGCATAGCAATTTGCTTGCTCTTGACCATCGGAGAAAGATTCCGCTTTTGTATGAATTTCGATTAAATCTTTCAATGCCTTCGACGCACGATCCGCGCCACTGACCAAGCTGTTGAGCAGCTCCTCTTGCGACTCGATGTTCGCCCCGCTTGCCGCATCCTTAATGGCGTTGATTTCGCTTGCCACTTTGCCTGCGTATTCATTTACCGCTGGCAAATACTGGCGGCGTGTCATGCGTTGCATCACGTTGCATTCGATGTTCATT
This sequence comes from uncultured Eggerthellaceae bacterium, assembly GCA_903789415.1. Taxonomy (GTDB): domain Bacteria; phylum Actinomycetota; class Coriobacteriia; order Coriobacteriales; family Eggerthellaceae; genus CAIFEG01. Next base: position 42,129 of record CAIFEG010000008.1, on the reverse strand, counting down.
TGTTTGGTGTATTTATCAAGTGAAACTAAATACCGGCTCTGAACCTCATTGTGATTCAAGACATTCTGCTCAGCGAATAGCTTGTACGCCTTGTCTGTGATCAGGCATGGAAGGGCATCTGCCGTGTTTGCATAATTGGTAAGCCCGCGGCGCGCTGCCTCTTTTGGCCATTCGTCTGAATATCCATTGCCGTTGAAGATAATGCGCTGGTGTTCCGTGAGTGATTGTTTGATGTAGCGCAGTGCTTTCTGCTCGAAATCGGCACCCTGCACATCTCCCATCGCATCAGCGAATTGCTTTAGGGCATGTGCCACGGCCGTATTTAAGACGGTGTTGCAGTTCGATAAGTTCTGCTGAGCTCCTGGCATACGGAACTCGAATTTATTGCCCGTAAACGCAAACGGACTGGTACGGTTACGATCGGTATTGTCTTTTAGGAAGTTCGGAAGTGCATCAATGCCTAAATCAACCGAGACACGCTCAGCAGATTGGTATTCCTGACCTGCGATGATATCCTTTACGATTTCGCCAAGCTCATCGCCCAAGAAGATGGACACAATTGCCGGTGGCGCTTCATTTGCACCAAGGCGATGATCGTTGCCACAGCTTGCCACCGAGGTGCGCAAGAGATCCTGATAATCATCAACCGCAGCAATGATGCAGGTAAGGAAAACAAGAAAACGCAGGTTATCCTGAGGAGAATCCCCGGGTTCGAGCAGGTTCGTGCCACCTGCACTGATAGACCAGTTGTTATGTTTACCCGAACCGTTGATGCCTGCGAATGGCTTTTCGTGCTGCAGACATGCGAGACCGTGGCGCGATGCGAGCAACTTCATCTTTTCCATCGTGAGCAAGTTACCATCAATGGAGCGATTCGCAATATCAAACACTGGTGCAAGTTCGTGTTGAGATGGTGCTACTTCGTTGTGTTTAGTCTTCGCCGACACACCGATTTCCCAAAGCTCTTTATCGAGCTCCTTCATGAAGTCGTTAACGATCGGACGAATCGCACCAAAGTAGTGTTCCTCAAGTTCCTGACCTTTACTTGGCGCATCACCAAAAAGCGTACGTCCCGTCATGATCAAGTCCTGACGGCGCTCATAGTCCTTCTTTGAAATCAAGAAGTACTCTTGCTCGCCACCCACGTTGGTAACTACATGTTCGTTGCCGTCGCCAAAATACGTGAGCACACGGCGCGCCTGCTTTTCGAGTGCCGCCATGGAGCGCAACAACGGTGTCTTTTCGTCAAGCGCTTCTCCGGTATAGCTACAGAACGCAGTTGGAATGCACAAAACTTCAGCCTTAATAAAGGCATAGCTCGTCGGATCCCATGCAGTATATCCGCGCGCCTCGAAGGTAGAGCGAAGCCCGCCTGAGGGAAAACTTGAAGCATCGGGCTCGCCTTGAATAAGCTCTTTGCCAGAGAATCTTGTGATTGCTGTGCCGTCAGAGAGCGGCGTCATGAAGCTGTCATGCTTTTCGGAAGTGATGCCGGTGAGTGGCTGGAACCAATGAGCAAAATGGGTGGCACCATGTTCGGTGGCCCATTCTTTCATTTCATGAGCAACAATGTTTGCGATGTCGAGGTCGAGTGGCCTGCCCTCTTTGACCGTTTTCGCAAGCTCTTTATAGGTATCGCTTGGAAGTCGGTCACGCATAACCTTGTCGTTAAATACCAACGATCCATAAATTTTGGGAATATCTACGCTCATAACGTCCTCACATTTCTTATGATTCGCATGTTGAATGCAAATACATGCTCGTGATGTTCTCTACGATGACGGACTACTGTTTCAAAAACTTTTCGCACATGTTACATCACGGAATAGCCAAATTTTACCGTGGACGGTCGTGTGCTTTAAGCAGCACTTCCTTGTGCGTTTAGCAGCATTTCTTTGTACTTTTACCAGTATTTCCCTGTCTTTAGCAGCACCTTCTATACCTTCCAGCCCCCATAATTGCCCTTTTATTCCTCGTTATAATGCATTCTAATCGTTTCATTCGTGTTTTTGCTCCAGCACTGCCATCAGATCGGCGCGGCTGTGAACATCAAATTTTTCATAGATATGCCGAATATGAGTTTTCACCGTTGACTGGCTAATCGAGAGTGCATCTTGGACGTACTTCGCCCCATGACCAGTTACCCAAAGCACGAAAATTTCAGTTTCTCGATCGGTCAAACCATAGTTCTTAGCAATATCGCGAAACACCGATTCGTTATTTTCCTTTGCCGTCTGGGAAATATGCGACAACTCATTTTGTGACGGCGGCTCAAAGAGATATTCAGTTTCGGTATCGTTGAACATGAATCCCATGGCGGCCATCAGCGCAATCACACCAATAAACGTAAATACGTTAATCGAAAGCGGAAGACCCCATGCGGTGATTTGTCCAAAGAACATACCTCCTTGGACACACATGCGTCCCGCCGCAAACACAAACGCGGCGCGTGCCGATGTCATGCGAACCACATCCACCAACACAACCCAAGAAAGAATTTCTATGGCGACGTTAAACATGCTCGCAACAGGTCCTGCAAAATTTGAGTTGCTTCCGAAGTCCGCCACCATCAGAAGCGCCGCCGCGAGAATAGGCAAAAGCGCCTTATAGAAGAAGCCGAGACCCGTCCGTTTGCCCTGCAAAAATGCCCCGCACACGATGAAGAAGAGGCAAATCCCAAAGACAAGAAGAACCGTAGCAATAAGGCTTTGATTTATAGAAGCATCTGATCTGCCTACAAAAACACGAACACATCCGTACACACTCATCACGATAAACAGGCCGATGCAGAGTTTCCACGGAACCTTTCGCAACGGCTGCTCTTCTTCAGGTATCACAAGCGTTTCGGAAGTTACCAGTTCTCCATCCGATGTGTGCGAGCCCTTCCAACATAGGACAGCGGATAGGATCGGCATACAGGCAACGAGAATCGCATTTATTATTTGACGAATAGAAAATGTGTTTAAATCTGAAGCAACATCTAATTCGCCTGATAAAACAAGCAAGAAGTAGATTGTGTTGGCAATAAGAAATGCCGTTACCGTCTCAAGAAAAACTTCTCGTGCAGACATCTGAGAAAATAATCTGCCCCAAAATATGATGAGAAACGCAGAAGAAATGCCCGATAGAATTCCCCCGATAGCTTTAACCGCAAACGGAAGCGGCAAACTATAGCAAAGCGTCGCAACCGCTATTGCTCCGCCGGCAATCAAAATCTGAGTGCGGGTGCGCGTCCATGATTCGGACTTTCTCCAAGATAGCAGCATGTAGGCATACGTTACAACGCCCATCACCATAGACAACGAATGCACCCAAAGCATATCGGGATTGTTCGATAGATCAAGATTGATGGAGCCCGATTGATTAAAAGAGCAGTACACCCAAGACCAGTAGAGACCAAAGCCCAGAATAATGGACACCGTATGCAGCGAATTCGTATGGGATGCGGTATCTTCAGCCATCTAAGCGCCCTTGCTCATGTGTACGTACGCAAAAACCTAGGAGAAATTATATAGAACTAATTGATTATCTGGTAATAAAGGTTTGTTACAAAATGCAGCGCTGATCTCCGGGGCATGTTGACTGAGTTTGAGCGTGGTGACTGAAAAAGAAAATGACTAAAAAAGAAAACGCCGCGTATGCAGGGAGGATACATACGCGACGCATTATTACCAAGTCGCATGAGCGACTAACAGTAAACCAAAATGAAACTTTGGCCCAATTTAAGGCTCAATTGCACGTTATGCCTGTTGAGCAGCATTTTCACCAGCAACTCTGCCGTACATCATGCACATGCCAGCAGAAAGACCCTTAAGGGAAATCGGGTATTGCACGTTGAAACGGCCGCCCTGCGGAGCACCGCATACATAGAGTCCCTGAATAATTTGGCCATCTTTGTTGTACACATGGCAGTTATTATCTGAGACCATGCCGCCTAAGTTCGCAAGGGACAGAGCTTCACCGCACTGTGCTGCGTAGAACGGTGGCGTATTTAAGGCAAACAAACGCTGGGAGCTCTTTCCGAAGTCAGTATCATTTCCCTGTGCACACAGTTGGTTGTAATGCTCGATAGATGCTTTTGCTGCGTCAACATTCATGCCATCGATCTGGGATAGCAATTCATCGATTGAATTTGCCATCAAGCAACGACCATCATCGACTGCTGACTGAATATCTTGAGGGGTACGAACGTTAATTCTCAAGCCTGATGCCGTGTAATCAGGAAGTGGCTGATCGCGATAGTAGCACGCAACACCATGTGCTGCGGGGAAGTATGCGAGTTCCTGCGGCCAGTTTCCATCGAAGAACTGATATGCCACGTGCTGTGGCTGCATCTCTACTTGGTTTTCAAGCTGTTGTCCTGGAATATCTTCGTTCATGAAGCGCTGGCCATTGAGGTTTAACCATAAGAAACCATTGTTTCCGATGACGCCACGTCCGTCAGGGCCAGCACCGCCGCCCATATGGTGAATCATTGGTGCATGCCATTGCTCAATCGCTGCGCCTACCCACGCGCACATCTTGTGGCCATCACCAACATTAGTGTAATTGCCATTCTGATCCATATCCATGCTTAAATATTGGATGCCGTTTTCAACACACTCGGGGCGATAGTACTTCATCATATCTTCGTTCATCAGGTAATCGCCTGTTGCGATGATCACACTGTTTGCGTTGATGCGAAGATACTGATTCGAGCCATTTTCCTGTGCATAAATACCGGTGACCTTGCCGTCGGAATCGGTGATCAGCTCAACACCCTTAGTGTTGTAATGCACATCTGCACCATGCTCAGTCGCAACGTTTAAGTTCGCCTGCATCACGGTTGCCAAAGATTTAAAGCCGACTGATGTTGGATAGCATGGCAAGCTTTCCCTGGTGTAGTCGTAATGCTCTGGCATTGGAACAAAGTACGGATACAAGTAGTCATCTTGGTTAGCCTCAGGGACGTCTGAATACGACTCCTGCGTAATGTACAAATTTGGATCGCCCTGAATAAACCAATCCAAAGCGTCGCCAGACTCATCGAAATAGCGCTCGATGATTCCGTAATTGCTGTGGTGGCAACCTTCGGCCATATGCATGTTGACGATGGTGTTTTTATCCATAAACCCATTGCCTCTGCCCCAGCGAGCCTGCGTATTGCCGCCAATGATTGCCATATCAGACGCGCAGCTGTTCAGATTGCTTGATGCTTCCAGACAAACAACGCGTGCGCCCTGCTCAGCCGCGGCACGCGCAGCAGGAACACCAGCACAGCCAAGACCTACTACGACAACATCGGTGTCGATTGTCTGCGAAACATCAGAATCTGAAATCGTTGGTGCTTCACCGAGCCAAGGCAGATCGCCCGATCCGTCATTTCCCATAGATCCCGACGCAGAAGATGTCGTGCTTGAGCTTGATGACGAGCTTTGATCACTTCTGCTTCTTGGTCCGCATCCAGAAAGTCCAGCAACCGCAGCCCCTGCTGCGACAATTCCTGCACCCGTTAAAAAACTGCGACGCGAAATTCCTCCGTTTTCCATAATTCCCTCCCAATTACGAGTTTTATTGCGCACGTACATGTGTATGGAATGTCACATGATGTAATTCGTTCCGTTGAGCTTTCTTAATAGCAACTGAAAGTTACGTAGCTTTGTCGCTATTGCGCAGCTTTGTTGCCTGCAACACAATGCGTTGTGTTTTTGCATGCAGCAAAATGCGTTGTTTTGTCCTCCGGAACAAATCCGTGCACATCTAATGATGCTAGTTTGCCTAAACACGGCGAGTTGCAAATCGACAGAAGGGGACGAAATTTGAGATTTTTGCATCGACCAAAAAGGTTGACATCGTTTGATCAGGTAGTTTGTGGGCGAAAGAGATATCCTCGCAAATAAAAAAGGAGCCCCGAAAGACTCCTTTTCTGCAATATTGTTTGAAAATGCTGAAAGCCGTTGTTCTAACGCTTGCTAAACTGCGGACGCTTACGAGCTTTCTTCAGACCATATTTCTTACGCTCAACCATACGGCTATCGCGGGTAAGATATCCGGCCTTTTTGAGCTCAGCACGATATTCGCCAGCATCAAGCAATGCACGAGCAATGCCCAAACGCAAAGCGCCTGCTTGACCATTCACGCCACCACCATTGCAACGTGCAACCACGTCAAAATGAGCAACAGTATCGGTAACCTTGAATGGAGTTAAAGCATAGTCAAGAAGTTGTTGACGACCAAAATATTCTGCACCTTCACGGCCATTCACCGTTACTTTGCCAGTACCAGGAACTAAACGCACACGTGCGGTGGCATTCTTCCTGCGGCCGGTGCCCGTATAAATAGCTTCGCCTGCCATACGTTAATCCTCCATCTTAATCTCGCGAGGTTTCTGTGCGGTATGCGGGTGTTCTGGGCCAGCATAGATCTTCAGCTTTTTGAGCTGCTGACGACCTAAGGTATTCTTTGGCAACATACCCTTAATTGCATGCTCAAGCACGCGCTCAGGATGCTTTACCATAGCCTCTTTGAACGACTCGCTCTTCAGGCCGCCCGGGAATCCCGTGTAATGGAAGTATTCCTTTTCACCGGCTTTGGTGCCAGTGAAACGGACTTTGTCAGCATTGATGATGATGACAAAATCTCCGGTATCAACATGCGGAGTATACTGCGGCTTATTTTTGCCACGAAGGATCATTGCAGCCTTGGTTGCGACACGACCAACTACCTGGTCTTTTGCGTCGATCAAGACCCACTCACGCTTCACTTCGTTGGGCTTGGCGTAATACGTCTTCACTGTTTTTCCTCCAATAATTGCTTCCGCTTCAGCGAAAGCTTCGTTTTCCAAAAGTGCAGTTGTCACGGGCGCCAAGATCCTACCTCGACACGGTATCCAGCTTCTGGACAAACCTTCAAACCGTTCCGTTTAAACGCTGCTATACGGGGCTTTTGAAAGCGAACTTTTGAAGTATAAAATGCACGAGGCCCTTGAGTCAATGCGAATAAATAAAGCTTGAAATAAATCTCACGTTTTCAAAAATTCAGGTGTAAGGATGCTGAGTTAAAGACATTTAAAAGTTCTCTAAATCTTCGATATATTAAAAATTGTGGATGGTAATTCATTTTCTTTTAATACATTAAAAATTATTCATAGTTCGTCAGTTCTATTATGCGTTTTCTGAATGAGCGCATTTTGGATTCAATTGATTGTTCTGAAAATTCCCTTGCATAAACCCCCGGGGGGTGTATAGTGAGCAGTGAACTATAAACCCCATGGGGGTATGTAAGGAGAAACAAAATGCCTGAAACAGTTAAGGAGAAAAAGAGCAGCGCACCCGCTTCGTCATGCGGATGCGGCAGCGCTCATAAAACTGCTTCTGCAACTGTGGTAGACACAGATAAAGGCGAGGCAGGCTCCGAACCACGTTATAAGCACACCCCACGCAGCGATCAGATGCAGAAAGACATTGACTGCAGGCTCAATCGCATCATTGGCCAGCTCAATGGCGTCAAATCAATGATCGACTCAAACCGGTATTGCGGTGATGTGTTAGTTCAGCTGAGCGCCGCGCAAAGTGCACTGAAAAGCGTTTCGAGCATGGTTTTAGATAATCATGTTCGCACGTGTGTGGTTGAAAAAATCCAAAACGGCGATCTGGAAGTCGTCGACGAACTTACACAACTTATCAAGAAGTTCTCGTAAAGGAGGCGAACATGGCAACTGCAACATTAGAAAAAGATCCCCAGACAGCACAAACGACTGAGGAGAATTCAAATGCCGAGGATACAAAACTGACATTTGATATCACGGGTATGTCGTGTGCAGCATGTTCGTCACATGTCGGCAAGGCAGCAAACGGCGTCAAAGGCGTTAAGGAAGCCGACGTTAACCTGCTGAAAAACAGCATGGAAGTCGCCTACGACCCTGGCGTAGATCGCGATGCCGTAAACAAAGAAATTTGCGCAGCAATCGAAAAAGCCGGCTATGGTGCTTCGGTACGTGAAACCGCACACACACAAGGTCCTGCTCAGAATACGTCCGAGACATTTTCCGGTGTCGAATCATCAAGCAAGACGCAGGCAAAACAAGTTTCAGCAATGAAGAAACGCCTGATTGTATCCGTTGTTTTCTGCGTTCCTCTGTTTTACCTGGCGATGGGTGGAATGTTTGGATGGCCTGAGCCGCTTTCCAACATGGTGCCCACGCAAATTTTCGCGGTAACGTTCGTGGAATTCTTACTTCTGCTGCCTATCGTAATCGCGAACTATTCGTATTTCACGCGCGGCTTTTCCACGCTTTTCCACCTAAACCCCAACATGGATGCCCTGATCGCACTCGGCGCTACCGCATCGATTGTCTATGGCATCTATAACATGTTCCGCATGGGAGCTGCCCTTGGCGCCGGCGATGTCGCAAGCGCACAGGCGTTCTCGCGCAACATGTATTTTGATTCTGCCGGCATGATCTTGACCCTGATCACACTCGGGAAATACTTCGAAGCCCGCAGCAAGGGCAAGACCACGAGTGCAATTGAAGGGCTCGTAAACCTGGCGCCGAAGACAGCAATCGTTCGCCGCAACGGAAAAGATCAAACCATTCCCGCATCCCAAATTGTGCTTGGCGATCAACTGGTCGTAAAGGCAGGTGCATCCATCCCTACCGATGGCGTCGTCGTAGAAGGAAATGGATCGGTCGATGAATCGGCGATTACCGGTGAGAGTGTTCCGGTTGATAAGCAGGCCGGTTCTGAAGTCACCGGTGCAACGGTGAATAAAACCGGATGGTTCTTGATGAAGGCCACCCGTGTAGGAGACGACACCGCATTAGCTCAGATCATTCACCTTGTTGATGAGGCTACGAGCAGCAAAGCACCTGTTGAGCGTCTTGCCGACAAAATTGCAGGTGTGTTTGTACCTGCCGTTATCGCCGTGGCCATCGCGGTGTTCTTCATCTGGATGATTATTGGCATCGGATTTGAAGCATCGCTGAATTACGCAATCACTGTTTTAGTCATCAGCTGCCCTTGCGCACTCGGGCTCGCAACCCCAACCGCTGTTATGGTTGGTACAGGACGCGGCGCAACGCACGGCATTCTGATTAAATCAGCAGAAACGCTGGAACAAGCGGGAACCACGAAGGTCATTGCCTTCGATAAAACCGGAACAATCACCCGCGGAAAACCACAGGTGGTATCCGTTGCAGTTGCCGATGGCGACCCTGCTGAGCAAGGCGTACGTACACGCAATCTTCTACAAGTTGCCCGTGCAATCGAGTCGAAGTCTGAGCACCCCCTGGCGCGCGCAATTGTAAACTTTGTCGATTCGTACAAAATTTCCAAAGCCCATGAAGCCACCGACTTCAAACAAGTGCCTGGTCAAGGCATCCAAGCAACCATCTCTGGAACCACGTATTTCGCGGGAAATGCGCGCATGATGGAAGCGAACCACATCGACACCGCATCGGTAGATGCGGCAGCAAACGAAGCTGCGTCAAAAGGCGCTACCCCACTGTTCTTTGCGAACAATGGCAAGGTGTTAGGCATGATCGCACTTGCCGATGTCGCAAAGCCAACAAGCGCACGCGCGATGAAAGAACTTGCTGCGATGGGTATTCATACGGTTATGCTCACCGGAGACAACAAAGCAACAGCGAATGCAATCGGCAAACAGGTAGGCGTTCAGCAGGTTATATCTGACGTGCTGCCGCAGGACAAAGAATCGTACGTCCGTGATCTGCAAAAGCAAGGCACGGTTGCAATGGTTGGCGATGGCATCAATGATGCTCCTGCACTTTCGCGTGCCGATGTAGGAATCGCAGTTGGTGCGGGCACCGATGTCGCAATCGCTTCCGCAGACGCGGTACTAATGCGCAACGACTTAATGGATGTTGCCACAGCAATTCAGCTTTCGCGTGCAACGATGAAGAACATCAAAGAGAACCTGTTCTGGGCGCTGTTCTACAACGTCATCTGCATTCCTATTGCTGCAGGTGCGTTTGCCTGGGCCGGACTTACGCTCAATCCAATGATTGGTGCGGCGGCCATGGGATTCTCAAGTGTGTTCGTTGTTTCAAACGCGTTGAGACTGCGCGCATGGAAACCACCTTTTACCACGCCAGAGCCTACCGAAGCACAGCTTGAAGCAGCGAATCCAACAAATGATATTACGTTAGAATTAGATATAGCAAACGACGAAGAGAAAGAGGACATGATGGAAAAGAAACTGAACGTCGAAGGTATGATGTGCCAGCATTGCGTCGACCATGTAACGAAGGCGCTTGAGGGCGTCGATGGCGTGACCAAGGCCGATGTAAGCTTGGATGAGAAATCTGCAGTTGTTCACATGGACAACGATGTAGACAACGACAAGTTGATCCAGGCAGTTAAGGACGCTGGCTACGACGCTTCTGTCGCAGCATAGCTTCTGCTACAGCTTAATAAAAAGTCTTGCGAATCGTATACGAGCGCTGATGATTAAAAATCACGGCTAAAAAATAAAGATTCAGCGCTCCTGCTACAAAAACTGGCACCGAACATCTCGATGCCAGTTTTTCATGTCTAGATTTTGATGTGTCAATCCCCGCGTGCTGATGTCTAGATCGCCCCGAATAAATCTGATCGCTCTTTTTGTGCCCGAGTTTGAAAAGAACCAGACCTGAAGAAAATCGAACCCGACAAGAAGCTTGCGCTATTGATCAGCTTGCGCTATTGATCAACACGAATGACCGTTGGCGGGCATTTCGGGGCAAGGACATCATCCAAGTTTTGGATATCGGTCAAGACATCACGCACATCCTTTTCGCGCGCAGTATGCGTGACATATACCATATCGACGCTGCCTGATGCCTCATGACCACGCTGGATAACCGAACGGACAGAAACCTTATGTTTTGCAAAAACTTCGGCCATAGCAGCCAAAACGCCAGGGGTATCCATGACCACAAAGCGAATGTAGTAGCGCATGAGCAGGTCTTCCATCGGAACGACCGGCAGGCTATCGGTGCACGTACAACCCACCAAAGGTTGAACATTATTTTTTACCAGGCGTGCGGTTTCCATCACATCGCCCATAACCGAACTTGCTGCCGGGCCACTTCCTGCACCTTCGCCGAAGAACATGGTCTGCCCCACATAATCGCCTACCACATAGATAGCGTTATCTACTCCATTGACACTTGCCAGAGGATGCTCAAGGGGAAGCATGGTCGGATGAACACGAACATCGATCCCCTTCGGGGTGCGATTTCCGATCGCTAATAATTTCACGCAATACCCCATGTCACGAGCGGTGGCTAGGTCGATAGGAGAAATCCTGCGAATGCCCTCGGCATAAACCTGCCCCATCGTCACACGTGAATTAAAGGCAATCGAAGAAAGAATGGCAATCTTTGCCGCCGCATCGAGACCATCGACATCGGCCGTAGGATCAGCTTCGGCAAACCCTTCATCTTGCGCTTCATGAAGCGCTTGCTCATAGGTGAGGTCATTTTGGTCCATACGCGTAAGCATATAGTTAGTGGTTCCATTTACGATGCCTTTGACCTGCTCAATTTCGTTTGAAATAAGCATGTGTTTCATTGGCTCGATAATGGGAATTCCCCCGCCCACGCTTGCCTCAAATGCTATATTTCTATGCATCTGATCGGCCAAATCCATGATTTCTTTGCCATCAGATGCCATGAGCGCCTTATTGGCAGTAACGACATGTTTTCCCGCTGAAAGCGCACCGACAATTAGGTCACGTGCATCGGTCGTGCCACCAATAAGTTCTACAACAATATCAATTTCAGGGTCGTTAATAATGTCATGGAAGTCAGGGGTGAATCGGTCGCCCAGTCCCAAGTCTTTCGCCCGAGTATCGGAATGCGAGCACACACGTACAATCTCGAGATCGAGGCCATAATGACGGACAAAATCGTCATGGTGCTTCTGCAGAATATTGATGAAACCGCACCCAACAGTGCCGGTTCCCACGAGCCCTATTTTGATTGCCACGGAAGCTGCCGCCCTTCTTTTGATTTATGCCAATAAAACGCACGTTACATAAGCTATAAGCGCTTTATAGTTTTTCAATACTTGTTAGCTTATACGAAGTAGCAATAAATTTCGATATCTGTCTGAAAGCGAATGCCCTGTCAATACCTGCTCACTGTCACTGCGTGATTACTGTTGCCGCATAATCACTGTCGGCGACAAGCACGGTCACCGCCCAATCGCTGCCGGCGCCAGCGCCACAAAACGAATCTGCGCCACACAGCTAATCTACATCGCGAGACATCAAGTCAGCATACGTTTCGCGACGCGTGACCAAACGCGCTTTTCCGTCTGAAACAAAATAGATTGCGGGTCGAGGTTGGCCATTGTAATTGCTGGACATCGTGTAGCAATATGCACCGGTATCAAAGACGCACACGATATCACCCAGGTCAGCCTTTTGCAGGCTTCCATCAAGTACGACTGCATCGCCCGACTCGCAATGCTTGCCACACAAGGTGACAATTTCGGTGCGCGGTTGATCGGCCTTATTGGCGATCGTCGCTTCATAATCTGCATGATAGAGAGCCGTACGAATGTTGTCGGACATACCACCATCGATAGCGACGTATTTACGAATGCCCGGCAGCGTTTTTAAGATGCCCACGGTGTACAGTGTTACCCCAGCTCGTCCCACAATAGAACGACCAGGCTCACAAAGTACATGAGGTTCAGGGATGCCGTATTTTTTGCATTGTGAACGAATCGAATCGCCGACGACCTTGGTGAAGTGCTCGATTGTCGTGGGTTTATCATCGGCCTGATATGCAATGCCCACGCCGCCACCAACATCGAAGTTCTTGGTTTCAAAACCATACTTATCACGAACGCGAGCCATAAAATTGCACATGACTCCCACTGCTTCTTGATAGCTATGCAAATCGAAAATCTCTGACCCAATATGCATATGGAAACCGGTAAGACGAACATTCTGAGCTTTCAAAACATCGCCAACACAGTTGAATGCAAAGTCATCCCGCAGGTTAAAACCAAACTTTGAGTCTTCACAACCGGTCTTGATGTAATCAAGCGTATCAGCCTCTACACCTGGGGTGATGCGCATAAATACGTTCTGAACGATGCCGTGTTTCCGTGCAATTTCATCCACACGAGAAAGTTCTATGCGGCTGTCAAGCACGATTGTGCCCGCACCAGCGCTGATCGCCTCTTCTAGCTCTTCCGGTGTCTTGTTGTTGCCATGCACATACACGCGTTCCATTGGGAACCCCGCCGCACGTGCAATCGCAAGTTCACCACCGCCTGAAACATCTAAACTCATATTCTCTTCGTTGGCGATCTTTACGATGACCTTATTTAAAAATGCCTTGCTTGCATACAATACTTCGGCATCAGGATAGTTTTTCTTAAACCCGTCGTGATACTCGCGCATGCGATGACGAATATCCGCTTCGTCGAACACATACATCGCCGTACCTTTTTCGCGGGCCAGCTTGACCATATCCACCCCACCAATAAACAGGTGGTGATCTTTAACCTCCGCAGTGAGCGGTAAAACGGGCCCAAGCTGCATCGTTGTGCGGTTATCTGCTACAACATCATGATTTGGAGCTGGCATAGACATGAATATTTCCTTTCGCTGATTTCCATCGCTATTGTAACAACTACGCATTTTTTCAGGCACAACCTGTGTTCATTTAACTCATTCGCAACATCAAATTCACGTGAAAATCAACAGGAACGTTACTGTATGAAAATTTCTGAAAAAAATTGCGAGTATGATTTCATATTCACCGGTAAGTCTGATATCATACTTGGTGTTGGTCGTCTTCGTTTCCCTCCCCTCTCGAACGACGACATTTGTCATCCCGGTTTTCCGTACCGGAGTGCACGCAGGCATTCAAGATAGCTGCTGGCGCTCCGCAATCCGAAAGCCGGGTTCTTTTTGCAGCGACAAATAATTCAACGATACGTCATGCATATACACGTGCATGCATGCGGTTAATACGTAGAGCTCTATGCTTTGCAGAATCGAGGTACGCACAGTGAGCGAGAAAACCCAAAATGGTGATTTTCTATCGCGCATTAATACGGCAATTCGCAGGACCGATGAAGCATATGACCTCGCCGCAAAGAGGGTTGGACTTTCTTCAAGTAGCTTCGATATCTTATATACGCTTCGCTCAATCGGCGAAGGCTGCTCGCAAAAAGACCTCTCAGAGGCAAGCTATACCGGTAAGCAAACAATCAATTCAGCAATTCACCGCCTTCAACGAGATGGAATTCTGCGCTTAGAATCAGGGTTTGGTCGTACCACCTTGGTTTTTCTTACTGACAAAGGCAAGCAACTCGTAAAAGAGCGCATTGACCCCGTGATTCAAGCCGAAGAGTATGCTGCGCAAGCACTTCCGCTACGCGATCAAGATGCACTCGTTCAGGCGTTCGAAGATTATGCGGATACCATCTGCAAGGCGCTCGGTAACGTAAATTCCGTAAAATAGCCTAGATTTCTTTATTTCGCTATTCTCTAACGAGACACATTTGATACGTACTTTTTGATGTGCAACTTGATGTGCCTTTTGATACATATCGATACATATTGTTTTATAGATACCGTTTCGACACCAAGGAGAATAGTATGAACGACGAACCATCCATCGACCAATGGCTTGAAGACGCAAAGAAAGACCCGAACGCCGACAAGTGCGGAATGTATTTGATTCATAAAGGCGTTGCGCGCAGTACCGCAAAAAGCCAAGTACGCGCAGGTGAAAATAAGCCGGCGGTTGATCACATTGAGTTCTCATATAACGAAGATGCTGTTCAGCAAACCATTGAGAAGACCAAGCAAATGGACGGCATTTACTATGTTCGCACCTGGTTTAACCACGGTAAGGTAAATATCGGCGATCCCATCATGTACGTTTTAGTTGGCGGAGATATTCGCCCTCGCGTTCATGCAGCGCTGAATTATCTCGTGGATACCATAAAGAGCAATTACGTTGACGAGCATGAGGTATATGTCGAAAAGTAAGCCCGAGAAGTAAACTTTCGGAAATTTCAACGTTATGGGTACGGAAAAGCCCCATGTGGATACATATAGCTACACCTGGGGAAACATTGCCCATGTAAGGCATAAATCAGAGATATTACTCTTATTCCAGAACGTTATTCCAAAACATTTGAACATGAAAGGGAAACTAAATGATGGACTTGCAAGAAATCTCAGATCGTTTAGAGCTCAAAGAAATCGTCGACAAGTTTTCTGATTACGCCGATACTAAAGAAAACGACAAACAGGTTGCGCTCTTTTCCGAAGATGCCGTTATTGAAATTGAAATGGGCGGCAAAATTGTCATGACGCTTAACGGAAGAGATCAGATCGCAAAAACCTTCTCAAATTCGATGGAAGATAACAAGGTTGTATTCCATATGAATGGGCATCAAAGCGTCGATATTGATGGCGACACCGCAAAAGGCACCGCATATTCATATGTTACCGTTGGCAAGGATAATGACCACCTGGAGCATGAGGGTGTTCGTTACCATGACGAATTCAAAAAGATTGACGGCAAATGGTATCTCTCACATCGCCGCTCTGAATTTATGTGGCAAGAGCAGGCGAAATAGCTGGTAGTGCCTTACAAAATGGAAGGGGCTCGTCATGGATAACGAATTAACATATAGACCAGGTGACAGACAAGTTCCCATCCCACCCAGTGAGCAAAATTTGCCTTCTGTGGTTGCCGAACACGTTGTTGACATTAACCTAGGACAGGATAATCCCTCATTTAATATTCTTGAGGGTTTGAATTTCGATCAAAACGATAATCTTTATATCTGCTCTCCCCCTCATGGAGATATCTTTCGCTACAACGTTGTCAGCCATGAACTCATGAAGTTCACGCATCTGCCCCTGCATATGCTGCCATCGGCTCTCAAAGTTCACCGAGATGGACGACTTTTTGTGACTGCCGTCTCTTCGGATAAGGGATGTTTGGTTGCCGTGTTGGATCCTGGAACCGGAGAAGTGCTCAAGACTTTGGCCAATCTAGAAGGTCATATGTTTGACGACATGACATTTGACCACGACGGTGGGTTCTATCTTTCTGATTTGGCTGGAACCCTTGCCAATCCTAGCGCAGGAATCTTTTATGTTGAGCCCGATGAAAAGACTGTACATTCGGTCGTTCCAACAGGACTTATAGGATCAAACGGAATTGGGTTGGACCCTCAAGGGAAAAGTTTATGGGTCACCGAATTTGGCCGCGGTCGGCTCCTGCACCTCGGGTTGGGAGCAGACAAGATATCTATTCAGATCCCGGAATCTACGATTCCGTATTACTTTACGGGGATCGAAGGCCCCGATTCGCTTTGCGTTGATAGCGACGGAAATGTGTATGTTTCCATGTGCGGCCAAGGGCGGTTTCTCGTCTTTAATCCCCGTGGCTTCCCTATTGGGCAAATTCTGCTGCCTGGACGGGATAAGGGCGACATGCTGAAATCCACGCACATTACCATTCGCCCAAGGACAAATGAGGCATATATGTGCAGCTCAAACTTGACAACCGGTAAGGCTGCCATCTTTACGGCAAAGGTGTACGCAAACGCACTGCAACTCTGAGCAATAATCCAGCTGCCAAAAACCATTCGTGAAACAAAATTGCGACTACATATCTTCTTCTTTGGGTGTTCTGTTACCATTTCTTTGGATGTAAAAAACATCATTGACATAACAAAGAAAGGATTGTTCTATGGCTGATATTCCAACCTTCAAATTGAGCGACGGAAACGATATTCCCTCACTTGGTTTTGGAACATTTCAGATTCCTGCCGATGGATCAACCTATGATGCCGTAAAGATGGCGCTTAAACTTGGATATCGCCACATCGATACGGCGGTTGCCTATTTCAACGAGCAAGAGGTAGGCAAAGCCGTCAAAGATAGCGGAATTCCTCGTGATCAGATTTGGATCACCAGTAAGATTTGGCTGCAGGATCACAAGTACGAGGATGCCAAAAAGGCCATCAATCTTTCGCTTAAAAAGCTCGACACCGACTAT
Source organism: uncultured Eggerthellaceae bacterium (assembly GCA_903789415.1). Classification (GTDB taxonomy): domain Bacteria; phylum Actinomycetota; class Coriobacteriia; order Coriobacteriales; family Eggerthellaceae; genus CAIFEG01. The sequence goes on along the minus strand of CAIFEG010000008.1, from coordinate 25,100 downwards.
ATCGACTTATATCTAATTCACCAGCCGTACGGAGCGGTCGATGAGGCATGGCAAGCAATGGAAGAGGCACAAAAAGCGGGCAAAATTCGCTCGATCGGTGTTTCAAACATGAGCGTGAAGATTTGGAACAATTTCGTGCCAAAGTTCGCAACAAAGCCTGTCATCAACCAGGTGCAATTTAACCCGTATTATCAAGAAAAAGAGATTCGCAAGGTCATGGCGGAAAACCATTGCACCTTAGAAGCCTATTCACCTTTAGGAACAGGAAACAAAGACCTGCTGAATGAGCCTATTTTGACCACGATGGCCGAGAAATATGGTAAGAATACCGGTCAGATTATTTTGCGCTTTATTCACCAGGAAGGCGTAATTGTATTCCCGAAGTCAGTACATGAGGCGCGTATTAAATCGAACATGGAAATTTTCGATTTTGAACTCACCAGCGATGAAATGGATGCGATTCGCGGGCTGAACAAGGGCGAGAGTGGCCATGATTCTGATGCGCCAGGCATGGGAGAAATGCTGATGAAAGCATATGACGTACATGCGAATGACTAAATTCATTTCGCAATTCGAATCGCGGTAAAAATAAACTAAAAGCGAAACGCCTCTTGTGTACCAAGCACAGGAGGCGTTTTTGATACGTATGCGGGCTGAACAGCTTATGCAGACTGAACGGCTTGTTTCATCTGCTTCACGAAATCAGCGACGTACGGAACGCTGTCTTTTCCGTGTTCGGCAATGATGTTGACGATGGCAGAGCCCACAATCGCGCCGTCACTTTTTTGCGCGATATCATGTGCCTGCTCGGGAGTAGAAATGCCAAATCCCACGGCACACGGAATGTTGGAAGCTTCATGCGCAAGCGATACCATACCGCCAATATCGCCGGTAATCTTGGCGCGCACGCCGGTCACGCCGAGCGATGAAACGCAGTAGAGAAAACCGTCGGAGTGTGCGGCAATGGTCTTGATGCGCTCGTGGCTGGTCGGAGCCACCATATTGATAAGATCGATGCCCGCATTTTTGCACGGTACACGGAACTCTTCCGACTCTTCGTAAGGCACGTCTGCCAAGATAAGGCCATCAATACCTGCGTCTGCAGCCCTATCGAGGAATTTCTGCGTGCCACGGCTAAACACCACATTCGCATAGGTCATAAAGATCAGGGGAATCTGCGTTTGTGTGCGCAACTTTCTTACGAGTTCAATTACCTGATCAGGGGTTGTACCTCCGGCAAGTGCGCGAACGTTCGCATTTTGGATCGTCGGGCCTTCGGCCATAGGATCTGAAAACGGAATTCCCAGCTCAATGATGTCTGCGCCTGCCTTTTCCATCGCAAGGACCAGCTGCTCGGTCACGTCGAGAGAAGGATCCCCTGCCGTAATAAATGGAATGAATGCCTTTCCTTTTGAGAAAGCAGAAGCAATTCTAGTCATACAGATCCTCTCCTCTATAACGAGCAATAGCCGCGACGTCTTTGTCTCCACGACCAGATAGGGTGATCACCATAATTTGATCTTTGCGCATCTTTGGCGCGAGCTTCATCGCGTATGCCACCGCATGAGCGCTTTCGATTGCGGGAATGATGCCTTCGGTGCGGCTGAGATATTCAAAGGCTTGAACTGCTTCTTCATCGGTGATGGCCACATACTGTGCGCGGCCCTTCTTGTACAATTCGGCGTGCTCGGGCCCGATGCCTGGATAATCAAGCCCTGCCGAAATGCTGTAGACAGGTGCAATCTGTCCATTGTCGTCCTGGCAGAAATAGGATTTCATTCCGTGGAAGATGCCCAACCGTCCGGTATTAATGGTCGCTGCAGTTTCGGGCGTGTCGATTCCTCGGCCTGCCGCTTCGCACCCGATCAGCTTGACTGACGGGTCATCGATAAAGTGGTAAAAACTTCCGATGGCATTTGAACCGCCGCCAACACACGCCAGCACCGCATCGGGAAGTGTTCCCTTCCCTTCCACCTCTTGCAATTGCTGTTTAATTTCAGAGCTGATCACCGCCTGGAAATCGCGGACGATCGTGGGGAACGGATGCGGCCCCATGCAACTTCCGATGACGTAGTGGGTATCGGAGATGCGGCGCGTCCATTCGCGGAAGGTCTCAGACACCGCGTCTTTCAGCGTTCCCGTGCCGGTATTGACGCCGTGTACCTTTGCACCAAGCAGGCGCATGCGATAGACGTTGAGCGCCTGGCGTTCCATGTCTTTGACGCCCATGTAGATCTCGCAATCAAGACCTAAAAGCGCCGCGACCGTCGCCGTCGCAACGCCGTGCTGACCAGCACCAGTCTCGGCAATCACGCGTGTTTTACCCATCTTTTTTGCGAGCAAAACCTGGCCTAGCGCGTTGTTGATTTTATGCGCGCCGGTATGGTTTAAATCTTCGCGCTTAAGGTAGATCTTGGCACCACCCAAATCCTTGGTCATGTTTTCGGCGTAATACAAAAGCGACGGACGATTTGCGTAATTGTTTAAAAGATCGGTGAGCTCTGATCTGAATTCGGGATCGTCTTTGTAGTAGGTATATGCCTCATCAAGTTCTTTGACGGCGTTCATGAGGGTCTCGGGAATATACTGCCCGCCAAATATATCGAAGCGTCCCGCGCGCTGAGTCACATCCTGTTGTTCTGCTTGCTTTTCCATTGGTTTCTCTCTTTCAGCCCTGCGCTAATCCTGCGCGTATTCACTCGTCGTGCTTTTTACCTGTTCAACGGCTTGCCACATCTTCTGTGGATCCTTCACGCCATCCGTCTCTATCCCTGAGCTCATGTCGATGCCCCAGGGATGAACAGCCTTGATTGCTGAGGATACATTTTCAGGATTTAGCCCGCCGGCAAGCATGAAAGGTCTTTTTGCTTCCTGAAGTGGCTTGAGAAGTCGCCAGTCAAATTGGGTACCACTTCCTGCTCCTGCATCGGCTAACACCATATCCGCAGTACTTTGGACCGCACGTTTTGCATCTGCAAGGGCGTGGATTTTGAACGCTTGGATGACCGGAATGCCACCCGTTCTGCGTTTGAGTTCGTCGATATAGACCCCATCTTCCTGACCATGAAGCTGGATTACATCCACATGACGAGCAATTTCGCACGCCTGTTCCAGCCCTTCGTTGACCAGAACCGCGACCCGAAAGATGGGATGTGGTCCTTCACGTGATTCGCGTGGTTCGCCCTCATCAGGTGCTTCGGTACCATGGTCTGCTTCACGTTCGCGCTCAACCAGATATGAGCACAACTCGCTCATCTCATCAATGCTCAAATTGCGCTTTGACGAGGGAACATCCACGATAAACCCCACGAAGTCAGGCCGCGCCTGTACCGCCTCATCAATATCCTGCTTCCGCTTCATCCCACATAGCTTGATGCAACAGCGGTTGTGCACGTTACCAATAAAATCCTTTGCTTGGCGCTGGCGGTCGGTAAGCTCTTCAATGCCCTTCAGGGAATTCAACGCTTTGCGCTTGTTTTCTTGGCGCATTAGGGTCTCACCGATCAAAACTGCATCGACATGTGCCCGCTCAAGCGCGTAGATATCCCTGCGCGTTTGAACTCCCGACTCGGATACAAACAGCAGGTCATCGGGAACTTCAGAGCGAAGTTTCGTAGAGCGAGAAAAGTCAACCGTAAAGGTTTTCAGGTCGCGGTTGTTTACGCCTACCACGCGTGCTCCCTGTGCAATGGCACGCGGGATCTCTTCTGGCTCGTAGGCTTCTACAAGTGCGGATAACCCCAAACTATGCGCGAGATCAATGAAGCTTTTCAGCTGCTCATCATTGAGAAGCGACACAATCAAAAGAACCGCTTGGGCCCCGAGCACCTTCGCTTGGTAGATCATGTAAGAATCAACGATAAAGTCCTTGCGAAGTGCCGGGATCGAAACCGCTTGCACAATATCGCTTAAGTATTCGTCAGATCCCAAAAAGTATTCGGGCTCAGTCAAACAGCTGATCGCCGAGGCGCCTGCCTGCTCGTATTCCTTTGCGATAGCCACCGGATCGAAATCCTGCGCGATACGCCCCTTGGAAGGAGACGCGCACTTAACCTCGCAGATATAGGAGAGTTCAGGCTTTCTAAGCGCATGTTCAAACGGGAAGGTAAACTTCCCCGCCTGGGCATATTCCGCTTCGGCACGAGCCTGGGCACGTTCCTTCATTTTCTCAGGAGAAACTTCTCGCTTCTGCGCCTCGATGCGCCGTCTCGTGGAAGCCGCGAGTGTGTCGAGAATGGTGCCACTCATTTGTTGGACTCCTCGATGAAGCGCTCTAAGGTTTCGGTTGCTCTGCCAGAATCAATCTGTTCCTGTGCAAGCTCGATGCCGGCGGTAACATCTGACGTCTCCCCGGCTACTACCAGCGCAAATCCAGCATTTAAAAGTGCAATGTCGCGCTTGGGACCTTCCAACTTTCCACTGAGAATGTCACGCACGATCTGAGCGTTATACTGCGACGTATCGCCTTTGACATCTTCTTTCTTGCAGCGGGTCAGACCAAAATCTTCAGGCTTTACCACACGCGTGCGATAGTACCCGTCGCGAAGTTCACACACCGTGGTGGGCGCGCTGAGCGAGACTTCATCCATCTTGTCTTGGCCATACACCACAAAGGCACGTTTGACACCCAGGCTATCGAGCACTTTTGCAATGGGCTCTACCAGATATTCGTCGTAGACACCCAGTACAAAGTATGCCGGCTTTGCGGGATTGGTCAGCGGTCCCAAGATATTGAAGACGGTGCGGAATCCCAGTTCTTTTCTAATCGAACCCACATATTTCATTGAAGCGTGATAGACCTGCGCAAACAGGAAAGCGATGTTATCAACTTCCAGTTCCCTGCGAACTTTATCGGGATCCTGGTTAAGATTGACTCCCAACGCTTCGAGGCAATCAGCGGTTCCGCATTGTGAGCTTGCCGCGCGATTTCCATGTTTGGTAACCTTCACTCCTGCCGCGGCACACAGGAGTGCTGCAGTGGTAGAGATATTGAAGGTGTTTGAGCCATCGCCGCCGGTTCCCACAATCTCGAGCGTGTCGATGCCCGGATGCTCCACCGGTGTTGCCATTTCGCGCATTGCCGCGGCACATCCTGAAATTTCGTCGATGGTTTCAGCTTTTGTTGACTTGGTAGAAAGTGCTGCTAAAAAGGCGGCATTCTGAGTAGGCGTGGTTTTCCCGCTCATAATTTCTTTCATAGATTGGTAGGCCTCGTCGTAGGTAAGGTCTCCCTTGTTCACAATTTTGATAATGGCTTCCTTAATCATGACAATCCCTTTCTCTTTATTGAGCTTTGTGTGCGTTAAATTCTTTGCAAATGGTAATGAAGTTCTGAAGCATTTGCTTGCCGTTCGGCGTGAGAACGCTTTCGGGATGGAATTGCATCCCATAGGTAGGATCTTGTACATGTTGGACAGCCATAACTTCTCCCATACGCGTGCGGGCAATCGCCTGCAAGCAATCGGGAAGCGTGCTTGGGTCAACCGCCAGAGAATGGTAGCGACCAACAGTGCAAGGTTCAGGAATTCCTTTAAAAAGCGGTGAGTCTCCGGTAAAGGTGACCTGCGAAGTTTTTCCATGCATCACCTGTGACGCATGGACAATCTTGGCGCCAAAGGCTTCACAAATGGCCTGATGACCAAGGCAAACTCCAAGGATGGGAACATGGCCAGAAAACTTCGTGACCACTTCTTCGCAGATACCTGCATCATCAGGAGTGCCCGGTCCCGGCGACAGAATAATCGCAGAAGGATGGAGCTCAGCAAGCTCAGGAACCTCTATCGCATCGTTTCGGATGACTTGAATATCTGGTTCAAGTACGCCTATGAGTTGATAAAGGTTGTACGAAAAGCTGTCGTAATTATCGATAATTACTATCATTCGAGACCTCCCTCAGCGATATGCAGCGCCTCGACGACTGCCTGAGCCTTGTTGATGCATTCCTGATACTCATGTTCCGGAATACTGTCCGCAACAATCCCTGCACCTGACTGAACACAAACCGTACCATGTTTTTTGTAAACAAGTCGTATCCCAATACAGGTATCCATATTTCCAGAAAAATCCAGGTATCCGATCGCGCCACCATAGATGCCGCGCGTGGATCCTTCGAGCTCCTGGATGATATGACAAGCCTCAATTTTGGGAGCTCCGGAAAGCGTTCCTGCCGGCAATATTGAATCGATTGCATCCACGGCATCCTTGCCTTTTGCGATGTGCGCCGTGACGGTGGAACCGAGATGCATCACATGGGAAAATCGCAACACATTCAGATAGCTATCTACATGCACCGTGCCGAGTTCAGCGATGCGGCCCAGGTCATTGCGCCCAAGATCGACAAGCATCGTGTGTTCAGCGATCTCTTTCTCGTCGGTAAGAAGTCCCTCTTCAAGCGCTTCATCCTCTTCAGATGTTTTGCCCCGCGGACGTGTACCTGCCAGCGGGTAGGTTTCCAGTTCCCCGTTGGTGAGCTTGCCCAAAGTTTCGGGACTTGCGCCGGCAACTTCCAGGTTGTCGCTCGCAAAATAGAACATGTAGGGGGATGGGTTTGTCGAACGAAGAATTCGATACGTGTCGAAAAGACTTCCCGTTGCCTTTGCGGTGAGCGGATTTGAAAGCACGACCTGGAAAATGTCACCGTCAAAAATGTGCTGCTTTGCCTTTTCCACCATCGCACAATATTCGGCTTTGCTAAACCGAGGGGCCAAATCGCCTTCCATCTGAAGTGGCGGGAAAACACGACGCTGCGTTCCCTTCAGCAGGCGCTCCATAGCATCAATCGCGTTAACTGCCCGCTGATAGGAATCGTCGATGTCGTCCGTTGCGACCCGTGCAATGAGCGAAATCCGACTTGTGTAGGTGTCGAAGACCACGAGCTCTGAAAAGCCCATCAGGTCCACGTCGTTGAAATCATCTGAGATCTGGTCGTTTTGAAGTGTTGGCTCTGCGTATTTCAGATAATCGTAGGAGAAAAATCCTACCAAGCCGCCGGTGAAGGGCGGAAATCCCTCGAGTTGAGGAGCGGCGTTTTGCGCGATGAGGTGACGGATCGTATCGCCGGGATGCCTGACTTCTTTTTCGACAACTGATGCTGTGCTTCCGAATGCCGTGTTCTCGGCTGCTGGGTCTTCGGGTACCGTATCCCCAGATGTGGTGTCTGCAGATGCCATATTTCCGCTATACGTAAGCTTCAGGTGCCCATTAGTGCAGGTGAGCTCAACAAACGGATTTACTCCGATAAATGAATAGCGCCCCGTGCGTTGTTCAGGCTCGGCACTCTCAAGCATAAAGCAATGATGATCGTTATTTGAGAGCGCCCGAAATGCTTCAATCGTCGTGATCGAATCCGCAAGAATATCACGCTTGATGGGGACGAAGTGATACGTACCTTCTTGCGCAATGGTGCGAATTTCTTCTTTTGTGGGAGTAATCGTATTCAAAGCATTCATGTCTTACAGTCCAATCTTTCCCAAGAACGGACCCATAAAAAAATCCGTCCTTAAGCTTTTACACTCAAGGACGGATTCAGAACTTCGAATTCGCGGTGCCACCTTGATTCACGATTGCTCGTGCTCTTATGAGATACTTGGTAGCCCCTCAATGCCTCCCGGCAAATTTTTAAGGATACCGACATATCCCCGACAACTTACGTATGTCTTACGTCACAGCCTACTTTCAAAACCTGATTTCGGTGTGCCCTCGGCGGCCCATTTATGCAAGGCGCTTACGGCTTGAATCTCAGCTACTCAAGCTCTCTGTGCGCGCTTTCCTTACTTTTACTTCCGCCTCATAGGTTTATTTCTTATTTAATTTTCATGTATCCTAGCACAGAAAAATGCGTTCGTACCCACAAAAATTTCTTGGATTGCAAAATATAACAAAGATGAAACAAAAGACGAGAAACTAATTATCGCTGTAATCTTTGCCAATGATCACCAAGAAGTCGCCTTGGTAGAGGTAGTTGCCATCGTTTTGCATCGCTGTCGCTCCGCCCACAATATTCGCAATATCCTGGGCTTCACCTGCGTCGTCAACATCATCGTAAACCACGAGAGATTCGGTGTAGTTGAAGCTGTCGGCGTTGCCTGCGTTGCCTACCGAATATCCCGCATCAGAAAGCTTTGAAGATACAGACGCTGCGACCCCTTGCGCACCCGAACCATTACGAACAACAACTGTGCCCGCTTTTGAACTGGTGCTGGAGCTAGTTCCCGTAGATTCGCTTCCCGCATTGGAAAGAATCGTACCCGTAGCTGCATCAACTTCGTTTCCTGTGGTTGGTGGCTCACCGTTATTCACGCGCTGCATCATCTGCTGCCATGCTTGCTGATCAATTTGTTCATACCACAGATCATCTTCGTAGACAGAATTCGTCGGCATTTCCGCTGAATACATATCGTTTGAAACGTCCATACCTTGGAACGTCTGTGCGAGCGCAATGATATCGTTGACACTCAGATCTGTCTGTACGTATTGAGACAAGGTGTTAACGGTGTTTGCAATTGTCAGAGGGTCTGATGCAAGCATCTTGTTTGCAATGGCAGCTAACACCAAACGCTGATTTGCAGCGCGGAAGTCATCACCTGCACCGTACTGGTCATAGGCGTGACGCGAACGACAGAGAATAAGTGCCTGGTCACCATTGAGCGTCTGTTCGCCTGCATCCAAATGGCCGCCGGCATCTTCATCGTCGATCGTCATAGGAACATTGACGTCAATGCCACCCAGATCATCGACGACTTCTTTCAGCCCATCCATATCTACCAGACCATAGTGAGAAATGCTCTGACCAGAAATGTTGGATACCGTTTGGACAGCCAGGGAAGGTCCACCAAAGGCATACGCCGCATTCAATTTTTGCGTTCCATACTCCGGCAAATTCACTTGCGTATCACGCGGAAGCGAGATAAGCGTAATCTTCTTGTTCACCGGATCCAGCCGCGCAAGCATGATGGAATCGGTACGATACGTATCGGCCGTAGATCCATCTTCATCACGTTGAAGGGACTGATCAGTACCCATAAGCACCATATAGAATGGCTCTTTTGTCATGTTGGAACTCACGAGAACATTTGAGAGCCCGCTATCGGTACCACGATTTAAGTTCGAATTAATGTGGTATATGTATGCCGCCGCAGCAACAACAGCCGCAAGAACAATAATCAAAATTGTTATCAACACGCGTTTGAGAATGCGATGACGATGCAAGCGTTTATGCTCGCTGGCATAATGTTGCGTTGCCGCATCGCGCGAGAACATGTCTGGTCTGCTTGCACTTGCAGAATAACGCGTTGGGTCGCTGTATGAAGCTGCCGATGCGCCCGGTTGACGGTACTGACGCTCGCGCTTTGAAGTGCGTCTTGATGATGTTTTTTTCGAATTCTTGCGGGATGTGGGTCTCGACTTCGCATTTCCCTGCGGAGCGTTTTGAGACGCATATTGCTGAGTGTATTGCGAAACGTTTCCCGGCGCATTTTGCGGGGCTTGCTGCGCATATCTGTTTGCATTTCCCCTTGAATATTGGGAAGAATTCTGAGGTGCAGCGTTTCTTGATGTGCGCGTGCGTGATCGATTTTGCGATTGATCTTGCGTACGGGTGTTTTGAACATTCGCACGCGAATGTCGTCCGTGGCTCGCTTGCGTGCGACGCACATTTGAATTGTCTGATGCTCTATGATTTTGAAAAGCCATGATCCCTATCGTGATATGCGCTTATAAATTGCCAAAAACTAAACTAACGATTCTTTTTAAAATCCACGCACTTGTAACTTAGTTTGAGTATTTTTCACATTACAAAAATCCGAAACAATCTGAAAAACGTAGTCTACTCTTTCTGAATAAGAAAAATCAACATTCACAAAGTGCCTGCACCACATGCACGGATAAAAACACGTGATAATTGCCATGACGGGGTGCGTAATTCACATAAACTGCTTACGCACCTAATCGCTTGCACATAAAAGCATTCGCTTCATTTTCCACATCATCGTTGAGCTTTGGTAAATCTACCTTTCTGCCTAAACGATGTTCGATAGCCTTCTGAATGATCCAATCAGCCACTTGCGGGTTCTTTCCGAGCAACGGACCATGTAAATACGTTGCCACCACATGCTTATACAGGGCACCATCAGCGCCTGAATCATCGTTGTTGCCATGACCAATATGGTTGTGAACCGTACCAAATGGTTTCAGATCTTTACCAAGATAGGTTCGCCCACCGTGGTTCTCATAGCCCACAACCGGACGCGTAGAGAGCGGCGAATCAATCACGATGTTGTCGATAATTCGCGACGCGCCTTCTGGAGCAGGGTCGGTATGCATATCGAGAATTGAGAGTCCTTTAACTTTTTCGCCATCCGCATACCATGAAGGCCCCAAAATTTGGTATCCACCGCAAATGGCCAGAAGTACCCCATCGGATTCCACGTAATCCAAGATTTGAACGCGCATGGAAAGGAGCATTTCATTTGCGAGTTTCTGCTGGCGGTCAGGACCACCGCCTAAAAAGACAATATCGGCGTTGCCCAGATTCGCTGGTTCACCAAATTTTACATCGTGCACATCGACAGGAATTCCTCGCCACTCACACCTGCGCTGAAGCACTTTAACGTTTCCATTGTCGCCATACAAATTCAAAAGCTTCGGCATCAGGTGATAGATGCGCAACGGATGCTCCATGGTAAATGTCGGCTTGTCTTTCGCATAGAACGACGTTTTCGCTGCATCCGCGTCTAATGGCTGTGCATCAGACGAAGCGGAGACATCTTGAGCTGTTTTCGCCATTTCCATGAGCTGCTGGCGAACCTGCGGAAGCGCCGTATAGTTTGCGATCATAAACACGGGGCATCCATCAAGTGATGGATCATTCAAGATTTTCTGCATCGCCTGATGGGCATCTTCAATGAGTTCAGCAGATACATTGCCATATTTCAAGCGCAGCTGCACATCGTTTTTGCGGATGCCGCCAGCAAACGCAACAACGTCCTGATCGGCCAGTTCATCAAAATTTACATCCCAAATCCAGCTAATATCGTGGCCGTCGGCTTGCTTATCGTTTACAAAGAACGCCGCTGCTTTACGACCTTTTACCTGGTTAATGAGCGTGAGATTTTGGTTGAATCCCGTGGGATTTTTTGCCAGGTTTAAAAGCACATTGTGGTTACCGATGCGGATAGTTTGCAGACGGCCATTATCTGGGTGGAAACATGCAATCGCTTCGGCAATGGCACTATCGGGCGCACCCATCAGGTGCGAGGCGGCATATACTGCAAGCAAGTTGTAGAGCATATAGGCACCCGCAACATCTGCGTGGATATGAGCAGTGGTCGACTGATCTTTATTCGAATCAGCATGCACCACGTCAAAATCGATTTGATCTGAACCGATATGGCAGTTGTGCGCGGCAAACGCCAGTGCCGGGCGCGCAAAATCACACTTCGGACAGTGATAGTCCCCCAGCTGGCCATACTGGCGATACCGATATTGAAGAATTCCATCGCACATCTGGCACATCGGCGCATCGGAGACCGTGTGATTTACCAAATGCAAATCTTCGTCGATACCGAATGCCACATGAGGATTTGGCGCCTTCCGTGCGATAGCCTCGCACAGCGGATCGTCGCCGTTATATATCAGAATGCTTTTCGGCGACTGCTTTAGCGCATTCACGATTGAATTTTGCGTGCGGTCGATCTCTCCCACACGATCAAGCTGATCACGGAATAAATTTAACAGCAGCACATACTTCGACTGTGTAAATGGCAAAATCTTGGTGAGCCAGAGTTCATCGCATTCAAAAACACCCCAGTCGCTCTGGGTTGCATGGAGAAGCGACGTGGCGACCCCGGAATCTAAGTTTGCTCCCGTTCGATTGCATACGACGCGCTGCCCCGCAGATTCAAGAGCATCGGCAATCAGGTTTGTGATGGTGGTTTTTCCGTTGGTGCCCACCACGCAAATGCTGCCCTTGCCCAGCTTCTTTGTCATATCGGCAATGATGTGAGGATCCACGTAAAGCGCGATTTTGCCAGGGAAATTCGCCGCTGGACGATGAAACACATGCTTCAGCGCCGCGGTTGACACCGCGCTTATGCACCGCGCAAGTCCCGTTTGAATTCCCATACATGCCCTTTCTCATTTTTGGTGTCGTGCAACCACATACATGCAGCACACAACACTACCGCACTATCAAGCGACAAACCACATACGCTCAGTCACGTATCCGTTCCACACATTGTAGTCTTAGCGCATACTAAAACATTTTTGCAAACACACGAACGCCATGGAACGCCATGCGCAAATTACGCATCCTTGTCATCAAATTGCTCAGGAAATCCCACACAATACTGCGAAAACACCACTTCGCCTTCGTTTTGTGTCGCATCTAAATCCACATCGCCACGAATTTGGAAATCATGGTCATCATCGCTATCCGCGAAAATCTGTGTCGCGTGCCACACATGCGCAGATTCCTCATCTGATTCGTCTAACAAAAAATATGCAGCAGAGCGCGCATCGGCGTCGGTACGAATAAACTCATGCACCTGGTAGAAATCATCGAGTGCATCTGCCCACTTGCGTTGACCATATCCCCAATCGCCGTCGAGCGTGCCGAGCTGTGCCGCCTTATTCTGGCTAGCCAAGCGCACCCGCAAGAACAGCGCGTTGCGAACTAGCACTTCCATACCGTGCCTGTCGGCTACCACCACATCTTTTTGCGTTGGCGGCTTTTCATCCGCTTCCTGACCAAACGAGTTCCATTCATCCAGCAAGCTGGAGTCAACACGCGTAACCAAGAATCCAAGCCAATCGATGATACCCTCAAGGCGCTCATCGATCTTGTCTTCGGGCACCGTGCGCGCGAGCACCCGATACGCCTCCGATAGATAGCGAAGCAACGTGCCTTCATTTTTCGCAATGCCATATGCCGCGATGTATTCCTTGAAGTCTGCCGCACGTTCCACCATGTCACGCAACACCGACTTGGGATGCAGCTGAAAATCACGCGCCCAAGGGACCTTTTCGCAATACACATCAAAGGCAGCAAAAAGATCACGTCGAAGCGGCATGGGATACGTCACATCTTGAATGCGCTCCATGCGCTCCTCGTACTCTATGCCGTCCGCTTTCATTTCGGCCATCGCACGATTACGCGCAAGACGCCGCTGCGCACGCAGAATCTGCCACGGATTTTCAAGCGTAGATTCCACCACCGAGATGACATCGAGTGCATAGTTATCAGATTCAGGGTCAAGCAGTTCAAGGGCCGCCAACATAAACGGAGAAAGCGGCTGATCAAGTGCGAAATCCGGCGGAAGTTCAACCGTAAGGCTATACACTGGTTTTCCCTGTGCATCATGATCAACTTTCACGACGCCTGCTGCCTCAAGGGTATCGAAAATCTCCTGCGCTCGTTCATAGAGCTTCACCTTTTGCTCAGGTGTTTGAAGCGAATCATCGATGAGCTTGCGAACGCGTGCATTTGCATCACCGCCCTGCAGCACTTCTGAGAGCACCATCGAATGCGTAATGGTCATTCGAGGTTTGAGCGTATCAGGCGCCGCCGCGACAAGTCGCTCGAAGGTGTGCTTGTCCCAGTTCACGAAATCTTTAGGTGGATGCTTCTTCTTGATATGCTTCTGTTTTCGTGGGTCGTCGCCCGCTTTTGCCATCGCCCGCGCATTTTCAATTGCATACTCAGGCGCCTCAGCGATCACGACCCCTTCGCTGTCAAACCCCGCACGACCTGCACGTCCCGCAAGCTGGTGGAACTCGCGCGGCTTTAAGCGCCGCATTTTATTGCCATCATATTTGGTGAGTGCCATCAAGATAACCGTATGAATAGGCACGTTAATACCCACACCAAGGGTGTCGGTTCCGCAGATCACCGGCAAAAGCCCTTCTTGTGCAAGCTTTTCCACTAGCAGGCGATAACGCGGAAGCATACCCGCATGATGCACTCCTACCCCGCTGGTCAACAGGCGTTTAAGCGTTCTGCCAAACGCCGTGTTGAATTGAAATCCCTTCATCGCCTGCTTTGCTGCGGTGCGTTGCTCTTTGGTTGCCACGCCGAAACTTGAAAGCGATTGCGCCGTTGAAAGCGCTGCATCCTGGGAACTATGGACGATATACATGGGCGCTTCGCCTGCCCGAAGCGCAAGTTCAACGGTGCCTTCAATATTGGTCTCAACATATTCATAGCGAAGGGGAACAGGACGCTCTGCATTAAGAATCTGATCGACATCGCGCCCCGTATGCGCCTTGAGCGTCTGGGCAATTTTGGTTGTGTCGCCCAGCGTGGCACTCATCAGCAGAAATTGCGTCTGCGGAAGCGTGAGCAGCGGAACCTGCCACGCCCATCCACGATCAGGATCGGAAAAATAATGGAATTCATCCATCGCAACGCTTGCTACCTGAGCATTTTCGCCCTCTTGAAGTGCAATATTTGCAAGAATTTCCTCGGTACAGCAAATCACGGGAGCATCCACATTGATATGGGAATCCCCCGTAAGCATTCCCACGTTATCTTTTCCCAGAATGTCTACGAGATCGAAAAACTTTTGATTCACGAGCGCCTTTATCGGCGCCGTATAGATGGCATGTTTGCCCGTGCAGATGGTCATGTATGACAAACCCAGCGCAACCATTGATTTCCCCGAGCCGGTAGGAGTGCCTAAAATCACGTTGTCACCGACAGCCAAATCCATGAGGGCATCTTCTTGGTGCGCCCACAGATTGATTCCGCGGGAGGCGGCCCAGTCCATAAACCGTTCGAGCGATTCATCAGGCGTAAGCGGATCTTCGGGTTTGACATCGGGAAATTCTTCCCGATCAAACCACAAATCAGGAACTTGATCTTCCAACGAAGGAGCGCCTTGGGAGTTTTCTGGGCTTTCTTCTTCAGGGTTTTCTTTTTCGAGGCTTTTTCCTTCTGAGCTTTCTTTTCCAGGGCTTTTTGGGCCTTGGGACTCTTGGGTTTCTTGTTCAAACAAATGGCTATGTTCCTGATTTTGCATCTATTATCTGGTGTTCCCCTAAAACTGGTACTGATGAACGATAAATGAATTGCATAAGTGAGTTTCGTATTTTGAAAAACCAGAACGATAAAACACTCACATTATCCCTGTACAAGCAGGATAATATATTAAAAGTTGATCCACTACCTTTTCACGCATTATTGAGCCAAATTTTCATTGTCTGGGAGATCGCTGTATGAGTAAACCGAAATACACGTTTCGCTCAATAAGATTTTATGATATTGGATTTGCTTTCTTTTGGGTAATCAGTTTCCTTGGGACTTCTTCCTGGTCAGAATCGCAATTTGTTGAAAATGCTTTTGAAATATCGCGCACCACGTTAACCGTTCTCTTTTTGTTTTTGCTCGCATTTCTCATTTTTACAAATAAGGAATTACAAAACGAAAAAGTAACGTGTTTTCTCCCATTTTTGTTGCTTACCCTAGGAGCATTTTTACTTGTCTTTTTCCAAAATAATTTTCAGGTAGCCATAGTTGCGGGATGTTTAGAGGGAATTGCCGGCGCATCGTATATGGCGTTTTGGCAAGAATATTATGCGAGATGTAACCCTGGGAAAATTGCTCTTGCGATTCCCACTTCAGCAGCAATTTCTTCATTATTAATCATTGCCATCCAAACACTTCTCTTAAATGACATAGAAATTTTGGCGCTCTGTGCGGCATTAACATTCCTATCTTCAGTATGCTTATACATCGCAAGAAGAGATGTCACGCCTCAACGCCATGTCCATTTCGGAAACCAAGAGTTACGAACACTTACCCAACAATTGTGGAAACCGATTTTTTGCGTTTGTGCCGTGGGCTTTGCCTGGCAACTCATGGCAAATTTAAATCCTAGTAATCGAATTTTTATTGCCGTAAATTGGGGAATCATCATTGGCTCTTTGCTCGTTATTGTCACTGAGCTGCTTATGACCTGGGAAATTGAAAAAATCTTCCAGATACTTTTTCCCATAGTTACCTCTGCATTTTTGCTCGTCGCAATATTCGGGCTGAGTTTTACGCCATTAGCGTCCGGAATACTCATGACAGGTTTCGAAATTTTAAACCTGCTCTTAATAATGCTTGCAGCTGCCTATGCAAATCAGCACCATGAACCACCTATTTATGTGTATGTACTTTGCATAACCCCTACCCTTGTCATTATGGAAATAGGGCGAACGATCGGAAAGATTGCCGCTCAAGCATTCGTCCAAGACGTCCAATCCGTAGTTGCGGTTCTTTTTCTTGGGGTCTATGTGTTGTCTCTCGGACTTTATGCAGCTTCAAAATCAAAGAAAAATCCTTCTTCGGAAATACGTACGCAAACACATTTTAATGAAGACGGCCTATTGCCGAATTCTACGCAAGAAATGCAACCACTTACTCCCCGTGAAAGAGAAATTGCAGAACTCATTTTGTCCGGAAACAATGTTCCGGCAATTGCGAAGGAACTTGTTATTTCGGAAAACACCGTACGCGGACACATGAAGAATATTTATCAAAAACTTGGGGTTCATTCGCGACAGCAACTTATTGATCTTGTTTCAAAATCGGAGCGTCATTAGAAGAGCACCTATCCCTGATATCCCGAATATCCCGAAAGATTTCCCGGAAGTTTTCCCCGAAAGGCGTCATACCCTCCTCTCAAATAGTGCTAATACCCCCTATTTTATGTGGTGCGCTCACCTGCCTTTTTTCTGACAATTATTTGTGGAGGGTTTAGGAAAAGAAAAGGAGAGGATATGGAAAATTCAGGAATAACTCGTCGTACACTCCTCAAAGGTGCTCTTGCGAGTGCGGCTACCGTTGCTGCACTCGGAACCTTCGGATGTTCCCCAAGAGGACGATCAGATGAAAGTTCCCAGCAGAACAACAATCAGCAACAACATTCATGGGAGCAAAAACCAGATCCAATTACCAATATCTCTAATACGGTCGATACTGATGTTTTAATCATTGGTGGTGGATACTCTGGAACGTGTTGCGCAGTAAATGCGGCGCAAAATGGTGCGAACGTCATCCTCGTTGAGAAGAGCTCAGTGCTTAATGGCCATGGCGTTGGCGGTACCGGCGCAGTGAAATCCCGCGTTATGGACCAAAACGGAATCGTTCTTGACCAGCCAATTGAAATGGAACGTTGGGTTTCCACATGCGGCGGACGGTGTCGTGAAAGCCTGGTGGGCAAATTCTTCCGTGAATCGGAGCGCTGCATGAATTGGCTTCTTGATGTGGCCGAAGCTGATGGCGCAAGCTGCATGCTGACGGTTGGCTCGAACTTAACGGTCCATCCCGAAGCTTCCGACTATCACATGCTCACTGGTGGCAATGTTGCGCAAAATCATACTGTTGCAGATACCGTTGAATACTTATTCGAAGAGCTCGCAGAACAAGCGGGTGCACAATTCATCTTTAACTCCCCGGCACAGCAGCTTGTTCAAGATGACAATGGCAGAGTGACCGGAGCAATTTGCCAAGATAGCGACGGCAACTACATTCAGTACAACGCGAGCAAAGGCGTCGTGCTTGCGACAGGCGACATTTCCTACAACGATGAAATGTTGGATTATTACGCTCCTATTGCTGAAAAAGTCATGACGAGACTTTGCGCTGCACCAGGAAATGTTGGTGATGGACAGAAGATGGCAATGTGGGCTGGCGGCGTCATGCAAGACAGAGACTGGCCTACCATGATGCACCCACAAGCAGCTGCTATGTTCTCTGGCCCATTCCTGTTCGTAAATACTCAAGGTCAGCGTTTCATGAACGAAGGAACATGGGTTCAAGGAAAATGCGTAGGCATCGTCGAGCACAGCGGTTCTGATCATGCGTGGTCAATTTTTGACGGCAATTGGCAAAGAGATCTGCTCAATGGGCTCCCGTATGGCGGAGGAATGTTCTGGGATACGTTCCGCCCTGTTGGCACTGATTACAATTATGCTGTGAGCACCATCAATCAGACGATAGAAAACGGTCTTCAGCAAAATCCAAATTACTACAAGAGATGCGACACTATTGAGGAATTAGCACAGGCGATTGATGTTGATCCGAATACACTCCAGGCAACTATTGATCGCTACAACCGCATGTGCGATGCAGGAGCCGACACCGATTTCTATAAAGAGGCGCACTTCTTAACCCCTGTTCGCCAACCTCCTTATTACGCACTCGAAATTGGTACAGGCCTGTTAGCCGTGTGCGGTGGATGCCATATTTCCGACAACTTTGAAGTCCTCGACGAAAATGACAACCCAATTGAAGGACTTTACGCGATCGGCAACTGCGCCGGCGATATCTACGCCTACGATTACCCAATTAATATTCAGGGCAACAGCCATGCTCGTTGTTTGGTCGAAGGTAAATGCCTTGGCGAACAACTCGCTGGAGTCTACCACGAAATTAATGAATAACTCATTTCTTTCATGAGCCCCATCCCCACCCCTCCCTGAAGGATGGGGCTCTCAGAAGGAGCAAGAAATGGAAAACGCGGCACAACGTCTTCAAGAATTAGAAAGCCAGCTTCCCCAAATGGAAGAGATTGACCAGCAACTATCAAGAGCGATAGAAGCGGCAACACTGATTCATAAGAAAGAAAGCCTGCAGGGTGCAAAAATAGAATTTTCTCGCGCATCGAAAAAACTATCTGAAGCGCAGAAACATCTTGCTGAGGCTCAGAAAACGGGGACGAAGGATCAAATAGAGGCAGCTGGCCAACAGGTGAGCTTCTGGGGCAATCAATGTGGCTATCACAGCGCACCTGCACGTTTTGGAAAGAAAATTTTTGATCAATTATTGCAAGAAAGCAGTTTCGAAAGCGAAGAAGAGGCACAACAAGCCTTTTTACCTGCCCAAAGGCGAACTGCTCTGCAAAAGCAAATCGATGACTATAAGGAAGAATATTTCCAGGCGCTCAATGAAGTAAAAGAGACCGTCTAATTTTCTCAGAATTATTTGGCCAGATAGTTTTACCAGATAGTTTTACCAAAAATCACCCACCCAAAAAATGCGGATGCAAAATGAATTGCACCCGCATTCAAGGGAGGACCGAACTACGTTTTAAACCGGACTACGTTGTCAAACTATTATTCGAACTGCCTGCTTAACTACCTATTGCATTTCGAACTGCCTGCCGAACTACCCACTGCACAAACTAACTAATGATTGTTTGCAAAGTTAGAGGCATTCGTACCAGCAATACGTCCAAAGGTATAAATATCAGCCATTGAGCAGGAACCTAAGCGGTTCGTTCCCATCTTGTGCCCCGCAACTTCGCCGGCAGCAAATAAACCGGGGATCACGTTTCCGTTCGTATCCAGAACTTCTGCATTTGTATTGATATGCAGACCGCCCATGGTGTAGTGAACTGCGGGCTTATATGAATTCATGTAGTATGGGCCGTCACCAATCGGGGTTAAGGTATCACGATAGTTAAAGTCATCATCGTGGCCCTGCGCCGCAAACTGATTCCAACGATCAACCGTTCTCTTGAGCTCATCAGCATCAACACCAAATGGTGCAGCAACATCCTCCAACGTGTCGCCTTTCACCAAGATGCCGCGCGATACCAGGTTCTCATATTCATCAGAATGTGTTTCCAGAAGCCCCGTAGCATCTGCAGCTGACTGATCCCACAGCATATACCCAAGTCCGCCTGTTTGATTCTTAATTGCTTGCGAAAGGGTATCACGACGACCAAGCTCTTCAACGAAACGGTCTCCTTCTTTGTTGACCATAATCGCGCGACTCTCAAGACGCATATCGTCAACATAGAGCAAGCTTCCCGTTTCAGGATCGCAGGTTGGATACGTCTGGATGTACTGCATATCGATCAGATCCGCACCAATCGCCTGAGCCATGGTAAGTCCATCGCCCTGTGCACCAATGGAGTCTGTTGAAAGAATGCCTGAATCCATGTCCGGATTGTATTGGACACGCATATCAACATTTGATCCAAAGCCTCCGCATGCAAGCACCACAGCCTTACCGGTAAATGTGTGCTGCTGCTGAGTTACCTGGTCTTGCGCGGTAACAGAATTAACGTTGCCGCTGCCATCTCTGCCAAGACCGGTGGCTCTCATATTGTTGATAATCGTAATATTATCAAGGCTGTCTGCACGTTTATGCAGCTTTACCACCATTTCTGACCCGGTATGGCCCGTTGGAATGATGGAACGACGAACTGAATGGCCGCCGAAGAACAGCAAGTTTGGTTCCCAAGAAACTCCGCCTTCATAGGTAAGCCACTGAGAAGAATCATACGCACCGTTCGCAATAACGTTTACCAGCGCAGGATCTCCTTGGTTATCCCCGCCTGTCAACATATCCTGGGCAAGAAGCTCTGGTGAGTCCTGAATTCCACTTTGTTGCTGCACCCAGTTTCCTGGAACAGCCATTTCACCACCTGAAAGCGCCGTGTCACCACCGACGATGCCCAAACGCTCCAAAAGAATGACGCTCTTACCTGCATTTGCTGCGGTAATTGCAGCAGAAAGACCAGCACCACCACTGCCGACGATAACCACATCAGCAGAACTCGGCGCATCATCTGCACTTTCGAAAGCAGCATGATCGCGACCCTTCCAGCGATCTGCACTGCCACCTGCTTGATTGATTGCATCGGAAACTGCATCGATAAATGCCATGCTCGATAGTGTTGCACCTGATACCGTGTCAACATTAAGCGTTTGGTTGTTAACAATGAGGTCGCTTAGACGCTGCATGGCAACATCCCCAAGACCCTGAGTCTCACGAGATTGAAGAACAGTAATGCGTTGAATATTGCCGTCTTGCACCGCAACTTCTACTTGGATGTTTCCGTGTTTGCCGAGTCCTGTTCCCACGTACGCGCCGTTATTCATTGAATTGCCCGACGAACCATTATTGCTTCGTGGCGAGCAACCACCCAACACGGCAGCAGCACTTGCAGCAGCAACCGCACCTGTTCCGATAAATGCCCTTCTTGACATTCCCTTCATGGCGAATCCCTCCCAAGTTTCGCTGTTTGTTATAAAACCTGATTTGAACATAGCCGAATGCCGGGGTTATGGAGGGTTAAATGCGTAACCTTCGGAAAAGAAAGTTCCCATTTCCTGCTGCTTTGCCAGCATGAGGCTGGTTGTATTGAATAATACTTCTGTCATTGCGTCGAAGTGTTTTTACGAGAATTTGGACGCGTACGTACAAGCGTACGCCCCTATTGAATCGTCCGGTTTTGCTTTATTGGATTCATTGGAATACCGCCTGATTTTTTGATACCTTTATGAAACGAAAAACCGCTATGGATGATGGGGATATTTTTTGGCTTTAGTCCGAAGTTCGACAATTTCTCACTGGCACTTTGTATGGAAGCGTCTTTACGCAATCCCTCTCGCATTTTTTGGCGTAGGAACGTATCGGGCGTGGCTTGCAATTTTCTTCCGCTATAACGCGTATCCCGGCATCGGAACGTTTGACTACTTTATTTTTGAAGGCGCAATTGGCGTTGTTTCGCTCGTGCTTGCTCTTGTTGCCACACGCATTACGCCACTTTGGTCTAATAAAAAAGCAACTGTTTTCACGTGGCTGGCGATGACAATAGGCTCTGCAGTTCTTGCAATTGCAAGTTTTATAACTCAGAGTCAATATGCGGTTTGGGCAGGCCTTGTGCTTTCTGGCGGCGGGCTTGCATCACTTATTTTGATGTGGGCGGAATTTTACGGCTCATTAAACCCCATGCGCGTGGCACTTTATCACGCCATCGCCCTGTTTTTAGGCGAATGCATCAAATGGATATTTATGGGAATGTCCGCACCATATTTGGTGTTTTTCTCGCTTATTTTACCAAGCATTTCAATTGTTCAGGTAAAGCTGAGCATGCACGCAATACCCGAGCTTGATCTGCCCGCAAAGCCCCATGAGGACAGCAAAAAACCATTTCCTTGGAAGCCTATCCTCTTAATGTCTACGTGCACATTTTCAGGCGGGTTCGGGGGAATTCCAGGACAGCAGTTACTCATAGGAAATGTCACGGGCACTGTTTTTGTAACAGCACTCGTTGCGGTTGGTGTGCTCTCTCGGGCAAAGTGGTTTAATTTCGACACCATTTATCAGCTGGCTTTCCCGTTTATCACCGTTGGTTTTATGCTGCTTCCGGCAACCTTCGATCTTTCCGGCCAAGTGCGCGCATTCTGTTACGACGCTGGATACAGCATGCTTTCGATGTTTATCATGCTCATCATGTCAAACATTACGTATCGTTTTGGCATTAGTGCTGTGTGGTTGAACGGCATCGAGCGCGGTGTGCGCTATGTGGTCGAAGTCCTTGGATGGCTGACGGGATATACGCTTGTAAGAAGCGCCTCACCCCAGACAACGCAAGCAGTTGTGCTGATTATCACCATTATTCTTTCGATTGTCTTTATTGCGGTCTTTCATTCCGAAAGAAATCTTTCAGCACGCTGGGGTATTCGCCTTGAAGATATCGATGATCAGCGCAAGAAAGAACGCGAATTAACCGTTTCGGATCTTTCGAAAAAACGGGGGCTAACCCCTCGCGAAGAAGAAGTGTTCCAGCTGGTGATGCGCGGCGATAGCATTCAGCGCATAAGTGAAGAGCTCTTCGTTTCGCAAGGAACCGTAAAGGCACATATCAATCATATTTATCGAAAGCTTGGGATTCACAGCAGGCAAGAAATGCTTGATCTTGTAGAAAAATAAGAGGGTAATTTTGTGCAACATAATGTCGATATAAAAAAGTTTGTCCAGTTCAGACATTCAAATGTACGCTATCCAGAAAATGGCTCGTATACAAAGTGGGACTGCACGTTCTTGGCATTTGACACCGTCATCAATATCTCTATTTTCGTGCACGAACATAAGGATGCCCAAGCCATCCTTCAGTCCGCAGTGGATTGGTGCAGGAATGCAGAAAATTGCATTTCAATGTTTATTCCATCAAGCGATATTTCGCAGCTCAACCAAGCCCACGGAAAACGGGTAGAAGTTTCTAAACTTACGTGGGACCTTTTGCAAATCAGCCTGAAATATTGCAAGAACAGTCGCGATGCGTTTGACATCACCATGGGATCTGTGTGCAAGCTTTGGGATTTTAAAAAGGGTGTGATTCCTGCACAGCAAGATTTGCATGCCGCCTTAATTCACGTTGATTGGAAAAAGCTCAAGTTAGCTCGTAACGATGGCCACTATTATGCGCAGCTTATCGATCCTCTTACCTCAGTTGACCTGGGAGGCATTGCAAAAGGATACTTTGCCGATAAGCTGCGCGAATTGTTAATCTCTCAAGAGGTGCATCATGGCATCATCAACCTGGGCGGAAATGCTGTTGTGTTTGGTGGCAAGCCCGATGGGAGCCCTTTTAATGTAGGTATTCGCGATCCGAAAACTCCTTCGACCGCGCAGGCGCCGACTCGAATTTTGA
The DNA here is from genome assembly GCA_903789415.1 of uncultured Eggerthellaceae bacterium. Classification (GTDB taxonomy): domain Bacteria; phylum Actinomycetota; class Coriobacteriia; order Coriobacteriales; family Eggerthellaceae; genus CAIFEG01. The sequence goes on along the minus strand of CAIFEG010000008.1, from coordinate 1,671 downwards.
TGGCAGTTCCCCTGCATGATGGGTCTGTGGTAACGAGTGGTCCCTACGAACGCTATTTCACCAAAAACGGCAACATATACCACCACATTCTAAGTACGAATGATGGGATGCCCGTTAAGACCGATTTGGTGAGTGCCTCAATCATTTCAGAGAAATCTATTGATGGCGATGGATACTCGACGACCCTGTTTGCGCTAGGATCGACTGCAGCCATGTCGTTTGTTGAATCGACGCCTGAAATAGAAGCAATTCTGGTGCGCAATGACGGGAAGATTCTTTTGTCCTCAGGTGTTATCAAGTATTTGTCGTAACTGCATTTTCTTCCGCTGAAAGATTTTACGCATAAGGTAATAGGCAGCATCACTATCAGCAGCGCCCAAAACTTGTATTAAAAAAACGCTCCCTATTCCTGCACCAGAATAGGGAGCTGTCGTGCTATTTCTATGTAACGTGAGCGATTGCTGAGTTGGCGTTATACCAAATCACCCCGTTTTTATGCAGGTTCGATGCGGGAATAATCCGGCGCTCAAACCTTAGAGATGCTCTTCAGGAGATGCCCTAGAGACAGAGACGCTCTTTTTAAGAGCAGCTCTTCTTAGAGATACTCTTTGTACTTATCGCAAACCAGGTCAACCATCTTGCCGCAGCTTCCGGTGTAGTTCTCTGGCTTTACGAGTTCACGAAGTTCTTTCTCAGAGACTTTAGAGGTAACGCGCTCGTCCTGAAGCAGTAAGTCGATCAATGGACGATCCTCTTCGAATGCCTTCATGCAGCACTCGTACACCACTTCGTGTGCTTCATTGCGTCCAATGCTTTCGCCCAGATCAAGCATGACACGCTCAGAGACGATGAGTCCTTTGCTCATATGCAGATTACGGTCAATATCTTGTTTGCGCTCGATCATGTCTTTCAGCACACCATTCATCATCTCAAGCGCGGAGTCCAAAACGATGCAGCACTGAGCAATAACGCTCCAGTCTGACTGCCAGAATGACATATCGCGCTCATGTTCTTGGATCATTGCAGGCATCATCATTGCTGCATTGCCCTGAACCAGGCGGCAGTTTGCAAGTGCATTCTCAGAAATCATGGGGTTGCGCTTCTGAGGCATTGTTGAAGATCCAACCTTACCCATCGTAAAGCCCTCTTCAACCTCACCGATTTCGGTGCGCTCCAAGTTGATGAACTCATTTGCGACTTTACCAACAGTGCCGGCGATCATTGAAAGGTCAGCGGCAAACTCAGCGAATCCATCGCGTGCGACATGCCACGTAACGGTTGGCTCATACAGGCCCAGATATTTTGCAACACCCTTGCGAACTTCAAGACCCTTGTCATACAGAGAGTTCAGGCCACCAGCAGCGCCACCAAACTGGACGCGCAGATAACGTTTCTTGCCTTCTTCTAAGCGCTCCAAGTGACGGCCAAGCTCGTCAGCAACAACGGCGAATTTGTAGCCCATCGTGATAGGGACAGCCTGCTGACCATGGGTACGACCGGCCATTACGACGTCGCGATTCTGCTTCGCACGTACCAAGCATTCATGCAACATTTGCTTGGTGTGCTTCTCGATGATCTCTTCTGCCTGCTTAATCTGAAGGACAACCGCGGAGTCCATAACGTCTTGCGTGGTTGCGCCCCAGTGAACCCAACGACCAGACTCTGGAGGGC
>CAIFEG010000007.1 GCA_903789415.1 uncultured Eggerthellaceae bacterium | reverse complement strand
GTGCATTACCTGATCGAAGGAAATGACCCTAATCTCTATCAGGAGCCTCTTGATATTTTGACAAAATCTTTATCACAGTACGGACGACTACGTACCGATCGTGTGTACACATTTGAGATTGACAAAATGAGCAACATCAAGTTCTACAACCACGGATATTTTGAGAATAAAACTATTGTTGATCTGCTCGATGATGCATGGGTAGAGTCTCTTATCGGTTCTACAATCGTCATCAAATACGGCCTTTTTGACGAAGGTAGTAATTATGAATCTGATCCATATGCTGTATTCAGCAAAACCCTTGAATTGCTCAATAAACATAGTAAAGAAATACAAGTTATATTGGTAGTTCCGGAAGACAACCCCGATCTAAAAGAACGTATTAGGCGGAAGTTCCTTGCTCCATTGATCGAGTTTTCTCGCAATCAAAAAATAAATGCAACCGATCATGACGAAGCGGAACTGCTCGCCGTACTAAACGATCAGGTCACCCGCATGGGGCTTGTCCCAGATGAGGATCTAGCCAACATTCTACATGAAAAATTGAAAGATAAATCTTTTTCAGACATTCATGAGGTACTTGATGAATGGGTTTCACTTGTGGTCGCAAAATCTGAATATCCTCCTTATCTTCCAATGATTAAAAAGTTTTTCCAAAGGAAATCGCTACTTGAAAATAAGAGCTCAGCCTATGACAGGCTTCAGGAAATGATTGGGCTTAAAGCCGTGAAAGAACAAATCACAGAGGTCTTATGCAGATTTGACATGAATCAAAAACTTGTTCGCGCTGGTCTAAAACCTCAACCATTCTCAATGCATCTTGCATTCATGGGATCCCCTGGCACGGGGAAAACTGAAGTTGCGCGTCTTTACGCGGAAATTCTCAAAGACAAAGGGATTCTCAAAGAGGGACGCTTGATCGTGCGATCGGGTGCCGAAGTATGGAATGTAAAAGATGCCTTTGATGAAGCCCGTGGTTCCGTCTTGTTTATCGATGAAGCCTACGGGTTGTCCCATTCTGATAAAATCACCGAACTTATTGCATATATGGAAAATCGGCGTCGTGATACAGTCGTCATACTTGCAGGCTACAAGAATGCAATTGAAAACCTTATTTCATCAAACCCGGGGTTCAGGAGTCGAATAGGCTTCCTCATAGACTTCCCTGATTATTCTGCTGAAGAGAAACTTGAAATTTTCAAATTCATGGTGGATCACGGTGGTTTTAAACTCGGACAGAAAGCTCTTTCGGAAGCACGTAATGTAATTGAGAGAGCCGGCACTCCAGCAGATGAAGGTAATGCACGTTACGTAAGACAACTTTACGAAAATACTGTTGGCTCACAACAAGTTCGTCTCGCAAAAACCTCTCAAGATATCAAGTTTACTGAAGAGTTGCTCACAACTATTGAGGCTGAAGATGTGCGGACAGCAGCGCAAAAGATCCGCGGTGAGTATTGGAAGGAAGAGATACCTGGTCGCCAACAGTTAAAGAACCTTATCGGGCTTAAGGAAATCAAAAAGATGATATCTCAACGTCTAGATTTCATGCATGTTCAGAAGGTTAAGCGCGATGCGGGTATTAAGGCTCCCTTTATTCCTCTGCATATGGCGTTTCTCGGGAACCCAGGATCTGGTAAAACCGAAGTTGCTCGAGTAGTTGCAAAGATATTGAAGGATGAAGGAGTGCTCTCAGTGGGCAAACTCATAGAGGTTGGAGGTCATGAACTCGCTGATCCAATCCTGATACAGGCAATTTTCGAAAAAGCAAAGGGGTCTGTGATCTTTGTTGATGAGGCGTATGCTATGGGTGAACTCGGACAAAGGAGTCTAAGTTGTATCTCAGCCTTTATTTCTTGCATGGAAAACTATCGTGAAGAGACGGTTGTTATCCTCGCAGGTTATAAGAACGAAATGAGACAGCTTTTTGCGCTTAATCCGGGGTTTGATTCCCGTATAAAAATCAAGATAGAATTCCCTGACTACAGCATCGACGAACTCGTGGCGATTTTAAAACTTATGGCGAAGCGCGGACATCTAACACTCGCAGATGGCGTTGAAGATAAAGCGCGCACCATTATCAAGCAGGCCTCAAAGACTGAAGGGTTTGGAAATGCTCGCTTTGTCCGGAACATGTTTGAAGATGCGATCGTTGCTCAAGGAGCGCGTTTAGCCAACGATGAGGATACTCTAAAGACGCAAGACACCAAAGCTTTGACCACATTACTCCCCTGCGACTTCGTAGGTGAGGAGAAAATTAGTCTGGGCCAGTCATTCGGATTTACCGGAGCATAACAGCCTGCAAGTTAGGTTCTAGGTGTAAACACCAACATTCGAAACACTACCAATAGCAAACGCAACAGGGTTTCGGAAGAGCTGTTTACGAACCAGGAAATCTGAAAGATGTATTAAAAATGTCCGCAACCTCACACAAGAGATGCGGACATTACTCAGAGTCAAATAAATATAGGAAATGTTTTAAAAGTAGAAGGACTTATGCCTCTTTTATCTCCTCTTTCGGAGCCTTGTCGATTACTTGCTGCACGCGATCGGAATATTCCAAATCCTCAAATCCTGCGGCATGAAGATCAACGATAGGCGCATCGTTCCATAGATCCTCAAAACGATACCGTTCGCGATCGTCGGGTTGGAATACGTGCACAATGACATCGCCAAAATCGAGCACTTCCCATGTGCCGGTTTCAACGCCATCCCTGTGCATGGGCTTTATGCCGTATTCCTTCTTTACCTTTGCAACAATATCGTCGACGATTGCATCAACTTGGCGTTTATTCATACCGGTCACAATCACGTAATAGCTGGTTATCGTGCTTAAATTGTGCACGTCCTGTACGACGATATCCTTTGCCAATTTTTGATTCGCTACATTGGCAATAAATAGGGCAAACTTTTGCGTTTTGGGGTCTATTGGTGTTGGTGTCTGAATGACTTCGTTGCTTTCTTCAATATTCACATGGATCTCCGTTATTTAAACCGTTGTTTGTTAAAAATATTGCGCACGCTATGAGCTTAATTCGCTCGACTATTCTTTGGAATCGTGTTTGCTCGAGGCTTCTTTTTTACTTGATGATTTCTTACTCGAGGATTTCTTCTTCGAGGATTTTTTACTGGTCAATGATTCTTTTTTACTTGACGATCCTCTTTTACTTGACGGCTCTTTTTTGCTCGATGATTCTTTTTTACTTGACGGCTCTTTTTTGTGCGACGATTCTTTTTTGCTGGACAATTCTTTTTTGCTGGACAATTCTTTTTTGCTCGATGGCTTATTGCTTGACGCGCTGGCGATCAACTGTTGATGACGTGCTTTCGCGTCCTCCCAATTTGAAGCCTGTCCAAATTTCCACATCAGAGAATTCCAGATATTCACCGTATCAGGGAAAAGCTGCTTATCTGAAGCAACCAAAAATTCAAAGTTGTACTTGAAAGTGAGGAAGTACAACTTTTGGAGCGAGACTTTTCCTACCTTTTTGCGCACCTTCGCAATACCGTCCATGTCCCCAAACGTACGATTTGGCTCAATAATATCGGCAACATAGATGATGCAATCAAGCGGCGACATATCGACAGCTCCCGATGTATGGCGAGCAATCGCCTGGTACACATCGTGGCCAAACTCGGGAAATACCTGCGAAAGCGCCGCGGCGGCCGTTGGGCCATGCAGCAGCCATGGCATATCTTCAATAACCTGGTCAGAAACGTCTACATGCAATTCGCGCGCACGAACGCGTATCTCATCCATTGAAAGGCCCTTGTCCCAATCATGCAAAATGCCGGCAATTCGAGCCTTCTTTGGGTCTTCACCATAAATCTTGGCAAGATGTTTCGCTGTTTTCGCGACACCCTTGCTGTGTTTATAGCGCCGTTTATTCACGCGCTGCTTGAGTAAATTTTTTAAGATCTGATAGTTATCATCACCATACAAATCATCAGAAAGTTTAACATCAGCAAGGTTGAGTAGTTGTTGTGTCATTTGCTCTCCTCCAATCTTTATCGTGCGAAGCCTCACAGAAAATGACTTTTTCTCTTATGGGCCATATGACCAATGTGATTGATACAAATTATTTTAGTAGGTCATCAATGACTTCCCTGGTACAAATGATGATTCTTGATATATTGTCGTACACGTTCAGTTACCAAGTAGCGAATGGTTTTATTGTCTTTCACACGCTGCCGAATATCGGTCGACGAAATATCGACTTGTGTTACCGGGATATATTCTGCCTGGAACATTGAAAGGTCTTTGCGCTCTTTGAGTGCTTCCACATCGGTTGTCGGCCTCACTAATACCGCAATATGCGACATTTTGGCAATTTCGTCTGCCTTGTACCACTTCTGCATTTCAGAAAAAACATCAGAGCCAACAATCGTCCAGAACTCGACCCCACGGGTATACGTGGTGCAAAGTTCCCGAAGCGTATCAACCGAATACGTGTCACCACCTCGTGCAATTTCCATATTTGAAACTTCGAAGGCCGGATTCGAATCGGTCGCCATTTCACACATCCGAAGCCGATCGTGTGCAGGCGTAACATACTGATCCTTTTTAAATACGGGATTACCTGCAGGGATAAAGATTACCTTCTTAAGATCCAAGGCAACGCGCGCCTGTTCGGCTACAATCAAATGTCCTAAGTGCGGTGGATCAAAGGTTCCACCCATAATTCCTATACGTATCATACTTAATCGCCCAGTTCACGATAGATATCTTTGTCTTCATGTGTCTGCGCCGCTTCAAAGGTAAACGCACGTCCTACGATGCGTACCTCATCACCATCGCGCGCGCCCGCATCCAAAAGTGCTTGGTCCACGCCCATCCGACGGAACCTGTGCTGCAGAAACGCAATCGCCTCATCGTTGTTCCAGTCAGTCTGAACAACCATGCGCTCAACCGAAGGCCCTTTAACACGCCATACATCGGCAGAAAGTTTTACCACTTCAAACTTGCGATCATGAGCTCTGCGTTTCTGCTCCCACACGTGATCGTAATGCGGCGTGGCAGCTTCCTTCGCTTTCTTCTCTTCGCGAATTTTGTGAACCTTCCCGCCAACTACTTCCTCAAGCTCGCGGATGCCTTTTCCCGTAACCGCACTTGTGCAATAAAGCTTTGGATCGATAGGAGATTCCACAAATTCATTTCCACCTGCTGCAGCTAACGAATCTTTTTTGACCTCGGCCGCTAAACGTTTAATGTTTTCTTCGGTGCCTGGCATATCAACCTTATTCGCTACCACCACGCGGGGACGTTTCGCTAAATCAGGATCGTAGAGCACAAGCTCACGATTTATCGTGTGATAATCTTCAACCGGATCGCGCCCTTCATAGCCACCGGTCATATCCACAACGTGAATAAGGAGTGCAGAACGCTCGATGTGCCGCAAGAAGTCATGGCCTAAGCCCTTCCCCTCATGCGCGCCTTCAATCAGCCCAGGAATATCGGCCACCACGAAATCTTCCTCACCGCTGTCTCCTACGCGCACCATTCCAAGATGTGGGGTAAGCGTGGTAAAGGGATAATCAGCAATCTTTGGACGTGCCGCACTCATGCGCGAAATCAATGAGCTCTTGCCTGCACTTGGCTCCCCTACCAACGCCGCATCGGCCATCAGCTGCATCTCAAGTTCAATCCAGCATCCGATGCTTGGTTCTCCCAGCTCGGCAAATGCGGGAGCACGACGTGTTGAGGTGACAAAGTGAATATTGCCACGACCGCCTTTGCCGCCCTGTGCGACGATAATAGAATCGCCATCATGGGTGAGGTCAGCCATCAGCGTAATCGGCTTTTTCTCTTGGTCATCATAGAGGCGCACTTTTGTGCCCACCGGCACCTTTAAAATGACGTCTTTTCCGTCGGCACCGTGCATCTTAGAGCCCTGACCATGGGTGCCACGTTCGGCTCTAAAATGATGCTTAAAGCGATAATCTATCAGGGATGATGTATTAATATCGGCCCGTACAATCACATCTCCACCATGTCCGCCGTCACCACCATCGGGGCCGCCTTTGGGCACATGCGCTTCGCGACGAAAGCTCATACATCCCGCTCCGCCATCGCCACCTTGCACATGAATATGTACCTTGTCGATAAACATGTATATCCTCTTTCAAAAAATGTAACTCTTAAAAGATATGGTATTACGATTGCGCGGACCGATACCAGATTGTATTTCTGCATACACGAAAAGCCCCTTGTGAAAATAGATCACAAGAGGCCTTCTTTGCTACTCAAAAATTACTAATTGTGCTTATTCAGCAGGAATAACGCTAATTAAACGGCGGACACCATTGGTGTATTTCACGGTGCCATTGCATTTAGCGAACAAGGTATCGTCTTTGCCCAATCCTACATTTTCACCTGGATGAAAATGGGTACCACGCTGACGAACCAAAATCATTCCAGCCTTTACGACTTCACCGTCGAATTTTTTGCAGCCCAAGCGCTTCGCGTTAGAATCGCGGCCATTGCGGCTGGAACCAAGTCCCTTCTTGTGTGCCATGTGACATCACTCCCTGCTATTTCTGGCTTGCTGCAGACTTCGTCGTCTTTGCAGCAGACTTTGTTGACTTAGAAGCGGTCTTCTTAGCAGCAGGCTTTTTTGCGGCAGTTGTAGACTTCTTTGCAGTTGTCTTAGCCTTCGAAGCAGTGGTCTTAGAAGAAGCTTTCGTGCTTGTTGTCTTCTTCGCAGTTGCTGTCTTCGTCGTCTTAGCTGCAGTGCTCTTTGCAGCTGTCGTGCTCTTGGTCGTCTTCTTTGCTGTTGTCGTTGCCTTAGATGTGCTCTTTGCAGCAGCTGAAGTTTTCGCAGGAGCTTTCTCGGAACCTACTGACTCGATGTGAAGCTGGGTGAGCTTCTGACGATGACCATTAAGTTTCTTATAGTTCTTACGTTTCTTAAATTTAAAGACGGTCTGCTTTTCGCCTTTAAACTGTTTTACCACAGAAGCAACAACTTTTGTGGAAGCGGCTTTTGCAGGATCAGCAATAACTTTGTCGCCATCAACCACGCAAATAGCGGGGAGTTCGACTGTTTTGCTTTCTTCTGCGTCGATTTTCTCGACGTCTACATAGTCACCTGGGGCAACTGTGTACTGCTTACCGCCGGTTTTAACAATTGCGTACATATTTTCTCCTTGAATGTTAACGCGTCGAAGCACACCCATCGATGTGCTGCTCATGCTCAATGAACGCGACTTGCATTCGCATTCCACGTGTGCAAGGCGGTTTACGGCACCGGTCGCCGTCGACCTGTCAACGCATACGCTCTGTTGGCATGCAGCCTGTTTACTTTAGCACTTTGTTGAAAAGAAATGCGATCAATTTAAAGAATTTGAAGTTCCTCCACTACTCTGGGAGCCTGTGCTCTGCCCTGCAGAGCTTGATGTTCCCGAAGAGGATGTTCCCGCAGACCCTGAGCCCGACGTACTTGATCCCGACGTACTTTGCGAACCTGTTCCGGCAGATCCTGAAGTTCCCGATGTGCTGCTTCCTGTAGAACTCGAACTTCCCGTCGAGCCACTGGTGCTCCCCGTCGAAGAATACGTATCGGACGATGGGCTGGAATACGTATTTGTATTGGACGAACTGCTGCTCTCGTATTGTGAAGAGGCGGATGGTGATTGCTCAATTGACTGCGATTGAGCTGGCGCTTCGTATTCGGTGCTTCCACTGGATTCTTCATCGGTGGATGGAACTTGACTTGTTTGATTGAACGGAATCGTAGAGACTATCCTGTTTACCGTTGTATCGATATAGGACATGTACGCGACATCATTGTCAGAGAGATGCACTTCACCATCACGCATGTTCTCGAAATTTATCTGCGTGATTTCATACTGTTGACCTGCGGTAGTAGTGATTTGCATATCGTATAACGGAGCCTGTGAGGTTGTTGAAGTGCTTGTCGAAGAACTTCCTATCGAATAGGATCCATTTCCACTACTGGTAGAGCTAGAGGTCTGACCCGAGTTGAAAATAACCGCATTGGCACCAGCTCGATCGTAGACCGTTTGCCCATCGGAAGAATCTGAAGAATCTTGATTATTCGATCCGTTGTTTTTCTTTGCAACACCGGCAAAATAAATCGTTGCATCTTTATCATTTGCCCAGGTTGCACTCATAGTAAGAGGCGTGCTATATGAGGAGTCACTTTCCCGTTTGATAGAAACCGAGGATATATCAGATCCAAGTTTATTTTGGACACTTACCGAAAGGACATTGTCATTCACTTGTCCAATCGTGATGGAATCATCAGCAGAAGCATCGCTTGAGGTATCGCTTGCTTGTGAGTCTTCGGGTTGCGCATCCTGCGTCTGCGAAGCATTTTGATCAGAAGAAGCTGTGCTCGTGTCATTTTGTTGATTGAAGTTAAATACCGAGCATCCCGACAACATGCCCAACGTCAGGCAGCCAGCAAGTGCGATCGCAGAAATTGTTTTCATATTCATAGCGAAACTCTTTCAAAAGATGAAATACAAAATGTATGTCGTTTCCTATAGATCCCGCTTCCGTCGAGCACGTATGTTGCTTCAACTTAAAGCAATGCTTCTATTGTATGGCACCGACGCCATGTGGCGCTATGATACCGCCACATAACACCGCCGATATTATTATGCAAAGAGTTCTTCAAGCGTTTGGCGAATTGTCTCCTCATCAGCTTGAACCATACCCTGAATAACATCGGGTCGACCACCACCGCGACCGTTAAGCTTCTGGTTGAGCTCTTTTGAGATATCGCGAAGGTTCACCTCGGAAGAAATAATCATATATGCCGTATCTTTCGGGTTCTTCGCAAAAATAGCTGCAGCCTTTGCATGACGATTATCAATAATCTCATCAGCTAGCTTCGACATCATCGAACGATCGAGGTTATCTGCAAAGAGTATTGAGATATTTTGTCCCTCGGGGATCGATTCAATTTGCTTTTCAAGCTCGGAAAATTTGATTTCATCGATGCGTGCTTGCAACTTCTTATTTTGATCCAGCAGGTCTTTTACCGCAGAAGCCGTATGCTGCGGCTCAGCGCTCAAAAGGACCGACACCTCGTGATTTTGATCGGAAATCGCCAGATCGTAGTTGAGTGCACGATCTCCCGCCAGCATCAAAACACGAACGCCTTTCTTGTGCTTGGTGCATGAAAGAATTCGAATGAGGCCAACCTCTCCCGTATGGCTGACATGAGTGCCGCAGCATGCACATACATCAACATCGGGAATATTCATGATGCGCACTTGCCCTTTGAGAGCCTTCTTTGAACGGAAGTCCATGACTTCGAGCTCATCAGGCGTTGGATATTGCGCTTCGACCGGTTCATCTCGCCAAACGACCTTGTTCGCCTCGATTTCAAGTTCCCGGACTTGCTCATCGGTAAGTTTCCCGTCGAAGTCCATGCGGACAACATCACCAATTTGAAAGCCCACGTTGTCATAACCATATTGATCATGTACAAGGCCGGCAAAAATATGATCGGCAGTATGTTGTTGCATCAGATCCAGACGGCGTTTCCAATCAATAGCTCCATGCACGGAAGGACCTTCGACAGGTTCCTTGGTGTAATGGACTTCCTTGCCGTCCTCAAGTTGTACATCGTAGACTTCAACGCCATTGAGTGTGCCGTGGTCGGCAGGCTGCCCGCCACCTTCAGGATAAAAGGCTGTTTGAGAAAGAATTGTTTCGTAATGATCTTCTTTTTGCTCACATGAAATAAGATCGGCATCAAATTCTTTGGTGTATTGATTTTGGTAATAAAGCGTATCGAAATTCATAAGCGGTCTTTCGTTTGCCTTTGGCGCGTTCGTACATTTTTAGCGGAACGTGGTAGTTGTCTCTTTTCTTAATAATTTTACTTCTTCTAAGCTTTTATATATGGGAAAGCTGCCGCACGCTCAGGGAAGTTGGTGCAGGTTCATTAATGCGCTTCTGCCCAATTCGCCCCCTGCGAAATTTCAGCGATGAGGGGAACCTTCAGATCTGCGGCACCATTCATCTCTTCTTCAAGCATGCTGCCTACCTCATCTACCTGGTCTTTTGGAACAGAGAGATCAAGCTCGTCGTGAACTTGAAGCATTAATTTAGCTTTGGGGAATTCATTGATCAGGCGCTTTTGCACCCGAGCCATGGCAATCTTGATGATATCCGCCGCCGTTCCCTGCATGGGGTGATTCATCGCGGTACGCTCGCCAAACATACGCTGCTGGCGATTCGTGGATTTAAGCTCGGGAATATACCGGCGACGGCCATACATCGTCTCGGCATATCCCGTCTTGTATGCATTGGCCACAATTTCATCCAAGAACGTTTTGACTTGCGGGTATACCTCAAAATAGCGGTCAATCATCTCTTGCGCTTCGTTAAATGAAATATGCAAGCTTTGCGAAAGACCGTAGGCCTGCTGACCATAGACGATCCCGAAGTTTACCGCTTTCGCACGTCTACGCAGCTCAGGCGTGACATCTTGGGGATCCACATTAAATACGCGCGCCGCCGTTGCAGCATGAAAATCAGCACCACTCTGAAATGCCTGAATCAAATGTTCATCACCGGAAAGATGCGCCAGGACACGCAGTTCTACCTGCGAATAATCTCCCGACATAAACACCGAATTGGTATCGAGCGGAACAAAGCATTCGCGAATATGCCTGCCAAAATCACTTCGAACAGGGATATTTTGCAAGTTAGGGTCGCTTGAGCTCAGTCGTCCCGTCGTCGTAATGGTCTGGTTGAACGACGTGTGCAGCAGCCCATCGCCCTTGCGCATCTTCGGAAGCGCATCAATATAGGTGCTTTCCATCTTGGCATATTCTCGATACTGCAAAATAAGCCCGGGAACTTCGCTCTTATCTTCAAGCGAGGTCAAAACTTTTGCCGCAGTGGAATACCCATTCTGCGTCTTTTTGCCATGCGGAAGTTGAAGCACCTCAAACAAGATATGAGAAACCTGCTTTGGTGAATCGATATTGAACTCTTCGCCCGCAACATCGTAAATTTTCTGTTTCAGCTGCTCAATCTCACCTTTTGCGTAAGAGCCAATTTGTTTGAGATGATCAACATCAAGCGCTGCCCCAGTGCGTTCCATATGCGCGAGCACCGGCACCAGCGGAAGATCAATCTCGCGATATACCTTGGAAAGGCCATCTTCCTCGAGCTTTTTCTGCAACGGCGTAACAAGCTTACGCATAGCTGCCGCTTCGACAGAAAGCATCGAAGAGATGATGGTTTTATCCAGAATCCCATTTTTCTTCGCTGGGCTCTTTTTATCTTCAGGATCGTAGGTGCCCGGTTCGGGAAGCGTACCACCGAGATATTTTTCTGCAAGCGTTTCTACGGTGTATTTCGGAACGGAAGAATACAGAATATATGCCGCAAGCGAGATATCGTGTATGGATGCCGAAAAAAGATCATCGTCATTTATGAGGGCAGGCTCAGACGAATCAGCAGGATACACCTGCTCGAGCACGCCTTTTCCGTCCATTGCGGCAACCGAGGTGCCCTGTATCAACTTCGCAAGTGCCGTACGTGCACTCTCTCCCTCTAACACCGCATGTCCACCTGCGGCGTTTATTGCCAGATAATACCCACTGCCTAAAAGCGATGCTTGCTCATCTTCAGCGTAGGCAACACCAACAACATTACCTTCGGAAATTGCTGCATCGACAAGCTTTTCGCCCATCTCTCCCGTCAACGGATTCTTATAATCAAGCTCGATGACCTGGTCTGGTGCAGACGTAGAAGATCCACCTTTGAGCGCAAGGACGCGGCGAAGTTGGCTGTTAAGGTGAAGCTTACCAAATGCCTCATTGACTTTTGCCTCGTCAAAATCAGGGAACGAAATATCATCAAGGTCAAGATCAAAGGTCAAATCGCGCTTAATAGTTGCCACTTTCCGCGACAAGAACGCATCGTCTTTATGCTCGACAATGCGCTCTTTTTGCTTGCCTTTAAGTTTGTCGGTGTTCTCGTAAATTCCTTCGAGCGTTTCAAACTGCTGCAACAACTTAGCCGCAGATTTTGGGCCAATCCCGGGAACACCGGGAATGTTATCGACTTTATCCCCCATCAGTCCAAGAAAATCAGGGAATTGCTCAGGAGTTACGCCATAGTTTTCGCGTACTTCGGTAGGGCCTGAAACCACGACATTAGAAACACCTTTTTTGGTAGTTACGATCTTTGTGCGATCGCTCGCCAGCTGACACACGTCTTTATCACCCGACAGAATAAGCGTATTCCACCCACGCGCTTCGTCACGCGCAGCAATCGTGCCCAAGATATCGTCACCTTCCCAGCCAGGCACTTTTACCTGAGGGACATTCATGGCGTCGAGCAGATCGTAAATGAGAGGAAATTGCACATTGAGCGCTTCATCCATGGGAGGGCGCTGCGCTTTATACTGCTCAAGTTCGGCGATACGATGTGTGGGCTTGCTCACATCGAAGGCGCACACAAGTGCATCAAAAGGCGTTTCTTCGGCGAACTTGAGAAACATTTGCATGAATCCGAAAACTGCATTCGTCGGCGTTCCGTCGGGAGCAGTCATCGGAGCCATCACCGCGTGGTATGCACGATGCATCAAGGAATTTCCGTCAATGACCGCTATGGTACGAGCTTTATGATCAAAGCGCTCCTTTTTTTGTGTGAGTGCCGTCCTCATTTCTTTTTTTGTCTTTTTCTCGGCCATTCATTCGCCTTTCCAAGTATGTGATTTACGCGCCTCAATGAGCCGTTTAAGCCTTTTAAAGAAAGATACCACCGGCATCGAAGCAATGATGGTACAGTTTGCCTTGTATCTTATGGCTATTGTAAATCGAGGTGTTCAATGAACGATACAACGCAAAATGAAGCTACGCTGCATGGCAAAAGAGGGAAAGATCTCCTTGCCGATCCGGTATTGAATAAAGGAACGGCGTTTACCCAGGAAGAACGCGAAAAATACGGGTTAGTAGGTATGCTTCCACCAAGCGTGCAAACTCTCGATCAACAAGCAGAACGTGCATATGCTGATTGCGAATCATACACCCGTTTGATCGACAAACGTCATTTCTTGATGCGCTTATTCCAGACGAACCGCACCTTGTTTTATCGTGTTTTAACAGATCACTTGGCTGTTTTGATGCCGATTGTTTACAACCCAACCGTTGCAATTGACATTGAGAATTACACAACTAATTATGTTGATCCGCAAGAGATGTGCTTCTTAGATGCACGCAAGCCCGAAATGATTGAACCTGCACTCACGGCTGCCGCTGCAGGTCGCGACATCGATCTTATTGTCGTCACCGACTCGGAAGCAATTTTGGGAATCGGCGACTGGGGCACCAACGGCGGTGAAATTGCCATCGGTAAACTGATGGTTTACACCGCAGGCGCAGGAATTGACCCGAATCGCACCTTAGCCGTCGTGGTGGATGCGGGCACCAATCGTGATGAACTTCGCGAAGATCCCCTGTACTTAGGCGTTCCCGAAAAGCGTATAGATGACGATGCGTATTACGCATTTATGGATAAGTTCGTCAATACCGTCGAAGAAAAGTTCCCTCATCTCTATCTCCACTTTGAAGACTTTGGTCGCAGCCATGCTGACACACTCTTGAAGAAGTATCAGAAAGATCACCCCGTGTTCAACGATGATATTGAGGGCACCGGCATTGTGACCCTTGCAGGTATTTCTTGCGGACTGAAAATTTCTGGACAAAAACTCACCGACCAGCGCTACTTATGCTTCGGCGCAGGAAGCGCAGGTTGTGGCGTCGTTGACCGTATCGCGCAGGAAATGGTTGACCAGGGACTGACCCGTGAAGAAGCAAACAAGCACTTCTACCTGATGAACAGTCGTGGCTTGATCTTGGATGATATGGACAACATTTCTGATGCGCAGCGCCCCTATGTCCATCCTCGTTCTGAGTTCCCCGATCTACCGAAGGGCGCAGATCTTGCAACGACTGTCGCCGCAGTTCGTCCGACCATTCTTGTGGGAACATCAACGGTATTTGGTGCTTTCAATCAAAAAGTAGTCGAAGAAATGACGTCATACTGTGACCGTCCAATGATCTTCCCGATGTCTAATCCAACGTCGAAAGCCGAAGGCACCGCCGCCGACATCATCAAATGGAGCAAAGGACATGCACTCGTTGCAACGGGCGTTACCAGCGATCCCGTGGAATACAACGGCGTTACCTATCAGATTGGTCAATCAAACAACGCACTTGTGTATCCTGGCCTGGGCTTAGGCGTGCTTGCTTCTGGCGCACGTCATGTAACATCAGGTATGGCTTCTGCAGCCGCTCATAGTTTAAACGGCATCGTAGACACCACCGCTCCTGGCGCGCCAGTGCTTCCTTCTCTGGATCTGTTGACAGAGTTCTCACAGAAGGTTGCCCATGCAGTTGTTGAGGAAGCAATCAAAGAAGGAGAAAGCGATGTTTCTCCTGATAAGATTGACGAGGCTATTGCCAAGGTTTATTGGCAGCCAGAATATCCTGAGGACTAGATAAGCGAATCAGATCGAAACGGTTTGATTCGCGTTTGCGAGCACTTCATATAAGCACCGCGCGTGCATCATAGTGTTTGCGTATCGCTACGACCCATCGTCATACAGAGCGCATTGCTCTGCTTGGCGATGGGCTTCTTTTTGCCATCAGCCAAAGCACTCAAAAGTCAAAGCAAAAAACTGGTAACGCGTCCGATACTCGTATTAAAGTAGGTATAGATGAGCCAAAATAACTACAGTAGCAACCTACGTGATCAGAACCACACGGTCGAATCCATGTGGTCAGATTTACGTGGCAAGGCTCGCGGAATCAGGTTCCAAACCTTTTCGAGTCTGAATAAATAAAAAGGTTTTCTTTGATAAGGCGGCGATCGCATGCTCACCTACCTTCTTGATGACGATTCAAAAAGTATGTACGTACAGCTTTATGAGCGTCTTCGTAATGACATTGAGCGGGGATGGATTCGCCCAGGTCAAAGGCTTCCTTCAAAACGCGAATTTGCCGAACATCTCGAGGTAAGCCCCATAACGGTTCAGCACGCCTACGATAAACTCATGGACGAAGGATATATTGAGTCAATTCCCAAGAGTGGATATTTTGCCTTGGGTGTGGGAAATACTCATTCAATTATTGAGGATGTTGTCGCAAGTCCTGCCGATATTATTCAAGAAGATTCTGCACAACCTTCAGGAATATCTCTAGGACAAGGACAACATCGACAAAGTGTTTCTGCTTCTGATAAGAAGGCCATCAATCTTAAACCCAAGCCATTACCTTTAGCCTGGTCCCCTGCGACAAATTGGATGACCCACCTGCGCAAAATTGTTAAAGAATCAAGCGATGTCAATTGCGTGCGTGCTGAGCAAACGTTTTTGCATGTACTTGTTCAAAACGTCGCAAAAACACGGCATCTTAAGGCAACGGCTGATCAAATACTTGTTGCATCAAACATGAACGAGCTTTTCAGACGCCTTTCGCTTATTCTGTCCGCACAGATTCACTCGAAAGCAACCCCAGCAAAAGAAAATGTTACCTGGTATGTCGAAGGTCTTACAAAATCGCTTGCACAGGATCTGCGTGCATACAACATTGATGCCCAGGCCGCAAAAACCGACCAACGAGGGCTTGACCCTGCGCTTTTGGCTGATGACGCAAACATTATCATCTGCCGTCCCTCACATGCATATCCAACAGCCACAACTATGCCTATTCGCAGGAAAAATGAAATCTTGGACTGGGTTGATGCGAGTCCGTCGCATTATGTGGTTGAGGATGATCAGCCCGCACTTCTCCGGTTCTCCGAATTAGCTATACCACCGCTGTATATCCAAGATCCAAATCACGTTATTTTAGTTTCAAGCTATGGGTTTGGACCATTGTTTTCGTGTGCCTACGCAATTGTGCCTCACAAACTTGCACATCGAGCACGCTCGGCATTTGGGAACGCATTTTTTGAAAGCGCAATTGCAAAAACTCAACTATTAAGTGCTGCTGCGTTTATCTCAAATGGTGATTACGATCGGTATCAAGGACGCTTGAAAAAGCAATACGAAGCCTCTTATCAAGCATTTATTCGGATGGTGACCATGCTTACCGGTGCGAAAAGGGAAATCGGGAGCGATTCGAGCAAGCGAGCCCAAACGCTTTTAACGCCACGAATCATTGGGGCACAAAATGCACCCTATTTCGTCATTCAGTTCCCTAAACAATACGACCTGGGCTCTATCATAGACATGCTCAAAGAAAAGCAGATAGATGTGGCAACAACGCGTCAACTTGAAGGGATACGCGAATCTTCTCAATGCCAGAGCCTTGTTATCGATCTCACCGGCATTGACAAAGAGAGTGCCCGCAACGCTGCTGCCACATTATGCGATGTGCTCGTAGCCCCGCAGGCACTCAAGAAATAATGTTTTTATGTCATGGTTCCCGTTTATGCCCAATAGAAACCATGACATATGGAACCGTGTACTGACAAAAAGGTCGTGGGAAGTTATTCAGATTGAAACGCTATTCATCATCTAACCGAGGTGTTTGATCCTGCCAGAGATAGCCCACTCCACGGACCGTCTTCAAATGAAGTGAAAGATCGGGACCAAGTTTCGCGCGAATGCGACGCACATGCACATCAACGGTGCGACTGCCACCGTAATAATCAAGCCCCCACACACGGTGAAGCAATGCTTGACGCGAGAACGTCCTGCCTGGATGCGTAGCCAAAAACGAAAGCAGCGCATATTCAAGATAGGTTAAATCAAGCGGTTCACCGTTGATAGTTACCTGATAGGTGGCAAGATTGATAATCATGCCACCCACACGGACCAGATCTGACGCATCGCCTTCTGCGCTGCTCCATAGCAAATGACGCATACGAATTTCACATTCGGCAGCACTTGCCCGAGCAGTGACAAAATCCGCACTAATGTGGGCAGGCATGCGAAGCTCAGAAATCATATTTTCCTCAACCACAAGCAACAGCGCCGTATCATTGTCGCTTAGCATTGACTGCTCAATTTTGGCAACTTCATCTAAAACATCAGAATGTATCTCGTATACCAACAGGTCATATTCGTTACTTGAAGCCAGCATTTTATCTTGCACGTGTCCGCGAGCGCTCAGGATTTCAACATCAAGGCGCTTGCAAATCTGGGTGAACTTATAGGTGTTTTCTAGACTATCAACTGCAAGAAGCACTTTTTTTCGAGCCATTTATAACACCTCCAAGTATCGATGTAATTCCCAGTCAGAAACCATCTTGCTGTATTGATTCCACTCTTCACGTTTTTGGTCTACCAAAAACTTATGCGTGCGCTCTCCTAACAGTTCACGCATCAAATCGGAATGCGCAAAGAGTTCCACTGCCTGACCAAGGTTTTCAGGAAGGCACTCTGCACCCTCTTCGGTGAGCTCTTGACGCGTTGACTTTGCCAAATCACGCCCCTCGACGGGCGCACGCAACGGCAACTCATCTTCAATACCTTTAAGACCAGCCATAATCATTGCAGCAAAGGCAAGGTATGGATTGCATGCCGGATCAGGACTGCGCAGCTCAACGCGGCACGCAACCTCACGATTCGGGCGGTATCCCGGAATGCGCACAAGCGTGGAGCGATTCGCGCGGCCCCAACTTATACAAATCGGAGCCTCACCGCCTGACACTAAGCGCTTGTATGAATTGACATATTGGTTCGTGAGCAGGCTAAATTCGGGTGCATATTTCAACAGGCCCGCAATGTAGTGCTTTGCCGTTTCGGATAAGTTGTATCCCAAAGGATCGTGTGGATCAAAGAAAACGTTATTGCCGTCCATATCGAATAAGCTCTGGTGCACATGCATGCCACTTCCCGGGTACGCTTCAAGTGGTTTCGGCATAAAGGTTGCATATACCCCATTGAGTTTGGCAACTTCTTTCACTACAAGTTTGTACGTCATGACGGCATCAGCCATGCTGAGGGCATCGGAGAATCGCAGGTCAACCTCGTTTTGGCTCGGAGCGCATTCGTGGTGACTATATTCGACCGGAATGCCCATGTCCTCTAAGGCCAACACCGTATCGCGACGCATATCGGTTGCCGAATCAAGCGAAGTCAAATCGAAGTATCCACCATGATCGAGCAATTCGGTATGGGAAGAATCCTTAAAGTAGAAATACTCAACCTCGGGACCCATGTTTGCGGTATATCCCATACGGGCAGCTTTTTTAACCACGCGCATCAGGACTTGACGCGGGTCTGCTTCAAAAGGTTCTCCATCGGGAGTTTTAATGGTGCAAAACATGCGCGCAACCGCTGCATGCTCGGGACGCCACGGCAGAATCTGAAACGTTGTTGCATCGGGGTACGCCAAAATATCGCTTTCCCCCGTTCCGGTAAATCCCTCGACACTACTTCCGTCAAATCCCATACCGTCGGAAAACGCATTTTCGATTTCATTAGGGCTTACGGCAAATGATTTCATACGGCCCATAACATCGGTAAACCAGAAGCGCACAAAATGGACGTCACGTGTCTTCATTGTTTCCATTACGTATTGCTGATCAGGTGTCATTGCCATAATTCATACCTTTCAAATCGATATACGCATCAGATGTTCACACATCAATTGTTACTGAAGAATGTTCTGATCTTTAATTGCCTGAATGACTTGTAGGTCAGCGGGGAGCCAATCAACAGAATCAAGGTGATCTATATCAAGCCATGCATGATTTTCGTGCTCGAAGAAAACCAAGCGGTCGCCCACCTTGCTGCACAAAAAGCAGGTAAGCTCCAAGTGAAAAGCTGGATAATCGTAAGAAACGCTGCAAATCGTTGATTCAATGTGGATCTGCGCGTCTAATTCTTCCCCGATCTCGCGCGCAAGGGCCCTCTCGGGTGTTTCACCTTTCTCAATCTTGCCACCAGGAAATTCCCATTTATCTTTAAATTCCCCATAACCCCGCTGAGCAGCGAGAATTTTATTACCTTCACGAATGACCGCAGCAGCTACACGGATTGTTGGTTTATTCTTATTCGAATCCATGTAAGCCCCTCTTCCATAATGTGAGAATTATCATCAACATTGGGAATATCATAGCCTGATCAAACGCACGTAGTATACCCTTCTTCAGGATATTCCATAATGAAAAAGCCAGCTTGACCTTTCGTCTTGCTGGCTTTAATCATTTACCTGCGTGCCGCGAAGGATTTCATGCTCCTGAGCACGAACGCAATTATTGAAGTAGGCCCATGGGCGAATTATTCACCGATGTGAACGCCGAGTTCGCGTTCGACCAAGTCAAATGCCGCATCCATCGCCTTGTCCATGTCATAGTATTTGTAGCCACCCAAACGACCAGCAAACACTACTTTGCCCTCGCCTTTTGCGAGATCTTCATACTTGGTATAGAGCGCCGTGTTGCGATCATCATTGATGGGATAGTACGGCTCGTCTCCTGGCTTCCAATCTGCTGGATATTCGCGCGTAATCACCGTCTTTGGCTGGGTGCCAAATTCGAAATGTTTGTGCTCGATGATACGCGTATACGGAACATCGCGCGCGGTATAGTTCACCACCGCATTGCCCTGGTGGTTTTCCTCATCTAAAATTTCGCTTTCAAAACGCAAGCTTCGATATTCGAGACGGCCCAATTTGTAGTCATAGAACTCGTCGATTGGTCCACAGTAAATAACACGATCTGCGATATCAGGCTCTTTTGCGATCAGATCCTTATATTCGCAGTTCAAACGCACTTCGGTATCACCCAGCATGCGTTCAATCATCTTGGTATAGCCGCCCATAGGAATGCCCTGCCAACGATCGTTGAAATAATTGTTATCGAAGCGGAAGCGGAACGGCAGGCGCTTAATGATACTTGCGGGCAGCTGTGTGCAATCACGCCCCCACTGCTTTTCGGTGTAGCCTTTGATTAATTTTTCGTAGATATCGCGGCCGCCCAGTGAAAGCGCCTGTTCTTCCAAATTTTGGGGAGTTCCGATGTGCTCGGCATCAATTTGCTTTTGGATATGCGCCTTTGCTTCGGCAGGAGTCTTGACGCCCCACATTTCGGCAAACGTATTCATGTTAAACGGAAGATTGTAGAGCTCGTCCTTGTAGATTGCGACAGGGCTATTGATGTAATTGTTGAACTCCGCGAATTGATTGACGTAGTTCCATACTCTGCGAATTGACGTATGGAAGATATGAGCACCATACACATGCACATTGATACCTTCGACAGGCTTCGTGTAAATATTACCTGCAATATGAGGCCGTCTATCAATTACGAGACAACTTTTATGCACTTTCGCCGCTTCGTGCGCGAACACCGCACCGGTAATACCGGCTCCAACAACTAAATAATCGTACTTGCTCATATCAATCCTTTTCGTTATCTTCCCCCGAGCTTTTTTGTGCTACTTTCGCCGCACTTTGCCCTTTGTCGTTTTCTATATAGATACCTTCTTCACCAAATACGGTGGAAAATGTCTTAAAGAAAATCTTAAGGTCTAACAGAAAGCTTACATGATGGACATAATACACGTCCATCGCCAGGCGGTCGTGCCACGCTTTTGCGTTGCGTTTGCCATACACCGCTGCATACCCGGTAATGCCCGGCTTGACGGAAAGCTTTTCTGCTTCGTTTCCGCGGTAGAGATCACATTCGCGTTCAAGATCTGGACGGGGACCTACGACGCTCATGGTTCCGTTTAACACATTGAGAAACTGAGGGAATTCATCGAGACTTGTGCGCCGCATGAATGCACCAACGCGCGTCATGCGGGGGTCATCCACGCCATTGTACGTAGAACCATCTTCCATAACCAGGTCAGGAGCGTTTACGCGCATGCTGCGGAACTTGTACATTTTAAAGGGACGTCTGTCTTTTCCCATGCGAGGAGCGTTATAGAAAATGGGTCCCCCATCTTCGTGTTTGATTTGAGGACCAAACACCAAGATGAGAATCCCTAAAAAGGGCATGGCAATAATGCCTATGCAGATGTCTATAACGCGTTTAAAGAAATGTACGTACATTTCCCAAATTCCCTCAAGTTAAAAGTTAGTTCAAAATTTCCTGTAGCACTTCTTTTGCATTTTCGCAGATGTAGTCCACATCGTCATCCATCAACAAGGTATAAAGCGGCAATGTGACCTCATTTACATACTGTGCATAGGAATTGGGGAAATCTTTAATGTCGTAGCGCAGCGCTTTGTATGCTGTCATCAGCGGAAGTGGTTTGTAGTGAACGTTCGTCGCAATACCACGCTCGCCCATCTTGGCGATGAAGTCATTACGCATCTGCTCAGTTGCACCCTTAATGCGTGTAAGAAGCAGATGGCCGCTCCCGACGCATGTATCGGTTTTATGCGGCATGATCGAAAATGCCGTGCCCGCGAGATTTTTCTCATAGCGAGCAATGAGCTGCTGTCTGCGTGCAAGCATGCCGGGATAGCGCTTGAGTTGCGCAAGCCCAATTGCCGCCTGGATGTCGGTCATATTGCACTTATAACCAGGGAACTTAATGTCATATTCCCATGCACCAGGACGCGTTTTTGCGAGCGCATCCTTATCCTGACCATGAAGCGACCACAGCATTGCCTGATGATACATTTCATCGTTGTCAAAGCCCGCTTCACGCCAGCACACACCGCCGCCTTCTGCTGTGGTGAAATTCTTGACTGCATGGAAACTGAATGCGGTAAAATCGGCCACACTTCCTGCCGGGCGTCCCTTGTAGGTTGCGCCAAGGGCATGCGCCGCATCGGCCACAACAATTACGCGCGAATAATGAGCTTGAATGTCATTTTGCGGGTAGAAACGATCGGCAACGCTATCTAACACTTCAAACAAGTGGTCGTAGTCGACCATCATGCCACCAAGGTCAACCGGGATAACCGCCTTCGTTTTTTCTGTAATCAACGACGGAAGCTGATCAATATCGAGCTGATACGTATCTTTTTTCACATCGCAAAAAATTGGTGTTGCACCCACATGAACCGCGCATGAGGCCGATGAAGTGTAGGTGTACGCAGGCACAATAACTTCGTCACCTTCGCCAATGTCTAAAAGACGAAGGGCGGTCTCCAGGCCTGCCGTACCAGAATTGAGGCACGCAAAACCTGCAGCGCCGGTGAAATCACGTAATTGTTTTTCTAATTTTTTTGTACGGGGGCCCGTGGTAATCCAACCGCTGCGAAGCGCGTCACATACCTCATTGACTTCTGCATCACTAATATCCGGCGGAGAAAATGGAATAGTCCGCTGAGCTTGTTTCTTGAGAGAATCTGCCATAAAAACTCCTCCATTGTATGTGCCCTCGTTTCCGTACGAGAGCAAAACTGAAGTACGAGGCTCACATAAGGTTTTAGTGTAGTACCAAGGAATGCTTCATCTGCTTGAAAAGCATTTTTTACACTAAAAGCGTTTGAATGAGATGGACAATCTTCTGATACGAATTGTTCTGATTAAATTCCTGCTCGGCAACGACACGAGCACGTGTTCCCATTATTTTGCGCATGCTTGCATTTTGCCCCAGTCGGCGAAGCGCACGCGCAATTGCTTCAACGTTTTCTGCCGGAACATTTACCCCAATACCGTCATTGGCAATTTTGTGGCAAAACTCAGGCGAACTACCTGTGTTTAAAATTGGATGGCCAGATGCCAAGTAGTCACCGATTTTCGTGACGATTGACTGCGCCGCCCCACGTGCAAGTGAGTTGACGGTGATATCACATCGAGACAGCCATGCCGCCATCTTTGGATAGTCGGTATAGCCCAGAAAATCTGCGGGAGCGTGCGTTTTTTGCGCAACTTCTTCAAGCTTCTCACGTTCGGGTCCATCCCCTAATATTTTCAAGCGAAATCCGGGAATTTTCTCTTTCACAAGCACCGATGCGCGTATAAGAGATTCCAGACCATAACTGGCACCGAGTGTACCTGCATATACTGCCCAAACTTCTTCAATGGGCTTTTTTATCTGCGCGGCGTACTTTTTTACGCCTTCGTCAAAGCGCTCTAAATCGTTACCAACATAGACCGTGATATGGGGATAGGGCTTTTCCCGATCTTTCGCTGGGCGCAGGGCATATTCATTCGATGTACCAACCGCGGCGCTGATCAGGTTATAGACAATATGAGCGTCACGGGTGAAACCATGGTACAAGATGTCCGAAATCACGGGCACATTGAAGACCATGCGCATCGCTTCTGGCCATAGATCATTGATATCTACAACGTACGGCACACCTTGGGCATGTGCCGATTCGGCGCATACGCGGGCAATATTATTTGGTGGAATTTCGGAATACACAAGGTCATAGTTCCACGGATTACTGCCAAAGTAGTTTTCCAGATTCCGAGCAGCTACCGCGTGACTGTGAATGCGCTTGAGATCTAAATTCCGCTTATAGCCTGGTTCGGGGATAAAAATAACACGATACGGAAGATCGTGATAGCACGGCTTCGAGATGTCACGTTGGGCCTTTTCCCAATGCTGAAAACTCGTCGTAATTAAGTCGACATCGAAACCCGCTTGGACCAACAGTTCGGAAATCTTGCGAAAACGTGTATAGCCTTGTGTTTCATCGCCGAGTTTCACGCCCATTGTCACCACGGCAATATGCTTTCTCACCTTTGACTCATGATGACGAAGATGCTGATCAGAATGGGCATTTGTACGAGAAACTATGTTCGTAGACGAGTTCATTAATTGTCGAGCAACTTCTTTGTGCGTTATTTAGAAGAAGGTGAATCAGGCGTTTTTGACATTAGGCTTTCTGCATTGGTAGCTTCGGTGCCATCTGCGGTAATAACTTCAACATTATCTTTTTGCTGTTGCGCTTCTTCCTTTAATTGTGCGGCGCGACGGTTTTGATTCTGAAACCCTTCCATGTGCTTGAGCAATTCTTCAGAAGATGCATTTTGCTCACCGTTACGTGTTGCATACCCCTTTAGATAGCCCTCGATAGATCCTAACGTAAACGCTGGACCATTGTTACGTAATTGATATGCTGTTTCACCTATGAGTGAACGCATATACTGCGGATAATTTGCCTTCGGTTCAGGCAGACCGCGAAGCTTGCAAAACAGTTTTTTCATTGCAGGAGAAATCATAGGGTCGCCAAGAACTAATCGGACATTCATACGGGAAACCATCTTGACCGCTGCATCGTGAACTTTTGGATCTGACAAGGGAATATATTCGATAATTCCGCTTAAATAGGTGAAACCACGGCTATTATGCGCACACTGAATTTCATCACTGTTCACTTGGAAACGATCGAGTTCATCCTGCATATCATTCCAGCGCTGAAAAGGGACCGTTGGATTTCGCATAGCAAAGTTGAAATCTTCTTCATCAGTGTTCTCTCGATAGCAATAATACGGAATATCGAAATACACAATACGATCTGCTTGGCACAAGGTATCAATCAAAAATGGATTATCCGCCCACCCAGAACCAGGAATAGGACGGAAACGAATATTCTTTTTGTCTAAGAAATCCTTGCGATAGATTGCCGACCATATAGACGGATGATGACGCAAGATATCAACTACGCCTGGGTCATCTATGGTAAACGGCTGATGCCGAGGATGGATACGATGGTAATAGCTGCATTGATATGCTCTTTGGTTTTCTGTGTTTGAATCCAGAATACGGATATACGGGGTTTTCACAATATCGATTGGCTGTTCGTCAAAACCATTGGCATAGTCAAGCATATCCTTGAACATCCCCGGCTTCAGCCAATCATCAGGTTCCAAAATAGCAATCCAGGTGCCACGAGCCTCATCAATGCCACGGTTGCATGAGGCACCATACCCTTGATTTGGCTTATCGATAACGCGGATGCGCGGGTCCATTTCTGCATGATGAATCATGATTTGGAGTGATGCATCGGTGGATCCGTCGTTGATGGCAAGAATCTCAATATTTTCCAATGTCTGGTGTTCAACGCTTTTCAGGGCATTATCAAGCGAACCTTCAGCGTTATAGATAGGCATGATTACAGAAACAAGGGGTTTACTTTTAAGATTCGATGTTGTCATAAATTATCACTATCTACGTTAATGATTTCCAGCACAATATGCCATGCCGACCATGGTTTTTGTTATGCTTTCGACGATCTGCTCAGTCAAAGAACAGGTGCTCTGTGCATCTGCCCTTTAGCTGCAGTACTACTAGTTTACCTATTATTTGTCGGGTTCTTTTTTTAGAATCCTATTTGGCATCTTCTACGACTTTTTCGGCGGCCTGTGAGGTGTCTCCACTATTATCTACGGGTGCATCAGCAGAAACAGCATCATCAGCATGTGTGTTGACATCGGAAGCAGAATTTTCCTCTGCTTTCTTGTTATCCGCATCGAAGAATTTGTCCTGTTGTTGCTCGGCTTGCTCAATACGTTCTTCTCGTACCTTCTCAGGATCATACGTCCAGCCCGGTTCGTCCATGTGGCGATAATATTCGCAGACCTTCTCTACGTCGCCTTTCATGCGAAGGTGCCCGCGCTCAATCCAGAGGCATTTTTCGCATACTCTTTCAACCTGGTCGATGGAATGAGATACAAATAAAAGTGTGGTGCCATGATTGGTCACCAAATCCTGAATGCGCTTCTCACACTTCTCCTGAAAACGGAAGTCGCCAACAGAAAGTGCCTCGTCAACAACGAGAATATCCGGAATTGTCGCCGTTGCGACAGCGAACGCAACACGTGCAACCATACCTGAAGAATAGTTCTTCATGGGCATGTCTAAAAAGTCGCGAACTTCAGCAAAATCAACGATTTCTTCGAAACGATCAGAAATGAACTTCTTGCTGTAGCCAAGCAGCGCACCGTTCAGATAAATATTTTCACGCGCGGTAAGCTCCATATCAAAGCCGGCACCAAGCTCAATCAGCGGTGCAATGGTTCCTCTGACCGTGACCATGCCCTCTGATGGTTCAAGCACGCCGGCGATAATCTTGAGCATGGTGGACTTGCCCGAACCGTTTGTACCGACGATGCCATACACATCGCCACGATTAACGGTAAAGGTAATATCCTCAAGCGCCATGAATTTCTTGAAAAAGAGCTGGTGTTTCATGATCTTGATGAAATACTCTTTTAGGCTATTCAACTGTTCGCTTGCCATATTGAACATCATGGACACATGGTCAACGGTAATGATAGGTTGTCCAGGCGCAGGCACGTCATAGGGCAAATACTTGCTTCTCGATATTTTTTTCTTACTCATGTTCGCCTCTACACATAGAGGATGAATTTACTCTCGGTTTTACGGAATACCACGTACCCCACCGCAAGGGTGATAAGCGCCATTGCAAGGCAGATAAACGTTTCCCTAAAACCTGGCCACGTATTCCACATCATGACGTCACGGAAGTACGTGATGTAATGGTACATCGGGTTGAACAGCATCACCTGTTGCATCCACGGCTCCAGCATTTCATACGGATAGAAAATTGGGGTTGCATAGGTCCATGCCGTAATCACCACACCCCAAAGATGCATAACATCGCGGAAGAACACCGACAACGCCGAAATAAGTAATCCAAGCCCCGCTGAAAGCATCGTTACACAAAGTACCGCAAACGGCAGACCCACAATCGCGTAAATGCTCGGAGGGACACGGAAGAATGCTTGAACGATGGCAACGGCGATAAGCGAGATTACAAAGTTAAGCAGTTCGAAGAGAACTTTTTCGATAGGAAAAATCATTTTTTCAATTCGAATTTTTTTGATCAAAGACTGCGCATCGATGATCGAGCTCATCGCACCAGATGTTGCGCGGCTCATCGTATCAAACATAACCTGGCCCAAAATCAAATAAAGCGGGAAATTAGGAATGTTGAAACGAAACATATACGAGAAAACTGCCGTGAGAACAAGCATCATCAGTAAAGGATTTAAAACACTCCACGCTACGCCTAAAACGCTGCGACGATATTTAAGCTTGAAGTCTTTACTTACCAGCGAGCTCATAACGAACCAGTTATGTTGCCACCTTGTCGTAGGTTTTTTCTTGACGTCTTTTGATCCAGAAAGGGTATCCCCTCGTTGGACCAAAGCTGCTTGAGAATCAGAGTCTTTTTGAGATGAAGTAGATTTTGCGTCATCTGAAACTTTTTTCTGTTCCGCCGTATCAGCCATCAACCGTACCTTTCAACCATACAATACGTTGAAACAAACAAACGCTAGCGTTTAAGGATACCGCACTGGCGCGCATGTTTTTTGAAGAAGAATTAAAAGTAACGATTGTTTCTTGTTGAGGGAACAAACCGCAGAAAATTTACTCTTTCCCTACACATGTTTGTATCTAAATTCCGGAGTGCATATAAGATCGATCGCATCATTGCGAAAATGCGGTTTTTTGTATGGATTGAGCCACTGAACTGCTTCAGGGATGCCCATGACGATAGGCATTCTGTTGTGCACTGGCGAAACAACCGAATTAGGAGCACACGTGAGAAGCGAAAAGCGATTTTCCCGCCAAATTCCTGCTAAGAAAAATGGCGCGTTGCCTTTTTGTGTAAATGAGCATCGGGACGGCACATACCCATCGATCGTCAATTTTTCAGTGTTACGTTCATCAAACCTCGTTGCGGGGAGCACACAATGACGGCAGCGATATGAGTCGGACCACATATTTTCTTTTGGACCAGCTGCCGTTTCGACACGGGTATTAAAAAGCAGATGCGATGACCAATCTGCCTCATATCCCCATATCAACGGAGATATTTTTAATGTCAATGGAAAATAATCTTGCGTGTCAAATTCTTCTTGCGCGTCAAATTCGCCGCGTTGCGTAGGAATATCTTTTTGTGAATGCTCTTGCGCTGCCAAAACAGAGCCATAATCAACGCATATTGCGGGCATAGTACGCCCGGGAATCATGTTTTTAGCAGATGTATCTTTTTCCGTGATAGGCTGATTTCCTATCTGGCGTGATTGGTTGGATGAATTTCCGCCAATAGATGGGGAGGCTATTTGGGTAGCTTGGCCAGATATACCTTCTAAGCCAGACACATCTTCCAGCCCAAGAGAAAGCTGCATGCCCATTTGGTTGGATTTCGGCTCAGCCATCATTTCCGCAGAGCCGCGGACATCAACATGCGCGTGCAGGTCAGCAGCAATCTCACGTGCTGCCTGGAGGAGTTCAGTATATGAAGTGGTGCGAAAATTTCTGCACATCTCTCTTCTTCCCCTTCATTCAAAACAACATCCTCAAAAGCATCATACCAGCAGCACGTTCGTAATCGAGTAGGAGATAAGGAATTACCGCGCTATGCCTGGCGCACCTAAAAAATGTGCCCCTCGAAATAATTCGAAGAGCACATTTTCAAACGCTGAAAGTTTTTCGTTCAATGCTTTTAGGTCAGATTCCTATAACCGCAGGAACAATAAGCAGAACGATTGGAATCGTAATGCAGAAGATGCCCACAATGTCGATAATGACGCCAGCTTTGAGCATCTTGGTAATAGGAATGTATCCAGATGCATACACAATCGCGTTTGGAGGTGTAGATACTGGAAGCATAAATCCAAGAGATGCAGAAAGAGCAACAGCAACTGCTACCGGGATTGGGTTAAGTCCTGCGCTTACCGCAGTGGTAATGGCAAGCGGTCCAACCATATTTGTTGCAGCCGTATGAGAGGTAACCTCCGACATAACCAGCGTCAGCACCGAGAAGGTAACAACAAGAGCTACCTGGGCAGGAGCTCCACCTAAACCAGCAACAATGGCATCACCGAGCCAGCTTGAAAGACCTGAGCTATACATCAGAGAACCAAGAGATAAGCCGCCGCCAAACAGGATCAGCGTTCCCCAATCAACACCTTGGCTTGCTTCTTTCCAGGTAAGCGTTGGTTTACCTTTTCCTTGAGGGATTAAGAACAGCAAGATTGCACCGATCAATGCAACGATTGATTCAGGGAAATGCGAGCTTAAGAACGTATTTTGATCTGATGAAGAACCAAAAACCATGGAGACAACGCCAGGGAGAATCCACAGGACAACAGCGACTAAGAAAGCAATCAGTGTATTTTTCTGGCCGCGTGTCCAAGGGCCTAAGCTTGCACGACGCTCCGCAATCATCTTGTCCGCGCCTTTGATCTCCTTAACATCAGGCGGGAACATGCGTCCGACGACGAATGCAGCGAGAATGAAATAGATGACCATGGCAACAAAGCCCCAAATCATCCACTGGAAGAATGAAATGTGGATATCTGCCATAGACTCTAAGAAACCCATCATCAGCATGTTAGGAGGTGTTCCGATAGGTGTTAAAACGCCACCGATGGAAGCCGCATACGCCGTGATCAGCATAAGGCCCGTTGCATACTTATAGTTCTTCAGATCAATTGGATGCCCTGCCTTCGACATCATTTCTGCAATCGTGCCTAAAAGACCTAAAGAAATAGGGAGCATCATTGCAGCAGTCGCGGTGTTGGAAATCCATCCAGAGCACAACATCGTTGCGATGCCTACTGCGAGGAAAATTCTCCGAGGGTTTGAACCTACCCACTTCATGGAAAGCAATGCGTACGAGAATCGCTTATCCAAGCCATGGACCGTCATAGCATCCGCCAAGATGAAGCCGCCCATAAAAAGGAAAATAATTGGGTTTGCAAAAGACCTCAGTGCGTCAGAGACCGTTGCAACACCAAAAATTACGCATAGAACGGGACCCAAGAGGGACGTGACCGGAATTGGAACAGGTTCAGTAATCCACCAAGTGCATACGAGAAGCATGACAGCGAGCATGATATGGCCCTCAGGAGCCAGACCCGCAATTGGAATGAGATACCCAATAATCGCTAAAAGAGGGCCGAGAACAGCTCCTATGTGACCACGCGTAAACACTTTGTTTTTCTGCTCAAGATGTTTACCGTTCTCGGACTTCTTTACGCTTTTCGAATCTTGCGTAACCACTCCGTTTTTGGTTTGTGCTTGTTGCGCCATGATCCCCTCCTTCCAAAAGAGACTTGGGTTCCGATGCATCACATACCAATGCAAAAAATGCATGAAAAGTGTGATGAGCGCACTATTTCATTACACTTGTTACACCTTACGAGAGATCGCACCCATAAACGAAAAATGAATGTTTATAAGTTTACTGCACGAGTATCATTTTCCCCATGTTGAGAATCTGTTTTTTTGAAAAGGGTGCAATTATTCTGGCAAACGAGGGCGAGAAAGCTAAAAAGTTGAACATGCTGATCATATATTCATTTTCCCTCTCGTATTCGCGCTCGTGATATCCTCATCACTCTGTGGTAAGCAACTTCAACACTGGATACAGCACGACAAAGAGTCTCATTATTCAGAATCATTACTCAGGATCCAAACTGCCCTGCATTCGATGAAACAGAATGCCAATAACAAGCAGGTCATATATCGAAGCATGTATTTTTGTTTTGTCTTTGTTGTTATCTCAATAAATGGGTATCGCAACTTTTTTCCAAGCTCAAATGTGGTTCAATCAGCAATAAGAAATCAATGAGCTACGCAGTAAGCGAGTTGTAAAATCGTTCGCGCGGAAGGACAACGTTATGGCAGAAAATGCAAACGGTACCACATTAAAGCAGCCTCCGTACACCTATGACATTGTGGGAAGCTTTTTGCGACCGCAAAAAATCAAAGATGCGCGGGATCAATACGAAAAAGGCAAGATCTCTTCGACCGAGCTTGAAGGTGTCGAAGATGAATGCATCCAACAGCTCATTAACAAGGAAGAAGATGCAGGTCTGAAAGCCGTTACCGATGGCGAATTTCGTCGTGGGATGTGGCACATGGATTTTCTTGAAGCCTTAGAGGGTGTTGAGAAAATCGATGCGGCTACATGGTCGGTAAACTTTAAAGGAGAAAAGCCAAATGGGGCTCAGCTTCGGTTTACGGGAAAGATCAGCTTCCCTGACAACCATCCGTTTATCAATCATTTTCGCCGCTTACTCCAGCTTGCTGGAGCAAAACCGGTAAAGTTCACCATCCCTTCTCCTTCAATGTTGCATTTAATCCCCTGTGTCCGTGGTCGTGCATCATACTGGCCCATCTCACGCTACCAAGATAATGACGATCTTCTTTTCAACGACATTGTGAAAACATATCAAGATGCCGTTACTGCCCTTTATCAAAATGGCTGCCGTTATCTTCAGTTTGACGATACAAGCTGGGGCGAATTCTGCGATCAGGAAAAACGCAAGGAATACGAAGAAGCCGGTTTTGATCTTGACGCACTCGAAAAACGCTACGTTGATACCATTAATCGTGTTTTGGAAGTAAAACCCGATGATATGACGATCACCATGCATATTTGCCGTGGTAACTTCCGCTCATCATGGTTCTCTTCGGGTGGCTACGAACCGGTTGCGCCGATTCTATTTGCAAATTGCAATGTGGACGCATTCTTCCTTGAGTACGACAGCGATCGCGCAGGTGGATTTGAGCCGTTGCGCTATATCAAGGATCAGATCGTCGTCTTAGGACTTATCACGACCAAAACTCCTGAGCTCGAAGATGAAGACACCGTCATCAAGCGAATTCATGAGGCAGAAAAATATATTCCGCTTGATCGTTTGCGTCTTTCTCCTCAATGCGGCTTCTCAAGTACCGAAGAAGGCAACAAGATTACCGAAGATCAGCAGTGGGAAAAGGTCAAGCTGGTCAAGCGCATCGCCGATAAAGTTTGGGGACCACAGGACTAAATTTTGTGCAGTCGTTTGATTGCATTACTGCTCCATAGATATGCATTATTAAATGTATACAGCATCAAAGAAGGCTGATCGGAAATCTTCGATCAGCCTTCTTCGTTTTTTCTTTACGTTTCTGTGCTTAGGGAAAATTAATAATTACAGGCGTCACGCTATCAAAATAAATGCCACTAAGAACGCAATTGAAGAGCCCCACATCAACGGATGAATCTCACGTGCACGACCCATCACGACCATAACCAAGCAATATGCGATGAAACCATATCCGATGCCATCGGTAATGGACCCGGTCAACGGGATTCCGATGATGGTCAAAAATACAGGGAATGCAATGCACATGTCGTGCCAATCGATGCTCGCAATCTCGGTCATCATTAAGTAGCCAACGACAATCAGAGCGCCCGCCGTCGCAGCTTCGCTGATGACGTCGACCAGTGGAGCCAAGAAAGCGCAGACCAAAAACAGCGCCGCGACAACCATGTCCGATAATCCGGTACGTGCACCAGCCGCTGCGCCCGAAACAGATTCTGCATAGGTGGTGATGGAGCTTGCGCCAAAGAAACCACCTGCGGCAGCAGAAGCAGAGTCCACCGTTAAGATCTTGCGGATATCCTCAACTTTGCCATCCTTTGTCGCAAAGTTCGCTTTCTGCCCTACGGCGAACACGGTGCCCATGGTATCGAAGAAGTCACTCATGAACATGCTGAAGACCCAGAGAAGCAAAATTGGTTCGGCGAAGACTTGAACAATTGCCAACGTTCCATCAGGTGTTCTTTGGAACGGAGCAGCAAACGTAGAGAAGTCTAGGCCAAAGTTCCAGTCCGAAGGCGCTTGGGTGACACCCAGGGGAATACCGACAACCGTTGCGATTAAGATCGACCACAGCAATCCCCCGCGAACGTTCCGGGCTTGGAAAATAGCCGCAAAGACGATGGAGACGATAGCTACAATAGCCGTTGGCGTTGTAACGGCCCCCATCGTAATGAGTGAAGAATCATTCGACAGAACGATGATGCCGCCGTTTTTCAAACCGATAAACGCAACAAAGATGCCAATGCCGATGCCGATTGCATGTTGGATACCAACCGGTATGGAGTCCATGATCGCTTCACGCAGACCGCAGAGCACGAGCAACAATGTGATAAGACCTTCAACGAGCACGCAGGCCATGCCGACGCGCCAGTCAACTCCTACCCCGAGGACAAGGCTGAACGTCACGATGGCATTGAGACCCATTCCGGAAGCCATGGCAAGAGGACGATTCGCAACCAGACCCATGATGGCTGTCATGATGGCGGCGCCTAAGCAGGTGGCCGTTAATGCAGCGTGAAATGGGATTCCTGCTTGTTCCAACATGCCTGGATTTACCACAACGATGTATGCCATCGTTAAGAAGGTGGTAAGTCCGCCCATAAATTCAGTTCCCAGCGTAGAGTTACGCTCAGACACTTTGAAAAACTTATCTAAAGCCTGCACGTGGGTGTCCTCTCAAAACGACGTGAAAAAGCGAAAAGGTTAACGGTTCTGTAAGAGTTCTGTTAACCTTCCGATACCTATATAGTACCTAACCTCGCCAGACGAATTTTGTACAGATTGCGTTTCACACACGGCGTACACAGCAGATAGAAAAAACATGTTTTATTTGGGTTGAACTGCTCATACAGTCCTAGAAAGGCGCGTAATGGCATAGAATAGGGCCCAATAAAGAAAACATGGTTTTATTCATCATTTTTATGTATCGGAAGTTCTCATGGATGTAATCGGAACAATAGAGGTTCAGGACACGCCGATCGACATATCAACACTACGTCTTTCGCGCGATGGAAAAGTCAAAAAAGAATATGACGCTCTTCAAGAAGAAAGCCTACTGAAGGTGTATGTCAATGACATCTTGACGATGCAGTTGGGATGTTCGGCAAATCATTTAGTGGAGCTCGTGGTTGGTCGTCTGTTTACCGAGGGCATGATTCGAAGCGCAGACGAGATTGATTGCATGTCTATATGCGAAAATTCTATGCGCGCCGAAGTGTATCTCAAAGATCGCAAAGCGGATTTATCGAACCACACCATTGAAACCACACCAACATGCTGCACGAACAACAAAACCCTGAACAATTACTTTGGAACAGGAGAGCCGCTCAAACCCGTCGCACCTATTGAATGGACTCCCGAATGGATTTTCCAGCTCACTGACATTTTTGCTAAAGACGAAACCGTGCACGCACGAACCAACGGGACACATTCCGCATATCTTTCCACACCGGATAAGATTTTGTGCTTCCGCGAAGATATTGGACGGCACAATGCCTTTGATAAAGTTATCGGCTGGGCGCTCAATCACGACGTTGACCTACGCAAATGCGCGATACTCACCAGCGGACGCGTCCCGACGGATATGGTAACCAAGGCAATTCGCGCCCATGTGCCTATTTTGGTAAGCAAAGCAGTGGCAACCGACAAGACGGTGCAAATTGCACGGAAATTCGACCTCACCCTTATTTGCTCAGCACATCCTGATTCGATCGATATCATGAATGATCCGATGAGAATTGTAAAACCACCATCAGGGGCAAATATATTTGTGGATCCCTACACGGAAATTGACCGATTTAATTAATCGGTAAGAGACTCGAAGAGCCCCTCAGTTCAACTTGAACTCAGGGGCTCTTCTTTTTCCTTCTGTATAGGTACCCATTGATCTCCTTTTGTTTGGTACGCGCAAAGCCTAACGCGCACAAATAAAGTCGTAGATATCTTGAGGGGTGCGCGCAATCATGGAAGCGCCAAGATTGTGCAAAAAGTCATAGCTACGGAATCCCCAGGCCACGCTTATGCAGTCAAGACCAGCATTTTGAGCCGTCTGCCGATCGATTTCGGTATCACCGATATAAACCGCATGCGAGGGGTCGACGTTCAGTTCCTTCAAGACAGCCAAGACCATGTCAGGCGCGGGTTTACGCACAAGACCTTTATGAACACCCATCTGGGCATCAAACAGACCTGCAAAATCATCTTTGACCAGTTTTTGAACGGCACCATCCGTCTTATTCGAAACAACCGCGCACTTTACGCCCTGTGCGCGCAACTTTTGTATCACTTCCGAAATGCCTTTAAAAGGAGCCGTGTTCTGCGTGCAGTTTTTTGTGTAGTAGGGATCAAACACGTCTTGGATCTGGTGTACTTCACGAAGGTCAACTGAGAGATCAGGATTTTGCTCCGGAGTCCCTATACTCATCACATCATCGCTTGAAGCACCCGCTTCCACGGCAAGGGCGCGCGTAATGGCAACCTCTGCACCGCTTCCAAAGAAGTGACGCATGGTTTCAGGTGAGAAATCATGTTTGTGGCCAAATTTCCCCATGGAATAATTTACGGCATTACACAAATCAACCAGGGTATCTAAGATGGTTCCATCCATATCGAAAATTGCACCATCATATGTATTCATAACAATCACTCCAATATTCCTAACTATATACGCAGCTTATAAACAAACAAACGAAAAAACGCAAAAGGGCGTATGATTATCCACGTGAAAAGTCATTGACACGTTTATGTAAGAAAGAAGGATATATGTACGACGGAATGGACTCTCCGGGCCGCAATGATCCATGTTGGTGTGGGAGTGGCAAGAAGTACAAGAAATGCCATTGGGCAGAAGACGAACATCTAGCCGAGCTTGATGGCAAAGGGCTTGAAGTTCCGCCTCGCAGCTTATTAAAGAGTGAAGCTGATATCGAGGGCATTCAGAAATCAGCCGAGGTGAATATTGGCCTGCTCGACTACGTTGGTGAGCACATTAAAGCCGGAGTTTCAACCGCAGAAATTGACAAATGGGTGTATGACTATACCGTGGCACACGACGCAATTCCGGCTGATTTGAATTACGAAGGTTACCCAAAGAGCGTATGCACCTCCATCAACAACGTTATTTGTCATGGTATTCCCAACGACAAGACCATCTTAAAAGATGGCGACATCATAAATGTGGATGCCTCGACCATCAAAGACGGATACTTTTCAGACAGTTCGCGCATGCTTTGCATCGGCAATGTTCCTGAAAATGCCAAACGATTGGTGGATGTATGCCACCAAGCAATCCAAGTAGGTCTTGACCAGGTAAAGCCTTGGGGACGCCTGGGAGACGTGGGTGCTGCCATCAATAAGTTTGCGAAGAAAAACGGATATTCGGTGGTTGCTGAATATGGCGGACACGGAATTGGAAAAGAATTCCACGAGGACCCGTTTGTAAGCTTTGTCTCCAGGAAGAACACCGGAATGGTACTTGCCCCGGGCTTGGTATTTACCATTGAGCCTATGATCAATGAAGGGAAACCGGACATTGACGACAGCGATCCCGATGGCTGGGGCGTACGCACCGTTGACGGGAAGCTCTCCGCACAATGGGAAGTGCAGCTGGAAGTCACCGATAACGGATACAAACTTTTAAGCTGGTAATTCGTAAGTGTTTCTGAGCTCCGGAACCATAAAAATGCAAAGTTTATGCCTGTTTGCCTATGCAAGCAGGCATTTTTTATGAGCAAGGTTTGACGTAAGCCCTCAGCACAGAATGCTTTTAGTTCTCTTACATTGACTGCAAAAGATCGAGAAGGCTACTTTTTCTTATCAGGTTACTTTTCCGCATGTCTTCGCGCCTTCGCTAGGGCGTGAAGCTCTTTGATCATGCCAATGGACGAATACTCAACACGTGCCGAGCGATAGACGCTCGTGGAAATAGAAACACCATATGACAAGACACAAACGAGGATCATCGCGGGAATACATGCGGGACCGAACAGCCATACCCCAAAGAAAATAGAAGCAATCGGACAATTCGTTGCACCAGCAAAAAAAGCAATCATCGAAAACGCAACGAGCACTGACTGTTCAGACGGCAAGACATATACCAACGCCGCGCCGATGCACGCTCCAATCGCAAGCATGGGCATGACTTCCCCACCTTTAAACCCAAACGAAAGCGTGAGTATGGTAAGCAGCATTTTTATGGCAAAGCCATATGCAGGCATGGAAACACCCGCAAGAGCTTCATTCATCTGATCTTGCCCTGTGCCGGCAAAGGGACGGAACACATCATTCGTGCAGAACAGGACGCCAATAATAAGCCCCCCAACAAGGAGTGCGACAAGCGGAGCATGAAGCTTTGAAATCGCGAAACGCATACCGCGCAACGCCTTACAAAAAGCCCAGGCACAAATTCCGCAGACGATGCCGATGCATAGAAGTTCAGCAATTGAAATCTGGCCCATATTAATAGAGGCAAATGCGGGATTAATCAGACCCTGGACGCCGCAGGCGCGCGAGATGCCCCATGATACGAAGGATGAAATGAGCGGGATAATGATACGAACAAGACGTTTGGAAAGCTGATGCATCACTTCGAAAACAAAAATAAACGCGGTGATGGGAGCGCTCAGTACCGCGCTTAGACCTGCGGCAATACCGCACATAAGCAGTACTTCTTGATAGCGCCTTTCATGCAAGCCGCACAGACCGCCAAGTCTTGAAGAAATGGCGCCACCCAGCTGCATTGCAGCGCCCTCTTTACCAGCCGATCCGCCGCAAAGAACCGTGAGGCACGTACCAACAAAAATTGCAGGAGCAAGGACCGCATGCACGGGAAAGGATAGTCGAGCCGCATCGATAACATCAGAGGTTGAACGCGAAAAGGGAATTTTTAACAGGTGATATAGTCCATACGTTAAAAAGCCCGCAACCGGCATGGCCCAGGGCAACCACCAGGTTCGATTAAAAATGTTTGTAACAAAATCTATGGCATAAGTGAGCAGCGCAATGGAAAGACCCGCCACTACCCCAATAATGACCGCCGCACAGACAAGTCTGATTGAAATCTTTAGAGACGGCGTGCGCTTCGTTGCGTCAATATTAATAAAAGAATTTGCGGGAAGCTCCGAGATTGAAGTCGGCCGAAGATTTGGATCAATTTCGTAGGAAAGAAGTTTCTCTTTTTCTTCTTCCGAGAGAAGATTCTCTGGAGCAGAATCAGCAGGAGAGTTCTTGTGGCTCTGCTGACTCATTTTTCAATAAACTCCCTTAGCGCTACAAACAAAAGCTCTTCATGCGAGCTATCACGAATATTTCTCGACAGTGTATATGATACTACGCACTCAGAGATTGCTTCAAAACCTCGCTTCTGAACAGGGAAAGAACGAACATGGTACTTCGCGAAAGTGCTACGCATTGCTATTCGTGCGATCGCTCGCTTTCTCGACAATGTCTAAGAGCTCTTGCCTGGAATGCACATTCATCTTTTGATAAATATGCTTCACGTGGCTTGAAACCGTATTCTTCGAAAGAACAAGTTGTTCTCTTATATATGTTTGACTACGACCACGCGCGAGATAACGAAAGACTTCCCGTTCACGCTCTGAAAGTCCATAGCGATCGGCAATTTTATCTAAGGCAGTCTCAAGATTGTCCGATGAAGTTTGACGGGTCGCACTTTGCTGAATTTGGGCAAGATCTTGCCGAGTCGACGGAACAATAAGAGGACTAAAAGCCACCGCACAAATAAGGATAAGCACAAGATAAAGCGCCGCAGTTGCGTCGGGTCGTACCCCAATTCCAAGCAAATTACCAATCAAAACCCCGAGCTGCTGAAAGCCACAGCACAATCCTACAAACAGAACATCTGAAGCATGAATCCGGGAAGCCAGACTTGCACAATAGATAAAAATAACCGTCTGGAGCGAGAGATCAGCCGCTTGAATACAGATATCTGAGACAAATCCCGCAGCTTGTGTTCCCATGATCATCGCGGCGCTTGAAACGATGATTACTGGAGATATCCATCTGCAGAATGCCGTAAGATCAACACGATACGAAAGCGAAATAAAAGCTACGGCAAGTGCGATTCCTACCAAGGATCCCAAGGAGGTCGCAATGTCTACGCCCAAAGATACTCCTACGGGATCCATCCCGGTGACAAGCGATTCGATAGCCCCAATCGCTATGTAGCACAGGCATAAAAATAAACAGATTCTGATGGTATTTTTGATAGAAACCTGACTTTGCTCAGTTTGTACCAATAAACCTCCGGTATTACGCCCTAGATAAATCGTTGCTCCATTTTTCCCATGACGTTCGTTTTGTATGCGAGAGCTGCTTTGAGGCTCTTCACTTTTTGCACGCAATATAGAAATCGATCGCAAGGAGAACCGAAGGCATATTCCGGAGAATATCGGAAGAGAAATAACAGCAATTGTTCCTAAGACATTTGGAAGGGACGGGAATGTGAGAGAACACGCGAGGGTGATGAGAGCAGAAAGTGGAACGACAATTTCGACCTGCTCGGTATGAAGAAAAGAGAAGAAATCTCCCCATAAAAGTACGAGCCATCCCGAGCCAATTCCAGTCATCACCCCGCCGAGTATTTCGCAAATGAGTATGGCTAGCGATGATTCGGCGCTGAAATTGCCAGGTAACCATTGAGGGAATGCACTTACCAAAGAGCCAATTGCAAGCATGCCCACCGCAGCCCAGCACACTGATGAACGCTGAGCAATATGACTCTTGCGCCATACAAATCCACTGACGAGAAAGACAAGCACAACCGTTATTGCTGAAATAATCCAACTTGGGTCAGAGTTAATTGCAATACCTGTCTGCGATCGAAAGAGTGCATGCGTTGAAAATGCGCTATAGATCCAAGCCCATACAAATCCGACACCGAGATACTGGGGAAGAACGTGCGTATCCAACGTATCAATAATATTCCCTGCATTCGTATTCTGATTCGTTGCCACGTTCACTCCCCTCACTCCAATTTCTTGTGTTTACTCAATGCTGGATGCCATTTTTAATCATACAAGCATTTAGGCAGGTCATCCACCTCACCTATTTTACGTGATATTGAGAAAACACGTAGCTTACGTGATGTATATGGGTAAAAACGCAGCCATAGTAAGAACCATCAATTGAGACATTGAAATGAGTTCTCAATCAATTTCAATCCATCGTTAAGGGAGGAACCATGGATATCTCACGGCGCACATTTTTAACCGGAACTCTCGCGACAGGAGTGCTTGCAACTATTGGCGAGCTCGCGGGTGCGAAACATGCTTCGGCTTCGCCATCCACACAAGGAGTTCAGGAAGGCAATCATGATTCAGCTGATGCCTCGAAGCCAAGTTGGCTTGGTGATGAGCCAGCCGTATCAGACGCAGATTGCGTGGAAACTATCGACTGTGATGTATGTGTAGTAGGTGCCGGCACTTCGGGATATTTCGCAGCGGGAACGGCCGCAGAGCAGGGTCTTGATACACTTCTTATCGAAAAAGGCGCAGAAGGTGATGGCGTTCGCTCATCTGCATTGGGCGCTATCGATAGCACCGCGCAAAAGGAACAAAACGTTCATATTGATAAGGCTCAGTTCTTAAACGACTTCAATCGATACACAAACGGGCATCAAAATACAGAGCTGGTTCGTTCCTGGCTGGACAATTCCGGCGAAGCAATCGATTGGTATACCAATATTTTGGCTCAAAATGGCATCGATGTTCAGTTGGAATGGAACATGCCTGAGGGAACATTTTATACCGAATACCCTACAGGCCATGGAACCAATGGGGGCGACTATACAGAGCGCGAACCAAAGGTTAAGGCTATTCTCGATAACTACATCACATCTTTTCCCAATGGTCATGAGCGTTTCTTAACCTCAATGACGAAACTGATCTCCGAAAATGGAAAAGTTGTGGGTCTTTATGCGACGAATAAAGACAATCAGCCTATTCGCATTAATACACGCCAAGCAGTCATTATTGCAACGGGCGGATATTCGAATAACCCAGAA
The DNA here is from genome assembly GCA_903789415.1 of uncultured Eggerthellaceae bacterium. Classification (GTDB taxonomy): domain Bacteria; phylum Actinomycetota; class Coriobacteriia; order Coriobacteriales; family Eggerthellaceae; genus CAIFEG01. The sequence goes on along the minus strand of CAIFEG010000007.1, from coordinate 43,001 downwards.
ATGTATTCCGCACGTCAGTCAAATCGCATGAGCTGCTTGGGCGCATATGGCGGATTCCAAGGGGTTCAAGGCGATGGTATTAAATCATTGATGTGGCTCGGTGCGCAAATGGACCCTATTCCCACGTCAATGTCTTTTAATCGTTGTCTGTTGACACCCGATAGAACCGTAGGGGACCCATATAATGCAAACGGGGACTTCGGCTATTGGTTCTTCAGCAGTCAACCATTCCTGCGCGTCAACAATCAAGGTCGTCGTTTTCATAACGAAAGTGCGCCATACGATTATGTTTTGAGCGCTATTGGACGCGAGCCAGCTGATCAGCGGTATTGGCACCAAATCTGGGATGCTAATTGGAAAGATGATGTTAATCGCTTCCATACCGTTGGCTGTTCAACGCTTGTGTATCGCGATGGCGCAGACCATGATGCATTTCCTGGTGAACTTGATTTGATGGTTGAACCCGAAATGGAAGAATTTGTTGATGCGGGCTTTATCGCAAAAGCTGACACCCTTGAGGAACTTGCCGATAAGTTGGGAATTACCGATAAACAGCAGTTCTTGGATACCTGCGCGCGCCAGAATGAAAACTTCGATGCGCAAAACGATCCTGACTTTGGGAAAGAACCGTTCCGCTTGAGTGCGCTGCGTCAGCCACCATTCTACGGAACCGTGAAAAACACGGGTCTGACGCTTTGCACCTTAGACGGCATTCGGACCAATGGTCAGTATCAACCTTACGGTCCTGATGGCGCCCCTATTGAAGGCGTGTATGTGGTCGGCAATGACTGCGGCGGAATGTACAACGGAACGTACATGAACCTGGCAGCTGGCCTTAATGCCGGACGCTGCGCTACCGGCGGGCGTCAAGTCGCAAAGATGATTGTGCAAAACGCTCAGCAGGCATAGACAAACATCCTTTGAAGCAGGCAAAATCTTGCCATCTCTTTAATTTGTGAAGCAAGCCAATTCCGCAGTCCTCTCTCTGTTGAATTGGCTTTCTTCTTAGCTGAATGTGTTTCTGAATGTGTTTATCTCTTTAGAAACGAAGGCATTGTTCAAGCGAACTTTTTTAAAGTTCTATTAAAGCGCTTACTCGATTACGGCATTTACGCACCATATGCCGCACTAAATATGCGGCACGCAGTTACGCACCTATCGCTGCGCATGGATGGCTTTGTAGGGACAATCATCCAGGTGGTCATCGTACATGCCGATTGCTTGCATGTAGGAATACACCACTTTAGGACCCACAAATGAAAACCCACGCTTCTTCAGGTCTTTTGAAAGTTTTACGGATAGATCAGACGTAGCAGGAACATCCGAGAAATGTTTCGGATGATGCACGATCGTCTTATTGCCGGTATAGCGCCAGATGTACGTATCAAAACTCCCAAATTCTTGTTGAACCTTCTGAAATGCCCTCGCGTTAGTAATAACCGATTTGATTTTCTGCTTATTGTGAATGATTCCCGGTGTCTTCATCAGGCGCTGCATGTCGCCCTCGGTAAAAGAAGCAACTTTCTCAACATCAAAACCTGCAAACGCACGGCGTATGTCTTGCTCTTTGTTAAGGATCGTCCGCCAGGAAAGCCCTGCCTGCATTCCTTCGAGACACAACATGGCGAACAGTTCCTGCTCATCATGCACCGGCACACACCATCGCTTATCGTGATACGCAATAGAAAGAGGATCATCTTTCGCCCAGTTCCGGCATTCCTGCTCTATGGAAGTATTCTTTGGCATTTCCTATCCATTTCTTCTGTGCACATGAACATGCGCTTTCGGTTTCTCACTAACAGCCTGAGACATCAAATTTTAGCCGTTGGCGCGCATGCGTATACAAAATCTGTATGCGCATATACAAATGCGATTTACAAACGCGATTTTTTAAATATGAATATTTTTCGAGAGCTTCTGATGAACTTGTATCTCCCCTTTTTAACTGCGTATATTTTTATCTTAAAAATGAGGAGGAACCATTATGTCGGTAAATATCAGATTCGCTCGGTTAGATGATGCACCCGCTTTACTTGATATTTATAAACCATATGTAGAAAAAACGAACATTACCGCCGAATACAATGTGCCTTCTCTTGAAGAGTTTCACCAACGTATCAAGGCCGTCTTGAAGGACTATCCGTATCTTGTGGCAGAAGAGCATGCAGATAAGTCCTTAACAGATGATCTTTCTTCCGATACTTCCTCATCTTCTCAAGGCACTCATGCCAACCCCCTTCTCGGATATATGTATGTTGCCGAGTTTAATAATCGTGAAGCGTATCAATGGGCAGTTGAGACCTCGATATATGTAAATTCTCAGGCACGTCATCAGGGCGTGGGGAAGATGCTTGAGCAGTGCATGCACCATATTCTGTGCTTACAAAACGTCACAAACATGTATGCCTGCATAGGCGTTCCTTCTGTTAAAGATGACCCGTACATAACAACCAACAGTCATGATTTTCATGAACATATTGGTTATACAGAAGTTGCGCATCTCCACAAGGCGAACTATAAATTTGGGCGTTGGAACGACATCACCCTGATGGAAAAAATCATTGGCGATCACAAGGAAGAAATGCCTGATTTTATTCCATTTCCCCAAATCAGAGAGCAAGCACAAACAATCTTAGATAGTGCCAATGATGCCAATCAAAACGTTCGGTCATAGATCGACGTATAGACGAGACGCCCCTGTACGCGGTGCGACCACATCAGATGTATGGAATTGATGTTGCATGCGGCGGGTTTCACACGAAGAGACGAAGCACTGTGCCCGTCTTTCCACACGATTCGACGCGCCAGCGTGATGTGAGGGCGAAAATCTCTTTGCGGAAGAGAAAACCCCGCAAGCCGAAGTCTGAGATTCAGCCTGTCGGCAAGTGCATTGAGCGCAATTTCTCGGCGCACGCCTACCCAAAGGACTTCGCCGCGCCCCTTGCCCTTGCCTTTAAATTCGTGAACACCTTCCAGACGAAGCGTAAACGGGATGGCCGGGATCGTTTGCATAACCTCAATCACTTGCTGTTTTTGCTCTTCGGTGCATTCACCCAGAAACGCAAGTGTCATATGGAGATTGTCATCCCAGGTAAATGAACCCTTTTCTGAAAAAGACTTTGCCTGAGCGATTGCATCACGCAATGATTTTTCTACCTCATCATTAAAGTGCAGTGCGATGAATAGCCGCATATTCTCTTTGCCCTTAGTACGTTTTCTATCTCTCCATGGGTTCCCTATCGAAAACTTTTGACTGCTCAAGTGCGATACGGATTTGAGTAGTAAAGTCTTATATACGATTTATTGTATCGATGTTGAATTGATGTTGGTCAAAGCAAAACGGAAGTGAAACCATGCCTGCATTTAACGTAAAAGGTGTTCCCTTCGGACAGGATCGTCCAAAAGTTACCGTGTCGATAATGGAAACGACCCCTGAAACGTGCACCGCAAAAGCACGCGAAGCCATTCAAAAAGGTGCAGAGGTCATCGAATGGCGTGCCGATTATGCCGAGCAGGCAAACACACAGGGTATTTCTGCGAAAGATATGGTCGAGCAATTCGGCGAAGCCTTTTCTGAAGTGTGCCGCTTCACCCCGCTCATATGTACGCTCCGCACCGAAGGTGAAGGTGGCGTCACACAACTCGACGACACCGCATATATAGAGTTCGTGAAAACCGCTATTGAAAGCAAGTTGTTCGACTTTATCGATATCGAAGGGCGCATCGGAGATGACGAGGCAAAAGAGCTCTGTGACCTGGCCCATCAGGCACATTTAAGGACAATTGTCTCGAAGCATATTCTTGATGGCACCCCATCGGTCAAGTCTATGGTCAAGACACTTCAACATTTAAGCGATCTGGGCGCCGACATGCCAAAACTGGCCGTCATGTCATATGGACCACACGATACGGTAGACCTTCTTACCGCATCAACTGAAGCAAGCAACGAGGTGGGTATCTGCCCGCTGATAACCATGGCAATGGATTCTTCAGGGACCATCACGCGCGTTGCCGGTCAACAGTTTGGATCGGCAATCGCATTTGCCGCGCTCGATAATCCATCAGCCCCAGGCCAGATGGGAATACGCCCGACACGGCAGATCATTTCGCTGTTAAGTCCCGCACATTCAATCCCAGAAGATAAAGAAAAGCCAATCAGTGGATCGACACATATGGTGTGCCTATTGGGTGATCCGGTTGAACATTCACTTTCCCCTGCCATTCATAATGCATCGTTTGCGCGGTGCGGAATAGACGCAAAATACCTGGCGTTTGATGTAAAAGAGAGCGAATTGCCGTCTGTGCTTGATACCTTTAGGGCGCTTGGCGGGGTCGACGGATGCAACATCACGATGCCGCTTAAACGAGCCGCTGCTCAATATGCCGACGAGCTGTCTCCAGTTGCAAAGCTGACGAATTCGGTGAACGTCATCAGCTTCGAAGAGGGTAAGGCAAAAGGATTCAACACGGATGGGTCTGGTTTGATCCAAGCACTCGCCTTCCATCGCATATCAGTCAAAGATGCCACAATGACCGTTCTGGGCACTGGTGGTGCTGCCGCTTCGATTATTGCGGCCGCAGCACTTGAGGGTGCGCATCGAATTTTCGTGCTTGCCCATAGCGAACACGGTGCTCAAGATGCGAGAGACCTGGCAAAACGCATTAGTGAGCAGGTTCAAACCGAAATTGAAGTATCAAATATGTCAGATACCGACCAGGTAAAGAAATGCCTGGATGCATCCTCAATCTTGATTAATGCAACCAATGTAGGTATGGGCGAGGCCGACGATGAGCGTGCTCATATCGATGAGTCCCCCATCCCCACAGACATCTTGCCAGAAAAGATTTTCGTCATGGATGCAATTTATTATCCGCGCGAGACTAAGCTTATTCGCGACGCGCGTAAACGGGGCATTCCCGCATTTGGCGGTATTGAAATGCTTGTTGCGCAAGCCGCAGAAAGCGAACGCATTTGGTATCGCTGTCGCATGAATATTTTGGCAACGATGCAGCAGTTGGCGTAAGTTTTGAGCGCAAAACTTTGGCGTGAGGCTTAAGACTCTTCTTCGGCACCTTGCACCTGTGCAGGGTGCTTTTTTGCTTCGATGGACAAGAACAAGAATCCAAGAATTCCTGCAAATGCCGATGCCAGCAAGACGCCTGCCTTCGCCATGGCGATCGTCGCCTCAGAGACAAACGCCAGATTCGCGACAAAGATGGCCATGGTGAATCCAACACCACCTAAGATGGATGCGCCAAAAATATGGATCCAGGTGACACCTTCGGGAAGCGTGGAAAGCCCACTCTTTACCACAATCAAGCTCGCGATCATGATTCCGATTGGTTTACCAAGGAGCAGTCCGAAGAACACGCCATGGAATACATCGCTGGAGATGAGTGTGGCAAAAGAAATGCCGGCAAAAGAAACATCGGCATTGGTAAGCGCAAACAGCGGAAGCACGCCAAAGTAGACCCACGGATAAAGGCTTCGCTCCAAGCGGACAGAAGGCGGCGCTATATGGTGGGAAACTTTTTCCAGATGGCGAACCGTTTCCAGATAGTCCGTTTGGGCAATAACCGGATCATCGAGACGGAGCGAAAGGCTTGCCTGATGGACTTGCTTTTTGCTCCAATCATTAAACTGATGCAGGTTCACGCGAGAGCCCGAAGGAATCGTGAGCGCAAGAAGCACGCCCGCAATCGTCGAATGAACACCTGACATAAATACACAATACCAAAGCACCAAGCCCACGAAGATATAGGGTTTGAGGCTATAGACATGTTTCTTGTTGAGCGCAATCAGCACGATCATGACGACTGCCGCAGCGAAAAGCCATGAAACCTGAGGCGCTTGCCCATAGAAAATCGCAATAACCAAAATGGCAATGATGTCATCAGCAACCGCGAGCGTGGATAAAAATACCTTCACTCCTCCCGGAACCTTGTCTCCCAAAAGCGCAAGAACGCCTAGGGCAAACGCAATATCGGTTGCGGTGGGAACGCCCCATCCATGCGAATCAGCGGTCCCTGCATTAAAGAGGGTGTAGATAATAATCGGCACCAGCACACCACCGAGTGCCGCAACAATAGGCAGAATTGCCTGACGAATATTCCGCAAAGCGCCCGCGGTCATCTCATACTTAATATCGAGACCCACCAATAAGAAAAACAGAGCCATGAGCACATCGTTGATGATGTGAGCGAGAGACATAGACGCCATGTGGTCGCCGAACCCAAGGGTGAGCTGGGTATGCCAAAAACCGATAAACGGGCTATAAGCAGGCGTGTTTGCAATAATCAATGCCACGATGGCAGCAGCGAGCATGACTCCTGCTGCCAACGTGGATGAATGGGTAAGTTCAATAAAATGTGCGCGTTTTCGATCGCGCGCGTGCACTTCAGGGATGAAAGGCGTTTGAGGACGCCCTTGCGTCTGAGAAGAATTGCGAGAATGTGCATCGGATTTTTGGGTTGCCTTGGTGTCTTTGTTTTTGTCCGCCACGGGCGGCCTTTCTCTGCGAATATCTACGTTTTAAGTAAGCAGATGATACCAAAGCCTTTTGCACATGTCGCGAATTCACATGTTACAAGTTGTTAAATGAATGGTGTTCTTGTGATCAAGTCAGCCCAATACAGCTAGTCAGCCCAAAACAGCTAGTCAGCCCAAACTTCCTTAGCAAACCCAAATGCCGCCCATGCCTTCGGCCATCCCACATAAAACGCGATATGAGTAATGATCTCCGAAATTTCCTGCTTCGTCACTCCATTGTTTTTCGCATTTTGAAGATGGTACTTCAGCGAGCTATCGGTAATGCCACTTGAAATAAGCGCAACGACTGTGATCACGCACCGTTCATGCGTCGACAACTCTTTTTCACGTGACCACACTTCACCAAACAAGACATCATCATTGAGCTCCGCGAATTTTGGAGCAAATGTTCCGAGTTGATCATGTCCTGCTGTTTGCTTTTCCATATTTAACCTCCAGATGTAGCTTCGTTAACCAGGTATAGCTTCATTCAAGAACAATTAAGCGATATGCACATCGCTCGACTAATCAAGCTTGTTGTACTCTTCGTCGGTTACCGGCTCGAGCCACTCATTGCTGACCTCAGTACCGGGAACAGGAATCGCCAAATGCTGGAACCAAGAATCTTTCGCTGCGCCATGCCAGTGCTTCACATTTGCAGGGATATTCACGACATCGCCGGGGTGCAATTCACGTGCAGGCTTCCCTTCTTCTTGATACCAGCCGCGACCAGCCGTGACAATGAGTTCTTGCCCACCGCCAGTCTTTGCATGATGAATATGCCAATTATTTCTGCAGCCCGGCTCAAACGTCACATTTGAAACAGGTACTTGCTCGGTAGAAATTGGGGCTAAGAAACTTTGCCCAATAAAGTACTGTGCAAATCCCGTATTTGGTTGTCCTGCAGGAAATTGGCTTAAGCCATTTGCGATCTTCAATTTCTCATTTAATAGATCCTGATCTGTCATGATGCATATCCTTTCTCCAACGAACAGGTAATTTATATGGTAGATGCATGGTCCATGAGCGCGTGCGTCATTTAGCTCAACGGTTTAAAGAAGAACCTCCGAAAGTATCGCGGCGCATTTTGCATTATGAAACGACGGATGCAAGCTGTGATTCAGTCCACGCTTTCACCTGGTCACCAGACTGATCCACACGATTTCCCGTAAGCGGAAGCCCTTCGCCAATGGTTGCATTGGGGCAGCTCCTTTTCAAATCTGACATTGAAGAACCCATGCCACTTCCCTCGTTGGTGCAGAAGGGGAAAATCGTTTTGCCGCTGAAATCCACGCCATCAAGAAGGGTCTGAACAACTTGGGGATACGTTCCCCACCAGCATGGATATCCAAGCCAAATGACGTCATAGTCATCAATATTGGGAAGCGCCTTCAAGGCCGGACGCGCGTTGCGCTTTTGCTCTTGTGCCGCAATTTCGGTACATGCGTTGTAATCATCGGGATAGGGCTGCTCCGGCTCAAGTTGGAAAAGATCTGCGCCCGTATCTTCGGCAATCATTTTTGCTACTTTATCGGTATTACCCTGTGTTACATCAACAATGCGGCCAGCCATATAGGTGCCACCCGTTTTAGAGAAATATACTACAAGTTGCTTCATAGCATCTTCTTTCTTCTTGGGCATTTCGCGTTACCGCGCTGCGATTCGCTGCAAACCATGTGCGCTGCAAACCATGCGCTCTGTCGCGAAATACCTTTGTATTGGTCTTTTGTTTTGACCTTTTATTTCGGTACCGCCATTACAACGCGAAAAGTTGTACAGGGGAATCTTCAGTCGGTTGTGAGGGTGTTAACATAAGGTTAATACCTTGAAGGGAGAGACAATGTATGATCCTGCGCTCAAGACATTTTTGACGGTAGCGGACTACAGCAGCTTTACCAAAGCATCGTCACACTTATTCCTATCCCCTACTGCGGTTATGAAACAGATGAACGCGCTGGAAGGTCGACTCGGCGTGAAGCTTTTCGATCGTCGTCCCCAGGGATGCACGCTTACCGAAGCGGGGCAGATAATATATCGTTACGCCGAGCAAATCATCGATCTGTCCGATACAGCAATTCGCGAAGCTCAACAAGCCGAAGGGCGCGAACATCGTGTTTTTCGTATTGGCACATCGATCTTAAATCCTGCCATGCCCTTTTTGGATATGTGGAAGCAAATCTCAGATCAATTCCCTGGTTTTACCCTTGAAATGGTACCGTTTGACGATGATCATTCCGACATCATGAATGAGATTTCCCAGATCGGAAAAACGTTTGATTTTTTCATTGGCGTCTGTGATTCCAGAGGATGGAAACAGCACGTAAGCTTTCTACAAACGGGAACAATGAGAAAGATGGTTGCGGTCCCACTCAATGATCCCTTGGCAAAAAAGACCCTGGTCACCCGAGGCGATCTTCACGGACGCACGCTGATCATGGTTGGTGAAGGTGACTCAGTAACCAACGATAAAATTCGCGCCGACCTTTCAAAAAACGACCCAGAGATCACCATTCAGGATGCACCGATTCACTACGATATGTCAGTATTTAATGATGCAGTTACCAGCGGAAATGTGCTGCTCAATAATGAATGCTGGGCAAACGTGCACCCCATGCTCAAAACCATTCCCGTAGACTGGAATTACATCATGCCGTTTGGCGTCATCTATGCGAAAAATCCAAGTCCTCAAGTCCAAAGGCTCATCAACGAAATTTCAAAGCTTATACGTAAGGAAAAGCAACACAAAGATACATAGTTCTCACTCATACATGAGTCATCAGATAAGCCCTCCGTCAGAAAATTTGCGAAACTATACATTACAAAACATTACAAAAGTCTCAATTCACCACGACCAAAGGAACCATATGTCTACGGCAATTCGATTCACCGACAATTCCCGCCACATGTATTTCGGACGCAACTACGACGATGACCGCATATACGGTGCCCATGTTGCAATTACGCCGCAAGGATTTTCCGCTCCGTATGCATTTGAAAACGATGCGCCGGTATCCCATGCAATTATCGGTATGGCAAATGTGTTTCATGGCACGCCGATGTATTTTGATTGTGCCAATGAAGCGGGACTCGGAGTTGCCGCACTTCAGTTTACGGGGTATGCCGCCTACGAGAATGATGCCGTTGATGGCAAAACCAATATTGCAGCGTATGAATTTCCTCTTTGGGTTGCCGCCACTTTTACCTCGGTGGACGAAGTCGAAAATGCACTTCATGATGTTGCGATCGTGGGCAAGCCAATCAGCCTTGCGATGGGCCTTCCGATGTATCACTGGATGATTGCCGATGTCGAGAGAAGCATCGTGGTCGAATACACCAGTTCAGGTATGCATATCTACCATGATTCTGTTGATACGCTCACCAGCCAGCCAACGTTTGATTGGCATATGGAAAATCTGCGCAACTATGTAAACATCACTGAAGAGCCCGTTCCATCAGCGAAATGGGATACCGCAATTCTGCATCCGTATGGAGCCGGGCTGGGTATGCGTGGTATTCCGGGCGATCCCTATTCACCATCGCGTTTCGTGCGCGCTGCGTTTTTGAATGCACATTATCCTGAAAAGGACACCGAAAAGGACAACGTGAATCGTATGTTCCACACGCTTGAGGGAGTCTCTGTTGTAGAAGGAAGTGCGCAAACGGTAAATCACACCTATCAGCACACGTTGTACACCTCGTGCTTCAGCGCAAGAACGCAGACCTATTACTACCGCACATGGGACGACATCACGCTTCATACGATTCCACTTGGCGAATATGCACACGGGGATTCATCTGCGGTAATTCAGCCTGAAGCGTAGGTCAACCTGAGACGCCCAAGACGTAGGGGGCGCAGACTCAATTATTAATCGCTGATGGCTCATTGTTCGAAGAATGGTTTGCGTCCCATGCATCGACGAGCTCTTTTGCCGCAATGTAAGGATCGGATGCGCTGCAAACTGCCGATACTACAAAGAAACCTGCGATTCCCGTTTTTGAGATCGCGGCAATATCTGCAGCCTTTACTCCACCACCGACAACGGCAGGGATGTTCGTCGATTGCACAAGTTTAGCTAGATCATCCATGCTCTTCGTTCGAATGGTTCCATCGGGAAGCTGACCGCAGTCAGGTTTTGTTACTGAAGGATGAACGGGACCGACTCCTAGATAATCAACATCAGATAGATCGGCATGTTGTACATATTCGATCATCTGAGTTGTTGGCATAGACATTCCGATGACGGCGCGTGGGCCCAAAAGTTTACGGCAAATAGGAACAGGCACATCAGACTGTCCCACGTGCACTCCATCGACGTGAATGCCCTCTTCGCGCGCTGCATATGCAACATCGACGCGGTCATCCACTAAAAGTGTGGGGCGAATGTCTCCCTGCTGGTTTGCATCAATTGCTTGTGCGGCTTCGGCAAGCTGATCGATAATCTGGCGGGCCGAATGTGTTTTACTGCGCACTTGAATGCACGTAAAGCCTGCTCGCACGGCAGACCCCACGACTTCACCTACCGAGCGCGCTCCCGTATTTTCGCGCCCCAAAATCAGATACTTTGCAATATTGTGTCGCACGAAATCGCGCGGATTTGGTTCTGCTTCCTGCAAGGTATCAAAGCCAGAACCGCCCGCTGCGCCATCAAGATTCTTTTTAAAAACACCGTGAGACCGAAATATCATGTTTCATCCTTACCCATCAGATTATTCGGACCTATATTATTCGGACACCTACTCCACAATCATTCGGACACCTGCTCCACGCGAAAATCTGCAGAGCTGATTTCCTCGGGCGAAAGCGTATAAAGCTCGTCTAAAAATGCCACCTGAAAACTCCCAGGCCCATGAACTTCGGGCTTTTCGGCAGCATTTTTTCCCGCGACGTCGAACGCAAGACTTGCCGTAAGGGCCGCTGACAGCGGATCAGAAACCGCGGCACACACCGCCGTCACGCCACCGAGCGCGCATCCCGATCCGGTGATCTTTTCCATCAGAGGTGAGCCGCCCGTGCAATATATAACCGTTTTTCCATCGGTAACCAGGTCAACTTCACCAGAGACGGCAACAACTTCGCCGGTGCAGCGCGCAAGGGATATCGCAGATGCATATGCAGAGTCTACCGAATCGCATGAATCTACCCCACGCGCATGGCCTTCCGCATTGCCCGCATTCAACTCCCAAAGACCTGCAAGCGCGATAGCCTCCGATGCATTGCACCGAATGATCGTGGGAGGATATTGTTTTGCCTGACGTAAGAGGCTCGAGCGAAGTTCTCCCAGACCAACCGCTACCGGGTCTAAAACCCACGGCTTGTGTTGGCTATGAGCTTCATCCATGCCTGCAACCACTGACTGCTCGTAAATCGGAAGGATCGTGCCGGCGTTGATATAGAACGCCCTGCCCGCTTGGACTATTCCGCGGGCCTCATCGGGCATATAGACCATTGCTGCAGATCCACCAAAGGCAAGCTGTGCGTTTGCTACAAGATTCTGGGTTACGGTGTTCGTGATAGATCCTGCAAGTGGCGTTTGATCACGAACTTCACGAACTGTTTCAGCAATACGTGTACGCAAACTATCCTCTGTGAGCAATTCCGTATTCGCGTTTTTGGAATTTGTTGATCCTTTTTCTGGGCTGTCGAATGAAGACAATGATCTCACACCTTTCTCAAACCTTGTCGCAAATCTTTGTCCATTTAACCCTAACGGATTATGGGGCGAAATGTGGTCATTTTCTGGCTATCGCGCAGGGATACTTCAGGAAGTCCTTACTATAAAAGCTTGATCCTGGTTCATTAATTCATTCAGATTCAGATTAAGGGATAGGTAATGGAAAAACGGAACGTACTTCCGATGCTTATTGTTTTGTATATCAGCGCCTTTTTGGCGGCTTTTAACGAAAATACCGTCAACGTTGCACTCGTCGACATCATGGCGCAATACCAGGTGACCGCACAAACTGCTCAGTGGCTTGTGACCGGCTATATGATTGTTTGTGCGATCGTGACGACGATAACCGCGTTTCTCTTGAAGCGCTTCACCTTGCGTTCAATTTTCTTTTCTGCCGCTGCACTGCTCGGCATCGGTTCCCTCGCAAGTATGTTCGCGCCTACGTTTCCGCTTCTCTTGGTATCACGTATGTTTCAAGGCATCGGATCAGGGATCTTTATTCCAGCAACGATGACCACCGTTCTCTTACTTGCGCCGCACAATAAACTGGGCACGTACCTATCTATCGGAAGCTGCATGATTACCTTAGGGCCTGCATTTGCACCGGTTATTACCGGTGTGCTTGACACAGCATTCGGATGGCATTTTGTGTTCCTGCCCGCAGTTGTGCTCTGCCCAATCTTGGTGGTGCTCGGAGCGTTTTTTGTCCGCAACATTCAAGAGCCACAGCTGGTAAAACTCGATATCCTTTCCGTTATTCTTTCTGCACTTGGTCTTTCGACCTTCGTCATGGGCATCTCTCAAATCTTTACGAATATCGGTGAAGGGCTTGCCCTCCTTGCCCTTGGCCTTGTGGTGATTGCCGCATTTTGCATTCGCCAAAACCGCACATCACACGCGCTTCTGGACTTAACCCCAATGAAAAACCCTATGTTTTCGCTTGCATGCGTACTTGTCATCGTGGCGATGATGATGCTGTTTTCTTTAAGTGTGCTGCTTCCTCTCTATTACGAAGCCGCACTGGGAATGAGCGCACGTGAAGCGGGATTTATGCTTATCGTTCCTATTCTTTTCAATGCCCTTTTTGCCGTTGTTGGTGGACGCACGATGGACCACAAGGGAGCATGGCCGCTTTTGCCGTTGGGATTTGGATGCGCCACCGTGGGTCTTCTTACCTGCGGAGGTTTCGCCTCGGCAGGAAATACCTTGCTCGTATTCGTGGGTTCTATCATCGGATATGGATCGGTTGGCTCGGTGCTTTCACCTTCGCAAACCGCAGCACTTTCGGTTCTGCCACGTGAGCAGAACGAATCGGGCGTCGCAATTGTCAACACGTTTGTGCAGATCGCGGCATGCATTGGACCATCGTTGTTTATCGGTGTGATGACCCTTACCGGAGCACAGGCCGCCGCATCAAACCCCGCGCTTTCAGAAAGCATGCAGCAGTCTATCGGATTTGTATATACCATGGTTGTCGCCGCTGGCATTGCGTTTGCCGCAGCCATTTTAGCCGTGGTCTATTCACGCAAACGCATCACGCTCGCAAGTAAAAAGGCACTCGAAACTTCTTCCGAAGCGAACGAGGTCGCGCCCACTGTCATACAAGTTATGCAAGAGCCGTTTACCGTTGGGGCAAGCGATTCCATCAAGCAGGTCATGCATGCAATGGTTGCCTTGCACACCAGCGGACTGCCCGTAGTGGACTCCAACAATAAGATGGTGGGATTTATCAGCGATGGCGACATCATGGCAGCGCTTGGACAAAAGGCACCCACCGGGCTCGAGCTTGCATACGGCCTGAACTACTACGCTAATGACAACGATTTTAAGCAGAGACTCGACGAAGTGATGTCGTTGAATGTTATGGAGCTTGCAACCCAGGATATTGTCTCGGTCAACACCACGACGAGTTTGCGCCAAGCATGTGAGGTGCTCTCTAAGCGGCGCATTAAGAAATTACCCGTGCTCAAAGACGGTGTGCTGGTGGGAACGCTCAGCCGAAGTAACATCGTCCGCACGCTTATGAATTCATATGTGACTGAATAACAATTGTGTTTGGCAAGCGTCTGTGGCAAGGCCAGCACTATTGCTTCGACATCCAGGTTGTTTTGCTACGGCGGCCATACTGTATTGCTACGATGTCCATGTCGATATCTATGTTGATATCTATTTTTGATACCCCATTTCGGCGTGCTATGATTTGAGTCGTTGATATAAACGGGAGCTGTAAAAACGGCTGAGAGGCGCATACCGCGCGACCGAACGACGAGTCCGACAATGCGGATTCAGCAAAAGATTATATGAGAAATGTTATAAGGTCGTTTTCTCTCCCATATGCAAAGGAGAGTCATGGATAGCGATCTTACTCAAATTGAAGCTGCCCGAAAGCATATCATCACCGCAGAAATGCAAACAGTTGCCCGCGATGAGCACCGCGATCCCCAGTGGATCTGTGACAGCGTGGCATTGGGACGAATTGTTATTCCCGCAAATCACAACCATACAAACCTTCATGCCCACGGCGTCGGCGAAGGCCTTTCGACAAAAATCAATGTAAATTTAGGCGTCTCTGGCGATCAGCATAACTATGCCAACGAAATGAAAAAAGTTGAACTCGCCGATAACATGCACGCCGACGCCATCATGGACCTTTCAAACTGCGGTAAGACATCCCGTTTCCGCACCAGCCTGGTTCAAACGAGCCCTGCCATGATCGGTACCGTCCCCATGTATGATGCGATTGGATATCTCGAAAAGCCCCTCGAAGATATTTCTGCCGATGACTTTTTAGACGTAGTACGCAAGCACGCCGAAGACGGCGTTGATTTTGTCACGATTCATGCAGGCATCACGCGTGCCGTTATAGACACATGGCTGAAAGAAAAGCGCACCTTGAACATTGTGAGTCGCGGTGGATCGCTGATTTTTGCCTGGATGAAAATAACGGGAAACGAAAACCCGTTCTACGAACATTTTGATGAGCTTTGCGAAATTCTCCGGAAATACGACATCACCATTTCGCTTGGAGATGCGATGCGTCCGGGTTGTATTGACGATGCAACTGACCAGGCACAAATTTCAGAACTTGTACAGCTGGGTGAACTCGTAACGCGTGCGCAGGAAAATGGCGTGCAAGCGATGGTCGAAGGACCCGGCCATGTGCCGATCGACCAAATTGAGGCAAACATCAAGGTAGAAAAGACGCTTTGCCACCATGCCCCATTTTATGTACTCGGTCCTCTCGTAACCGATGTTGCACCTGGCTATGACCACATCACCGCCGCAATTGGTGGCGCGATTGCTGCAACTGCCGGCGCCGATTTCCTGTGCTATGTCACGCCATCAGAGCACTTACGCTTGCCTGACGCCCAAGACGTGCGCGATGGCATCGCCGCCACGCAGCTTGCCGCTCATGCAGCTGACCTGGCGAAACATGTTCCCGGCGCAAAAGAATGGGATCACAAAATGGCAGTGGCCCGAAGCCAGTTCGATTGGGATCGCATGTTTGAACTTGCGATCGACGGCGACAAGGCGCGTTCTATGCTTGAAGCTGCGCCCCCACAAGAAGAGGGCACCTGCACCATGTGTGGACAAATGTGCGCCGTAAAGACCGTCAACGAAACGCTGAAAAGAATGGGCCTGACGGTTTAGCCGAGTGGTTTAATCGCCCAGCTTTCGGACTGCATTTAAATGAGCCCGCTTAACCGTATAGGCCGTCACCACTCGGTTTAAGCTGTTGCCATTTGATTCGTGCGCTCAAGGTAGCGCGTGATGGCGTAGTTGGTAATGTTGGAACGATTAATCACACCAACAAGCGTATTGTTTGGCCCAACCACGGGGACTTTCTTTAGGTGGTTCTGCCCCATCACGCGGCATACATCGCCCATACTGGCATCCTCGCGAACCGCAATCGCTCCGTGATGTTCCACTTCTTTCACCGACTTATTCATAAGTTTATCGAGGCGATCGTCAAACTTTTCATCATCGCGCGCAACCTGGGCAATCATCATCACCGGATCAACCATGATCTCCGCGCGCGTCGACAAGAAGCGCATCACATCGCCGTCGCTGATAAATCCCACCATTTTGTTTTGATCATCAACAACAGGCACCGCACTGATGTGTTTCTCGGAGAAAAGACGAAGTACATCTAAGATTCTGTCATTCTCATGCACGGTATACACGTCACGCTTCATGATATTGGCAACCACATTTCCGCTGCTCTTTGTGCTGGCAGAAACTCGAACATCTTTCGAGGGCGCTTCATCACGAACGTGGATAAACGTGAGGACGCACGCGACAACGCATAGAAGACCTGACAGACCAAAGGCCAGATCCACACCGAAAATCTGAGAATGCAGCGGATCAAGATAGCTCGAGGACATCGAAGCGCCGGCGTCCATCACCACAACCAAGAGTGCACCACCAAACGAGCCTGCCACCTGGCGGAACGTATTCATGAGTGCATTTCCGTGGTTAATCACCTTATTGTCTAAGGCGTTCATACCCCAGGTACTGATCGGCATGTTGACCAGGGAAAGCCCGAACAGGCGAACTGCATAGATTGTTGCCACGGTAACGGCACTTGTCGAATCGCTGAGCGTTGCAAACATAAGCGTCGTGATTGCCAGAATAACCGTACCGACAAGGGCCAGCTTACGTGCGCCATGGCGGTCGAACAGGCGCCCTGCGATTGGTCCCATGGCTCCCATGACCAACGTTGCGGGAAGCAAGACCAAACCAGAAACGGTTGCGGAATACCCACGCATCGACTGCATATAAATAGGGAGAATAATACCAAAGGAAAGCAGCGAAGCTTGTACCACCATGCCGATGATATTGCTTAAGGCAAAGCGGCGGGTTTTCAGAATATCAACTTGCAGCATAGGATGCTCGAGCCGATTCTGACGACGGAAGAATGCAACAACGAAAATGACACCGACTATCATCCAAATCACGCAGATGAGAGGGCTCGCGTTCGTCATGCTCGAGAAGCCATACAGAAGCGATCCAAAACCGACCGAAGACTGAACAACAGAAAGTTTATCCAGCGTTACCCCCGCATTATTTGCAGGAGTTTTGTCAGCAAAAATAACACCAAGCACAAGGACGATAAGGCATAGGATTGTCATCCCAAAGAACAGATCGTGCCAGCTTGCATGGTCGATGACAACACCGGCAAGAGTGGGTCCGATTGAAGGTGCTACGGCAATAATCAGGCCATAGAATCCCATCGCCTGACCACGCTTTTCAATAGGAAACGTGAGCATAAAGACGTTTAAAATCATCGGCATCATGATACCGGCGCCGGCAGCTTGAATCAGACGACCGGTTAACAGAGCGCCAAACGTCGGGGCAATGGCATCAAAAAACGTGCCGAGCGTGAAAATTCCCATTGCAACAGCAAACAGAGTTCGTACAGGAAAGCGATCGGTAAGATATGCGGTAATGGGGATCATTATGGCGTTGACCAGCGTAAATCCTGTAGTAAGCCACTGTACGGTCGCAGTATCAACACCGTATTCCGCCATAATGGCAGGAAAGGCAGGAGTAAGCAGAGTCTGGTTGAGCACCGCAACAAATGCTCCCAGCGTTAATACTCCCAATGCAATCCATTGTCTTGTAGTCATTTTCATTTCCGACATATATCGATTCCCCTAGTTAATCTATGCATGAAAAAAGACGTACCCAAAAATAGGACGTCTTCAAAAGTGGAATTAAGTCAAATCTTCCATTCATTACTATATGGCTCTGTTTAATTACCGCGATGATGTGCACATGATTCGCATTTCATCTTTACAAAGCTGCATACATTAAAGTCACATTAATAACATGTTTGATTTTAAGAAGTTCACGCTGCTTGTGCTTTAGGTGTTCGCGTCAATCGCGCGCAAACAAACGCATCCAGGTGAATACGAATTGTTGTTCGATGCCTTCGATCCCGTGCACTAGCGGAAAATGGTATTTTGCATCCGCTTTGCGCATCCATGTATCCACCGGATATGCTTCGGTGTGACCGAGTCCGAACAGACAAATGCAATCGGCAACCTTGGGGCCAATGCCTCTTACCTGCATTAACGTCTGCTTATCTTCGGCATAACTTTTTCCCAGCTGCAACTGGAGCCCGTCCCATGATCGCGCCATGTCTAAAATGCTTTGGCGCCGATATCCCAGGCCACAGTCGTTTATGGAAAGTCTCGATGCAAGCTCAGACGGCGTGGGAAATGGGCACGTCAGTCCCTCACACATACGAGCCACATTTTTCTTTATGCGCGGAATGTTATTGTTCTGGCTCGCCATAAATGTGGCAACCGTTTCAAACAATGGCTGTCTGAGCACGCGTACCCCATCACACACACGGGTAATTTCAGCAAGACGCGTGTCTGCACTCGAGAGGCGGCGAATAATGCTGTCGTAATCAACATCGAGCGCGAAATAACGCTTCCAAAAATCAAGATCTGCATCTTCGCAGTACAGATGGAGCTCGTCTGGCTTAGCTTGCCATACGACTGCCAGATGTTCGGCCGCAGGAATGACATATGTATTTGCTTCGTCGAATGACGACAGCGTATCTACCTTTGTTTCTGGAGGCTTGATATCTGAGGGCTTGACCCATCGAAAAACTTGACCTGAATTTGCAGTCAAATCCAGGTCAAGGTGCGAAACAGGGATGATGTGATCTTTTGCAATGCGGTCTTTAGCCACGCGATCTCTAGCCACGCAGGAAATTCTCCCACCATTGTCTATCACCAATGCCTGTTTGGCTCAAGAAACCAAGCATTTGTTCCTGCTGATCAGGGGTGAGCATGTTGAATTCGCGGCGCATTTCACTTTGGAACATCTCTGGATGATCACGCATCTGCTGGAGCGCCGCCTCAATTTGATGAATGATCTCCTCGTTAAAAATAGGAGAGTTCATCGCAGCACCAAAATCAAAGGGCACGCCGGAATTATTAGAAGTTTCACCAGAGTTGTCCTGGTTATCCGTGGTAGACGGATTGTTAGCATTTTCAGTCGGATTCGATCCCCCAGGATTTCCGCCCATGGGATTAAACGGCATATTTCCACCTAACGCGGAAATATCAAATGGGAACACAAATCCCGCAGGACCTGCTGCAGGGTTTGCCTCAGGACGTGTTCCCTTAGAAGGTTTCGGCATACCCGCTTGTTCAAGCAAGTGAATAAACTTATCAAACCCCAGTGGGACATCGCTTCCGCCACGAGACGTCTGGGTGAAAACATCCTTTTGGAACACGATCGTCAATGCCCACGACAGATTAGGAACAAGCGGCGCGTCTTTGTATTCCTCTTCCCAACCAAAAACACCAATTTCGGCCATCTTGTTGCGAAGAGAAACAACAGACGCGGTGTTCACACGAAATTCATTCGAAATCGCATCATTATGAGGCCCTTGCTCGGTCTTAACCTCGTATGCTTCATCATCAATTTGTGCAATCTGGATCCACGCACGGCCCGAATCGGTGATTTGCGTAAACTCCATTCGATAAAATGGCGCAGAAGATTTTTGCGCAGGAGACTTCTTCTCAGTCGGCTTTTCTTCTAAATCAGCCATTACGGCCTCCTCCAATACATCTAACTAAGGCAACAAGATATGGATATATACCTTGTAATTATCAATTTTTTCTCGATCTCTTTGATAGTACCACCCATTGCAATCTCATCCCACAAACCAGCAATACGCGATAAATTCGTAAGAATTCAGTCACGAAGAATGCAAGGAGAACGCGCTCGTGAGGGAAAATCTACCTAGATAATCTGACTCACAAATCTGTCCAAGCGAAAACATTGCTTAGCGAATGATTCCCCCACCTAAGACAATGTCACCCTTCGCATCAGGCTTATACAATACTGCAGTCTGACCTGGAGCAATCTGTATTTGCGGCTGGTCAAAAACCACGTGAATCGAACGCGGCGAAATTTCGCTTTGACTGTCTTCTTTGGTTTTGGCGGGTTGATGTTCTGCGGATTGATCTTCCGTGGGTTGATCTGCCATGGATTGATCTACCGTTAGGGATTCTTCGCGTTGAACATTGATAGGTGCTGACGTCACATGTGCCGCATGCGGGACCCCCCGATATCTGGTGACCGCATCGACATCTAAGCCATCTGCAAGAGATGTGGTATTTGTCCAATGCATATCGTCAACGAAGAAATCCTTGCGCGCTAAATCTTCACGCGTGCCGAGTACAACCTCATTTTTTTCCGCATCTTTTTTGACAACATAAAGCGGATGTCCCACCGCAACTCCAAGACCTTTGCGCTGGCCAATGGTGTAGTGGATAAGCCCTTGATGTTGACCAAGAATGTTTCCCTTCATGTCAACGAAGTTTCCCGGCACATCGCTATGCCCCGTATAAGAATGCAGAAAGCCCGCGTAATCGCCGTTGGGAACAAAGCAAATATCTTGGCTCTCCTGCTTTTGAGCATTTTCGAGTCCATGCTCTTCGGCAATCTTGCGCACCTGTGTTTTCGTCAAATCACCAAGAGGGAAAAGGGTATGCGCGAGCTTTTCCTGAGAGAGCATACTCACGACATAGCTTTGATCCTTCTTGCTATCCACGCCACGGCGCAGATGGTAGATACCGTCGTCGCAGGTGATGCGCGCATAATGACCGGTGGCAATAAAATCGCATCCCAGCTGACGCGCCCGTGTATACAGCAAGTCAAACTTCAAAAACCGATTACAATCGATGCAGGGGTTCGGAGTTTTTCCCGCTTCATATCCTTTAACGAAACGGGAGATCACATCACGCGCGAACTCATCGGTGCATTCCATGGTGTAATGAGGCACGCCCATGGCGTATGCGACGGCTTTCGCATCTTCTACATCAGATAAACTGCAGCATGTTTTCGCATTCACGACATCAGGCGGATTGTCGTAGAGCCGCATGGTCACGCCCACACATTCATATCCTTTGTCATGAAGCAAGCACAGCGAAACGCTCGAGTCCACCCCACCGCTCATGGCGACAAGGACCTTTTTCCCTTTTCCGGGGAGATTCGCTGTATTTTCATTCGTTATATGTTCTGCAACAGACGTAGGTTGAGTCATTTTTTTGAATATCCGTGTTTCCTTACTATGCGCGATCCCGCTGCGCCGCCACTCCTTGGGCAACCACATCGCACACACGATGTGCTTCTTCAAGCGTAATCGATGCGTCAAATGAAAGGCGCAATGCTCCGCGCGCCCACACGTCCGGGACACCCATTGCCACAAGCGTATTGCTTTTTTGTACGGCCCCCGCCATGCACGCCGACCCCGCCGATGCACATATTCCATGCGCATCAAGGTAGATAAGAAGCGTCTGGGCATCAATGTCTTTAAAGCAAAAATGCAAAATACCGGGAACGCGCTTGCTGTGATCTGCGGTTCCAGTTAAACGGGAATCGGGGATGCGCAAAATGCCCGCGCGTAGCACATCATTGATTTCCCAAAGCGACTGACTGTTCTCTTCCATATGCGCACAGGCTTCTTCAAGCGCGGCCGCGCAACCAACTGCCCCAGGCGTATTCGAGGTCCCGGAACGAAACCCGCGCTCTTGTCCTCCGCCTACGATCAGCGGTTCCACGTAGTCATTCGGCTGATGGACCAGCACGCCAACCCCTTTGGGACCGTGAAATTTATGCGCCGATATGGCAAGTGTCCCGATTTCCCAATCATTTATATGAATAGGAATATGACCCGCAGCCTGCACCGCATCACAATGGAAGAGAATTCCCCGCTCCTTGCACAGACGCGCAACCTCTTGGACGGGTTGGATCGTACCGACTTCGTTATTTACCATCATCATCGAAACGCAGAGAACGTCATCGGTGAGATACGGTAAAAGCTCATTTACCTGCACGACTCCATCAGAAAATACCGGCAAAACTTCAACATCGAACCCGAATTGAGAGAGGCGTTCGACCGAGCGCAGAACTGCGGCATGCTCGAACTGAAACGTAATGATTTTATTTCGGACATGCAGACCCGAGTTTTCAGATCCGCCGTCTGATTTGCCTGATCCCAAGCGGCGAAGCGCAAGGGAAGCAAGGGCTTGATTATCAGATTCTGTTCCGCCAGAGGTAAAAATAATTTGCCTGGGGGTGCATCCCAAACATTTCGCGACCCGTTTACGCGCATCCATGATCGCCGCAGCAGCATGCTGACCTGCCGAATAGACCGCATGAGAATTTCCAAATTCACGTTGCCAATATGGTTCCATAGCCGATAAGGCGGCATCAGACATGGGCGTCGTTGCGGCACTATCCATATAAATCATGAGGGACCCTCCATTGGTAACGCAAAAGAGCATTTGCTTTCGCAATTATATTATTTGAGGTTCAGATTTGATATCCTAGAAGTTCGACGGTTAATCAGTTTTACACATATACATACTATTGCGAAACTTGAGGGATAGATGGGACTCACTAAACAACAGATTTCGACCGTAGTCGTACTTCTTGCAGGATCGATGCTGGTAGTGCTCAATCAGACGCTTCTTTCACCAGCACTTCCTTCAATCATGCGAGACATGGATATATCTCGCACGACGGTTCAGTGGACCATTTCAATCTACTCTTTAACCGAAGCCATCGTCATTCCCCTTTCCGCATTCGTCATGGGACTGACACGTGTCAGGAAAATTTTTATTACGACGATGCTTTTGTATGCCGCGGGAACGGCATTATGTGCGTTTTCGCCATCGTTTACCTGGCTTTTAGTTGGCCGTGTCGCTGAAGCATGTGGTACAGGCATCTTGATGCCCATGAGCATGGCGGCCATTTTAACCATTTTTCCTCGCGAAAGCCGTGGAAGCGCCATGGGGCTCGTATCCCTGATCATTGGCATTGCGCCTGCGGTTGGTCCTGCGCTCGGCGGGTACCTCACCGACACCATGGGATGGCGCGAGTCGTTTATCATTATCACGATCGTTTCGTTGATTATTGCCGTTGCGGCCATCATTTTCCTTCATTGGGAACACCAGTTTGCACGCTCCCATTTTGATTTCCGCTCGGTTGTTTTCAGCACAATCGGTTTAGGTGGAATACTTTGGGGCATCTCGAATATCTCGTCGGGAAGCAACCTGGTTATTACCTTCTGTGCAATTGTCGTGGGCGCATTCTTTGTCTACTTATTTGTGCGCAGACAAGACGGGCTTTCTGAGCCCATGCTTCGGGTGAATCTATTAAAAACCAGAAACTTCGCCATCGATGTGGGTATCTGTATGCTGTGCGAAGCCATTTTCATTGGTGGCGATACCATCATGACCCTTTATTTGCAAAATGTTTTGGGACAGAGCGCAACCATAGCAGGCTTGGTGATGGTCCCCTGCTCGGTAGCGTCAGCCTTTGCATCGCTGTACAGCGGCCGTGCATACGATCGCATCGGGGCACACAAGATCATCATGCGATTCGCCCCGACGGTATTCATCGGCGGCTTTTTGATGTTTTTCTTCGATGGAAATGCGAGCGTTATCTACGTAACGCTGATCTTTACCCTCATGGAATTTGGGATCTGCATTTCGCTTACACCCATCAGCACCTGGGGATTTAATTCTCTTCCCAACAGTGCAATTCAGCATGCAACACCGCTGCAAAATACCTTGAATCAAGTAGCAGCGGCGTTTGGAACGGCATTGTTTGTTTCAGTGTCAAACATAGGCACTGCAATTATTCCGCAAGCAGGCGAATGGGAGCAAAATGCTCTCGGATATCAGATTACCCTGGCTCTTGTGGCTGTCGTTTCAATGATTACGATTATCTTGGCAATGAAATTTGTAACGGACAAGAAGGCACAACCTTCACGCGCTGCAAAGACGCCTACCGAAACTGCCGCACCATCCACCGTCCAGGCTAACGCAGCAATAAAGGCCCCCGATTCCGTTACCCACGTGATTGATGCAACCATGAAAAATATTCCTGCAAAAGAATTCATGCACGATCGTACCTACACCGTCAACGAGCATGACACCGTCGGCAACGTCGCCCAGCTGTTTATCAAAGATGAGACGAGCGGCCTTCCCGTCGTCGATGACGACCACCATGTCGTGGGGTTTATCAGTGATGGCGACGTCATGAAATACTTAGGCGACAAAGACTATGAGTTACTAAGCGGAAAATATGGATATCAGATTGCCGATGACGAAGATTTTTCGTCACGCGTGGAAGATCTGCTCAAGCTCAATGTTATGACGATTGCCACCAAACACGTCATTTCAATTTCTCCCGACGAATCCGTCGGAATGGTAAGCCGCTTGCTTGCAACGAATCGCATTAAAAAAGTTCCTGTTGTCGATGACGACAATAAATTAATCGGAACCGTAAGCCGAAGCGATATTATTCGTGCTTCAATGAGTTATGTCACCGATCAACTACAAAAGAAAGCCGAAGAGTCCCACGAGTCCCTCGGTACACAACCTATGCAGAGCGATCAGGCAAGCAAGTAAGCAGAGCAGCACCACATACGGCAAAGCAGGAAATGTACGGCAAAGTAGCAACATTTATAAGGGAAAAGATGAAAAATCGCCCGTGTTGCTATCTGTTTATAAGATAACTAGATGAGAACAACTTGAATATCCAATAACCGTGCAGTTCTCGCAGGTCATATTGACAAGCCCTAATTCTATCCTATGATTGAGGGCATGAAATTCACGGATCAACATATCGCTATGTACATGCAGATGCTCAAGCCTGAGCATTCTAGGTGCTACCTGAACGCTCAGGCCTAGCTTCCGCGCGGCCTTTGTGCCGCATCTTATCTTTTCAAACGATAACAACAATAAGCAAGCGATACTTCCTATGATTCAACTTGAGCATATTACTAAAACCTTCGATCACGTCGAACATGGCGAACATCACGAGCATCATGTGCTCAAAGATGTTTCGTTCACGGTAGAAGACGGCGATACGTTTGGCATCATTGGCGAAAGTGGCGCAGGTAAGTCTACGTTAGTTCGCTGCATTAACCTGCTTGAAAAGCCTACTTCGGGCAAAGTTATTATCAACGGAACCGACGTTACCAACTACAGCGGAAAGCAACTCGTGCAACTTCGCCGAGGTATTGGAATGGTTTTCCAAAACTTCAACCTGTTTGCACAGCGTTCCGTGCTGCAGAATGTCACGTATCCGTTGGAAGTTGCCGGCGAAGCAAAAGACGCACGCGAAGCACGTGCGCGCAAGCTTTTAAGCATGGTGGGTCTCTCGGACAAAGAGAAGTTGTACCCTTCTCAACTTTCCGGAGGCCAACAGCAGCGTGTTGCCATCGCGCGTGCACTCTCAACCGCTCCATCAATAATGCTTTGCGATGAAGCGACCAGTGCTCTTGATACGATGACCACAAATACCATCTTGAATCTGCTTAAACGCATCAATAAGGAACTGGGCGTAACGATTGTGTTCATCACCCATTCGCTTGCGGTCGCTAATTCGATTTGCAACCGAATCGCCGTCATCGACGATGGCAAGATTGTTGAGCAAGGGAAAACACATGATGTGTTTGCACATCCTCAAGCAAAAGTCACGCGTGAACTTCTGGATATGGAAGGAAAGGCGCTGGCATAAATGGAATACTTACAGGCATTTTTTAACCAGTACGGCACGCTTTTAGCGCAGGGAACATGGGCAACGATCGTCATGACCTTTGTTTCTACGGCGCTTGCTTATGTAATTGGAATTCCTTTAGGTGTGCTTGTCGTCGTGACGAACCCCGACGGGCTTCATCCGCATCGCATTTTCAACACGGTGTTGGGCTGGATCGTTAACATTGGACGTTCTATCCCGTTCATCATCTTGTTAGTTGCGTTGATTCCGTTTACGCGATGGATTGTCGGAACGTCACTCGGTGTACCGGGAGCGATTGTTCCGCTGGTTGTTTCTGCAGCTCCGTTTGTTGCTCGTATGGTCGAGCAAAGTTTGCAAGAAGTAAATGGCGGACTCATAGAAGCAGCTCAAAGTTTTGGGTCATCCACATGGCAGATCGTCTACAAGGTGTATCTAAAGGAAAGCTTGCCTTCGCTCATTCGCGGAGGAGCCATCACCTTTATCACGATCTTCGGATATTCCGCAATGGCTGGCACCGTTGGCGGCGGCGGCCTCGGCGATATCGCAATTCGCTATGGATATCAGCGGTATCAAAATGACGTCATGTTCGCGACCATCATCATACTGATCATTTTGGTTCAAATCGTACAAAGCGTCGGTACCCACTGGGCACGCAGAATAGATAAAAGAAATCGATAAACAATTTAAATCAATAAAAGAAATAACTACGTACATTAACTGGGAGGACAAACAATGGAACGCACAAATCATTCTCAAAATAGAAAACTAATTTTGGCAATTTGCATCGGGCTCGTTGCTGCGCTCTGCGCATTTGCACTTGCCGGATGCGGTTCAAACAGCTCAAGCAACTCGAGCAGCTCAACCAGCGGAACCAGCAGCTCATCGAGCGATGACACAACCATTACTGTGGGCGCCTCACCGACTCCTCATGCAGAGATCTTAAACAATATTTCAGATACCTTGGCCAACGAGGGATATACGCTCAACGTTGTTGAGTACAGCG
The DNA here is from genome assembly GCA_903789415.1 of uncultured Eggerthellaceae bacterium. Taxonomy (GTDB): domain Bacteria; phylum Actinomycetota; class Coriobacteriia; order Coriobacteriales; family Eggerthellaceae; genus CAIFEG01. The sequence continues at coordinate 16,234 of CAIFEG010000007.1, read as the reverse complement.
ATTACGTCACACCAGATGAAGCCCTTGCAAATGGCGAAATCGACGCAAACTTCTATCAGCACACCCCCTACCTGGAAAACTACAACCAGGAAAATGGAACCGACCTCGTTTCTGTAGGTTCTGTCCACTTCGAGCCGCTCGCGGTATATGCCGGCAGCTCTAACGATCTCGAAAACGTCCCCGATGGTGCAAAAATCGCTGTTCCGTCAGACCCAACAAACGAGGCACGTGCGCTGAACTTACTCGAGGCGAATGGCGTCATTACGCTTCGCCAAGGTGCCGGTCTTGAGGCTACCGCCAACGACATTACCGACAATCCTCATAACATTCAATTAGTCGAGGCAGAAGCCGCAGCGCTTCCTCGCCAGCTTGAAGATTGCAATTTTGCTGTGATCAATCGTAACTATGCAATTTCAGCAAATCTGTCCAATGACCTGATTGTTGCGACCGAAGATGCAAATTCTGACGCTGCAAGCAGATATGCAAATATCGTTGCAGTGCGCAACGGAGACCAGGATTCTCCAAAGATCCAGGCTCTCATTCAGGCACTGCAGTCTGATCAGACGCGCGACTTCATCAACAGCAACTACAACGGAGCGGTTATTCCTATCTTTAACGGACCAGAGACTGATTAATGGCTGAACATTAGAGATCGCTCATCAAACACCAGACCACCTGCAGACTTTTCATAGAGTTGTAGGTGGTTTTTCGTTGTAGGTGGTTTTTCGTTGTAGGTGGTTTTTCGTTGCACGTGCGATGCATGAAATCGTTCGTGAATTCAGCAAAGCAAACAAGACGCCCAAACAATACGGAAGCTGTGAAAACAATTCACACAGATATTCATAAATAGTGCGTTTGCATAGATTTTTATGCAATTTTTTGCATTTTTTAGTGAATGTATTGAATTTCAAACGTCACGGTAACAACTCGGAGTATGATAGGCGAGTCATTATTTAAGAGCGGGAAGGATATCATGAAAAATAAACGCAAATTTATGGTAAGTATTGCAGTTGCACTGGCAGCTGTTGCAGCTTGCTTTGCGTTGGCTGCCTGCAGTGGATCGAGCTCGAGCTCAAGCTCAAGCTCAAGCACAGACAACCAACAATCTGGACAGCAAAGCGATTACAAGCTGGTCAACGCAGGTGAATTAACCGTCGGCACATCCCCTGACTTTAGACCAATGGAATACCTGGATGACAACGGCAATATCACCGGATATGAATACGGCGTTATGCAAGAAGTTGCAAATCGCTTAGGTCTTCAGCTTAATTTTGTAACATCAAGCTTTGACTCTCTGATCACCCAAGTTGCTGCAGGCACTTCGATGGACTGCGCTGCATCGGCAATTACTATTAACGATGAGCGTGAAGAAGAAGTTGACTTCACCCAGCCTATCTACGATTCAAACCTGGCAATTGTAGTCAGAGCAGATTCCAACATCACGGATCCTTCTCAGATCACCAGTGTTGCTGGTCAGCAAGGCAGCTCGGGCGAAGACTGGATCAACGAGAACTTAAGGGATGCGCGCTACACTTCATTCCAAGAAGTTCCTGATTCCCTTGCCGCACTTCGTGCTGGTCAAGTGGAAGCAGTCGTCTATGACGAGCCCGTTGCACGTAACCATGTCAACGGCGAATACAGCGACTGCAAGATCCTCGAAGTCATTCCTACAGGCGAGCAGTATGGCATCGCAGTGAACAAGGACAACCCTGAGCTTACTGCTGCAATCAACCAGGCTCTTACCGATATGCAGAACGACGGTACCCTGGACCAGCTGAAGCAGCAATACATCGGTTCAACCGACTAAACGTAGTATTTGTTTGAACGAAACGTGCACGGCGGATGTCGTGCGCGTTTTTTATTGAGGAACGCAGAATTATGCATGCAAGCGATTTAAAAACCGCTTTTAAAAAGATATTTGGACTTGCCTTTGCTCTGATCCTGGTCATGAGTATTTCTGGACCAATCATCCAACAGGCATCCGGTATTTCGGTAGACACCACCACGGCCCGAAGCAATGAAACTTCGACGAACAACGTCCTTGGCGACACCCCAACACGCGTTACGTGGGAAGGTGTGGTTGACGAAGGAGAACAGGTAACGCAGGTCACTCTGCAAATGCCTGAAGGTTCGCAATTTACAAACGATTCCACCATGCGTCCGACCGTCCTCGACGGAACAAGACGTTTAGACGTGGGCAATACCACCAACATTGACCAGCACAATAGCACGGCGACGGTTACGTTCGACCAACCTCTTACGCAAGGTCAGCGCCTGAGAATCGAGCTATATCGGACGTCCCTTCCCAACGTAGACGGAGACGTCTATATCACGGGATCTTATACCACCGCTGATGGTCAAACACATGAGCTGGCCCAATCCCCTGGCATCACCATCACTCGCGCAAGCACCGAAGAGCGCATTTCAAACTGGCTGGGTGAACAATCCTGGGTACAGGCGTGGAATTCCAACACGGTATTACGCCTGTTCTTAAACCCGCAATTAGTGGTGACATCCATTCCTACCGTGGCATACGGCTGGCTGCTTTCAATGGCACTCGTGTTAATCGGGTTCCCTCTGGCTGTCCCGCTCGGCCTTTTGGGATCGCTAATGAAAGTTTCTAAGCGGCGCCTGTTTAACGGGCTTGCATCCATCTACACGGGCCTCGTTCGTGGTACCCCACTGTTTTTGCAGATCTATATTGCGTTTTTCGGTTTGCCACTGATGGGCGTCAACATGAACCAATATGTGTTGGCAGTACTCGTACTTGCCTTCAACTCTGGTGCATATATGACCGAGATCATTCGCGCAGGTATTCAGTCAATTCCGCGCGGACAAGAGGAAGCGGCGCGGTCGCTTGGCATGAACCATTTTCAAACGACGTTCTCGGTTATTATTCCTGAGACCGTTCGCCGTATCGTCCCAACGATGACAAACGAATTTATCTTGCTGTACAAAGACACCTCACTGTTGGCTGCAGTCGGCGTTATGGAGCTGATGCTGTACTCGCGTGGCATCGTTGCGGTTACCGGCAATATGACGCCGTACATGGTAGCTGCCGTCTTCTACCTGATCGTTACGTTGCCTCTTACCCATGTGGCGACAAAATTTGAGAAGCGCCTGGCTATTGCGGACGGAAATGTAGCACCGACGCCAAAGAAAAAGCATCACCTGTTTGGCAAGAAGAACGCTACAAAGAAAAATGATGAACCACGTCTTCCGCTTGGTTCAAAAGATGAGCTCGCACAAGATGCGAAAAGCCAAGCAGGCAAAGACACCGAAATAGCCGTAGAAAGAGAGGAGGGCCTGCATGATTAGGCACAAACATTCGCAGTACGACGCAGGTCCTGCAGCGCACCCCAGTGATTCGATCGTAAGCATTCAGCATCTGAAGAAATCCTTCGGTGACCTGGAAGTTCTTCGGGATGTCAACATTGAGGTAAAGAAAGGTCACGTAACAGTGGTGCTCGGGCCATCCGGGTCCGGCAAATCGACGATGCTTCGCTGCATCAACTTGCTAGAAGAGCCAAGCGGCGGCCACATCTTGGTCGAAGGCAAAGACATTACCGAGCCGGGCATCAACGTGAACAAGCTCCGTGAACATGTGGGCATGGTGTTTCAGAACTTCAATTTGTTCCCCCACCTCACGGCGAAAAAGAACGTCATGTTGGCCCAGGTAAAGGTGCTCAAACGTTCAAAAGAAGAAGCCGAACAAGTTGCCATGGAGCAGCTTGAAAAGGTAGGACTGGCAAATCGTGCCGATTACACTCCCGCACAGCTTTCCGGCGGACAGCAGCAACGCGTGGCCATTGCACGCGCACTTGCGATGCACCCGCATGTCATGCTTTTCGATGAACCGACCAGTGCCCTCGACCCCGAACTCGTGCGTGATGTGTTAGATGTTCTGCGCAAGCTCGCCGACACAGGCATGACCATGATTGTGGTTACCCACGAAATGCAATTTGCACGCGACGTTTCCAATCACGTGGTATTCATGGAAAATGGCCTCGTCGTCGAAGAAGGAACTCCTTCGGAGGTTTTTGATCATCCAAAATCGCAGCGCACCAAAGATTTTCTTGGGCATCTGGATTAGGAACTCGGGTACCGGGTTAGAAACTTAGGTCTCTGGATTAGAAAATCCGTGGCAAATGGCACGCACGCGACCTCGCACGTGTATAATTTTGCAACGTTATGACGCATATACATCCAAAAACTATTGCATTTGTTGTAGACGATATTTCTGAAAAGAAAAATGGTACAACCATGAGCGCTCTTCGCTATGCTGCTGAGCTTCGCAAATCTGGCTACGAAGTTCGCATCGTAGCGCATGGCGCCGACGGTCTGCATGACTACCCCGTCCCAATGCGTCACATTCCGGTAGTTACCTTTTTTGCCGACAAGCAAAATTTCATTTTTGGAAAACCTGAAGAAGATGTCTTCGAGCGCGCCTTTGACGGCGTTGATCTGGTTCATCTGTTCATGCCGTTTTCTCTGGAGCGACATGCACTCACCTATGCACGTGCGCATCAGATTCCCGTCTCGGCGGGCTTTCACGTACAGCCGGAAAATATTACCTTCAATGCTGGTCTTGCGGAAAATGCCGAAGCAGCACGGCTCATTTACCGCAGGTTCAACGATAGTTTTTACTCACACATTCGCCATGTGCACTGCCCGTCTCGCTTTATTGCGCATCAAATTAAGCGCATGGGCTATACGTGTCAAACCCATGTGATTTCTAACGGCGTGACCGACGAGTTTTGTCCGGGGCCTTCTGCACATCCATTCAACGATGGACTTTTTCACATCTTGACGATCGGGCGCCTTGCTACCGAGAAGGATCAAAAGACGATCTTGCGGGCAATTCCGTATACGAAGCACCCAGAAAAGATCTGTTTGCACATTGCGGGAAATGGCCCGCTCCTCCATTCACTTGAGCGGCTCAGCAGGAAACTTAAACTTCCGCATATGCCCGAGATTGCGTATCATCCGACCAATGAGCTGGTTGATCTGATCCGCGCGTGTGATTTATACGTGCACGCCTCTATTGTCGATTCGGAATCTATTTCATGCATCGAAGCGTTTGCCTGCGGTTTGGTGCCCGTTATTTCCGACTCACCGTTGTCGGCAGCAAATCAATTTGCCGCATACGACGAGAATCTGTTCCCTGCATCCGACGCGCGCGCACTCGCGTCCCGCATTGATTTTTGGATGGATCATCCTGAAAAACGCGCAGAAGTGAGTAAAGTATATGCAGAATCTGCTACAAAATACCGGCTTTCCCATTGCATTGAAGAATTCTCAGAATTTATGGACGTGGCGATAGCTGATGACTTGGAGGCTTATGCGCGCCACTAGCCAACAATATACCCAATACAATGAGGTTGCTCAGGGTGAGGCAGTGCTGCCGAATGAGGATGCGCTTCCCAATGAGCAGACCATGCCCGAAATGCCCGGCGAAACGGTATGGCCTGTCGAAAGCGAACCTGAAAGCACTGCGGTTGCACCGAGACATCATCATGTGGTTCGACATGCGCTTTCGCGCGTGTTTGTATGTTTCATTGCTGCACCGCTGCTCTGGATCGTATGCAAGATTTGGTTTGGATTCGATATCGATACCAGCTACGAGCGGGCAGCGAACTTCAATGTTCGCAGATACAAAGGCCCGCTTATTTTTACGCCGAACCATGTGCAATACCTCGACGAATCGCTCGTGGGGATGGGCGTATGGCCGAAGATTCCCCATTATGTATCCATGAATCAGAACTTTAAGATTCCCGTGGCCGGCGTAATTCTGCGTATGGCCGAAACTTGGACGCTTGGCGAAAAGCTCAGTGGCCTGAAAAAACTTTCCGAAAAAATGAGGGACGCATTCGCGAAGGGTCAAAGCGTGTGTATCTACCCAGAAGGAATGCTTGTGCCCTACCGCAAGGGGCTAGGGAAATTCCACCGCGGTGCATTTTTAGCATCGACGTACTATCACGTTCCCGTGGTTCCCATTGTCCTGCGGCAAAAGCCTTCGCGCGGGATTCAGCGCCTTCGCCATAAGCCGAGCTTTACTGTAGTCGTTGGCGCGCCCATGTATGCACAAACGCAAAATGTTTCCTTGCGTCGTGCAAGCTTCAATCTGATGCATGATGTAAAAACGCAGATGGCGCGCATGCTCAAAGGGCCATACACGCCATCAAATCATTCATAAATTGCGGGGCAAAAGCGTTTAGGACGAAAGCTTATGGGTGAACGCTTACAGGCGGGCGCTTACAGGTGAACACTTAAAGCTAAACTCTTGCGGGTAAACACTGAGAGTCCAAACACTTTAAAAGCTTTCCCGCGACTTTTCCCTCAGTGATGGAACAGGCGCAAACCCGTAAAGCACATCACCATATCATGGTCGTTTGCTGCTTCAATCACGTTGTCGTCGCGGATTGATCCACCTGGTTGCACCACGTATTTCACGCCCGATTTGTACGCACGCTCGATGTTGTCGCCAAACGGGAAGAATGCATCAGAACCTAAAACCAGGTCAGTTTGTTTTGCGATCCAGTCTTTCTTCTCTTCTTCGGTTAAAACCTCGGGGCGCTCGGTGAACAGCTGCTGCCACTGACCATCGGCAAGTACATCATCGTGTTCAGGGCTGATATAAACATCGATCGCATTATCGCGACCCGTTTTGTTGATTTCATCCAAGAACGGCAAATTCAACACTTTCGGATTGTGGCGAAGCCACCAAATATCTGCCTTATCGCCCGCAAGGCGCGTGCAGTGGATGCGTGACTGTTGCCCTGCGCCCACGCCGATCGTCTGCCCATTTTTCACATAGCACACCGAGTTTGATTGTGTGTATTTCAACGTAATCTGCGCAATGAGCATATCGCGTTTTGCCGTATCGGGAAGATCCGTATTCTTGGTCACAATCTTTTGGAGAAACGATTCGTCGATCACCGAATCGTTATAGCGCTGCTCAAATCCCACGCCAAAGATGGTACGACGCTCAACAAGAGAAGGCTCGTAGTTTGGATCCATCTGCAAAATGGTATAGCCACCGTGACGCTTCGTTTTCAAAATCGCCAGCGCTTCGTCGGTATATCCCGGCGCAATGACGCCATCGGACACCTCATGTTTCAGCACGCGCGCCGTTGATTCATCGCAAACATCTGAAAGCGCCGCCCAATCGCCATATGAGCATAGGCGGTCGGCTCCGCGCGCACGCACATATGCCGTTGCCAAAGGCGAAAGGTCGGCATCCTGCTGGAAATACATTTGCTTTTCGACATCAGAAAGAGGCTCACCAATTGCTGCACCGGCAGGTGAAACATGCTTGAAGGACGCAGCCGCCGGGGTGTTGGTCGCGCGGCGAAGTGCACGCACCAGCTGCCAACTATTGAGCGCATCGAGGCAGTTGATATAGCCGGGATTGCCATTGAGCACCTGCAGAGGAAGATCAGACCCATCGGGCATATAAAGCCGCGCAGGTTTTTGGTTGGGATTGCAACCATACTTCAAAGGAAGTTCTTTCATGACGCCACCTTTTCGTAGTCGAATATATCGTACGCTTTTGGTACATGACACTTTGAACATTACCACGTCATGGGCAGCTTGAGCGATTTCATTTGAAAAGTGCTAAAGATTGACGACGGGCGGGATGAGAAGCCGCGGAAATCTTTGTGTCCTTTCGAGCCTGTGCCCTTTTCGAACTAATCTCGCGGAACAAAAACGAGATATTCGTTGAGCTTGCCACTTTTCCCATCACTGAAGAATCGCTCGGCCTTCATGTTAGCCGGACAGACACTCGCAAGATCGGAAACTTCCTCATCGGTAAAGCTGTGGCAATAGCGAAAAACATCTTTCCCTTGCCAGCTTAAAAAGCGATCGTTTGGACCAAGATTTTCTGGGGAAAGCCCACCTACATGCAGATCGAATGCGCGTTCCGTTGCCTTTTGTGCACGTGCGGCCATTTTTGGATCATCTAGAAATCGCCAGAGCGATATTGCAACTACCCCCGCTGAATGAGCGGTTACGGAATTTGGTGTACCTGTTTGAGATGCGTTGCGTGTTTGCTCTGCTTTCTTCGACACCGCCTCGCACATACACGCAAGAAGCTGCTTGCGCCATGACTGGATGGGTATGTGATGGAAAAACCCGAAGCATACACATGCATCAAAAGGTGCCGTTTCTTGGCAGGAGTTGCTGAAACGGGCAATCTCGCTATCCCCACCCCCATGTTCGTCAAGAAACGGAGCCATAAAATCGACTTGTTCGAATGTTACCTGTACGTTTGACGGAATATCGAGATGCGCGTCAGACATCCCCGAAGATACATCTGCGGCAACACATTCGAATTGCATATGTGGGGCGCCTTGGCCCAAAAGCTGCTCAAAACGCGCATTTCCGCTTGCCACGTCCAAAACGCGCACGGGAGTGCAATCCGAGCGATCGCGGTTCTCTGAATTGGTATAGATAATCTGTGCACAATGTGCCTGCCCTGGCCAAACACTATGGCGCGTCTGAGAGAATGAACGGGCCACACGACGATAAAAATCGCGGTTGAGCTCGATTAAGATACGTGCGGTATGTTGAGAGACACTCATAGATTTTGATTATCGTATAAAATTGGAAAATATGAAAACCGACATGAACGACATCGAACCCCAAAAACACACCGTTGCAGAGAAGATGTATCATCCGCAAGCCGATGATGCCTATACCCAGGAAATCCTTGAGCACATCATCGAACGCGTGCGCAACAATGGCCCGCTTGATGCAAACACACTTGACCATACGATTCGCGCGTACAACCGCACGCTTCCAAAGTCGGTGCATGCACGCGCGAAGAAAATGCTTCTTCCCTACTACGCATACGTGCGCGGCACCAATCAGGAACTTTGGAACTCGTGGAATATCGATCGCGATCTGGAACATCAACTTATTTTGACCTTGCGAATGAAGCCCTCGCGCACGTCAAACGGAGTGGCGACGGTAACGGTGCTCACCAAACCCTGGATGTGCGGTGGCGGATGTTTGTTTTGCCCGCGCGATGTTCGCATGCCAAAAAGCTATTTACACGATGAACCTGCATGTCAGCGGGCCGAGCTCAACATGTTCGACCCATATTTGCAGGTAACATCGCGTCTTTCGGTACTGGAGTCAATGGGACACCGAACCAATAAGGTAGAACTGATCGTGCTCGGGGGCACATGGGATGACTACCCTGCTGCGTATCGTGCGTGGTTTTGCAAAGAAATGTTTCGTGCCTTAAACGATGTTGCCGAAGATCGCGCGGCACATCGCGAGGCGCGTATTGAAGCGTATCACCAGGCAGGGATCACGGAAGATCGTACAGAGATTGCACGCCGCTGTGCATTTGAACAGGCGCGCGTAGACAATGCCACGGTGGATTTCAACCAAGCCGTTGAAGCACTCTACAAAACAGGAGGATGGGCAGAAGTTTCCGCGTGGCAAACATGCTCGCCCGAGGAATTATTTTCCGAGCAAGATTCCAACGAAACATCCAAGCACCAATGCGTGGGGCTTTCGGTTGAAACACGCCCCGAGCGTGTGAGCGACGAAAATCTTGCATTCATGCGCTCACTCGGCGTCACACGTGTGCAACTTGGTGTTCAGAGCCTGGATCCGCATGTTTTGTCGGTCAATTCCCGGCATGCAAGCGTTGATGCCATCTCTGAAGCCTTCTCGCTTGTCAGAAGCTATGGATTGAAGCTTCACGCACACTTTATGGCAAACTTGTACCAATCAACACCAGAAATTGATAAGGCGGGCTACAAACGTCTGGTTGAAGATCCGCAATTCAAACCGGATGAAATAAAACTTTACCCGTGCGCACTTGTTCGCGGTACGGGGCTCTATCGCTTGTGGGAGCGGGATGCGTGGCGCCCCTATACCCATGATCAGCTAATTGACGTGCTGAAATACGACCTGATGATTACGCCACCCTATATCCGTGTTTCGCGGATGATTCGCGATATTCCCTCTACCGACATCGAAGTGGGCAATAAAAAAATCAATCTGCGCCAAAACGTTCAGCAGGTAATCAAAGAAAACCATGAGCATTCTGACGAAATGCGTGAGCGTTCAATACGCTTGTCTGAGGTCTCCGAAGATAATCTTCACCTTGATGTGATTTCATATCAAACGAGAACTCCGCAGCAAACAACATCCGAGGAGCGTTTTATCCAGTGGACCACGCCTGATAATAAGCTTGTGGGGTTTGCGCGGCTTTCGGTACCCATGGCCGATTCTTCTCTTACGACACCTATGCTTGCCTCTTGCAAAGCTCAAAGAAACGCCGCTGAAACAGACGCTTCTCAGTCCGATAGTTCGAATGAAAAACCCGCACATCAAACGGCATTGTTACGCGAGGTTCAAGTGTTTGACGATGAAGACCCCCTGTTCGAGGATTTCCCTGGGGAAGATCAAAATCAGGCACCTACGCTGGGGAAACGGCTCTTTATTGCACTTGTTGATCGCGCATGCAGTGAAGCAGCAGGTTTGGGGTGCGCCGAAGTACAGGTTAATTGCGCCTGTGGGATGCGCGAAACGTTTAGACGTCTTGGCTTCGAGAAAAAACACGGAAGCATGATCAAGCAGCTCGTTCAGCGGTAATTTTCTTCCCGCACCTGTCTTCTCTGTACCTGTCTTCTCTGTACCTGTCTTCTCTGAACATCAAAAAGAGGCTTGATGAACTTTCATCTTGCCTCTTTTGCGCTCAGTACGATTAACACGTTTTGCACGAGGAAAACCCTCTGGGCAATTCACTAAGCAAAACTACTGCGTTTGTGTGGCTGAAGAAGACCCATTCGATGAATTGGATCCGTTCGATGTTCCGTTGCTCGTTGAATTATTTGACGATGAAGAACTATTCGACCCCGATCCATTCGAGCTCGACGAGTTGTTTGACGTGGATCCCGAGTTGCCAGAAGTTCCCGTTCCGGATCCGCTTGAGCTATTCGAGGAGGAATTTGAGTTCTGCGAGCTTGATTGGCTCTGCGATCCCGAGGTTCCTGACCCCGTAGACGAGCTTCCGCTATTAGTGGTAGTACTCTCACCTGTTCCGCTTTGGTTTTGAGAAGAACTTGTGCTGCTCTCGTTATTCTCCGAGTTGTTTGTTGACGCATTGTTCTGTGCATTCTGCTCATTATTCGCATTTTGATTTTGGGTATTAGCATTATTTTCAGCAGCATTATTTTCTGATTCTGGCCGCTGGGTTGTCGGTTCGCTTTGATTTGATCTGTTCGACGATAACTGACTATTCGATGTATCGGTAGAAATAATGGAAGGTGTTTTTGTTCCGACGCCCTGACCCTGCGTTGCCACATTGATAAATACCGCATAGACCACAACCGCGAGCAGTGCGGAAATGATAGAAATGATAATCACTCCACGCTGAACCTTTGTTTTCTTGATGCGTGAAGCACGTTTATCAATGCCCGCTTGCGTCATCGCGCCCTTATCACCCAAATGCGGCGTCGCTGTAGCGCGCGTCGCCTGCATTTGACGGGTCGCAACTCGAGATTCGGTGTTCGTAGCTGCCGCACCAGGGATAGGCCGTGCAGCGGTGCCATTTTCGATATTCTCTTCCCACTCTTTATTTGAGTCATCCTCGTTATGGACGTGGGACTTAATATTTTCGGCAGACTTTGCCAAGAAATGCTTATATGCCTGCGATGAAACCGTTGAAACGATGGATGCAACAGCAACACCGATAACAGATCCCGCAAGACCGATGACGTTTGAAAGCAAAAGCGATGTGACCGCGGCAAGCGCACCTGCAATGACCTGCGGCATAGACAGATCAGTAAAAACGCCCTTCTCGGATTCTTTTTTCTTGTGTTCCTCTACAACTACCACTCTGTCATGGTGAAGATCATCAAACGCATCATATGCAGGATTCAGATATCCATTTTGCGCATTGTCTCCCTGCATGACCGTAGCAGGTGAATATTGTGCACCGTTAATTTGCCCGTTCGCCGGTGCGTTTGTTTGTGGGTAACCACCACCATATGCGGCATTATTCGCTTGATCATTTGAGCGTTGCGTTTGCGCCCTCGAAGCATGCCGGCCCGCATACCGTGGCTGATCAAATTGTCGCGTTTGCGCTTCGCCGCGCGCATGATATGCCTGCTGTGCGTTCCGCATTTGCCCCGATGCTGCTACGCCTTGATCGGATGTCGCAGCGCCTCCATTAAACGCCGCTCCTTGGTCAGGTGTTATCCCTTGACTGGGCGCTGCAACGTCACCATCGGACGACGTTTCTTGACGTGACGTCTTTCCGCTATCGGTTGGCTGATAATAATGGCGCGATGTGCGCGCAGTTGATGAAACTCCAGGATAGGATGAGCTCCGGCTAAACGATTCGAACGGACGCGTCGGATTCGTTGGCTTTGGCCGATTGGCCTCCCACGGCTCTTGAACAGATACCCCGGAAGAATGTGATACTTCAGCTGATGATGCATTTACAAAAGACTCCGAAGGCGCAGAAACTTCAGGTACATTGACCCTACGCGCCATGTTCGGATTCTGTGTGCTATGCGTCATATGTTCATTTAAATTGCGTTCCAACTGAAAGCCCCTGAATTCGAAAGTGCAAACAGCAATTACGGATTAATTGCATATGCAACATTAGAGACACCCGTCGAGTTTTCAAGTATTTTCATCGAAAACCTGCGAGCTTGTTATCAAGCGGATATGAAGCGCAGATACAAAATCATCTTTTTTCTCATAGTTTTTGGCAGCGTTTTCCTATGGGTTTAATGGCGCGTGCTAATGACGTTTTGTATGCGATTTTGTATGCGAATGGGCATCGGAAGAAGCACCATTTTGCTGGTGCATTTTACGCTGGAGCTGCCCGCGAACAACCTTGCTATGGCGCTGCGAAGCTATCTTATCTGCCGCCGCATGCTCCGTCTTTTTCTCTTCACGACGGACCTCACGATCGTGCTGCTGCTCTGCATGCATTTCTGCACGTGCCGCTTTGCCCTCCGTGGAATTCGGGTCGAGCTCTGGGTGAAGCTCATAGGTATAGCGCACACGAACGTATTCCAAAGCCAAAAGCGCAAGCAGAATGCACATGACAATAAAGTATCCAACAACAGCACCACGCAGTTCGGCGATGTGGATGAGCATGATCGGCACCACAATGGCAAAGACCATCGTAATCAAATAGATTTTCGTGACATCGCGTTGATGGCGCATGACCGTAATGATCGAATACAAAAAGTCAATGGCGCCGGTTACGCCACCTGCGGCGATCATGATGTAGCTTAGGGTACGGAATTGTTCGAAGTCGATACCGTAGAGGAACGACATGATAGGAATACCGATCCACCCCATCAAAAGAATGCCCACAATCGCAAGTACCGCGGAAAGCGCGATCATTGCAAGCACAAACAAGTCGAACCTGCGGCGCTTCGAGCGATCTGCCCATGCATTTGAAATGGTTACCAGCATCGGGCGATAGACAAAGCCGACGATCAGCAAAACCATCTGCGCAGGGAAATAGAGCGCGTTGAAATACAACTGGTTGTCATAGGGCAAGGTGCCGTCCATGACAAACTTTGGCATGTTATCGATCAAGTTGTACAAGAATAAGGCGACAAACACCGGGAAGCATTGCTTAAACAACCCTGCCACGCGTTTAATGCTCAAACGTGCCGAACGCGGCGTTTCCAAAAGCGAAAGAGGAAACGTCACGATGACAAACGATGCGATCGCTGCGATGTCCATGGCAACTGATGCTGCAAATACGTTGCGCGTGATAAATAAGATCACGGTAAACACGACAAGAACCGCAAGGGAGCGAATACCAATCGATATGCCTGCTAGATACAACTTGTCTTTTTGCTGCAAGCGGCCTTCATACACATCAGCCAAGGCATCCATCATTTTATAGATGAACACCGCCATAAAGATCTGGGCGATAGAGGTATCAAAGCCACGGACGCGGATGAAGAAATAACCCGCCAGAAGCATCAAGAAGCACGTGAGCCAACGGTTGACCTGGTATTCGGTAAAAGAAAAATTCTCATGAATGTCTGAAACTTGGAAGGTACGCACGCCATAGTTGCCCAAAATCATGAGCAACATGCCCACAACCATTGCCAAAGAAAAAATACCTGCCTGCTCTACGCCAGCAAGTTGGGTAACGATGATCGTGAAGAGCGGAAATACGGCTCCCCACACCGTTTGCCCCGCGGTGTTCCAGAAGTAGTCCTGCTTCGTTTGGCCCGCCGCATATTCAGCTTCCGCTTTTGAAAAGGAACCATGCTGCGCGGCACCTAACAGGCGCTCAAACCATGCATTGATGCGCCTGCGAAGTGGCCCGGGCTCATGGACTGGTTTATTCTTCTTAGTTTGGTTCTTTCGAGAAAATTGATGCGCGTGCTCGTTATGTCGAGCCTGAGCTTCGGCTTGCTTTTTCTCGCGTGCAAACTTCTCCTGAGTAAGATTCACCTCACGAGGCGTATTGTCATGCTTTTTGTGAAAAAGGCTTGCCACCCGCACATCCCTCTTTTATGCCAGACTTCTTTGGAACGTTAAAACTTTCAAAACACTAACGTCTTTAAAAAACGTTGAAGCTCTCGGCATCATTTCTATATCAAAACAAACGAAATGGTTCGTTTCGTCATGCTCATTTCACTATTTCGCCATCGAAGCGGATAATTCGTCCATGGCTTGATTTACCAAGGCATCAGCCATGTTGTTTCCCTCATTATCCGCGTGACCTTCTACTTTATAAAAGGCTAAATCAGAAAAGCGCTTCTTTTCCGCAATTAACTCAAGCCACAAATCTTTGTTAGCAACCGGTTGCTTTTTCGAATTTTTCCATCCGTTTTTCTGCCAACCGAAGATCCATTTGGTAATGCCGTTATATACATAGGCACTATCCATGGACAGATCAACACCAACGTTTTTGTTTTTGATGGCACGAAGCGCTTCAATGGCTGCTTGAAGTTCCATTTTGTTGTTGGTTGTATTCACCGCGGCGCCATAGAGCTTCTTATCGTGTGATCCCCACACAAGATAGACGCCCCAGCCACCGATGTTCTTGTCAGACTGATTATTGCGGCATCCGCCGTCACAAAATGCTTGAACGCGCATGGCCACTACACATTGAATTTGAAGTTCATGATGTCGCCATCTTGAACCACGTAATCTTTGCCTTCTTGGCGAAGCTTGCCGGCGGCACGGCAGCCTTCTTCTCCCCCAAGCTTGTCGTAGTCTTCAAAACTGCAGGTTTCCGCTTTGATGAAGCCGCGCTCAAAATCTGAGTGAATCGTACCTGCAGCCTGAGGCGCCTTGCATCCAATAGGAATTGTCCAGGCACGCGATTCTTTTTCACCTGAGGTAAAGAAGCTTTGCAGACCCAACAGATGATAGGCCGCACGAATCAGACGAGCCAGACCGCTTTCTTCGAGGCCCAACGTCTCAAGATATTCCTTGGCATCCTCGGCAGAAAGCTCAGATAGTTCTGCTTCAACTTCCGCACAAATAGGAATCGGCTGCACCCCATCGATAGGATCGAGCTTCTTAGTGATCGCATCTTCGTCAACGTTTGCCACATACATGATGGGCTTCATGGTCATAAGGCAAAGCTCTTTGATGGCATCTTTTTCGTCGTCGTTCAGGCCAAGCGTGAGTGCGCGATGTCCGTCGTTTAAACCGGCGTATACCTTTTTTGCCGTTTCAAGACGAAGCTTGCTCTCTTTGTCTCCACGATGCGCTTCTCTCTCAAGACGCCCCATGGCCTTTTCAAGCGTTCCCATATCAGCCAAGATGAGCTCGGTTTTAATGGTGTCAACGTCGCTTACCGGATCTACTTTACCCGCCACATGAACCACATCGGGATCCGAGAAATAGCGAACAACCTCGCAAATCGCATCGGTTTCACGAATATTTGCTAAAAACTGATTCCCCAGGCCTTCGCCTTTTGATGCACCAGAAACCAAACCTGCAATGTCAACAAATTCCACCGTTGCCGGCACAATGCGTTTGGGGTGATCAATTTCTGCAAGACGATCGAGACGATGATCCGGCACGGGAACAATTCCTACATTTGGATCAATCGTTGCAAATGGATAGTTTGCCGCCAGACCACCCTTTTTGGTCAGAGCGGTGAACAACGTGGATTTTCCTACATTTGGCAGGCCAACAATACCTATTGAAAGCGACACGGTATGACTCCTTGGAAACGTAAAAGCAGCTGCACTTCAAAGGTATGAAG
>CAIFEG010000006.1 GCA_903789415.1 uncultured Eggerthellaceae bacterium | reverse complement strand
ACAGCTGAGTGTGAGAGGGATTCTTTGCTGTATTGTTGAAGTTAGGAATCAAATAACGTATAGTAATTCAAATGAAGAAATAATTGATTTACGACTTTTTGATTCTATCTGATAATGAGGCTCCTTTATTCGCAGAACGAAGTTCATAGAAAAAATTGTGTTTCTTTATCGCTGAAAAAAAATACACATTAACTGGAAACAATAGCGGCCTCATTTTTGTGTTTAAATTGTTACTTCAATATCTACGCACTATATAAAATTGAGTGAAAATTTTTTCAGCTCGAGTCTTTGGTGCTGCGGATTTGCATAATGCGAGTGACGTTCGTGTTTACAAAGTGTGTAGAAAAAAGATGACATTTGGAGTAAGGAGAAAGCAACATGAGTGATGATTTTTGGATACTCCTCGCAATGCTCATTTACTTTGTCGTGGTCCTTACCATCGGCTTTGTATATGTAAGGCGTTCAAATTCTTCTACTTCCGAATACTATCTTGGCGGACGAAAAGTTGGTCCGTGGCTTACCGCGCTTTCTGCTGAAGCATCTGATATGTCGGGTTGGCTTTTGATGGGACTTCCAGGCATCGCATATTTTACCGGTGCATCAGAGGCAGTATGGACGGGAATTGGAATTGTCCTCGGAACCTATCTCAATTGGAAATTGGTAGCCAAACGTCTGCGGATTTATTCAAAAGTTGCAAATGATTCAATAACGCTTCCGGGATTTTTCTCGAATCGCTTCCACGATAAGAAAAACGTCCTTTCCACTTGTGCTGCGGTTATCATCATGTTCTTCTTCTGCATTTATGTGGGAAGTTGCTTTGTGACATGTGGCAGACTTTTTGCCACGCTGTTTGGGTTCGATTATCAAACCATGATGATCTTAGGTGCCATCGTGGTGTTCTTATACACCATGGTTGGCGGATATTTATCTGTCGTCGCAACCGACTTTGTTCAAGGCATGCTGATGTTTTTCGCTCTGCTGGTCGTTTTGGTCGGATCGATCACCTGGGCAGGGGGAGTCGAAAACACCGCAGCTTTCCTTCAAAGCATCCCAGGATATTTATCACTCACACAAACTGCGGTTCCCCTTGTTGATGCGTCGAACAACCAAATTTTGATAGACGGTATGCCGCAATTTGGTGAACCCACAGATTTTGGTTTTATCACCATCATTACAACGGTTGCCTGGGGACTGGGCTATTTTGGCATGCCCCAGGTGCTGGTGCGCTTTATGGGCATCAGGAGCGCGGGAGAAGTGAAAAAATCTCGCATCATCGCGGTTTTCTGGTGTGCGTTTTCTTTAACTGCTGCAATTCTTATCGGATTTGCTGGTCGTGCATTAATCCCAGGGGAGTTTCTTACTGAAGCGGCTGCAGAAAATGTCTTCATCGTTCTTTCGCGCATGATCTTCCCGGCATTTATCTGCGGTGTTGTTGTTTCTGGAATATTTGCCGCATCCATGAGTTCATCTTCGTCGTATTTGCTGATTGCAGGTTCTTCGGTTGCAGAAAACATCTATCGTGGAGTATTCAAGAAGGATGCGACAGATAATCAAGTTCTCATTGTGTCGCGGTTTACGCTGCTTGCCGTGTTTATGTTCGGTGTCTTTATTGCCCTTGATCAAAACTCCTCGATTTTTCAAATCGTGTCCTATGCATGGGCGGGATTTGGTGCATCGTTCGGACCCTTAATGCTGTGTGCGCTCTATTGGCGCCGTACAACGAAACAAGGTGCTCTGGCGGGCATGATTTCTGGCTGCTTGGGCGTTTTACTATGGCACACATTAGTCCGGCCTCTCGGCGGAGTTTTTGATGTATATGAGTTACTCCCCGCATTCCTTCTGTCGCTTTTTGTCATTTATATCGTTTCGAAGCACACACCGGAACCAGAAAAAGATGTTCTTGCAGAATTTGATCATTACATGGATGAAGAAAAGGATTAGAATAACTTTTGGCTACATAGTGGCTTGCGCTAGTCCGCCTTTTACCAAGTCGTTTTTCTCTTTTATTGAAGCGTAAAAGAAGCAAGGAATTGCAGATATTGCGTTAGATTAGTGAAGATACGCCCGGGGGCGGGTAAAATATTGACACAAGAATTTTGCTAGCGTATTATTTCATGCGCTCGTGCATCAGACTTCTGTCCCAAGTGCGGGCAGGTAGCTTGAAAAGTGCACAGAGTTAAGCAATTTGGGAGTGTGCCCGAGTGGTTAATGGGGACGGACTGTAAATCCGTTGGCTCTGCCTACCTAGGTTCGAAACCTAGCACTCCCACCATTGCCCGTGTAGCTCAGTCGGTAGAGCACTTCGTTGGTAACGAAGAGGTCACCGGTTCAAATCCGGTCGCGGGCTCCATGATTATGGCGGTGTAGCTCAGGTGGTTAGAGCACACGGCTCATACCCGTGGCGTCACTGGTTCGAATCCAGTCACCGCTACCATGATTATTCTTTTGGTGCTTGAGTAGTTACCAAATTTGTAAGCTATATACAACATTAGACAGTACACGTCTTCAGACGTGTCAAAAAAAGGAGGATTTAATGGCTGAGAAGGAAAAGTACGTTCGCAACAAACCGAACGTAAACATCGGCACAATCGGCCACGTCGATCATGGCAAAACCACATTGACGGCTGCTATTTCTAAGACACTGTCTGAGAATGACGGTTCACATGGCACTGCACATGCAGATTACACGCCATTTGCAGAAATCGATAAGGCTCCAGAAGAGCGCGATCGTGGCATTACAATTTCTGTTGCTCACATCGAGTATGAGACCGACAAACGTCACTATTCACATGTTGACTGCCCAGGCCATGCTGACTACGTCAAGAACATGATCACCGGTGCTGCACAGATGGATGGCGCTATCTTGGTTGTCGCTGCAACTGATGGCCCTATGGCTCAAACTCGTGAGCATGTTCTGTTGGCTCGTCAGGTAGGCGTGAGCTCAATCGTCGTATTCTTGAACAAGTGCGATATGGTTGAGGATGAAGAGCTCCTCGAGCTCGTCGAGATGGAGATTCGTGAGCTCCTGAACACCTATGACTTCCCAGGAGATGAAACCCCAATCATTCGTGGTTCTGCTCTGAAGGCTTTGGAAGGCGACAAAGAAGCTCAGGATCAAATCTGGAAGCTCATGGATGCCGTTGATACCTGGATTCCTACTCCAAAGCGCGACAATGAGAAACCATTCATGATGCCTATTGAGGATGTTATGACCATTACCGGTCGTGGCACCGTTGCAACTGGTCGTGTAACTCGTGGCGAGCTCAAAGTCGGCGATCCACTGGAGGTTGTAGGAATTAAACCTACACAGAAGACCGTTTGCACAGGCGTTGAGATGTTCCGTAAGACTCTTGATTATGCAGAGTCCGGCGACAACATCGGTGTTCTTCTTCGCGGTCTTAAGCGTGAGGATGTTGTTCGTGGCCAGGTTCTTTGTGCTCCTGGAACCGTTACTCCTCATTCTGAGTTCAAGGGTCAGATGTATGTTTTGACCAAGGACGAAGGTGGACGTCATACTCCATTCTTTGATGGATATCGTCCTCAGTTCTTCTTCAACACCACCGATATTACTGGTGTTATGCATCTTCCTGAGGGCACAGACATGGTTATGCCTGGCGATAACGTTGAGATTACCGCAAGCATGATTCACCCTGTCGCTATGGAAAAGGGCATGCGTTTCGCCGTTCGTGAAGGTGGACGTACTGTTGGATCTGGACGCGTTTCTGAGATCTTAAAGTAGTTCTATCTTGGAAGTAATTGAGCGGAGCTCTTTTTACAGGGCTCCGCTTCCTTTGCTTAGCTTGTGTGCGTTTTAAATCAACTGCATCGAGCATATTATTTATAAGGAGTAACAAAGCAATGCGTACGTTGGTTACCTTGGCGTGCACGGAATGCAAACGCCGTAATTACACGACCAAGAAGAATAAGCATAATAACCCCGATCGCATCGAAATGATGAAGTACTGCAAATGGTGCGGACATCATACGTTGCATCGTGAAACTCGTTAGAGTTTTCGTTTTTAATTTATGCACAGGCCAGTAGCTCCAATTGGTAGAGCGGCGGTCTCCAAAACCGTTTGTTGGGGGTTCGAGTCCCTCCTGGCCTGCCAGTTTTTTGAAAGCAGCTTAGGCTGCTTCTTTCACGTTTAGAGTAATACAGATTCTTTTTTGAATCTTTAAGGAACACGATGGCAAAGAAATCCAAGACGCAGCGCGCGAAAGCATCCGCTCGTCGTGCTGAAAAGAAAATAGAGGCGCAGAAAGCTGCTCAAACAAAACAGGAAAAACCTGTAGAGGAAGAGAAACCTTCGTCAAAGTCGCACTTCTTTTCTGGCAAGAAGGAAAGTGAACCTTCTCAGACTTCTCAGACAACCGCTGTTTCTCATGCCAAGAAAAAAGAAGAGAAAAAACCGGGCAGACTTGCAACATTTTTCCAGGGTGTTCGCTCTGAGATGAAACGAGTTACGTGGCCATCTCGTTCAGAAATTCTTCGCTGGAGCGGCATTGTTGTCGGCACGCTTATTTTCTTTACCTTGTTTGTGTTTATTCTTGATAATGGAGTAGCGTCTCCAATTTTGCTCGCAATTTCTTCGATAGGAGCATAAGCCATGGCAAAAAAATGGTATGTGCTACACACCTATACGGGATACGAAAACAAAGTAAAGCAAACACTCGAAAGTCGTATTGAGTCACTTGGGCTTGAAAACAATGTGTTTGATATCGCTGTTCCAACTGAAACCGTCACCGAGATCAAAGATGGCGGTAGGCGTGTAGAAAAAGAACGTAAGATTTTTCCTGGATACGTTCTTGTAAAGATGGAGCTTGATGATCGCAGTTGGGCTGCGGTTCGCAACACACCAGGTGTTACTGGTTTTGTAGGCGGGCAAGGTAATCCTCAAGCACTTACACGCCAGGAATTTAACAAGATCATGAAACGTTCTCAGCCTGAGGTTGCTCATAAAACTTCGACCGATCTTGAAGTGGGGCAAACAGTTCATGTTATTTCTGGACCACTCGCTAATTTTGATGGGGTGGTTGCAGAAGTTTCACCTGAATCTAACAAGGTTCGTGTTATGGTTTCGATCTTTGGTCGTGAAACTCCGGTGGAACTTTCGTTCGATCAAGTTTCTCATATCTAGAAATTTTCAGCACACGTAGTACGATACGTGTGCTTGTTTATTTGTTTGTTGCATCTTTTTATTGTGCCCGCGTGGACAGGGGCTTCTCGCAATAAGAGATGTGCAATATATACATTTTTAAAATTAATAATCGCTGAAAGGACGCTTTCAACATGCCTAAGAAGCAAACCGGCTTTATTAAGCTACAAATCCCCGCCGGGCAAGCAAACCCAGCGCCTCCTGTAGGACCTGCTCTGGGTGCACATCAAGTAAACATCATGCAGTTCTGCAAGCAGTTCAATGACAGAACGAAGGATAAACAGGGAACTATTATTCCTGTTGAAATCACCGTCTATGAAGACAAATCCTTCACGTTTGTCACCAAGACACCGCCTGCAGCTGTTCTTATTAAGCAGGCTTTGGGTATTAAGTCTGGCAGTGGCATTCCTCAGCTTCAGAAGGTTGGTCAACTTTCTGAAAAGCAGCTTGAGGATATCGCGAAAGAGAAGATGCCCGATCTCAATGCAAACGATCTTGAGGCTGCGAAAAATATCATTGCTGGTACTGCCCGTTCTATGGGCGTGACTGTCGAGGGACGTAAAGAGAAGAAAGTCTACACTCCTTCGAAAAAGGTCGCTGCAATGCTGAGTGGTCAAGAAGACGCTGAGTAGTTCACATACCATTGGCGAACAGGTTAATTTTTATAACGGTATGTACATTTGATTTTGTGGAAGAGCATTTTGCCCGTTAGCACCACGAAAGGATGATTTTTTATGGCAAAGAAGAGCACCAAAGCTCGTCGCGCAGTGGCAGAGAAAGTCGATCTCTCCAAGGCATACAGCCCACTTGAGGCTGCGAAACTTATCAAGGAAACTTCTTCGGCTAAGTTTGACGAAACTGTCGAAGGACACTTCCGCTTGGGCATTGATACGCGCCAAGCCGATCAGCAACTTCGCGGAACGGTTTCTCTGCCAAATGGCAGTGGCAAGACGGTTCGCGTTGCCGTTTTTGCAGAAGGCGATCTTGCTGACAAGGCAAAAGAAGCAGGCGCTGATATCGTGGGATCTGACGATCTCGTAAAACAGATCCAGGATGGCACTATTGACTTTGATGCCACCGTTGCATCCCCTGATATGATGCCTAAGGTTGGTCGTCTCGGCCGCATCTTAGGTCCTCGTGGCCTTATGCCAAACCCGAAACTTGGCACCGTTACCACCGATGTTGCAAAGGCTGTTAAGGCATTAAAGGGTGGCCGTGTTGAGTATCGTGCGGATCGTTATGGTATCTGCCATGTTATTTTGGGCAAGGTAAGCTTTACTCCTGAAAAGCTCGCTCAAAATTATGGTGCAGTGTATGACGAGATTCTTCGTCAGAAGCCTGCGTCATCAAAGGGCAAATATGTTAAAAACATCACCCTTACCTCTACCATGGGCGTTGGCATTAAAGTCGATCCGAACGTTACCAATAACTATGATGAGACGGCTGAATAAGCCTCAACAGAACGTTAATAAGCTTCGGCTTTTACCGTGTGTTTGAAATTTGGACCTCACAGGTTGTGGGGTCCTTTTTTATACTGAAGAGCGTGGAGAACCAACACTGAAGGAAAGTACCATGGCGGATGTGCGGTCAGGCAAAAAGATAGGATTGGTGGTAGAAGGCGGCGGCATGAAATGTGCTTATAACGCTGGTATCCTCGATGCCTTCCTGACCGACCATATCACGTTTGACTACTGTATAGGCGTCTCGGGTGCCGCAGGTAATTTGGCCTCGTTTTTGGCAGGCCAGAAAGGGAGAAACCTGCGGTTTTTTACCGAGCATATCCATTCGCCAAACTATTTTGGCTTAAAAAGCTTGATGCACACCGGGAATTTATTTGGCCTGCAATATATTTATGGAACGCTCACCAATTCAGATGGAGAAGATCCTCTGGATTATCCTGCGATCATGCGTAATCCAGCCTCATACGAAGTTGTTGCCACCAACGCTCAAACGGGCCGTCCGGAATATTTTGGAAAAGATGCGATGCAGCAGGATGATTATCGTCTGCTTATGGCATCGAGTGCCATTCCTGTGGTCAGTCATCCGGTAGCGTTGAAAGATGGCCTGTATTACGACGGCGGGATATCAGATGCGATTCCTGTTCGTCGGGCGTTAGATCAAGGATGCGCCAAGCTTGTTGTTATCCTTTCAAAGAACCGAGATTATGTGCGCAAACCACAGGGTCTGCGGGCACTTTATAGATTTTCCTGTCGCAAGTATCCCAATATCGTGAAAGATATCGATCGTCGGCATGTTGTGTACAACCAAAATATGCAGGATGTGTTTTCGCTCGAGCGCAAGGGAACAGCTTTTGTCTTCGCAGCCAGCAAACCCATTGAAGTAGGAACATATTCAATGGACGAAAAGAAGGAGAGAGCACTCTACGATCTTGGTGTGCATGACTTTGCGGCACAAAAGGAAGACCTCATACGGTTTATGCGTGCATAAACGCGTATGAATGACGCACAAGATTTGCTCGGTCGCGACACCTTCGGACTTTCCGGCAGCGAGGATCATAGAGCGAGAAGAATGGATAGAGCGACAAGCATGGTGCGAAATTTGGAGAAGTAATTTGCCCGAGAATTTGAGTTCTCTTGGCAACAAAAAAATGCTCCTTATCATCTGACAAAGAGCATTACATGCAGCAAAAAAAAGGAAATGGCTGGGCCAGCAGGATTCGAACCTACGTAACTGGTACCAAAAACCAGGGTACTACCATTGTACGATGGCCCAGTCTACGCACCTGTCAAATATTGCTATATTTGTGGGTGCTTGAAAAAGTTTAAAGGTCGTTGCCTTTTTCGTCAACTCGTTGTGGGCGGGATTTTCACATATATTACGTGAGACGTGATGATATGAGTAAAAAGTTACATAAAACCAATGCGATGAGAGAACTCGACACGCTCTCTATTCCGTACAAAACGGCGCAATATGCCGTTGACCCCGATCATCCGACGGGCTTCAACGTTGCAGAAGAACTTGGAGAATCTCCTGATCAAATATTTAAAACGCTGGTTTTGCATGGAGAACGTAAGGGATATTTGGTATGTTGCCTTCCTTCGGACTTCGAGCTCGACCTCAAGAAGGTTGCCCGTGTGGCGGGGGATAAAAAAGTAGAACTCATCCCCGTGAAAAAGCTTTTTCCAACGACAGGATATATACGCGGAGGATGCTCTCCATTGGGAATGAAAAAGAAATTCCCCACCTTTATCGACGAAACGGCACAGCTTTTCGATGAGATTGCGGTGAGCGCGGGCGAACGTGGGGAACAAATTATTGTCAATCCCTTCGACCTGCAAAAAGCAACGGACGCAACGTTTGCCGATTTAACAACATAGGAGGGCGTAGCAGAACAACTAGGAGAACAGAGCAGAGCGGTCCCGAAACGACGGTCTGCGTAGCAAGATTGATGCAGTATATGTTATTACAGCGGACGAAACATAACTATCAAAATACAATTATCGAAGTCTACACATCCAGCTGCTTGCCCTGGGTGTCCCAATAAAACTTTTTGAACTTGCGAATTTGGTTTTCCCACATCACCTTGGCCCAGAAGTTATGGGCAAAGCTATCTGGTGGATAATTTAAGGGGTAGTGAACATGACCTTTCCAAAGTTTGCGCGCCTGTTCGAGCCGCTCTTTATTGGTCATGCTTTTTTCGAGAACTTTCCATGGCACAACGCAGAACAAAAATGGTTCATATGCTTCGGTGTACGGAATCTGTTTGTGTAGGATAAATTCGTCAACGAATAGTTTTACGAAGCATACCCCACCCAAACTCATATAAAACGTATTGCGCCCACAACGTGTATTTACCTCGAAAAACTTAAAGGTATGATCGCGCTCGTCATATTTCACATCAAAGTTCGCAAACCCACGGTATTTCACATGGGCAAGAAATTTCTTGGCCGCCTCAATGATTTCAGGTTGCTTTTCTCCCAAGATACACACCGGGTTTCCCAGTGCTGTTGGGTCATGATCCTGCAGACAAACAACGCCACCAGACACCACGCGCAGATTTCCTTGTGCATCCGAAAAGGTGGTCAGAGTGCGAATCTGGTCATCATCGCCGGGAATATAGTCCTGAATGATGAGCTCGTGATTGTAGTCAGAATCGCGAATTTGCTTCCATACGGTCCTCATCTCATCGGCGCCCGAAATCTCGTAGATTTTTTTCTTATGGGGAATTTCGGCATCTTGAAACGTCGCGGAATTAGATGGTTTGGCAATCACGGGATAGGTAAAACTATCTGCAGGAATTTCCAGGTGAGCATCGGAACAATCAAAATATTGCGTTTTCGGATAGGGAATACCCAGCTGCTCGCACAGCGCATAGAAGTGATCCTTCTGCGTTATGTCATCAAGTAAATCAAAGTCGATGTAGGGCACCGTATATCCGAGTGCCTCAAGACGCTCTTTGTCCTCAGACAGCATGCGCGCATGGCAATCGTCGGAGCCCAACACAATCAGCTGCTTTGTACCTCCGATTTCGTGTGCAATCTTTTCGAGCTCGCGGTAGAGAGGTTCGGGTTGATGAATGTCGGGGCAGATCCGATAATCGGTAAATTTGCTGGTAGAAAGCTGCTTTACGTCGAGGGTGGCAAGCACGATGGTTTTTTCGATGCCGTATGCACGATGAAATTCACGCACATAGGTATAGGTAAGCAAGTCGCCACCGATCACCACTGGTTGTAGGTATTTTGAAACATCGGATTCGTTTTTGATTAACTGTGACAACGTGAGCCCCTCCGCAAACGTTTTTCTTCAAACGCCATCAGGAATTGTACGCTAAAGTGCGGCTGGTGTTTATGCATGTGACGCCTTTGTGAGCAGATACAAAGAAAAAATTCTTGTTCACTTCTTGTTCAAGAGGTGTGTGGAGTATGATTTTAAAGAGTTTGCACGTACATTTCACGTAGAATATCTGTTTGCTATTTTTATGCAATCAGAACAAGGAGTATTTCATTTATGTGCGGTTTCGCAGGATTTACTACCAATGACTATGATGCTGCCACAAATAGGGCAATCATTAAAGACATGGCTGATCGTATTAAGCATCGTGGTCCTGATGATGACGGGTATTATGTCACCGATGGCATAGCGATGGGATTCCGCCGTCTTTCAATTATCGATTTGGCGGGCAGCCCTCAACCAATGCAAAACGAGGACGCTTCGATCACCCTTACCTTTAACGGTGAGATATATAACTATCAAGATCTCCGTGCCGAGCTTCAAGCGGCCGGCCACCAGTTTCACACCAATGGAGATACCGAAACCATTCTTCATGGCTACGAAGAATGGGGATACGGCGTATTTGAGCGCTTGCGTGGCATGTTTGCCATTGCACTCTGGGATGATCGTGAAAAGAAGCTCGTGCTTGCGCGCGATTGCTTCGGCATTAAACCTTTGTATTACCAAAAGGTTGGGAAGCGCTTTATGTATGCCTCAGAAATCAAGGCCATGCTTGCGCATCCGAAGTTTTACAAGGCCTTAAATCGCGATATGCTTCCTCAATATTTGTGCTTTGAGTACATGAACGATTCTCAAACCATGTTTGAAAATGTTCACAAGCTTATTCCGGGACACTATATGGTGGTCCAGAATGGTAAAGCCGATTTGCATTGCTTCTATAAGATCGAATACAAAATCGATGAAACGAAAACGATTGATGAGTGGGCCGAACAGATCTGCAAAACGTTTGATGACTCAGTTCAGGCGCATCAAATTGCCGATGTTGAGGTCGGATCATTCTTATCGGGTGGCATTGACTCAAGTCTTGCTGCCTACGATATGAGCCAGCATGCACCGGTTCAGACGTTTTCGGTAGGCTACGACACGTCATCGATTCGCGAGCGTCAGGCAGAGGCTGAAGCAAGTGGCTTCCGCATCAAGCTTGATGAGCTGGCGGATTCTCGTGCATTCTCCAAGTGGGCACATTTAAAAAATGAAGAGGTGCTTGTTACCCCGAAGCAGTTCTTAGACATTGTTCCAAAAGAGCAATATTTTATGGATGAACCCCTCGGCGCTCCGAGTGCTATCCCTCTGTATTTTGTAAGTCAGCTTGCCGCGAAGAAAGTTAAGGTTGTACAGTCTGGCGAAGGTGCCGATGAGCTGTTCGGTGGCTATTGGATCTATCACGATCAGTACGAATTCTCCAAGTACTTCCGTATTCCGGAGCCCTTGCGTGCGCTTGCGGGTGCCGCGGCAGAAGCCATGCCTCCATTCCATGGACGCCATTTCGCCATGCGTGGCGCCGGGGGTCCTGAGCGCTCATATCAGCGTGCATGCATGAACTTCATGTGGGACGAAGTTCCTCAGGTTCTCAAAGGCTACAGCGGTCCTTGTAAGCCGTGGGAATGGTGCCGTCCGCACTTTGAAGCGGCGCGTGAGCAAAATCTTGATGTGATCACGCAGACACAGTACGTCGATATGGTGAGCTATATGCCCTATGACATTTGTCTTAAGGCGGATCGTATGTCGATGGCGCATTCGCTCGAGCTTCGTGTTCCATTCTTAGATAAGAAGGTTTTGGATGTTGCTCTGCAACTTCCAACGGATTGTCGTGTAACCGATCACCATTCGAAATACGCTCTTCGTAAGGCTGCCGAAAAACTTGGGTTCCCGCAAGCTGTTGCACAGATGCCGAAGCAGCCGTTCATAACGCCGCTTACCCTCTGGCTGCAGACCGATTTGTTCTATAACCGCGTTGCCGAAGCGTTCCAGAGCCCAGCTGCGCATGAGTTCTTTAACACTGATTATCTGATGCGGATACTCAACGAACATCGCAGTGCATCGTTTAAGACGGCCGAAGGGCGCAGTCATTTGAAGATGATGCGCATTTGGAATATCTATTCGTTTTTGTGCTGGTATGAAGAGTTTTTCGGCGAAACTTCCAAGGAGTATGCGCCAAAGACCGTTGTTTCTGCATAGCGCTTTTGTAGAGCACTTCTGCATAGCGGAAGTTCCGCGCGGAAACTGAATTGCTTTGTGCGAGTTCATTCGGAATTTACTCGAAGTTAATTCGAAGTTAATTCGAAGTCTATGCGTACGCGCACAATAGAAACAATAGGCTCTGTTCTCACCTGGGGACAGAGCCTTATTACGTTTATGCGCGATGCAACCGTCCGCGAAGTTTCCCAAAAACTTTCTCAATTGCTTGTGCGCCAGGCATATGAAGTTTGCTGGCAATGCCAAAGGTAATGGCAAGCGCACATACACCGCCCACAATGATTTGAAGAAGCGCCGAAATAATGCCACTCGAGCTCAGCACACCTGAAAGTATATTTCCAATGAAAACGGGCCCAAGGAACAGTCCTACGCCCGCACCAAGTGCGCCAACAGCCAGGCTTTGAATGGATGTTTTCACGATGGAAGACATGCCGAATGAACCAAGGCGGCGACGCAAATACGCAAAGCAAATGACATCGAATAAAACGTAGAAAACGCTTTCTCCCAATGCAACCATTTCCAATGCATACGGAGTATCGATCATTACGATTGCGCCCATGACCACGGTAAAGAAGATCTGGACACCCGCACAAATCAGATTAAATAGCGCAAATTGCTTCATCATGCGCAGGCTGCTGTAGATCTTTTGAAGGTACGTATTGACGCTATAAAACGGAAGCGAAAGAGCCAGGAATGCAAGATACAAGCCGACCGAATGAATATTTTCGGCGGTAAATGCGCCGGCATGATAGAGGGTAGAGAGTGGCGTTGAAAACACCATCAAGTACAAGGCAAACGGAATGGTGAGGAATAAAATCTGGCGTGTTCCATCCAAGATGCCGTGTTTGAAGCCTTCTTTATCAGATTCTGCGCGCATTTCTGAAAGTTCCGTAAACATTGCGGTCGTAATCGGAACGGCCAAAAAAGAGTAGGGGAAGGTAAACCACAAGCGCGCGTACGCGATGATCGAAGGCCCATTGTCGGCGATACGATATGCAACTGTTGTTTGGGCAGACACAATGCAAAACGATATCGCCATAACCAAAATTGCGGGGACGCCAATCGAAAGTGTTTCGCGAAGGGCAGGGTCGTGCAAGTTGACATGCCAATGAATCTTGACCCCATGTTTGCGGAGCGCAGGGATCTGGATGGCCATCTGAAGAACTACACCAAGGGGGTTTCCGATGGCAATGATGTAGAGAGCCAAATCCGGGTTAGAAGGCGCGATCACCGCGTATGCCACAAACGTGACGATGACCACAATGTTGTTGAATGCTGGTGCGATTGAAGACCAAAAATAATCACGCTCTGCATTCAAAACACCAGAAATAATGGCGCTTAAACCATAGAAGACAATCTGGAAGGCAAAGAAACGGAAGAATAAAACTGCCGTGCCCATTTCGGACTGGTCGGTCATCATCGACTGAGTGTAGATGAGCTGTGGCGCAAAGATGGTGCATAAGATTGCAACGCATCCCAAAAAGATTGCGGTGAGGCCCAAAAGATTTGAGGCATATTGATTTCCTCCTACCTTGCCTAACCGCTTTTTCACCGATACATACACGGGCAGAAATGCCGTAACAATCATGCCGCCTGCCACAAGCTCGTACAACATGTTCGGCAGGTTGTTTGCCACCTGGTAGCTTGAAGAAAGCATGGTGGAACCTAAGGCGAATGCCATGGCCCATGTGCGGAAAAACCCGGTAATCCTCGAGATGATCACGCATACGCTGATGAGCATTGCAGAAGAACCAACTGACGTGGCCTTTTCCGAATCATCAGAAGGGCTGGAGGTTTCTTCAGCTGCATCGCGAGCCGCATCGGTATGAGCTGCTTCAGAGACTGCTTGTTCTGGTGCGTTTGGCGTGACAGCGTTTGTCCCTTCAGACTCTGAGCGTGCGTGTTTCGGCGTCATTTCCGGTTGTTTTGATCGATTTGAATTATTGTTCATATATACAAAGATTCGTACGTGCTGCTTAGAAGATGAAATTTACGTTCATATAACTTACCCATACTATCAAAGTGAGCGAGATTATATGTTGCTGCTGATGAATTGCAGAAAATCTGTGTATTCTTCCATGTAATCACTATGGAGGGAATTGTATAATTGCATACCCATCATCGAAACCTCGGTGCTTTTGCCAATCCCTTCTTTGATACCAGTGTGATATACCTATACTCATTTACATATAGGAAGGTATAACCCATGAATGTTTTGACCATATATAATCGCTCGAATGCTGATGCCGTTGTGGCAATGACGCAAATCGCGGCGTATCTCACATCGCAAGAGATAACCAATGACGCGATCGATGCACTCGATCTGAAGGGGAGTGCCCCCAATAATCTTGATTTAATCGTGGTGCTTGGCGGAGACGGAACTGTGCTTCACGCGGCGCGATATGCGCAATATACCCGCACCCCTATCTTGGGCATGAATTACGGGCATTTGGGTTTTATTGTCAATGGCAGAGAAGAAAACGTGGTAGCTGCTGTTGCCGATGCGCTTGCAGGTGAGGTAACACAAGAAGCTCGCACCAATTTACATGTGGATGTGTGTTGTGAAGGGGACAACCAGAACGAATTTGAAACCATGGTTTCAAAGTTTCAAGCTCCTGACGATCATAGAACATTTTTTGCTTTAAACGAAGCGGCGCTTACCCATGGCGATTCTGGACGTGTGGTGGATTTGCAATTGCATATCAATGGCAAACCCATGACGGAAGTAACAGGGGATGGGTATGTCATTGCTTCTGCAACTGGTTCAACGGCATATGCTTTATCGGCGGGTGGTCCCGTGATATCTCCTGATTTTAAAGGACTTGAGGCAATTCCTTTGGCGCCGCATTCTCTGCGTACGAGAGCGTTGGTGACGGGCTTTAATGATGTGGTGGAATTGCGTGTGATGAATAGTCCCGCGGCTCAACAAGCGGCACTCTTCTGCGATGGTGTTGAGGCACAATTTGGCGCTCCTGTTTCGCGCATTGTGGTACGTCGTGGTGCAGAACCAACCATTTTGTTGCGCCGTCCAGGAAATGATTTTTACACTCGTGCCCAGCATACTTTTTTGTAGTGTATGCATGAATACGGATAGACGCATATACATGGAGGCATCCAGGTATACAGGTATACGGAAACACACAGAACGATAAAAGCTTGGATGTCATGAGCGAGCGTAAACGTTGTGAACAAAGTGCATTAACGCTCATTATTTAGAAATCTCGGGATATTCTTGTGATTTCCTGAAATTTTGAAAAATAGCATGTATTTTTGTTTGTCTATTTCGAAATTTCTGGAAATAGGTGATTTTTCGTTCTTTAGCGAAATTTTTCTCAATAATGCTTGAAAAAATTTGTAAAGTACCAGGTAAACACCTAAATAAACGTTTCTCTCAAAAATACGATTATGGCGAAAACAATGGATTATACCGGGTCGATACGGTAGAATTTGGCATCCCTAACGAAATTTTGCTCGTTTTTCTTTTTAAAAGTGAAAAATTAAAATTCGGCGCATCTTTTGTATCAATTTTTGTACAGAAGGAATAGAATTAAAAAGCGTTTGAAGGTGGAATGCCCCAAACGCATTTTTTTGTATTTGGTGCTTCCGCAGCGTCTCTACCACTATTTACTCTTTGAGAAAGAGGCACCATGTCAAAATACATCTTCGTCACGGGCGGCGTTGTTTCTTCCTTAGGCAAGGGCATTACCGCAGCTTCCCTTGGACATTTACTCAAGGCGCGTGGATATAAGGTAACCATGCAAAAAATGGATCCGTACTTGAATGTGGATCCAGGAACAATGAGTCCGTATCAACATGGAGAAGTATTTGTGACCGACGATGGTCATGAGGGCGATCTTGACCTCGGTCATTACGAGCGTTTCATCGACGAAAACCTTACCCGTGAATCTAATTTTACCCAAGGTTCTGTATATCAAAGCTTGATCGCTCGTGAACGTCGCGGCGATTATCTTGGAGGAACCGTTCAGGTTATTCCTCATGTAACCAATGCAATTAAAGAGCGCATTCGTCGTGCAGGAGATCAGACAGGCGCAGATATTGTTATTTGCGAGATTGGTGGCACGGTAGGCGACATCGAAGGTCAGCCGTTTATCGAAGCGGCGCGCCAGTTTAAAAAAGAGCAGGGCGACGGCAATGTCCTCTTCGTTCACTGCACCCTCGTTCCGTATCTTTCCGCTGCTCATGAGGTCAAAACGAAGCCAACACAACACTCGGTGAAAGAGCTGCGCTCGATGGGTGTTCAGCCCGATTTCATTATTTGCCGCTCCGATCATAAAGTTCGTGAAAAGATTCGTGAAAAGATTTCTCTGTTTTGCGATGTCGCTCCCGAAGATGTTTTGGAATGCTCCGATGCGCCTTCAATCTATGAAGTTCCCATGCGCCTGCATGCACAGGATTTTGATAAGAAAGTTTTGCGCAAGCTCGGCCTTGACATTATGGGCATTGATCTGACTCCGCTTCAGAGTTTCTTGGACAAACGTCATGATTGCACGGGTCGTGTCAATATTGCGGTAGTAGGGAAGTATGTCGGCATGCCCGATGCATATCTTTCGGTGAAGGAAGCCCTTGAACATGCAGGGGTTTACAACGGGGTAAAAGTTGACATGCATCTGATCGATGGCGAGACCATTACGCATAAAAATGTGAAGAAGATCTTAGGCGATGCCGATGGCATCCTAGTCCCTGGCGGCTTTGGCGTTCGCGGCTTTGAGGGCAAAGTTGAAGCGGCACGCTATGCACGTGAAAACAATATTCCGTATTTGGGCATTTGCTTAGGCCTGCAAGCAGCTGTGTGTGAATTTGCGCGTGATGTTGCAGGGCTTCGCGGGGCTACGAGTACCGAATTCGATGAAAATGCCGAATATCCTGTTATCGATCTTATGCCTGAACAAGAAGATGTTGAAGACAAGGGCGGCACCATGCGTTTGGGTTCGTATCCTTGCAAGATTGCTCCCGGCACTAAGGCCATGGAGGCGTATGGCAAAGAACTTATCTATGAGCGCCATCGCCATCGCTATGAGGTAAGCAATGTGTATCGTCAGCAGCTCGTTGATGCAGGGTTGGTTGTCTCGGGAGAAAGCCCTGATGGCCGTCTGGTCGAGATGATCGAGCTGAAGGATCATCCGTGGTTTGTTGCAAGTCAGGCGCATCCTGAATTCAAGAGCCGCCCCACACATCCACATCCTTTGTTTATGAAGTTCGTTGAAAATTCTATTAAGAATTCTCAAGGGGATTTTGGACATAAGGCAAAGTCGTATGCCCACGGAATCTCAACGGAAAAACCTTTTAAGAAGTAAAAGAAGCTCTCTTGAGTTCGTTGTCTGCAAGCGCACCGGCGCCGCTTTTAGACCCGGTGCGCGATTTTCTTTCATATCTCTCTGTCGAACGCGGATGCTCTCGGGCCACAATCGAGGCCTACCAGCATGATCTTCGCCTCTATCTTGAGTTTTTGTCTCCCAACAAAGATGATCAACAACACGATAATGCGCTCAGCGGAGATGCGATCAGATCAGATTCGTCCGCGTCAGATGCGCGCAAGATGCGTAAAGATTCGCGCAGGATGCATACCGATACACGCAACATCCATATCGATGCGCGCAAGATGCATACCGATGTTTGTTATGACGATGCGCCTCATGCACGTATCACCTTATTTTCTGAGGTAACCCGTGACGACATCGTTGCGTTTGAAGCGTGGCTTTTACACACGCGCAACTATGCACCAACAAGCATTGATCGTGTGCTTTCAGCGGTAAAAAGCTTCCACAAATTTTTAGTTGGCGAGGGTGAGTGCAGCGATAATCCCACTTCAACCATTCAGCTTGCCAAACGCCCCAAAAGACTCCCTGACGTACTGAGCGTCGAGCAGTGCAACGCCCTTATGGATCAGGCAAACCAAACTACACCTACCGGACTTCGCGATCGGGCGATGCTTGAAGTTTTGTACGGGTGTGGACTGCGCGAAAGCGAGCTGGTGGGTCTCGATATTGATCGTGTCAACTTTGCCGGTGGAAGCCTACTGGTTATCGGTAAGGGGTCAAAAGAGCGAATGGTCCCTTTCTCTGGAGCGGCGCTCTCGGCGATGAGGCGGTACCTCGATGAAGGGCGTCCACACCTCGTCTCGCAGCGCGCTCTTACTAAGGCCGTATTTCTTAATACCCGCGGACGTCGCCTTACTAGACAGACGGTGTTTAATGTGGTGCGACAAGCGGGGCAAAACATCGGAATTAAGAATTTACATCCTCACACACTTCGCCATTCTTGTGCAACCCATATGCTCGAAGGTGGCGCGGACCTTCGTGTTATCCAGGAAATGCTCGGCCACTCTGATATTTCAACGACACAAATCTATACCCATATTCAGCAAAGTCATGTACGCGCCGAATATCTGCATTCTCATCCCCGCGCCCATCTGAAGTAAAAAGCGCCCCACTTTCACCCACCTTGGGTGCACATTATTTTTTCACACGTTCATTTTGCCCAAAGTACGAAGAATGAAGTGCGTTTTATTAGTACAGAGCACATGTATTTCTTCTTTCTTCTTCTTTTTTCTCACACATTTAATCATTCGTTCATAAATGCCTCAACCACAATATATTGTGGTCTCCTTTTTTCTGCATACGACATGGGATTATGCATCGCGATTTTTTAAAACTTCAGGTCATAACTGAACAAATGAGTGGAAGATATTCCCCAAAATGTGTTGAGAAGTGGGTCAAAGTGGGATAGAATTTTTTCAGTCGATGGGAACGATGAAAGAAAGGAGGAGCGAATGCTTAACTTGGTTGGCGAGTATCACTTCAAACTCGACGCCAAGGGACGTCTTTCTCTTCCTTCTGCCTTTCGGAAAGTCCTTTCGAAGAATCTCATGGTGACGTTGTCGCCAAAAGGGGATTGCCTGTATGTGTTTGAACCCGATGGGTTCGGCGCATGGGTCAATTCTCTGTTTGAGCACAATGGCGGGTTTAACCCAAGCAGCCGCAAGCAAGTTGCGGTACGCACAATGTTGAATTCGCGTGCTCGTGCTGTTGAGGTTGATGGATCTGGACGTATCGGAATTCCAGCTCCTCAACGCGCCGATGCATCACTCGACAAGGATGTTGTGGTCATTGGTAACACCGACCACTTTGAGATTTGGGACGCAAAGCGTTGGGACGAATTCGCTGCGAGTGTGGATCTGGGATCCATATTCTCCGACTAGTTTCAAGACGTGAGCGATTTGGAAAAAGAATATCGGCACATTCCCGTTCTGCTTAATGAGGTTCTCTCGTATCTTGATTTGGGAAAATCTCGCAAGATTTTTGTAGATGCCACATTAGGTGGGGCAGGGCATTCGCTGGAAGCTGCAAAGCAGTTGGGTCCGGACGGAATGCTCATTGGAATCGATCAAGATGCGATGGCTTTAAAAGCCGCGCGAACTCGGCTTGAAACAATT
The DNA here is from genome assembly GCA_903789415.1 of uncultured Eggerthellaceae bacterium. Taxonomy (GTDB): domain Bacteria; phylum Actinomycetota; class Coriobacteriia; order Coriobacteriales; family Eggerthellaceae; genus CAIFEG01. Next base: position 64,735 of record CAIFEG010000006.1, on the reverse strand, counting down.
CCTGCAAGCGTCCGTCCGAATATCCAACTTTTGCAAGGCAACTTCGGAGATCTTGATGATTTGTTACTGCAAGCAGAAGTGCCTGGAATCGATGGAATTCTTTTCGATTTAGGTGTTTCTTCTCCGCAGCTTGACATGCCGTCACGTGGCTTCTCCTTTAAGGAGACGGCGCCTCTTGATATGCGGATGGACCCGGATAAACAAACTTTAACTGCAGCAGAGGTCGTAAACCACTACAACGAAGCCGACCTCACCCGAGTCATCCGTAACTATTCAGATGAGCGTTGGGCTGCAAGGATCGCGAAATTTATAGTTTCGGCACGATCCAGAAAGCCTATTGAAACAAGTGACGAATTGGTTGAAATCATCAAGGATGCCATTCCGGCTTCGGCTCGCCGAAGTGGAGGGCATCCCGCAAAAAGAACATTCCAAGCACTTCGCATTGAAGTCAATGGGGAACTTGATGTTCTGAAACGTGGTCTTGAAGCGGGAATCCGTTGGCTTGAGCCTGGCGGTCGCATTTGCGTGATTGACTATCAGTCTTTGGAAGACCGGATCGTCAAAGCAACGTTTCGCAAGGACGCACAAGCAAATGAGCTTCCTCCTGATATGCCCGTAATTGCTGAATATGATATGGCGATATTAAAACAAATTACTCGCAAACCCGTTTTGCCAACAAAAGAAGAAATTGCGCGGAACCCGCGTGCACGGAGTGCAAAGCTTCGTGTTGCAGAAAAGTGCAATCCTCCGAAAAACATGGTGTCGTGGCCCTAGAAGGTACGACACCTTACGTATACATACATTTGATTTTAAGGAAATGAAAGAGGGATTTTGACAATGGCTGGCGCGTCTTCGGCATATCGCTTTGATCAAACAATGGGAGCACAGCCATATCCCGAGCGTCCTTCGCGTCCACGTCCTACGGTCCGCGTCATCCCGGGTACACATAGTGTTCCTTCGCTTTCTCCGCAGATTAAGATGGCAATCAATTTGGTTGCTGCTGCGGTGATTATGTTTGCGGTTATTGCATTTATCCGCGTGGGTCTTTCGGCGGCAACGGTTTCTGCAATGTCTTCAACGCAGGAATTACAAAACCAAATCGAGACAATGAAGAGTAATGATGCGTCGCTTTCCGTTGAGGCGAGCACTTTAGGGAATCCGAATAATGTCAAAAGCTATGCGCAAGACAAACTCGGAATGTCTCAGCCGGCAACAACAGAAACGATTACGCTTTCTTCTGATACTGTGCAATTTGATGATTCTGGCAATCTTTCATTAGTAAAAAGCTTATCATCTGCAGCTCAAGCGCAATAACCTGCGCGCAATATGCACGTTGTCATCTTTTTGCTTTTGAGCGTTTTGTATAGCTTTATATCATCAAGCTTGGCAGGATTGAGCGTATATGCCGTCGAATTATGATCGCCCCCATACCAGGGATACATATAGAGATTCCCATGCTGATCGCAGGGATACTCGTTTTGACTATCGTAAGGGTAGTGGGCGTTCACGTAATCCCATACGTACCCTGGGCGACATTTCATCTGGCGTCATACAAAGCCATACTGCAATCGTATTTGTTTTTATTTTGGCATTTGCACTCATCTTAGGGTTGCGTCTTGTTCAGGTAACGATGTTTCCTACCGAAGAGGCAAAGGCGTCTCTCTCGCAAACCATTACCGAACCAGCCAAGCGGGGAACCATCTACGATCGCAACGGTGTGGTTCTTGCTGCGGATGTGGATGCACGTACAATCTACTGCAACCCACATGAAGTTGAAGATCCCGAAAAGGAATCAAGTGCGATTGCAAGCGTGCTCGGCGGCGATGCCAACGATTATGTGGACGCGTTGACACGAGAAAATACCAGTTTTTCTTATGTGCAACGCAAGGCAGATGTTGATAAGGCACAGCAGATTGAAGAGATGAATCTTTCTGGTATCTATTTCTTACACGATACGAAACGTGTGTACCCGTGTGGCGAAAATGCTGGTCAGGTTGTCGGCCTGTGCGACATTGACGGGAAAGGCCTCACCGGTCTCGAACTGTATTACAACGATGTTCTCAGCGGGACTGATGGTCAGATTACCGAAGAAATTGGTTCAGATGGTCGTACCATTGCGGGTAGTTCGCACGAAAACCAAGAGCGCCAGGATGGACAAGATATTGTGCTTTCAATCGATATTGAGATGCAACAGTTCTTGGAGCAACGCTTAGCGGAGCAAACGCAACAGTTAAACGGTAAAAGTGGCAATGCTGTCCTCTACGATGGCGGCACGGGAGAGATTATTGCATGTGCGTCGACGCCATATTTAAATCCTGGTGATCGTGAAAATATTCAAGATGGATCAACGTCATTGCGGTCTATTACCACAGCGTATGAGCCAGGATCGATTTTTAAAACGGTATCGATGACCGCAATCATGGAATCAGGGGTGCTTTCTCCTGATTCGACAATTTATTGTCCCGCATACTTACCTGCTGATGAGTTTTACATTTCCGATGCACATCAACGTGGCGATGAAACCATGACGCTCTCACACATCTTGGCGGTATCTTCCAATGTGGGAATGTCGCTTGCGGCATCAGATTTAGGCTTTGATAATCTCTATAACGCTATCGTACGGTACAACTTGACGGATTATACCGGCGTCGATTATCCGGGAGAGTCAAGAGGTACGCTTGATCCGGTGGATCAGTGGTCTCAGGTGCAATCGTATAACGTAAGCTTTGGGCAAGGCATCATGGTTACCCCTCTGCAAATGTGCCGTTTTTATGGTGCGCTTACCAATGGTGGCGTTGAAGAAACGCCTCATTTCTTGATATCGAAGCCTGGTTCTGAAGACCAGCCCCAATATGAAAGTGACCAGGTCATTGACAACCAACAGGCAATCGATGAGGTTACGGGAATGCTTCAAGGTGTGGTTTCAGAAGGAACGGGCACCCAAGCGCAAATTACCGGTTTTTCTCCGGCAGGCAAAACGGGGACCGGGCAATATATCGGCGAAAATGGAACGTACCTCGAGAATATGAACAACATTAGCTTCATCGGATATCTTCCTAATACCAATTCAAAACTCGTTTGTTTTGTAGGTGTAAGTGAGGTTCCCGGTGATGGCGTAACGACGCCTGCATTTAGGGATATAATGACAGACGCTATACAACACTATGGCATTACTAACCAGTAAGGAGTCTGCCGTGATTTCTTGCAAAGACTTATTTTCCGGAATTGAAACAACCATCATTGGTGACGAGAATGTTTCGGTTAAAGGAATCGCATATCGTTCAGATAAAGTACAACCTGGCGATGCATTTTTCTGCATTGTTGGGCTGAAAGCTGATGGTCATACCTTTGCGCAGGACGCAATTGACCATGGAGCGAAAGTTCTTGTCGTTCAGCGTAAGCTCTATCTCGCAGATGCAAGCGATGTAACCGAAGTTGTTGTCGATGATACCCGTAAAGTGATGGCGTTGGCTTCAGCAAATTTCTATGGCCATCCATCTCAATCGTTTGATTTGGTTGGCATCACCGGTACCAATGGAAAAACGACTTCGACATTTTTGGTGAACCATATTTGTTCGGTTGCAGGCAAAAAGTCTGGCCTCATAGGAACGATTGGTGTCCACATGGGCTCGAAGAGTATTGAAAGTGCGCGCACGACTCCTGAATCAAGCGATTTGCAGCATATTTTTGCCGACATGCGTGACGATCATTGCGACACTGTCGTAATGGAAGTCTCTTCAATTGCCCTTGATCTCAAACGCACGTATGGCACACGCTTTAAGGTCACGGCGTTTACGAATTTAACGCGTGATCACCTGGATTATCACAAGACATTCCAGACATATTTTGAAGCTAAGGCACTCCTGTTTGGACGAGATTATCCTGCGCGCAGAGTTATTTGCATCGACGATGAATGGGGACAAGAACTTCTGCGTCGTTGCTCTGAAGCCCAAGATCAAGTTATCACCACGGGTTTTGCTCGGGATGCGCAAATTCATCCTGAAAAAGTTACCTATCATCCTACACATACCGATATTGTTTTGGATGTGCGCGGCAACCAGTATTCGTTTAGCTATCCGTTGGTCGGAAAGTTTAACGTGTCTAATATTATGACCGCCTTTGGATGTGCTCTTCAGCTTGGCATCAGTGCGGGAACGATTGTTGATGCCTTGGAAAGCGCTCCTCAGGTACCCGGGCGCATGGAACGAGTCCATGTACCAAACGACAACGGTATCAGTGTGTATGTTGATTATTCGCACACGCCCGATGCACTCACCAAGGCAATTGCGGCTACGCGCGAACTTACCAAAGGTCATGTGATCGTGGTCTTTGGCTGCGGTGGAGATCGCGATACGACCAAGCGTCCTATCATGGGCAAGGCAGCGCTCGATGCCGATTATGCGGTTGTTACCTCAGATAATCCGCGTACCGAAGATCCTCAAGAGATTATTCGTGAAATTGTTTCAGGCATGGAAGGCGGAGAAGGTAAATTCGAAGTTGAACCTGATCGTGCCCGTGCAATTGGCATTGCGATACATCGCGCAAAACCAGGTGACAGTATTTTAATTGCAGGAAAAGGTCACGAAACCTATCAAATCTTAGGCACCAAAACGATCCATTTCAGCGATGTTGAAGTTGCTTCAAAAGAGCTGAAACAAGCTTTCGGCGACTAGAGGTTTTATCCATATGATTTTTTCTATCGACGCAATAGCTGCTGCATGCCAAGACGCGCGCATTATTGTGCCCGCAAAGCCCGGGGTAAAAGCTACCGGCATTTCCTGGGATTCACGCTCTATTCATCCAGGGGATCTGTATATAAGCATTCCTGGTGAACGTGTAGACGGAAACGATTATGTTTCTGCGGCTGTGCAAGCTGGAGCGGCATGTGCGCTTATGACACGTATGCCCAGTCAGAGTGAAAAAAAGTGTGCGCAAGAAAAGGGTGCGGGCATTATCCTTTGCCACGATTATTCATCGGCAATTACCGATCTTGCACGCACGTGGCGTGGCCAGCTTTCCGGTTGTGTCATAGGAATTACCGGGTCGTCTGGCAAGACGACAACGAAAAATCTCGTTGCCGCAGTACTTGCAAAAGCAAGCAGTGTCGTTTCAACCCTGGGAAATCAAAACAACGAGCTGGGTGTCCCCGCAACGCTTCTACGAGCGCATAAAGATACCCAGGCAGTTGTGGTGGAAATGGGCATGCGCGGCCTTGGGCAGATTGCCTCAATGTGTGCGTATGTGCGTCCTCAGATGTCTCTTATCACTAATGTCGGCACCAGCCATATTGAGCTTTTGGGCTCACGTGAGAATATCGCACGTGCAAAATCAGAAATCTTTGCTGCATTGCCCGATACGGGGACAGCATTTTTAAATGCGAGCGGTGAATTTTCTCGCAAAATCTTCGATGCAACTATCGAGCCACGTCACCTAGACTGTATTTGGTTCGACGGGTCTGGAGAAGATCCGCATCATACCGTTGCCGGAGTATCTGCCAGCATTTATGCACGTGAAATAACCTTCGATGATGCGGGATGCGCAACATTTGTATTGCATATTCCCAGTGGTGAAGCCTCATGCACTCTTCGGCTTCCTGGTGCGCATAACGTGCAAAATGCATGTGCGGCAGCAGCGGTGGGATACAAATTTGGTCTTTCTGCGCCCGTACTTGCTCAGGCACTCGCGTCGGTTACCCCTATGGCAGGTCGTGATAGGTCGATTCAAACGCCAGAGGGCATTACCGTCATTGATGATTCATATAACGCAAATCCAGATTCCATGCGCGCTTCGCTTGCAACATTTGCAAAACGCGAGGTGCCTGGTCGCAAGATTGCTGTTCTTGGCGACATGGCAGAACTTGGCGATTATGCACCGCGTGGGCACCGTCACGTAGGCGAATATGCTGCAGATGCACATTTGGATTTGCTTATTTGTGTGGGGAAACTTTCCCGAAGCATTGCTGATGGTGCCAAGGCATCCGGCATGGATGCTTCGAAAATTATTTGTGTAGACGATGCAGAATCTGCACTTACACAACTGAAAAGCGTACATGTGAAAGAGGGGGACGCGATTTTAATTAAAGCTTCGCATGCTACGGAGCTTGATCGCGTAGTCAAGGGGTTGGTTGAGCGTTGATTCGTGTATTTACGTCATATCCTACATTTCAGGTCTTTTTGGGTGTTGTCGTTGCGGCGGCAATTACGCTCATTTTGACGCCTTTTTGGATTCGTACTCTCAAACGGGATCATATTGGTCAGCAAGTTCGTGCTGAGGGGCCAAAAACCCATTATGTAAAACAAGGTACCCCGACCATGGGTGGCGTTGTGATGCTGCTTGCAGCCACGATCGCAACGCTTCTGTTTGGTTCGGGAACTGCAGAAATGTGGACCTTGCTTCTTGCAACATTGCTTATGGGTGCGTGTGGCTTGGTAGACGATGCCGATAAAGTCATTCACTCGCGCTCTTTGGGCCTTACACCGCATGCGAAACTCATCTGGCAGTTTTCTGTCGCGATTATTTTCTGCCTTGTGGCGGTGAACTGCTTGCATGTCCCGCCAACGATTGAATTTCCGTTTATCGCCACGCTCGATTTGGGCGTATTAACAACGACAATCGGCGGAATCCAAATCCCTTGGCTCTACGTGATTTTTGTCGTTATTTTAGTTGCGGGCTTTTCTAATGCGGTCAACCTTACCGACGGACTCGACGGTCTTGCCGCCGGTACCGTCATGGTTGTTATGGTCGTCATGGCGATGATCGCCTACCGCAGTGATTTGCTCGATGCCTCAATATTTGCTGGTGCCCTTGCAGGCTGCTGCATCGGCTTTTTGTGGTTTAACTGCTTCCGTGCAGACATCTTTATGGGAGACACGGGTTCTCTTGCACTCGGCGGTGCTCTGGGGTGTCTCGCCGTAGTTACCAAGACAGAAATTGTCTCCCTTATCATTGGCGGCTTGTTTGTCATGGAAGCCCTGTCGGTTATTTTGCAGGTCGTGCATTATCGACGCACTCATAAACGTTTGTTCTTAATGGCCCCGCTTCATCATCATTTTGAAAAGAAAGGATGGGGCGAGAGTAAGGTTGTTATTCGCTTCTGGATCATCTCGGGTACCTTTGCTGCGGTCGGGTTCTTCCTCTATTTCGCTAATTCCATGGTTGGAGTGGTGTAGATGATGCGTTCTACTTCGTCGCTGATTCCCGGATATCGTTATGCACCTGCCAATCTTGGAAATGTTGTCATTATTGGCTTGGGAAAAACAGGGCAAGTTGCAGCAGATTACTGTCTCGATTTGCTTGGACATCGCGTCAAAAGTGTGACCGTTTGGGCCGGAAAAACAGGTAAAAATACCCGCGAGATTGGGGAAAATCTCGCTCGGAGAGGTGCGAACGTTGTCTACGATAGCCAAGAGGTAACGGGCTCCTATGACCTCTGCATTGCCTCTCCTGGCATTCCTCAGCCGTCGTCGTTCTACCAAAGTGCGCAGAAAGCATCAGCCGAAATCATTTCAGAAGTAGAATTTGCCTGGCGTGAAAGTCGCACACGTACTTCTTGGATTGCTGTTACCGGCACCAATGGCAAAACAACGGTGACGTCGCTCATTTCTCATATTCTTAAAACGTGTGGGTATAACGTTAAACCGGTGGGAAATATTGGGAATACGTGCTTGCGCGCCGTGCAAGAAGACGACTCTGACGTGCTTGTGGTAGAAACCTCATCGTTCCAATTGGCTTCGTGTGTGCGTTTTGCGCCTGATATTGCGGTGCTGCTGAATATCACACCCGACCACATAGAATGGCATAAAACGTTTGATGCCTACGTCGCAGCAAAGATGAATATTCTTTCAAATTTAAAAGCGAACCATTCAATCTGTGCGGTGCTCGATGCCACCAACGATGTTGTTCGCAAAAAAGTAAAAGAACTCCGCGCACAAAGCGATGACCAGCGTGGTTTTGCCTATATACCAGTTGGTAGCGCCGATGGTCTTTCTTCTGATATGCGCGTACGCTGTGGAGCCACCAATGCATCATTTGTGCGTGAGGGAAATTTGGTTGTTGCGTGGAACGGTACAGAGCACGTGTTATGCAGTGCGTCTGATCTTCAAATCCCCGGTCAACACAATGTAGACAATGCGCTTGCCGCTGCTTCTGCGGTGATTGCATTTGGCGCAAATGATGGCGATGTCACAAAAGCCCTTAAGACTTTCAAGCCGCTTGAACACCGCATTGAACCATGCGGAACGATGAATGGCATCAGCTTTTTTAACGATTCGAAAGCGACCAATGTCGACGCAACGCTCAAGGCACTTTCTGCCTTTAGTCCACGCCGCCCCATTGTTCTTCTTGGTGGACACGATAAAGGAACCGATCTGGCTCCCTTGGTTGTGCAGGCGCAAAAACACTGTAAGGCCGTTATTTGCTACGGTGCATCGAAGGGCAGATTTCTCAAGGCATTCCAGAAGGCGGCGCTTCCCGTCTATGAAGCCTCTGATGGTATGGAATCAGCGCTTGATGAGGCAATTTCGCTTGCAAAACCGGGCGATATTATCTTACTTTCTCCTGCATGCTCATCATTTGATGAATTCAGCTGTTATGAGCAGCGCGGCGATGCGTTCAAAAAGCTTGTTGCGCATCGTATCGCGGATACAGAACACAGGCATAATACAGAAAATAGGCAAGGGGAGTAAGCGTGTCCCGTACCTCTTCTGCAGCATCAAAAACGCCATCCTCACGTACGCGTACATCGACAAAACAATCTCATGCAAACGGGTTTTCGAACTGGTTTGGATTGCTTTCAGGCCCGCGTGACGTGATTATTCCGCGCATTGTTCTTATTGGCTCGGTTTTTATTCTTACGGTCTTTGGTCTTGTTATGGTCTTTTCTTCGTCCAATGTTATCGCCATGGATGAAGGAACCTCACCGACAAGTTACCTCACGCGTCAAGTTCTTGCGCTGATCATTGCCCTTATTTGCGGGGCTATTATGGCGGCGATTCCGTATTCGAAATGGCTCGGGCGAGCACTCGATTGGCTTTTTGCCCTTGCGTTTGCCCTTTTGCTTTTAACGGCAGTTATCGGTACCGCGGGGCTCGGTGCACAGCGCTGGCTTGTCATTGGACCGGTTAATTTTCAGCCTTCTGAGTTTGTTAAGGTTGTCATCATTTTAGTAGCCGCGCGAATTCTCTACGACTGGCGTACCTTGGACATCTCTACTCTTAGAATTGTGATTGAATTTGCCGTCGGTATTGTCGTTCCGCTTTTCTTCATTCTACGGCTTCAATCCGATTTTGGGACGACCGTCATTTGTTGTGTTGGCCTGCTGGTTGTGGCGTGGGTCGACAACCTGGATAGAAAAGTGTTTTTTGTGCTCATTGGGCTTGCCGTGATTGTCGCTCTCGTCGCAATTTTTGGTACCTCATATCGCGCGGATCGAATTGCGGGCCTTTTTGGTGGGAATTCGGATGCAAGTTACCAAGCTGATGCCGCAATGCATGCATTTGCGAACGGCGGCTTGTTTGGTGTGGGTATTGGCAACTCCACGATGAAATATGGAACGCTTCCCGAAGCGCATACCGACTTTATTTTTGCTATTGTCGGTGAAGAATGCGGACTCATTGGCGCTCTTGCAATCGTTTTACTGTTCTGTGCCTTAGGATGGGCCGGCATACGAATTGCGCGTCAGGCTCCCGATTCTTTTGGGGCAATGATTGCTGCAGGATGTACGGTTATGCTGGTTGTCCAAGCGTTCATCAATATTGCGTGCGTTCTCGGTATTTTCCCCGTAACCGGCAAACCGTTGCCCTTTATGTCTTCAGGCGGATCGGCACTGATTGGCTCGTACATCGTTGTGGGTACGATTTTATCGGTATCGCTTAATTCGGGAAATAACTCCTCGATCTATGATCAGCGACGCCGAAATCTCCGTGTCATTACCAATTCTTCCAGACCCAACACGTTTTCGAGTGCGTCTTCGACACAGAAGCGCACCCGTCCAACATTTCGTGATACAAGAGACGATATCTCATTCTCTCGGGGCAGAACCCGACGCTCGGATGTGTTTGAATATAGAAGAAATCGCGATGTTGCACCTCGTCGCAGGAGGTAACCATGAATTTTGTTGTTTCTGGTGGAGGAACCGCGGGACATATAAACCCGGCTCTTGCACTTGCAAGTGAACTTGAAAAACGTGGGGGCCACGTATGGTTTGCGGGCACTCCTCAGGGGGTGGAATCAAAGTTAGTCCCTGAGGCGGGTGTTGAATTTAAGGCATTTCCTGCTGAAGGATTTCGCCGCCGTCATCCGCAGACACTTCCGCATGCACTCAAGGTTATCAATGATTCAACGAAGAAGGCGGCTCAATGGTTTAACGAAATCAAGCCAGATGCCGTCATCTGCTTTGGAGGGTATGTTTGCATCCCTGTTGGTCGTGCAGCAGAGAAGCGGGGGATTCCCGTGATTGTTCACGAGCAGAATTCTGTCATGGGGATGGCGAATAAATATTTGTCAAAGAAAGCAGCGCGTGTGGCGCTCACGTATAACGTTGCAGGCGAAGCAGTTGCTGATAAATCCAAAATTGTCGTTACGGGTAACCCGGTGCGTGCGTCGGTTTTTGCGGCAACGCGGCAAGAGGGACGCACATACGCCAAAATTCCCTCTGATGCCGTCATGCTCACCGTCTTTGGCGGAAGCTTAGGTGCAGCTCATATCAATAAAGCGTTTTGCGAAATGGCTTCTGATCTGATGAAACGCCCTAATCTGTATGTACGCCAGATAACGGGCCCAAAGCAATATGATGCGGTGCGCAGTCAACTTCATCTTTCTGATGAGGTATTGCCACGTTGGCAGCTTATTCCCTATGAGCACCAAATGGGGAAGGTCTTAGCAGCAAGCGACGCGGTTGTCTCGCGCGCAGGAGCAACGAGTTTAGCCGAAATCTCGGCGCTTCATATACCGGCGATTCTCGTTCCATATCCGTATGCCACAGCAAATCACCAGACCACGAATGCCCGCGAATATGTAGCGGCGGGTGCTGCGTGGATGGAAGATGACGACAAGGTTGAAACGCCGGAATTTGCCGCGAAGGTTGCTAAGCTTGTTGATGATGAACAGGTAAGAAACGATATGCGTGAAGCGGCAAAGTCGCTTAAAACACGTGATGCAGCATCAAAACTTGCCGATGTGGTGATGGAAACCGTGAAGAAGTAATCTGCAGCAAATCGTAGACGCAAATAATAGTACTCTTATGAATCTGAGTATTATGGACTTACCAATTACGGGTACTCGCTACGGTGGTATGTGATACTACGAGTGCGCACGGTATAAATTTCAAACAGCATATACGTGTTGTGTATATATGCCTGCATACATAGAAAGGATTCGGGATGGACGCACAGATAAAAGCAGTTCACTTTATTGGTATCGGTGGCGTTGGGATGAGCGGAATTGCTCGTGTGGCGCATGACCAGGGATTGCTTGTGACCGGGTCCGATCTGAAGGAAAGTCGTTATACCAAGCAGCTGCAGCAAATTGGTATCGAAGTGCACATTGGACAACAAGCTGAAAATATTCCCACAGATCCTGCACCTGACGTCGTCGTGGTATCTACTGCCATAATGGACAATAATGCAGAACTGCAGGAAGCAAAGCGGCGCAACATTCCTATATGGCGTCGTGCTCAAATGCTTGCAGCACTTGGCCGCGATAAAATTACCATCTGTGTCGCGGGAACACATGGCAAGACAACGTCATCTTCTATGCTTGCATTTGCGCTTGATGGTCTCAATGCGGACCCCACGTTTTTAATTGGCGGTATTGTGCGGTCGTATGGTACCAATGCACATTCGGGGAATGGCAAGTATTATGCGGTTGAGGCTGATGAAAGCGATAAAAGTTTCATGTTCTTAGATCCGTTTTCGATGCTGATCACCAATGTTGATACTGACCATTTGGATCACTATAAAGATCTCGATGACATTCGCCATGAATTTTCTCGTTTTATTTCAAAGACACATGATGATGGATGTGCCGTGGTGTCTGGTGAAGATCCCCATCTGGTAAAACTTGCAAAAGATACAGGCAAACACATCCTTACGTATGGATTTAGCGATGGTTGTGACACTCAAATTGTTTCGTGGATGCCAAAAGGTGTAGGCAGCGTATTTGAACTTAAGATGCCTGATGGCACGGTTGTGCACGGTTCGGTAAAACAGAATCCGGGTCGCCATAATGTGTTGAATGCCGCAGGAGTGATTACGCTTTTACAATTCCTCGGCTTCAACGCACAACAAGCTGCCGATGTTTTGACGGGCTTTGCCGGCGTGCGTCGTCGATTTGATCTTGTTGGTGAAGCCGATGGCGTGACGGTAGTTGATGACTATGCGCATCACCCAACAGAAATCACCGCGACGATCAAAGCAGCACTTTCTTTGAATTTCAAGCATGTTCGGGTGGTATTTCAACCACATCGGTATTCTCGAGCAAATCTGTTTACCCATGTCATGCGCGATACCTTTGCCCATGCGTTTGACGGAGTCGCTTCCGTAGTCTTTATGAATGTGTTTTCTGCAGGTGAAATTCCCGTTCCAGGAATTGATGGAAAAACTTTTATGGATGTGCTCCAGGATAGCAATCAGTGTCCGAAGTGCACCTATGTTGAACATCGCCGTGATGTGGTACCCACGATGATGGCAGATATTGAACCAGGTGATTTGGTGATCACTATGGGTGCCGGTGATGTCACGTCTGTTGCACCTGAACTTTTAGATGCGCTCAAGGTGCGCGAACAAGTTCATGATCGTGGCCGCGTAAATGATTACAACGCTCAACAAATGTGGAACGTCGATTCACCACAAGTCTTGGATGCGGGAGAAAAAGCCGACCAAAGAGCACAAGAAGAGGGCAAGGAAGACATTGAGTCTTAGCGATCCAAAAAATCAAATTCAACTTCTTCGTTTCGATGATGATTTTGATGGCGAAGTTCGCCTCGAAGAGCCGATGTCGCGCCATACGTTTTATCGCATTGGCGGTCCTGCATTTGCGTGGATTCAATGCGATTCAATTGCATCGCTTTCACAGGTTATTTCAATCTGTGTGAAAGGCAACTTCCCGTGGTGTGTTGTGGGGATGGGAGCAAACCTCCTGGTATCCGACGATGGTTTTGAGGGTGTCGTCATCCATCTGGGGCGTGACTTTAAGAAGTGGGATTTTAATCAGTGCACCTTCCAATTCTATGTTGGAAGTTCTGTTGCGTTTACCCGTATTGTTCAACAGGCATTTCATCTGGGTGTTTCTGGGTTTGAATTTGGAACGGGCACCCCGGGCACTATGGGTGGAATCCTGACGATGAACGCCGGGCGTCCCGATGACAGTATTGGATCGCGTGTGGTTTCCTTGCGTACCTATTCTGCCTCAGATGGAATAAAAACGTATCGCGGCGAGGACATTGATTGGGAATATCGCCATACATCAATTCCGTCAGATGAAGTGGTACTCGATTGTATTTTGCAAGCTCGGGCAGGAGATAAACAAGAGATCCAAGAAAAAATGGACAAGATCTTGGCTCACCGCAAGCAGGTGCAGCCTCTTTCCGCTCATTGTTGTGGCAGTGTGTTTAAAAATCCAGAGGGACATTCTGCTGGCAAGCTCATCGAAAGTTGTGGGCTTAAGGGGAAGCGCATTGGTGGTGCACAGATTTCTCCCAAGCATGCTAATTTCATTGTCAATGACGCCAATGCAAGTGCGAAAGATGTTTGCGCCCTTATTCACCTCGCGCAACAAAAGGTGCATAAGCGTTACAATATTGAGCTTCATCCAGAAGTAAGATTCTTAGGTTTCCATGAGTAATTCTCGTCGTACAGATAGACCTCGCATACGTAACTCGCGAAGGGATACAAACAATCGCAGATCTTCACGTACGCGCCAATCGATGCAGCCGCGCTCGCGGAATACGCAGCGAGGAGGGCAGCGACGTCAATCTTCATCGGTGCGTCGAAGCTCTTCATCTCGTGGTTCAGCTCAGAGAAGCGTAAATCAGAGAAATGCCCGTCGTCCCTCAGGAAGCCGCGGCACTCGCTCTCGCAGTGGCAACAGAACAAACACAACACGCTCGTATGACTTTCGTGATATACGAGATCGCCGGACGAATTCTTCTCGTCCGAGGTCACAATCTCGTCCTTCTCAGCAACGATCCGTAACCGTTGGACAAATAGAACGTGATAGACGCCGTGAGCAACGTCGGGAAAACATCCGTCAAAATTCAGCGGCATATGCAAGATTTCGTCATATTTTTACGTTTGTGCTCGTAGTGGTGATTGCGCTTATCGTGAGCTGGTTTGCCCTTTCAAACTCGACAGTATTTAGCATCTCTCAGGTGCAGGTTCAAGGAGCAAATCATCTCAGTGAGCAGCAAATCAGTGACATGGCTTCTATCCCCGCGAACAGCTCGCTTTTGAATGTGGATACGTCAGGCATTGAATCAAGGCTCCGTGAAAATCCTTGGGTAAGAAGTGTCCATATTCATAGGGTTTTCCCTAATACTCTCGAAATTGATATAACGGAACGCACCATCCAAGCGGTAGTAGAGGTTCCCTCGTCGCGTGATCAATCAACGCAAGATTGGATATTGTCAAGCGATGGTATCTGGCTTATGCAAATTCCCGACGCCAATTCCGATGAAGGGCGCACGACACCGCAGCGTGTGTATGATGATGCAAACGCTGCACTTCATATAACCGATGTTCCCTACGGAGTAAGTCCCGAAGTTGGCGCAACCGTGAGTGATCCATCGATTCAAAATGCACTGGATATCATCACTGGACTTACCACCTCACTTTCTCAAGATGTTTCAAGTATTTCGGCATCGAGTCCATCCAATGCGGTTCTCTCGCTTAACAATGGTGTTCAAATCGCGTTTGGAACATCGGAAGATATTCGTGAGAAAGAGCGGGTTTGCCAGCAATTACTCAGCGAACATGAAGGACAAATTTCATATATCAACGTTCGAACTGTTAACCGTCCAACATGGAGAGGCCTAAGTTCATAGGCTTCATCCAAAGACGGCTCGTCATTTTTATGGGCTGTAAATGTGCAATTTTTTCATTATTTATATCTGAACAGGTACACTTTTTAGGATTTTGTCGCAGTTATTCGCCAGAACGAATGCAAAAATACTAGAATAATGAACGAAGACAGTATTGATGTGCACATAGGCACAAATTCCATGCAATATAAGTTGGGATCTACAGCTCGTATGGTTTTGTTTTTCCATACATATCTTAGGTGAACGCGACGGGCTATAGAAACCTTACCTGCACTGCTTTTATTGCATTCGGTGTCTCTTTGTGTACAATTTTGCAGTAGTATTTAATCTTATGAATGCACGTGGGAATATGAATATGCAGCAAGAAAACGCAGCACACCTGGAGGAAACAATGCCAACAACAAAGAAACCGGCCGACAAAAATCTTGCGGTCATTAAGGTCGTCGGAGTAGGCGGCGGTGGAACCAATGCCGTCAACCGCATGGTTGAAGCTGGCGTCAAAGGCGTTGAATTTATTGCAGTGAACACTGACCACCAGGCGCTGCAAATGTCCGATGCCGATAAAACCATTCATATTGGTGAAGAACTCACTCGTGGATTGGGAGCAGGAGCAAACCCTGAAGTGGGCGCTCAAGCCGCAGAAGAAAGCCGTTCTGAAATTCGCGATGCGCTCGCCGAAGCCGATATGGTATTTGTTACCGCTGGCGAGGGCGGTGGTACCGGAACAGGTGCTGCACCTGTCGTAGCAGAAATTGCACGTGAAGAGATTGGAGCGTTGACGGTCGGCATCGTAACGCGTCCATTTAGCTTTGAGGGTCGTACCCGTCGCAATCAAGCAGAACAGGGCATTCAGCTTCTTCAGCAGAAGGTTGATACCCTCATTGTTATTCCGAACGATCGCTTGCTTGAGATCGTCGATAAGAAGACCACGATGGTCGAAGCGTTCCGTATTTGTGATGATACCCTCCGTCAGGGTATTCAGGGCGTAACCGACCTCATCACCGTTCCTGGCTTGATCAATGTTGACTTTGCAGACATCCGCACCGTTATGAAGGATGCGGGCACGGCGTTGATGGGTATCGGCATTGCATCTGGTGAAGACAGGGCAATGAAGGCTGCTGATGCGGCAACGAATTCAAAGCTGTTGGAGTCCGGTATAAAGGGTGCATCTCGTGTTCTTTTCTCAATTGCAGGCAGCCCAGATTTGACTCTTGCTGAGGTTAACGAAGCTGCAAGTGTGGTTGAGGATTGCGCAGATAGCAATGCAAATATCATTTATGGACAGATCATTGATAAGTCCTTAGATGATCAAATTCGCATCACCGTTATCGCGACTGGTTTTAGACAACAAGATGATGATGACGATGATGATTACGATGATCGTCGTCAGAGTTTATTCGCAAACACGGCATCAAGCCAAACGAATAATTCGTATTCTAATTCGCAGAACCATTCCTCTTCTCGCAATGCAAATCCCAACAATAATAAGTTTGAGGACGAGGATTACATCCCCGATTTCCTGAAAAGACAACGTTGATTGGGTTCGATACGCTCGAGGGCACGTATATGAACGATCCGACCGCTGGGCTTCCGCTTCCGCGCTTGTCCCGCGGTCGTTTTACATTTGCTCTCGGTAAAACTCTGACCGCGTGGAGTGATGAAAGCCTCTTTGATGCCACCGGTGTGCGTATCGCATTCACCGAGCGTGATGGGGGAGTAAGCACGGGTTTTTATTCCTCGCTCAACCTTGGATCAAATGTGTCCGATGATCCTTTGGCTATCGAAGAAAATCGCAGGCGAGTATGCGTTGCAATGGGTGCAGATCCCGAAAAATGTGTGACGGCACACCAGGTTCATGGAACGCGCATCGTAGAGGTAGCGCATGCAGACCCATCAGCGCTTTCGCGCGTGCGCAGTGAAGCACAGAACGGTGCCGATGGAATCGTGGTTTCCTGCGGGGGCACCTCCGCACTTCTTTGCTATGCCGATTGCATGCCGATCATCCTCGTGTCCCCGGCAGGCAAGTTCGCGGTGCTTCATTCGGGCTGGCGTGGAACCATGGGACATATCTGCATAAAGGGTGCACACGATCTGTCAGAGGTTTCCCGATGCACCCCCGATCAGTTGAATGTCTACATTGGCCCCTATATCCACAGCGAATGTTTTGAGGTATCTGAAGAGCTTGCACAACGCTTTTCCAACGAATTCGGAATAGACGCAACACCGGCGTTTCGACATGTAGATTTAGGAGTGTGTGTCCGTCATGATTTAGCTTCGTTTGGTGTGAGACCGGACCGTATTGCAGATGTGGATCGTTGCACATCATGTTATACCGATGAGTTTTACTCATATCGTGCACAAAAAGGCAAATGTGGCAGACACGGGGCTTTTGCGTGTAAAATCGCAGATAAATCATCGAAAGGAAATGTTTCTTATGGCAATTTCTGATCAATATAAGCGTGTAAAAGATGAAGTAGCCCAACAGTGCATTGATTGTGGGCGTGACCCTTCCGAAGTAAAGCTTTTGGGTGTTTCGAAGACGGTCGGGCTCGATGGCGTTGCTGAAGCCATTAAAGCGGGCGCCCAAGAACTCGCCGAAAACCGTCCGGAAAATATTGTCGAGCGTCATGATAAATTCCCGCAGGTAAAATGGCATTTCATCGGCAATGTCCAGTCAAGACATATTCCGGATATTGTTCGCTGCTCAACATTGGTTCACTCGGTGTATCAAGAGCATCACTTAGCACGTTTTGATCGGAGTGCAGAAAAATTTGGCAAGGTTCAACCTATTTTGCTTGAAGTCAATGTCTCGGGCGAAGAAAGCAAAAGCGGACTTACCCCTGATGCGGTTCCTCATATGATTGAAGCTGCGTCACAGTTCCCCCATATCAAAGTGTGTGGGCTGATGACCATGGCGCCGCGCGGAAAGGTCGAAGCAACGAAGGAATGTTTTGCTGGTTTGCGTGATTTACGTGATCAACTTGCAAAAGATCCCGCATTACAGTTTGATAATGTTTCACTTTCTGAACTTTCAATGGGTATGACTGAAGATTGGAAATACGCTATCGAAGCAGGTTCTACGATTGTTCGTATCGGCCGTGCTATTTTTAGCACGGAATTCGAATAGAGATCCTGATAGATGCGTGTACGTAAGGCTGTGATGTGATTGTTTGACTCCATCAAGGACAGGTTTGGCATAGGCCATGGTCGCGATGACTATGACGATGAATATGGATATGATGATCAAGATTATCCTGAAGATGACTACGACGATTACGAGGATAATCAAGATCCCGATGATCAACCTTCACAAGGGTATGATCGCTATGCTCCTGTCACAACACGAAATGCGGGCACGCATCGTTCGTATGGAAGTTCGTATACCGATCGTGCCGAAAGCGATCTGGGGCAGCGGCGCTACTCCGCGACGCATCCTGCGTTGGTATCGCGCCGGGACATTCGTCATTCAACCTCGCATATCATGGGTCAAGGCGAAATTCCTGAACGCTATGGGCGACAGTCGGTAGGACGTGCAAGCGACTATACGGCTTCCGGATCGGAGACCGATTACCATGTCGATACTTCTCCCGACCAAGTAGCCGACGATATTGATGCGGAAGAAGAACGCAGAGAAGGACAATCGTCTGTTTCTCGATTTGCATCTTTTGCTACGGGGAGATCGCGTCACCGAGCTTCCCGTGGCGCATCCGATACACGTGCGGGCCGTTCTCGCCATTCGTATGAAGATGATCCTGATACAGACGAATACGGGTATGAGCGCTCGTCTCGCGATAGAGAATCGCGAAATGAAAGAAGTTACCGTCGCTCTAACAGAAATTCTTACGATGATGCCTATGGTGGGAATGATATACGGGACAACGAGAATCAGCGTTCACGTGATGAAAACGATGCTTCTGGTCGTCAGTTTGTGCGCCCATCCTCTCGGGTAGGAGTCACCGCGCGCAAGCAGGAATATGATGATGCGGGTACCACCACAACGCGTGTTCAACGTGGTCGCAGGTATGGTTCTTTCGTTAATAAGGCCGCTCGCGACGTGGTGGTTGTCGCTCCGCAGGACTATGCGGAAGTTGAAAAGGTCTCAAAAGCGCTCAAAGAAGGTAATGCGGTGGTGCTGCGTCTCAATGCCACGAAGCATTCACTTGCAAAGCGTGTCTTAGATTTTTCCTTTGGAGTTGCAAGTGCGCTTGATGGACGAGTGGACTGCATTGCTGATAAGGTATTTGTCATTACACGCGGATCAGCGCTCACCGAAGGCGAACGGCAAAAGCTCAGAGATCTCGGCGTGATTCAATAAACGTTTTGCAAGAAACCTCTCACAACCTCTTATAAGAGGTGTTGGACCGATAAAGATTCAGGTGATTAAGGACTCAATATGATCGGCCGTCTTATTTTGGCAATTGGCAACATCTATTCAATCATTATTATCATTTACTGTTTTTTGACGTGGATTCCTCATTCTACGTCGGGAGTCATGGGTGATATTCGCGGCTTTTTCGCTGCAATTTGTGAACCTTTTTTGAGACCATTTCGGCGAGTTATTCCACCAATTGGAGGGATGGTGGACATCTCGCCCATTATTGCACTCCTTGTATTACAATTGGTTGTGGAGTTTCTTGCGAGATTGCTTTAAAAATGCTGATGTTCGTTAGAAAATGTTGTCATCACAAAAGCACTTTGCAGGATCTTAGAAATAAAGAAAGGGAAACCAATGCCGCTTACTTCTGAAGACGTGGATAATCAGAGCTTCACGATTGATCGAAAAGGATACGATGTCGACGAGGTCGATGTCTTTCTTGAAAAGGTTTCAAGTGAGCTCAAACGTCTGAATGACGTTAACAGCAAGCTGAATGATGAACTGAAGGCAGCAAAGCGCGCAAACTCTGCTGCTGCAAATTCTGAGACGGGTGTTCTTCCTGTCTCTGGCACTCCAGGCATCACTCAACAAGACCTCGATGAGCGCGATTCTAAGATTCAGCAGCTCCAAGGTCAGCTTGAAGAAAAGAAAAAGGACGATTCAGCTATCGCGCAAGCGCTTATTATTGCGCAGCGTTCTGCTGATGAAATTATTGCGACTGCAAATCAGAATGCCGATACCACGCGTCAAGATGCCGAGGCTGAAGGCCAGCGCATTCTTGATAAGGCAAATGCCGAAAAGCAGCGCATTTTAGACGAAATCACGAAGCTTGAAGATGATCGTGATGCTGCACGTGAAGGTTATGCTGACATGCTGACTGACTTCATTGCAAGTTCTCAGGATATTCTTTCTGATTTGAATGGACAAAAGGCACGAGCTCCAAAGAGCCATCTACTGTCTTCGAACACCTCAAGTCAGACGAATAACCGTCAGGCTTCTCGTGCGCCGATGGCCTCTCCGACACCTCATATTAATTCAGGTGCTCAGAATGGAAATGCTGCTCCTTCTACGGCGAATCGTCAGTCAGCGGCAACTGCCACCTACACTACGCCTACGATTAATCACAATGTGGTAAAGCCTGCAACCCCAACCCCTTCCAAGGTTGAGAAAGACTTTAGTGGTTTTGGCGATCCTGATGTGGGATTTAACGTTGACGACGTTGACTAGGCTCTGTGAAAGCGAATCTTTTACAGACCGTAGAAAGTTTGACTAAGCTTTCTCAAAAGCATCAACAAAACTTTGTAAGAAATGGAGCTTGTTCGTGTGAAGACATGGGCAAGCTCTTTTGCAATTGGTTGTGCCGCGTAATAACTGATAGATTTTTCTGGATTGAACCCATTGAGTTTCATAAAAGAAAAAAGAAGTGGGTCTATAAGCCGGGTTCTGTGATCGGCAACCATTTATCTTGTGTGTGCCCATGGCACATCAACGCGCGCACTACCCAGATGCACGGAGGGCAGGCCGTATCGCATCTCTATTTGTGCTTGCTCCAGATGGGGTTTTCCAAGCCATATTGTTACCAATATGCTGGTGCGCTCTTACCACACCGTTTCAGCTTTTCTCAAGCGTGCGCTTGGGAGTCTTCTTTTCTGTGGCACTTTCCGTCGGGTTTCCCCGCCCAGCCGTTAGCTGACATCTTTGCCCTGGGAGCCCGGACTTTCCTCACGTTTCCGCGCGGTTGCCCGACCCACTTCTGGTGAAATATTCTACCAATTGTCATGCTATCGCGTAATATATCTACAATATTTCATGTAATGAGTAAGCACGAGATGAAGGATGCTTAAGGACATGCGCTTTAATACATCAAGTTGTGCCATTGTTGGGGCTGCCGCGTTCAATGCACGGCATTTTTCTTCGATGCAATTTGATTATGTGATTGCTGCCGATGGGGGGTGGAAATCTCTTACCGATATCGGTTTCGAAGCCGAGGAGGCAGTCGGAGATTTCGATTCTCTTGGCTATGTCCCTAAAGCCGCCCATGTTCTGCGTGTTCCTGAAGAAAAAGATGAAAGTGATTTGGAGCTCGCAGCTCGTAGGGCGGCAGAACTTAACTTCGAGACACTTGTTTTTTATGGGTGTCTCTCTGGCCGTTTTGATCAGACCATCGCAGCAATAAATGTTATGAGCCATTCAGCCGTGCAGGGTAAACGCGTATTTGGCGTGGGAGACAAGTTTTGTCTTGCGATAGTGACGCCCTGCACGCCGCTTGAGTTCTCTGCGTTTCAGGTGCATGCAAATACAAATCAAGCTATTGATTTGGGTCCCGGCGCAGACGCCAATATACAGGAAAACGCCCGGTACAAAAACTATATCTCCGTATTTGCCGCAGGTGGAGATGCATATGGGGTCACTGAAACAGGCCTCAAATATCCACTTGATTCGGCTACGTTACCAAGCGATACGTCTTTAGGTTTGTCGAATGAATTTTGTGGACAACATGCGCGTATTTCGCTTAAAAAAGGGGAACTTTTAGTTACGTTCCCCGAATTTGCATGGTATAAACTTGATAATGTTTTTTCAAATGCATAGATTATGCACCTGATCTGGTTGATAGTTTTCATTGCGCCAACTTCTCAAGGTGCGAAACTATATGATTTTGTACATTATGAGTATCACCAAGCGTGAGAGAAAGGAGCATCTATGACCGTACCCGTAGTGCTGAGCATTGCAGGATCCGATTCGAGTGGTGGTGCGGGTATTCAGGCTGACCTGAAGACCATCATGGCCGATAAACTTTACGGAGAAACGGTTATCACTTCGGTAACTGCGCAAAATACACTGGGTGTCCAGGGGGTTATGGAACTTCCACCTGAATTCGTCTCTCAGCAAATTCACAGCGTCTTTGACGATATTCGCCCCGATGCAGTCAAAATTGGGATGACGGGTTCGCCTCAGCTTATCGAAGCAATCGCAGATGCGCTGACTGAATACCATGCAGAACATATTGTGGTTGACCCGGTAATGGTCGCAACAACTGGGGCGCGTTTGCTTCCTGAAGAATCAGTCAAAACCTTAGAGGACAAGCTGTTGCCTCTCGCTGAGATTGTTACGCCTAACATGTCAGAAGCTTCCGTGCTCGCAGGTTTTAATGTCGAGACAAAAGAAGATATGGAAAAAGCCGCGCAGACGATTCAAGATAACATGGGCCATGGATTTGTCCTGGTAAAAGGTGGGCATCTTTCAGACAGCTCTGACGATGTCTTGTGCACCGAACATGACCGTCTGGTGTGGATGGATGCTCCGAAAGTAAAAACGCAGAACACCCATGGTACCGGATGCACGCTTTCAAGTGCTATCGCATGTGGACTTGCACGTGGGCTTTCGGCACAAGCTGCAGTTGCTCATGCGAAAAAGTATGTCAATGGAGCCATCAAACATAATTTAGGGCTCGGAAAAGGGAATGGTCCGCTCAATCACATGTGGGATCGGTCTTCCCACGATTTGTTTTAACGTATTGAGTGGTTCTTGATTTGGTGTATGCGCGAGTTACCACGTAATTGTATATGTGGTGATTTCTTACTTAGTTCCGACTCGCGCATATGCCTTTTGCTGTGAGATCTTATGTATGCAATAGCAGATAAACGTGACATTGCCTGTTATTGAATTATTTTTTAAAGAAATTCATTGATTATTGCATTTCACAGCTATTTTGTGCTTTCATTTTGTTGCGCAAAAGCAAACCTCTGTTATGATGTAGTCATCTTCCCCAGTCAATTCAATAGGGGTCTTTGTCTATTTATTTTTTTATTTAAACCAATCATATTCACAGCATTTTCCTTGTATGGATTACAGGGAGCATTTTGTTGTGTAGTCGAAGGGAGATACCTTTGAAATTTTTTCTTGATACTGCCGATATTAATGACATTAAAGAGGCTGCGAGTTGGGGCGCGATACAAGGCGTAACAACAAACCCTTCTCTTTATGCTCGTACCGGTGGCAAACTTGCAGATTTTCATGACCATATTAAAAAGATTTGTGAGATTGTAGATGGTCCGGTATCTGCAGAAACGGTTGCTGAAAACCGTGATGATATGGTTGCTGACGGCCTCGAGCTTTCGAAAATTGCGCCGAATGTTGTCGTGAAAATCCCCACTACCGTTGAGGGTCTCGCAGCAACACATACCCTTTCAGCAAAAGGCGTTAATGTAAACATGACCCTTTGCTTCACCGTCCCCCAGGCAATCTTAGCCGCACGTGCAGGTGCACGCTATATTAGCCCATTTATCGGCCGTTATGATGACATCAGCGAAGATGGCATTGAGCATTTAAGTGAAATCGTTCAAGCAATCAATAACTATGATTTTGGTCATCCGGTAGAAATCATCGCCGCATCAATTCGTTCTGCAAACCACGTTACCCAAGCAGCACTGATGGGCGTCGACATTGCGACCGTGCCATTCCCTGTACTTGAGAAGATGGTCAATCATCCGTTGACTACCAATGGACTTGATCGTTTCATGGCCGATTGGGAGAAAGTTAAAAACGCATGAGTGAATCCGATACATTAGATCAAGGAACAATGGCGGTAGCAGAACTAGTGGAAAGTGCACCGAAGACGCGTGTCCGCCGCAGACGCACCACGGCAAAAAAGCCAGCTACTGCAAAAGGTGCTGATCAGGTGACAGAATCCGAAGAAAAAGCACCAGCCAAACGCGCCACGACGAAACGTAAAACTGCAGCAAAGAAAACGACAAAGGCTGCCTCCACCGCAAAGAAAACTCGTGTGCGGAAACGTTCGACAAAAAGTGTTGAAGCACAAGATGCAACAAGCGCAGAAACTGCAGCAACCACATCAGCTGCATCAACTGTGACAGCTGCCGCAACTGCAGGAACCGTAGGTTCAACAAAAAGCGCGGCTCGTACAAAATCGCAGAAGGTATCCGGGAAATCTCCTCAAAAAACAGCATCCGCTGAAAAGCCTTCCTCAACGGCACAAAAACAGACATCTGACTCAAATCAAAAGTCAAACGCATCTGAAGAAGCCACGGAAGGAACCCGCGTCCGTGTTCGTCGTCATGCGCATACTCAAGAAAACGCTTCTGAACAAGATAAATCAGAGCCTAACCACGATGAGGAAGATTCTGGCGATCGTCGTCGTCACCGCAGTCGTGATGAGCGCGAAAACAATCACACACACAAGAACACGCACGAGGACCATAGTGATCGAAATGATCGCAATCGCCGTCGCGCCCGTCATCAACACACACAAAATCGTGTGCAGACTCCTGAAATTTCTGAAGAAGAACTTTCAAAACTTAAAGTTGCCGATCTTCGCGACAAGGCCAAAGAGCTTGAACTTGATGTCAAGGGCTTAAAAAAGGCTGAACTCGTCGATGCAGTGTACAAGGCTGAACTGGTCAAAGAGGGCTTTAAACAGGTCACCGGCATTTTAGACATCCTCTCTGATGGATATGGGTTTTTACGCACCCAAGGGTATCTTCCTAGCGAACAAGATGTCTATGTTGCTGCATCAATTATTCGCCGTAACGGATTACGCAAGGGCGATAAAATTTTTGGACGTACACGTCCGCCACGTCAAAATGAAAAATATCCCGCGCTTCAGCAGATCATTACCATCAATGGGCATGATCCAGAGCAGGAGCGCCACCGTAAGCGTTTCCGTGATTTAACGCCTATTTTCCCAAATGAGCGCCTGGTTATGGAACACGGTCGGAAATACATCACGGCGCGTGTGATTGATTTGGCTGCACCTATCGGAAAAGGTCAGCGTGGCTTGATCGTTTCGCCTCCTAAGGCAGGTAAAACCACCGTTTTGAAGAATATTGCGGCGTCAATTTCGGCTAATAACCCCGAAGTGCATCTGATGTGCTTACTCATCGATGAACGCCCTGAAGAAGTTACCGATATGCAGCGCAGCATTCACGGTGAAGTGATTGCATCAACGTTTGATATGCCGTCAGAAAACCATATTGCCGCAGCTGAAATGGTAATTGAGCGCGCAAAACGCATGGTTGAAGATGGCGAAGATGTTGTAATTCTGCTCGACTCCATCACGCGTTTGGCTCGTGCATACAACCTGGCACAACCTGCAAGCGGTCGTGTACTTTCCGGTGGTGTTGACTCTGCAGCTTTGTATCCGCCAAAACGTTTCTTGGGCGCAGCACGCAACATCGAAGGTGGGGGATCGCTTTCGATTCTCGCATCTGCGCTGGTAGATACCGGTTCGAAGATGGATGAAGTCATCTTTGAGGAATTTAAAGGCACGGGCAACATGGAGCTCAAACTTGATCGCAACCTTGCCGATCGTCGTATTTTCCCTGCTATCGACCCGGTAGCCAGCGGAACACGTCGCGAGGACTTGCTTCTTGATCCACAAGAAGCGCCGCTTATTTGGGGTGTTCGCCGTGTGCTTGCGGGCATGAATAACACCGAGCGTGCGATGACGATGCTTATTAAGTCTCTGCAGCAAACTGAAGATAACCGTGAATTCTTAATTCGTACGGCCAAGAAAGCACAGCAGAGCAATCGTTACGACGAAAAATTTGAATTCTAGCAGTTCGAATTCTCCGGTAAACTTGTATGCTCTTGAGATCTACCACTATTGAGATTTTATTTTTGATGGAAGGGACTTCAGATGACGAATAGGCCAAGTTCTGTATCATGGCCAAAACGTGCTGTTGTAACTGCGGGAATGCCATATGGGAACAAAGCCTTGCACTTTGGCCATGTCGGTGGCGTTTTCGTCCCCGCTGACTGTTTTGCGCGCTTTTTACGCGATCGTATTGGAAAAGATAATGTGCGTTTTGTCTCGGGCACCGATTGCTATGGTTCTCCGATCAATGAAGGCTACCGTAAAGAAGTCGAAGCAGGCACTTTTTCGGGATCCATCGCAGATTATGTCATGCGTAACCATAATCAGCAAAAAGCAACGCTTGATTCCTACGATATCAGCCTTGATATCTTTGAGGGTTCGGGCATCGGGCACTGTGCAAGTGTGCACCAAGAAACGGTTGCACGTGCGATTACCCGTCTGTATGACAATGGGTTTTTACACAAGCGTGAAACCATGCAGTTCTATGACCCGAAAGCCCATACGTTTTTAAATGGACGTCAGGTTGTGGGCAGATGCCCTGTGCAGGGATGCAAGAGTGAACATGCCTATGCCGACGAGTGCGATCTGGGTCATCAATATGCACCAAGTGAATTGATCGCTCCGCATTCCACACTCACCGGTGTTACGCCAGAAATGCGTCCGGTGGCGAATTGGTACTTCGATCTGCCTGCATTTCATGATTTTTTGGAAAAGCGCGTTGAAGAAATGCGCAAGGATCCTGATACGCGTCCTTTGGTCCCCGAGGCAATATCTGAGTTTTTGCAGGCGCCGATCATGTTCGTAAAAAATGAAGAACATGATCAATATCTGGCGGTAAAGGATCGTCTACCGAAACACCGTTTTGAGGCAGCGCAAGGCAACAAGCAAAGCTTCCAGCTTATTTTTGACGACATCGATGACCGCGATACGGCGCGCAGCATCATGAAGGAAAATGGAATTCGCTTCCGTACGGGAAAAACGTTAGTTCCATTTCGCATTACCGGCAATATTGAGTGGGGAGTCAAAGCTCCTGATCTTGACGGTGAAAGCGGCAACCTTACCGTGTGGTGCTGGCCTGAGAGCTTGATTGCGCCGATTAGTTTTACCGTTGCGGTAAACGATAAGCTGGGCCTTCCGCGTGAAGAGTGGCGCAAGTTTTGGTGCAGCGACGATGCGCGTGTCTATCAGTTTATTGGCCAGGATAACCTGTACTTCTATGGTGTGGCGCAGCCCGCGATGTGGCAAGCAATGCGTACCGATTCCGATCCGGATCAACCTGCTCACGGAAATGATCTTCGTCAAACAGAAATCGTGGCGAACCACCATATTCTGCTTAACGGAAAAAAGGCATCATCGTCTAGTAAGATAAAGCCACCTTCCGCTGATGACCTGCTGAATCATTACACAGCCGAGCAGCTTCGTGCCCATTGGTTAGGCTTGGGTCTCGATCAGAAATCAGTCAGCTTTGAGCCTAAAGCATACAACCCTGATCCGGACCGCAGAAATGACCCGCGTGTGGCTGATCCGGTGCTTAAAGAGGGCGCGCTGTTGACGAAGGTGTTCAATCGTCTGGCACGTAGCTGTCTGTATGAGGCAAAAAATAACTTTGATGGCTACATGCCGCTCGGTCCGGTGTCTTCTGAGGTGCATGATCACGTTTTTGAGGTCATGGACAAATACGAACGCATTATGGAAAAGCAGGAGCTTCATTCCATCATGTCATTGATGGACGAGTTTATCCGCTGGTCGAACAAGTATTGGAGTGCTCAGATAAAGCGTGTGGTAAACGATAATGCCGAAGACGATCGTGCTCAGGTGCTCATCGATAGCTTCTATTTGCTGCGTATTTGTACCTTGCTGATGCATCCGGTAGTCCCTCGCGGCTGCGAAGAAATCTGCGACTACATGAACTTCGACAAAGATAAATTCTTTGACTGGAATGCGTCTTTTGATGATTTGGGTGAACTGTGTAGCGATGCCGAAGTGAAACACCATCGTCATGCGGTAAAGATTTTGCCGCCACGTTTCGACTTCTTCCGTATGCATCCCTCACAGATGAAAGCAAAAAAGAAGAAATAAACTCACAACGCATGTCAGAAGTTGCTGTCTGCATAAGATACGTGTCGTGCTTCAAAAAGGCATGCAGGAGTTTGGATGTAAAAGAAACAAATATAATTCAATCACGTGGTTCCTGCGGTATTCCACCATATCGGTGGTGTAGTATCGCCGGGAACCACTTTTTATATGTACGGGTTCGTGTCGAGAGCGCACTCGCTTGTGAGCGCTCTCGGCTTCGGACTTTAACATTTCGGAAGGAGCTTTCATGAGCCAATCAAAATCAATCGATCTTGATGCAGTTGATACACAGCAAGAATCATTCGCCAAGAACCGTGCGAATGTGGTTGCTAAAAATGCCGTTACGCAAAATGGTATTCGTAATTCTGCGCGCGTTCCTGAAGAAGTTGCACGCAATACGTCGGTGTTTGACATCGAAGTGCAGCAGGGCGAGCGTACCGACCAGAAGCGTTCGGGTAGATGCTGGATGTTTGCAAGCCTGAACACCATGCGTTTTCGCACCATTAAAAAATATAATCTCAAAACGTTTGAGCTTTCTCAGGCGTACCCCTTGTTCTGGGATAAGTTGGAAAAGTCCAACTGGTTCTTGGAAAATATCTTAGACACCCTTGACGAGCCTCGTGACGGGCGCCTTGTTGCGTTCTTGCTTACCGATCCGGTAGGTGACGGCGGCCAGTGGGATATGTTCCGTGCACTTGTGAAAAAGTATGGCGTGGTGCCAAAAGAAGCCATGCCCGATTCTGCATGCGCAAAGAACACCTTCCAAATGGATGCCTATCTCACCCGCTATCTGCGTAAATGTGCCTGTGTGCTTCGCGGCGCACATGAGGATGGTAAAACCATTGATGAGCTGCGCGAACAAAAGGAATCGATGCTTAAAAATGTGTATCAGATGCTCACGATTTGCCTGGGCACACCACCAAAAAGCTTTGATGTGAACCTGCGCGACAAAGATGACAAGCTGGTTTTGTCGGGAACATTTACCCCAAAGGAGTTCTTCGACAAGGCAGTGGGTATGAATCTCGATGATTATATTTCCATTGTTTCTGCGCCCACGGCAGATAAACCATTTAACCATGTATACACCGTTGATCGACTTGGTAACGTGATTGAGGCGGGGGGAGTGCGTTACTTAAACTTGACTCCGGATCAGCTGAAAAAGGTTGCGATTGCACAGCTTAAAGATGGGCTTCCGGTCTGGTTTGGCTGCGACGTTGATCAGTCGTACCTGCAAAATGATGGCGTGATGGATTTGTCTGCAGTTGATGTTGATGGTCTGTTTGGCTTTGATGTCGATAAGGGATTTACCAAAGCCGAGCGTCTTGACTATGGCGAATCAGTTATGACCCACGCAATGACGTTTGAGGGCGTAAACCTAGACAAGGATGGCAAGCCAACGCTGTGGAAGGTTGAAAACAGCTGGGGCAAGGACCATGGCAAAAATGGTTTCGACAGCTTAACCGATGACTGGTTCAGCGAATATGTCTATCAGGTTGTGGTGGATAAGAAGTATCTGACCGAAGAACAGCGCCACATCTACGAAACCGAAGAGCCGAAAGTGCTCGCTCCGTGGGATCCGCTGGGTGCCCTTGCCTAATTTGTACAGCGCGTTTGCTCTTTAAACCGATTTGCTATGCCGTCGCTTGCTAAAAAGTAAATTTGGTGTGAATGACGGCGCTCATGCTTTTTGCATTCCTTATAAGTGTGTTACACTTTGAAAGTTCGTCTATGCCTTGTATGGAAACCAAGGCGATTTAGGAGACAAAATGAAAAAAGGAATTCATCCAGATTATGTGGAGTGCACCGTTACGTGCACCTGTGGAAATACGTTTAAGACGCGTTCCACCAAACCAGAACTGCATGTAGACATTTGTAGTGCATGCCATCCGTTCTACACCGGACAACAAAAGCTCATCGATACCGGTGGTCGTGTCCAGCGCTTTAACAACAAATTCGGCGGCGCTGCAGAAAAGATTGCTCAGCGTGAGGCTGCTAAGAAGGCTGCTCGTCAGGAGGCCGCAAAGCAGGAAGCTGAAAAGCGTGAGGCTGCCAAGAAGGCCAAAGAAGAGGTCAAAAAAGAGCATGCTGCTGAGTACGCTAAGAAGGCAAAAGAAGCTGAAGCTAAGGCTCAGGCACAGGCTGAAGCTGCTGCTGAGGCTGCACCAGCAGAAAAACCTGCTGAGGCTGAAAAGCCAGCTGAAGCTACTGCTGAGAACACGGAAGCTGAAGCTCCAAAGGATGAGCAGGCCAAGTAATCTATCTCTCAGTTTTTAATTGAGCATAAAAATCCCGTTGGTAGAAGTACTATCAACGGGATTTTTTAGTATTGAGAATTACTTATAAAGGATTATTTGCTTGTCTTCCATGACACATACGCCCAACTGAATTTTCGAGGATGATCAAGTCTCAAGGCTTTTTGCACCTCGCCTCTGTCGTCCAATTTTCCCGCGTTTTCATTGGGAACGATATGATTGCGAATCCAGTTGCGCATACGCGTATCGTAGATATCTCTTTCTTCGGGACGCGCATTCGGAATCGCCGCGTCTAACATACGTGAAAATGATCCCCAGGCATCTTCCTCATTGTTGTAGGTATCCCTGCGATCGCTTTCAATGAAACGGCATTCAGGCTCATATCCTTTATTCACTAGGATGTTCCAGACATATTGATAGGCGCGTCCATAGGGAAGATCGATGCCAATATCGTGCAGGATACCCACGTCAATACGAGGGCTTATCGAAGTTGGCAGCGTTATGCAACAGCGTCTTCGTGCGACTGTCGATAATTTATTAATCACGCTGTCAAAATTATCAGTGGCGATGGAGCGTGATGCCAACGCTACGTCAAAAGAATTGGGGAGCATCCCAGCCTGTGACCAGTCTTCTTCCCAACTTAAGTTTTTTATTGTAATGTGGCGTTCTGGATGGTCGAGCAGGCGATGTGCACGGGCTTGAAGTTGCTCGAGCATGCCGTCGCTAAAATCTGCTGCTACAACCTTGCAGCCCATTTGCGCCAAGGGGATTGTGGTGCTTCCCGTGCCGCATCCCATATCGAATACCGTTTCATCCGGTGATATATTGCACATCTTCAAAAAGGTACGCACATACTCGCTGGGATTATCGGCACTGTCAAAGGTCTTTGATCGTTTATTCCAGTAAGGTTTGGAATCCTTATGGGCACGATATGCGTGCGCATCCATCCATTCGCGATTCCAGTCACGGGTTTGTAAAGAATATGGTGATGTGAAATCGGTTTCATGCGGTATGTGGTTTGCTTCGGGTTTTGTCATCTTTGATTTTCCTATTGGGTGTAATAAGCTCACAATAGATACGGTAGTCCAAATACATTAACTATACGTGAAAAAGATAATATGCTTGAGAAATACTCTTTGTGGCATTTCTCGTAGTAAAGATTTCGAGGGAGAGATATATATGAAGGTTGAGTTGCTGTATCATTCGCCAAATCCAGAACTTGCGTGTGCGACGGCGGCGCGACAATGCTATTCTCCCAAAGATGCGACTGACTTGTATCACACCATGGATGCGGCGCATGTTCATCATGTGCTTTCAACCATCATGGGTTCGGGACACTACAGCACGCTTGAACATGCAACATATACCTTTGCAGTTTCTGGAGTTTCTCGTTCGCTTACCCATCAGCTCGTGCGCCATCGTATGGCAAGTTTTGAGCAGCAGTCACAGCGCTACGTCACCTTTAAACATGGGGTTCCTGTGGTTACGCCGCCATCTATCGCCGACGATCCAAAGAAAAAAGCAATTTTCGATGAGGCGGTCGCAAAGGCGGCAGAAGCGTATACCGAATTAGTCCAGGCAGGAGTTCCTGCAGAAGATGCACGGTATCTGCTTCCAAATGCCACCGAAACCAAAATTGTAATCACCATGAACATTCGCGAACTCTTACACTTTTTTGAGCTGCGATGCTGCAACCGTGCGCAATGGGAGATTCGCGAACTTGCGCATAAGATGCTTGAACTCGTGCGGCCAACGGCCCCCTTTATTTTTATGGACGCCGGGGCTCCATGTGTACACGATCGGTGCCATGAGGGCAAAATGACGTGCGGACACCCGTATCCTCACGTTGATCGCGCACAGCGCACAAAAGAAATTGAAGCAGAGGATGAAAAGACAAAAGGCATCCCCGTGGATCAAACGTCCTCTTTACAAAGTGAAAACTAAGATGCACACAAGGGTATCCTTCGCAGTATTGTGAGGTATATGCAAACCAATCAAGAACATATTCAGCAGTCGTTCGCAGACAGGCACCCCTCTAAGCGTCCTTCCGATCTTTCTCGTGCGTTTTCTGAAGACGGGAAGGTAAAGACGCATATTGGAGGTCAGGCACTGCTGGGTGGCGTCATGATGCGCGGCTATTCGAACTGGGCTGCGGCTGTTCGCACACCTGAAGGAACGATCTATACCGAAGAGCATGATCTCTCAAACGGCGGAAAGACCAACTGGCGCAAAGTTCCGATTGTACGTGGCTGTATCTCGTTTTTTGATTCGCTGATTATTGGATACAAGGCGCTTGAAGTTTCCATCATGCATAGTGATGTAGCGTATGAGGAAGTTGAAGATGCTGATGATTCTGATGATTTCGGCAAAGCGAGTGAATCAAGTGACACACCTGCAGTAACGTCAACCGCCGCAGAAGATTCAGCTTGTAAAACCGATGAGACATCTAACGATGCCGATGAAGAGTTCGGCAAAAAAGACATGATTTTCTCGATGGTCATTGGTCTTGCACTTGGACTACTCTTGTTTATTGTTGCCCCCGCAGCGCTCGCAAATCTTTTGGTGGGTGAGTATGACCACGCGACTCTTGCATGGAACCTGGTCGATGGTTTTGTTCGTGTTGCTGTTTTTGTTGGCTACATCTGGGGTATTGGTCGTATGCCCGACATGAAGGAAATGTTTGAGTACCATGGAGCCGAGCATAAAACCATTCACTGCTATGAGCATGGACTGCCGCTCACGCCAGAAAATGCTCGTCAATTCCCGCGTTTGCGCGTGCGGTGTGGGACTGCCTTTTTAATCATGGTTATGATCATTGCCATTTTGGTTTATACACTTACACCGGTAAACTGGCTTATCTCTGCGTTGGGCGTACCCTCGGGTCTACCAAAACTTTCGCTGGTTATCCTGACCAGAATTGTGCTGCTTCCTCTTATCGCCGGTATTTCGTATGAGATCACGGTCAAGTGGGCAGGTACCCATCCGGAAAATAAGCTTGTGAAGGTCATTCTTTGGCCAGGAATGCAGATGCAATATTTAACGACGCGTGAACCAAATGATGCGCAACTTGAATGTGCCATTGAGGCAATGAAATGTGTGCTCCGTCGGGAAGCACGTGATGGGGATGTGCAGGCTTCTACATATGCTGAAAAGCCTTTGGTGTCTATTGAACCCACTCCGCGTGTTGCCGCTTCGGTTGCCACTTCTACAAGTGATGTTTCTCCTGCCTAAAAATCCCCTTGTGAGAACAATCACAAGGGGATTTCGCTCGATACAACTATGGGGTTTAGGCTGCTGCAATTAATCTGCAGCCGCAGCCATTACCTTGCAGTTATCAATCTGCGGACGCAGCTATTAACCTGCAGTTATAGCCATCTATTAAATCTGATTTAAATAGCTCACGTAGGGTTGCGCTGATACCGGAACAGAAAAAGCAACATCTTGGCCCATGGTATTAACGCTTACGACTGATGGATCCGTATAAGTGGTTACATTTGCGGTAACACCGTCATAGCTAAACTGGTTTGTCGACTGTGCCTGCGCATTGCTTGGCACGTCGGTCACACTCCAGTCCTGGATATCCATCTGATCTATGGTCGATTCCACGGTTGATTGAGAAACACCTGTCTTAGCTGCAATTTCTGCCGAATGATCCAACAAGGTCTGATTGATAGCGCCTTTTACGCCGCTATTGTCAATTGCCTCGTTTGTGGCAGCATTTTTTGCATTTTGAGCACCTCGGATTGCATTTGTTGCCCATCCAGGCATTGTCTCAGTGCTTTGCTGATTCGCTTGTGCAGTGGATTGTCCTGGATAATTTCCTGCCAAACCGCCAATGCCGATGACGGCGACAAGTGCGACCGCAGCGGTTGCTGCAATTGGGCCTTTTCTCATGCACGACCTCCTTTTAAATGCGTCAAAGCATTTTTGTACGGGTGCAATTTTTTCTCGTTTTAACTTTATAAGGCAGATATATAAAAAGTGTTAAGGGAGCGATTCTGCACAAATATTTTGGATAATTGCAATGGTGTTGTTATATTTTGAAATAGTTCAAAGATGACGATAAAGGTAGCAATCATACCGAAAACTTACAGTTGAAATGTCGTCGTTATTGCTTTCATATATTTTCGTGTATGCTATCTACTTGATTTAACTCAATGGATATTACAGCTTTTTAGTTTGATCCATATATATGTGAGGGGACGATCGTTTGAAGCTCGTCGTAACAGAGAAAAACGATGCAGCAGTGCAAATTGCACATCTTTTGGGTGCGGGGCGCCCGAAAAAAGACAAGGTATACAACACGCCCGTGTATCGCTTTGATCGGGGTGATGGGGAAGAGTGGGTTACCATCGGCTTGCGCGGTCATATCATGCAGCTTGATTTCACACCCGAACTTACCTACAAGAAATCCACGGGTTGGACGGGCGTTGATGCAAACGGTGAGATCATTCCTGCACAAGTTCCTGATTCGCTTCCAAAGCCTCCGTTTAAAAAGAAGCGTCCCTTTACCAAAGACAGTGTTCTTTTATC
Organism: uncultured Eggerthellaceae bacterium; assembly: GCA_903789415.1. Classification (GTDB taxonomy): domain Bacteria; phylum Actinomycetota; class Coriobacteriia; order Coriobacteriales; family Eggerthellaceae; genus CAIFEG01. The sequence goes on along the minus strand of CAIFEG010000006.1, from coordinate 29,852 downwards.
ATCATGGAAGATGGAAGCGCTCCCATACCTGGTCTATACGCCCATTGAAAAGCAGGTTAAAGAAAAGGATATAGTTCGTTCGCTGAAAAATTTGGCGAAAAAGGCGGACAGCATTGTGATCGCTACCGACTTCGACCGTGAAGGTGAACTCATTGGTGCCGATGCACTTCGCCAAATTAAACAGGTAAATCCCACCGCGCCCGTTTCTCGTGCGCGTTATTCGGCCTACACCAAACAAGAGATCACCCACGCATTTGATAACCTCGTTGATTTGGATGATAACCTTGCGGCGGCTGGCGAATCGCGGCAGGAAATCGACCTTATTTGGGGTGCTGTTCTTACGCGCTTCTTGACGTTGGTAAAATTCGGCGGATATGGAAATGTGCGCAGTTCAGGGCGTGTTCAGACCCCAACGCTTGCACTCATCGTAGCCAAAGAACGCGAGCGAATGGCCTTTAAGCCTGAAGATTATTGGACGGTCACTGGCTCATTTACCGACAACGGTGTCGATTTTAAAGCACTTCATTCAACGGCCCGTTTTAAATCAGAAGATGCAGCAAAAGCGGTTATGGACCATGTGAGCGATGAGAAAACCGCCACGGTTCGTGCGATTACGAAACGTAAGCGCACGCAGCGTCCGCCTGCACCATTTAATACCACGTCTCTTATGGCTGCGGCAGCAGCAGAAGGAATTCGTCCTGCACGCACGATGAGGCTTGCCGAAAGTTTATACATGTCTGGATATATTAGCTATCCGCGTGTAGATAATACGGTATATCCTTCTTCGCTGGATTTGGCTCAAACGGTGCGCAACCTTGAAGGCAATCCCGCCTATGCGCCTTATTGCAAAAAACTGTTAGCTAAGGGTAAATTACACGCAACGCGCGGAAAAAAGCAGGATACCGACCATCCGCCTATTTACCCCACGGCGGCACTTACTCCTGGCAGTGTCCCTGCTGATGAATTTAAGCTCTATAACTTAGTTGCGCGTCGTTTCTTGGCAACGCTATCCGATGAAGCCCAGATCGAGGGCACCACGGTGTCTTTAGAGGTTGGGGGCGAAACGTTTAGCGCCAAAGGTAATGTCATGGTTAGCCATGGCTTCCGCGAAATCTACCCTTATGGGCTGAAGAAGGATGACGAGCTTCCAAAAATGGAGGAGGGCCAAGTTATCACCTTTAATGGTGCACAGATGGAGGCAAAGCAAACGCAGCCTCCGGCTCGCTATTCGCAAGGTCGTCTGATTCAAGAAATGGAAAAAGAAGGACTCGGAACAAAGTCTACACGCCATGCGATTATCGAGCGTCTCTATAACGTGAAATATATCGTTAATGACCCGATTGAGCCTTCCGCACTTGGTATGGCAGTATGCGATGCACTTGGCCAATTTGCACCTCATATCACTACGCCGGATATGACAAGCGAGCTTGAAGAGGAAATGGATCATATCGCATCAGGCACGAAGTCAGAAAAAGATGTGGTCAATCACAGTCGCGATTTACTTTCTTCTCAGCTTGCAGATTTAATGCCGCATAAACAAGAGGTCGCCGATGCCTTAGCCGATGCTGTGGCAGCCGATGCATATATTGGAAAATGCCCGAAATGCGGGAAAGACTTGCAACTGAAGGCCTCTCAGAAAACGCATTCGATGTTTATTGGATGCTCGGGTTGGCCGGATTGTGATGTCACCTATCCTGTTCCGAAAGGCAAGATTGAAGCCACCGATCAGCCATGTCCAGTGTGTGGAATGCCACAAATCAAGGTCACGCCATTCCGCAGTCGTCCGCATTTGCAATGCATTGATCCTAACTGCCCATCCAATCAGGAACCTGATGTCGTGGTTGGAAAATGCCCAACATGTGCGGCAAAGGGAATCGATGCAAAACTTATTGCACATAAAAATCCCCGGACGCTTAAGCGTTCTATTCGGTGTGAAAACTACGATGAATGTAAAACAAGCTATCCACTGCCACAATATGGCAAGTTAGAGGCTACAAATGAAACATGTCCTGATTGCGGGGCGCCACTTGTAGTAGTCACCACCAATCGTGGTCCCTGGAAGTTATGCCCGAACTTTAATTGCCCTGGCAAACAGAAGAAGGAGAAGAAGACCACATCTCGTGCATCTTCTTCAAAATCAAAATCTCGCTCAACGAAAAAGACCACGTCCAAGCGTTCAAGCTCAAAACGTTCGACAAAGAACAAAACCGCTAAAGCGGTATCAACAGAATAGTTTGCATTCTGGTTTAACGCTCAACACTTGCACGCATGCATCATGTGGGGTGCACTATAGTAAGTATGGAGAGCGGCACGTACCCCCCCCGTACGTAAACGAGTAAAATTATACGCAGTCTGATTGCGCAGCCATATAAGGAGAACACATCGAATGAAGCAAGGTGCACAAGATACGCGCGGCATCTTTATTACGTTTGAAGGTGGAGAAGGAGCGGGCAAATCGACCCACATTGCCTTTCTTGCGCATGCGCTTCGCCTGCAAAATCGCGAGGTCGTTTGCACCTTTGATCCTGGTGGAACACCCATGGCACAAAAAATTCGCCGTGTGCTCTTAGACCCTGTTGATGAAGACATTACGCCAGACTGCGAGCTGTTTATGTTTGAAGCGGCCCGAGCCCAACTGGTCGATTCGCTCATCAAACCGGCACTTTCACGTGGTGCGATAGTGCTCTGCGATCGTTTTTGTGATTCCACCATTGCGTATCAGGCGTTTGGGCGCGGACTCGACAGAGATTTTGTTGAGCGTGCAAATGCATTTGCATGTAAAGGCATCGTACCGGATCGCACTATTTTGATGGATACGATGCAGTCAGAAGAAGAAGGGCTCTTCCGTGCCACTCATGATCTTGGTGCTGATCGTATGGAAAATGCTGGTTTGGAATTTCATGCGCGCGTGAATAAGGCGTTTCGTCAGCTTGCCCAAGAGAATCGGGATCGCATTCGCATTGTATCTTCAAAAGGTGATAAGCCCCATACGGCGCATGCCGTTTTTACAGCGCTTGCGGATCTGTTTGGATGGGACCCTTTCAATCTGCCATTTGATGAAGATTTCTTTGCTCAAGCGGCTACATTTAAAGGAAAAGTTCGCCACAGCAATACTGAAGCATCTGATTCTGCGAACGCGGTAACAGCGAAAACCATGAACACGGCTGTGGCCAATCCGTCGAGTAAAGATGTGCACTAATGCCTGATGCGTTTGACAGAGTTCTCGGCCAACCTCAAGTCCGAACTTTTTTGCGTCGGGTGGTCAAGAGCGGTCGTGTGGGGCAGTCGTATCTTTTTGCGGGGCCAGTAGGTTCAAACAAAACGCAAGCTGCATATGCACTTGCACAATGCATTATCTGCCCCAATCATGGATGTGGTAAATGCGAAGCATGTCGCAAGGTTATGCATCACAGCCATCCTGATGTGAAATTTTATTCTCCCGAAGGTGCGAACGGATATCTCATTGCGCAAATACGAGAGATTATCAGCGACGTTTCTCTTGCTCCTATTCAGGCAACGCATAAGGTATATATCATTGATGAGGCCGACAAGCTGGGGGTACAAGGCGCCAATGCATTTTTAAAAACATTGGAAGAACCACCGAAGGATGTTGTGTTCATCCTGCTGGGACGAACCTCAGATAGCGTGCTTCCGACTATCGTTTCTCGATGCCAAGTTGTCCCATTCAGACATATTCCCACCGATGAGGCAGCGGGAATTGTGTCACAAAATTCTGGTGCTGATGCCCTTCATGCGCGCCTTGCAATTCAAGCATGTGGGGGATCAATTACCCACGCGATTGAATTTTGCCGTGACCCAGGACGTTTTACGTTTCGAGATTCGGTGATCCAAATGCTTCGGAACCTTGAGCATTCGGACGACTTAGACATTTTAATTACCGCGCGTAAACTGGTTCAAGATGCACAGGCGCCACTTGATTTGTTTCGTGAACAACAAAATAAGGAGCTTGAGCAATCCAAAGCATATTTGGCACGCGAGCAAATCAAACAGATGGAACTTCGCAATAAGCGCGCCTTGTCAAAAAGAACAACAGAAGAGTTGCATCAAATTACCTCGATTGTGCGTTCGTGGCTTCGCGACCTCATGGTTTTGCAAGCTCAATCGCCCGATCTGGTAATTAATCGTGATGCGATGCAAGATTTAAGTGAAATTGCTGCGCACGTGCCGGCTGAAGGAGTACTTGCCGCAATCGGCGAACCCGACAAGGTTGACAAAGCGATTGCGTATAATGTTTCTCCTGAGACATGCATTGATGCACTTTTATTTGAAATAAGAAAGGACCTATATGGTTCAAATAACGCCCGTAACGCTTGAATATGATCCGCGGCCGCGTTGGTTTGATCCAGGGGATTTGGATTTAACACGCGGTGATGCTGTTATCGTACATACACAGCGCGGAGCCGAGTTTGGATATAGTGAAGGAATAAACGAAGTTGAGGATGCTGCGGTCGCCCAACTGCCGACACCGCTGCAGCCTGTTGAACGTATTGCCACTGATGCCGATGTTCAACAGCATAAACTCATGATTCAAAAGGGCAAAGATGCCCTCGATACCTTTAAGGAACTTGCCGCACAGACAAACAAAGACATGCGTCCCATTATGGTTGAATATACCTTTGATGGGGATCGTGCCATCTTTTTCTTTGAAGCAGAAGATCGCGTCGATTTCAGAGAGCTCGTGCGCAAACTGGCAAGTAAGTTCCACGTACATATCGATATGCACCAAATTGGTGTGCGTGATGAAGCTCGGATGGTGGGTGGCATCGGTCCGTGCGGACAAGAGTTGTGTTGCCGCCGCATGGGAGAAAAGTTTCACCAGGTTACGATACGTATGGCAAAGGAACAAGGACTTTCGCTCAATCCCGAAAAGGTTTCGGGATTATGCGGCCGTCTGATGTGCTGCTTGCGTTATGAATATGACGCGTATCATGAATTTAACAGCCGTGCGCCAAAATACAATGCGACTATTTCGACGCCAGAAGGTCCGGCAAAGGTTGTTGAAATCAATGTTCCAAAAGAATCAATTACGGTAAAGCTTGACTCCGACGAAAATAAAAATCGTATTACGTTTCCACTTTCAGCGATGGATGCGCCTACCGAAGAGGGGCGCAGGCGTCCAAATTCAATCGGCGATGTATTTGAGAAATATGCTCACCCGGATCCACTGGATGAAGTTGTTTCGTTTGGCCAATTTGATACCGATGAGTTTACCCAGGACGATAAACTGTCTTCGGGAGAGGTTCGCTATAACCCTTCTTCAGATAGATTGGCAGCTCAGAGTGCTAGAAATGGTGCTCGCGGTTCCCGTGCTGGAGAAAATCAGAACGGGAGCGCGGGAAAGACGGGTGAAAATCATAGACGCAGATTGCGCAGGCGCCGCAGCCATACGACTAATTCACAGGGAAGAACGATGAACGCAAGCGAGGGGAGTGCCCCTTCTTCGGAGAAGACCACTCCACGCAGCATGCGCCCCGGTCGTCATTCAAGTTCACTTTCACATGATGATCAGGCGCAGCCGCCTATGCACCATCGTCGTAGTTTGCACCGCCATCATATTTCTGGTTCTCAGGAGGGATCGCAACAGAAACCACGCGCGTCTGAACAACAGTCGCAATCGACACAACAGTCGCAATCAACGCCAAATAAAAAGAAGAGCACCCAAAAGGTTAACCATCAACCACGCAATCAATCGGATGCACAAGGAACGCGACGTCAGCAAAAAGAGGGTGGACAAAATCCTAAGAATTCCTCTCAAAGCCAGCGTTCACGCTCTCGCAGGCCACGTCATCGCAATCACGCGAGACCAGCTCATGATAATGTTCAGAAGAACACAGGAAATTCTTCACAAGGAACAGGGCATACTTCTTCAAAAAAGGAAGGGTAATACATATGAATTTCGACTACGAATTATCGACCGATCTCTATGAACTTACCATGGCTCAAGGCTATCTCGAGTCGGGCATGACTGAAAACCAAGCATGCTTTTACATGTATTTCCGCGATAACCCATTTAAGGGCGGGTATGCGGTTGCGTGTGGCATGGATCAAGTGGCCGAAATGATCGAAAATTTTCATTTCACCGATGAAGATATCGACTACTTATCGAAGGTTACCTCTCCTGCGGGAGACCCTCTTTTTCATAAAGATTTTTTAGATTGGCTCGCCGATTTTAAACTTGATGTTGACATTGATGCCGTGCATGAAGGCACCATTGTGTTTCCTAATGATCCGCTTGTTCGTGTAACTGGATCTCTCATGCAGGCACAGATTCTTGAAACGGCACTTCTCAACATCATTAATTTTGAGACACTGATTGCAACGAAGGCGGCTCGTGTATGTGTGGCGGCAAAAACACCGGTCGCAGAATTTGGCCTGCGTCGTGCGCAGGGTGTTGCCGGAGGACTTTGGGCAAGCCGTGCGAGTATCGTTGGTGGTTGTACTTCAACAAGTAATGTTTTAGCAGGTCAAAGGTATCATGTTCCCGTATCTGGTACCCATGCACATTCTTGGGTCATGTCTTTTGACGATGAACTTACGGCGTTTCGTACCTATGCAAAGATATTCCCCACAAACTGTGTCTTACTCATTGATACCTATGATGTGAAAAAGGGTCTCGAAAACGCCATTATCGTAGGCCACGAAATGGAGGCGCATGGTCAACATCTTTCTGGGGTGCGCATTGATTCGGGAGATTTGGCCTGGCTTGCAAAGTATTGTCGCGAGCGCCTCGACGAAGCGGGTCTTAAAGATTGCGGTATCGTACTTTCCAATGACCTCGATGAATATTCCATTAAACAGATCGTCGATGATGGTGCAAAAGTTACGGGGTGGGGAGTAGGAACAAAACTCGCTTCGGCATATGACCAGCCATCTCTCGGTGGCGTATACAAGATGTCTGCCATTCGTGCCAATGCCAACGAGCCATGGCAAGACCGAATTAAAGTTACTGAACTCGCTTCAAAACTGACGTTTCCCGGTGTTCTTGACGCACGCCGTTATTATCTAGAAAATGGAAAAATCGCGGGTGACATGGTATTTGATACAAATTCTGACATCAATGCAGAAGAGCGCATCATAGATCCAAGTGATGGACTACGCCAAAAAGTACTCGGTGGTCTTTCCTACACGACGTTGCTTCATCCGTTAGCTCGCAAGGGCAACGTATGCCTTCCGTCGGAATATCGCGATACGCTTGCGGCACAAAAGCGCGTTAAGGATGGTCTCGAACGCCTTGATGAATCACAAAAACGCATGCTTAATCCGCATAGCTATCCTGTAGGCCTTGAGGCAGGCCTCTTCCATAGACGCCAGTCTCTTGCGGCGAAGATGCGCGGTCTCGGTTAATGGTGTTTACGAAAATTTCAATTGATATATTGATGTAGTTTTTTACACATGAGCATAATAGTGAAATGTTCAATAATAATTAATGTGCTCTGTGTAATAGGGAAATCTGCTCTCTTGGATGGAAGAGTACATGATACGAGTTGTTACAGATTCAGTTGCCAATATTCCAAGTGCCTATGATGGTCAGTATCAGAAATTGACGTTGTTTATTAATCACAACGGCAAAGAATACGCTGACGATGAGATGAACGTGGAGTTTTTCTACAACAAGATCGAACAAATGGCGGATGATATTCCCACGTCAAGTCAACCTTCGGTTGCAGACTTCAAAAAAGTTTTTGAAGATGCGGCTCTCGCGGGAGATTCCGTTCTAGGAGTTTTCATTTCTTCACAGCTTTCCGGAACGTACGAAAGCGCTCTGAGAACTGCACGCGAAGTTGAGGCGGCTCATGCGGATTTTCGCTTTGCGCTCATTGATTCAGCAAGTTGTGGAGTAGATGAAGGCTTTCCGATCTCAGATGGCATCGATGCCATCAATCTGGGGCGTCCGCTTTCTCACTGTGCTCAAAAGGTTTTGCTGGGAATGCAAAGTTCACGCTATTTGTTCACGATTAATTCACTGAAGTTTTTGCAGGCCGGTGGGCGTATCGGAAAAGCATCTTCACTGCTCGGAAACCTTGTTCATATCAACCCGGTGCTTTCTTTAACCGATGGATATGTCAATGTGATCAATAAGGTTCGCACCGTTCGCCGCGCATGCGCAAAAATTGTCGACTTGATGAAAAAAGATGCTGGCTTATCGGGTGGAATCAAACGAATTGTCGTTCAGTATATCGGCGATCCGAAACCTGCTGAAGACTGGGCGAAAGCTGAAATCGAGCCTTTTGTTGGCCATACGGTCGAAGTAAAGCCGGTAAGCCCTGTCATTGGTTTGCACGTGGGGCCGGCAATTGGAATTGGCTATGAGTGCAATGCCCCTATTGCGCACAAGATTACAGGAAATGTTCAAGACAGGCTGAGCCTTTCCTAGGTAACATGTAGTGAATTGATTGTTCTGTTGCGTACTGATTCCAGAGCAATCACCAAATTATTTTGGAAGAGAGAACTGAATGAAACCGCAATGTAATCTTATTATTGATTCATGCTGTGATTTACCTGCTGCGCTTGTAAAACAGCCAGGAATTACGATGATCAAGTTCCCTTATGTGCTTAAAGGCGTTGAATATGCCGATGATTTGTATCAAACACATGATGCACGTGAGTTTTATGAGGCAATGCGTGACAAAAAAGGTGACTTACCGACAACATCGCAAATCCCTACACGCACGCTTACCGAGACATTTGAACATGCACTACAGTCGGGCGTGCCTACGGTCTATCTATGTTTTGATAGCGCGCTTTCAGGTTCTTTTGATTCCGCGCAGCTCATGTGCCAAACGCTTTCGGAGAAATATCCCGATGGCAAACTGTACTGCGTTGATACCCATCTCGCCTCGATTGCAGAAGGGGTTTTGGTTGAGAGCGCGATAAAACAACGCAACGATGGGCTTACGGCCGAAGAGATGATCAGCTGGGCAAATGAGGCGCGGTTCTTTGTTAATGCGCAGTTTATGGTTGACGATTTGTACTATTTAAAGCGTGGAGGACGCATCCCACCTGCAGCCGCAACGCTTGGCTCTGCACTGGATGTAAAACCGCTTTTAGGATTTGACGTTTCCGGCCCCCTTTCGCTTTCTGGTCTTGCGCGTGGTCGTAAGAAGGGTATTCGCCAACTGGCAGCCTACTACACAAAGCGCGCAAATGACAAAGATACGGGACGTCATATTATAATTGGTGATGCTGATTGTCCGAAAGACGCGAAACGTCTTGAAGAAGAGATTCTCAAAAGTGTACCTGATGCGGTATTTACGGAAACAAAAATTGGCCCTGTAATTGGCTCGCATGTCGGACCAGGCATGCTTGCGCTTTCATTCTGGGGCCCTGATGTACGGAAGGATGTTGGTGTAGCAGACCGAATTGCTCGTCGTGTCAAACACCACGGTTAAAAGGAAATACTATGACTGTAAAATGCAACTTGATTTTGGATTCTTGCTGCGATTTGCCAGAAAATGTTTGGAAACGCCCGGGAGTCTACATGCTCAATTTTACGTACAGCGATAACGGAACCGATTACATTGATGATCTTTTCCATAGTCGCTCGGCCCATGATTTTTATGAGGCGATGCGTAATGGGGCGCTGCCGAAAACTTCCCAACCTTCGCAAATGGAATTTGAGAAGATATTTTCTGAAACGCTCGAGACAGGAATTCCTACCGTCTATCTTGCATTTTCCAGTGGCATTTCTGGATGCTATGAGGGAGCTATGCTTGCCCTTGATCACATGAAAGAACTCCATGGTAAGGATATTCCGCTCTATGTGGTTGACACGAAAGTAGGATCTACGACTGAAGGCCTGCTTGTATCAGAAGCGCTTCGCCAACGCGATAACGGACTCACTGCCGAAGAAATGGTCAAATGGGCAGAAGAAGCCCGGTATTATGTGCACACCATCTTCATGGTTGATTCTCTTGATGCGCTTCGCCATGGTGGACGCATTCCTGCTGCTGCAGCGATGCTTGGTACGGCGTTGAACGTAAAGCCACTTTTGTCTTTTGATCTGGACGGAAAGCTCTCACTCATTGGTGTCGCGCGTGGTCGTAAACGTGGCATGAGACGTTTGGTTGATGAATATTTGCGTGATCATGACACCGGTGCAGGGGTTACCACTGTGGCAATTGGTAATGCCGATGTTCCTCATGATGCAGAACGTTTGAGCACTGAGATTTCATTGAAAGACGAAAATGCGCTTTTCTTGACGTTGAATATTGGTCCGACGATAGGATGCCATGTGGGACCGGGGATGCTTTCATGCTGCTTCTGGGGTGGAGATCGTCGTAAGCAGATTTCTGTTTCTGACAAAATTGCCCATGATGTCAAAGACAAATCGTAACGATGAAACATGATGATGAGGTCGGTAGTGGGCTCAGCGGATTTTAACAATAAGCTATTTTTATTAGGCAAAGGATTGTAATGTCTGAAAATACAGGTAAAAAAGTTGCGGTAATTGGGGATAAAGAAAGCGTCATACGTACCATTTCGCACAATGTGATGACGGCAGGGTTCGACCTTGTCTCTAAACATGAAGATGCAGATTTCGCGATTACCTATTGCCTGGATGAGGATAACCTTACGAACGTATATTTTGGCGATAACGGACTTGTGACATCCATGAAAAAAGGGTCATATGTCATTGACTGCAGCCCGTCTATTCCGACCTTTGCACAAGAGATTTCCGCGATGGCGCAAGTGTCAAATTTGCATGCGCTTGATGCGCCTTTGTTCGTACGAGATATTACGGCAGAAGATGCATTTGAAGACCCCGATAATTTAATTGCGCTTGCAGCGGGAAACAAAGATGACTTTTCCGCTTGCAAAGATATTCTGTTTGCATTTGCGGGAAAAACTGCCTATTGCGGGGATGCAGGGGCAGGCCAAAAAGCCAAGGCGGCATTTTCTCTTGCACAGGCACAAAGCCTGGTCACTCTTATTGAATCGCAAATGCTTTATCGAGACGACAAAGACTCAAAACCTGTGGATGCCATGGTCAATCGTATGGTTTTAGCAGGGCTTATGCCGGATAACGCAAATAAACTGCATGCGGCACTGCGTGACCATCAATTTGGTGGTACGTATACGGTAGAGATCATGGCGGCAGAAATGCATGCTGCCTATGCCTATGCTCAAGATGAACACCTGGTACTTCCGCAAGCAGAAGCGGCACAGTATTTGCTGCGGATGGTCTCTATCATCGGTGGTGTCGATATGAATCCTGTGGCGTTAGGCCTTATCTATACCGATGAAGAAACCTGCACCAAATATGGCCTTGATTGGGGCCGTGCGGAAGAAGCTGCTCGTATTCTTGGCAACGCGAGCAGTGAAGAAGATGACGATAGTGAAGACGACGAAGGTGAAGATGGATTCAACTTCGGAACACAAGGTGACTCGTTCGGGGGAACGATTGGAAGTTTCCCTTCCAACTAAGTGTAATCTGTGCCCGCGTGCATGTGGAGCGAATCGTGCCGCAGGACAGCGTGGCGTATGCGGCGCAGCAGATGAACTTCGCGTCGCTCGCGCCGCACTTCATTTTTGGGAAGAACCGGTTATCAGCGTTGGTGCAGGGAGCGGAGCAGTTTTCTTTAGCAACTGCCCCCTTCATTGCGTCTATTGTCAAAATTCCGACATTGCTCAGGGCATGCATGGAATTGACATTTCCATTGATCGTCTCTCGGATATTTTTCTTGAACTTCAAAAGAAGGGTGCGGCAAATATTAATTTAGTGACCGCATGTCATTACGCGCCTCAAGTAAAAGTTGCCCTTCGAGATGCGCGCACGCGTGGTCTTGTGGTGCCTGCCGTCTATAACACGTCTGGATATGAGACAACCGAAGCGATCGATGGCCTTAAGGATTACGTGGGTGTCTATCTCACCGATTTTAAGTATTGGAAAGATGGTCCCGCGCATATTGGTGAAACAGATGTGTCTTCGGGCAGTGATGCGGCGCGGCTTTATTCGCATGCTCCTGACTATTTTGATGTTGCCACCGCAGCGCTTGATCACATGGTTCAGCAAACGGGAGATCCTGTCTACGATAAATTCTGCGGTGAGCGACGTCTTATTCGTGGGGTCGTCGTTCGGCATCTTATTTTACCTGGTCGGGTAAGGGAATCGCAGTACATCATGAAATTTTTATGGGAGCGTTATCACACCCATGTACTGTATTCGGTCATGAATCAATACACACCTATGAAGCAATTCAAGACAACCCCGGAGTTGTCTCGTACGGTATCTGATGAAGAATACAATACGCTTCTTGATTATATGGATAATCTGGGAATCGAAGATTACTTTTGGCAACAAGGTGGCACCGCAAGTGAGAGCTTTATTCCCTCATTTGACTGTACAGGCGTACTTCCAGATAAGAATTAATGTTTGCGCTCTTAATGTCTAAGCCGTTAATACCCACGCCGTTAATGCCCAAGCCGTCAATATTCATGTCTTTAATGTCTAAGCCGTTAATACCCACGCCGTTAATGCCCACGCATTTAATCATCTTGCATTTCGGTGATGTTTTTCCATAATCGCATTGGCATAAAATGGCCTCGAAGTTCTGGATGGTAGCGCTCGTCTATTGCAACAGCGTGATAAAAACGTTGCCAGGCATCTTCCATTGCTGCCTCTTCTTTTGAGGGAACCTGGGAAATAAGTGCATCGATATCATCAACTTTCACCACATGCGCCATACCATTTTCCGAAAGCCCCGCGACGTGATGCACCTCGTCCCATATGAGAAATTTCTGAGTGTTAAAGCGCGGCGTAAACCAGTTCATCAAAAAGGGGACAACATCGGCATTTGGATTGCATTTGGCAAACCAAATATCGGATGCTAAATGGGAAAATCGCATGAGTTCATGCATACGATTGATTTCAATTGTGACGCTGCGGGCAATGCGGAGCGCATCCCTGACGTGGGGATTTGACCATTCATCAAGAATGTGAGGTCCTCTATTGCGCGGGCACGGTTTGGTACAGGTCATTTTCTTTTTGCAGTGTTTGCATGCTGCGGCTGTATGATCGAAAAGCTCCCGAAGAAAAATAAAGCATGCGTACGCAGCGCGCGGATCGTCAGCGGAAGCAGTATATAAACTTTTCTTCCATACCTCTTTCCCGCCACATCTCAAAATTCCTTTGCGTACACGAAGTGCTTGGTCTATTTGAGTTTGCACATCAATGATGGCTTGATCGAGACGAGACTGTACAAGGTCTTTTCTCTGAATATCGATGGGAATGATACGGTGCGCATAGGAATAAAACACGCATGTCATGATTCCTTCAGCTGAACCGTCATACGTAAAAAGCACCGGGTCTTGTGGTTCTGCAGCGGAGATCGCTGGATATTTCTCAATTTTTTCTGAGGTGGCGGTATTGCGTCTCATATTTCATCGCCGTTCCGCATGTCGACTTTCAGAGTTATTTGGGAGAGTGAGACTTGTGCGTGGAGTCTGCGGAAGCTCCTTTTGACTTTTAACAGGATTCACAGAGATGGGTGAGGCTGCATCATCAAATAATGACTGCTGACCGGGGATTGGTCGTGCGGCACGGCGTCCATGGTGCCCGCCATCAATAGGAGCAGAAAGAATACTTCGAAGGGTTTCAGAAGAAAAATCGATTCCCCCAGCCACATAATTTCCGCAGCACGTAATAAAATACCGTGCTCGCTTATAGGCAATTCCGATGCGCGCAACGTCATCACTCGAAAGACGTCGCGTTTTTCTTGCTTTGATAATTCGTTGTGCACCGCGCACACCAATTCCTGGTACACGCAGCAACATTTGGTAGGATGCAGTATTGATTTCAATTGGAAATAAATCAAGATGATGTATTGCCCATTGTGCCTTGGGATCTAGCTGTGTATCTAAAAAGGGGTGGTTTGCATCAACGATTTCGTTGACATCAAATCCGTAAAAACGCATAAGCCAATCAGCTTGAAAGAGCCTATGTTCACGATCGAGTTGGATATGAGCACTCTGAGGTAAGCGCGGATCTTTCACCACGGGGATATATGCGCTAAAAAATACGCGTTTTAATTTGTATTGTTTATAGAGTGCCGAAGAGATATTGAGAATTTGGTAATCGCTTTCGGGAGAGGCGCCAATAATCATCTGTGTGCTCTGCCCAGCGGGGGCAAACGCACGTTTTCTAGAAGGCGCCATACTCTTTGATCCTCTTTTTGATACGTATAGGGTTGAACGACTATTGTGTGCTGCAAGTCTTTTGGTCTTATCAATATCAATTTCTTGATGAATGTATTTCATGGGTCCGAGCACGCTGGTTTTTGTTTTACTTGGAGCGAGCAATTTTAAACTCTGTTGGCTGGGCATCTCCAGATTGACGCTGACCCGGTCTGCATATCGCCCAATTTTGTCAATAAGATCTGGGGAAGTCCCTGGAATGATCTTGGCATGGATGTATCCACAAAAGTGATATGAATCTCGAAGAATCCGAAAGGTTTCAATCATGCGTTCGCACGTATAGTCTGGAGTTTTCAGCACCGCGCTCGATAGAAATAACCCTTCAATGTAATTGCGACGATACATTCCCATAGTGAGGTCAGCAAGTTCCTGGGGAGTAAATGCGGTGCGGCGAACATGGTCATTTGAGATTCGGTTCACACAGTATGCGCAGTCATATTCGCACACATTGGTCATTAAGACTTTAAGCAAGGAGATGCAGCGTCCATCAGGCGTCCAAGAATGGCAGCATCCCGCAGCGACCGTCGAGCCAAGACATCCTTTTTGTGCCGAACGGTCTATGCCAGAAGAGGTACACGCAACGTCGTATTTTGCGGCATCAGCAAGTATTTCCAGTTTATCCGCGACGTCCATGAGCATTCCTTTATCGAACATATGTATTACTTACAAGGTATGGGAACATATGTTCTATGTCAATGCTTACAAAAATGTAAAGGGAAGATTTTTTAGGGAAGAACGTTTGTGCTATCTCGCGAAAAGATCTATGGGATGTGTCAGAGTAAACGCAAGAGAAAGGATGAGACGCACCGAACGGAAATAATATGATTCTTACTTGTCAAACCGGTAAAATTTTATTTTTTGATTCGGGCACGGGCATTTTTTGCTAAACTACTTTGCTGTGGGAGTACGCCTAAAATCAGACATGATGTTTTGTGAAAGGAAGCTACGTGACTGAGGCTTCAGAAAAGGGCATGGAACAAAAAACAACAAAAGAGAGCGAAGAGAAAACGGTAAAAGCCAGCTCAACCGCTCAAAAGGCTGTCAAAAAGACACAGACAAAAGGAAAGAAAACCACTCGTAAAAGCGCTGCGAAAACTGCAGAATCATCAACAAATACAAAGAGTGAGTCAAAATCCTCAAAGACAGCGAAAAAAACAAAATCTTCTGCAAAAAAGACTTCAAAGAAAACTGAAGAAGACATTACCGATAATTCCGATGATCTCGATATTGACGATTCATTCATGGATGACATGGATGATGTCGACACCGAGGATGAGGACACCGATCCCGATTCAATTCTCGAGGGAATTCCTAAAGAGGAACTGAAGGTTCCTGATAAGGTCGATCTCCCAAAGGTTTCCTCGAGTAGTTCACGTGGTCGTCGTAGACGGACATCGCGTCGCACCTCAGCAGCAGCTGATCGTTCAACTGCTCTTTTAACCGACGACCCGGTTCGTATGTATCTTAAAGAAATCGGCAAAGTGCCTCTGCTTAAGGCTTCGCAAGAGATCGATCTTGCCATGAAAATCGAAGCAGGAGTGAAAGCCGAAGCCGAGCTTGACAAGGCAAAAGAAGAGGGCCGTGAGTTAGACCGTCGCGAAAAGCGCCGTCTGAACCGTATCGACCAAGTAGGTCTTGACGCAAAACAAAAGCTTATTGAAGCGAACCTTCGTCTGGTGGTTTCCATTGCGAAGCGCTACGTGGGTCGTGGCATGCTGTTCCTGGATTTAATTCAGGAAGGCAACTTAGGTCTTATCCGTGCGGTCGAAAAGTTCGATTACACCAAAGGGTTTAAGTTTTCCACCTATGCAACCTGGTGGATTAGACAGGCAATCACGCGTGCGATTGCTGACCAGGCGCGTACGATTCGTATTCCAGTGCATATGGTTGAAACCATTAACAAGCTGGTACGCGTGCAGCGTTCGCTCTTGCAAAAATTTGGTCGTGAACCTACGCCAGAAGAAATCGGTAAGGAACTTGATCTTCCACCAGAGCGCGTTCGCGAGATTCAGAAGATCAGCCAAGAACCTGTTTCTTTGGAAACGCCAATCGGCGAAGAAGAGGATTCTCAGCTTGGTGATTTCATCGAAGATCAAGAAGCGGTTGTTCCTCCTGATGCGGCAAGTTTTGCAATGCTCCAAGAACAATTGCGTGATGTTTTAGATGGCCTTTCAGAACGTGAGCGTAAGGTAATCACGCTTCGTTTTGGTCTGGATGATGGTCATCCACGCACGCTTGAAGAAGTGGGTCGCGAATTCGGCGTCACGCGTGAACGTATTCGTCAGATTGAAAGCAAGACCCTTGCAAAGCTGCGCCATCCAAGCCGTTCGAGCAAGTTGAAAGATTACTTGGAAGATTAGTTTTTGCGTTTGATCTGAAAAACTGAATTTACCTCGCACAGAAAACCCGGTACTATAGCAAAATGTTTGAAGCATTTCCTATATGCCGGGTTTTTGATAGCCTGAAATGGCATTTCTCTTCAAGGTATAAGGTCAGCCAATATGCACTCTGATTCGGAATCTATACAACAAGAAGCGATAGCTTCAGGCAAGACATCTTCTGTCTATCCCACTGCGATTCGCGAAATGGTCCATGGGAAAACAAACATCATTGGTCTTGTCATCACGGCGATCTGTGCCATAGGTCTCTCATTTTTGAGCGCTGCGTCACCGTTTTCAACCGCGTATCCTTCGGTAGATTCAAGTGTATTTACCTACATCGGTGAGCATATCTTGCAAGGTCAGATGCCATACCGCGACATTTTTGACCATAAGGGTCCGCTTCTCTACATCATCAACACGATCGCGGCGATTCTCGATGGACCACATCAGGTATCACTTGGTCTTTGGGCATGTGAACTCGTGGCTATTTGGAGTGCAATGTGGGCATCCTTTTTTGCATGCCGACGTTTTAGTGGACCGATCGCATCAACCATCGGAGTGGTGCTTGCCTTTAGCACCCTTTCGTATTCGCTCTTTGGTGGTAATTACACCGAAGAATTCGCATTCCTCCCGGTTGCGATCGCGATTTATTTGTTCTCTGGATATTTCATCAAAGGACCAATTTCGAGGGCAGGATGCATCGGCGTTGGTCTCACTGCCGGCGCGGCGTTCTTGTTGCAACCAAACATGCTTGGCGCATGGGCGGCATTTGGCCTTTTTATCCTTATTCATATGGGAATGCGAAATCATGGGAAGCGTATTGTCCCGACCATTGCGTGGGCACTGTTAGGTTTTGTAGGTTTTTGTGCACCATTTTTGATATGGATAGCTGTTGGGGGAGCATGGGATGCATTTATCGATTGCTACTTCCACTTCAATTCTGAATATGCTTCGACCTTTGGATACTCCGATTTTATTTCGACGGTTGTTTGGCAACTATCGTATCCCACGCTTGCGGTATCGCTTGTATGTCTTGTGCTGGTATGTATCAAACAAAAGCATACACCGCGTCTTTTTTGGGTGTGCTATCTGATTGCGTTTGCTGTTGCCCTCGGATTTTCCTCCTTGTCAGGACGCCATTACACATATTACTTAATGACGATGATTCCCTATATGGCGCTTCCTATGGCTGGATGCCTGAGCGTGTTTGCCGGATGTACAAAAGATAAAAAAGCGTGGTTCGTCACATTTACGATTATTGCGTGTATCGTTTTGGCGGGATTGTTGTTCCTTGATGGTCGTCATTATGTTTCTGCACTGAGAACAAACCATGACGCGGCAAACATTCTTTCTACTGATGATATAAATAATGCGGGATCAATTTATGATGATGGATACGCAATCGTCGATAAGGTTGATGAATTGACCGCACCCGATGACAAAATTGTGGTGTGCTTTGCAGACTCATGGATCTTTGTTGAATCTGATCGCTCATCTGCATCTCGTTATATTTTCCAACCAGAAGATACCCGTCTGTATATTCGCGAACAGCTGCTGTGGGAAGATGTACAGGCGAATCAGCCAAAGTTGGTTATTATCCCACAAGGAGCGATGTACTTCTTGGACTACTTGCACGGTCTTCCCGGATACGAAGTTGCGTGGAGTGATACCGGTCACGTGATTTACGAGCGCATCGACTAAGAATATTTGGTAGACCATTCATACTTTGGCAGCCCATTCATACAAAAGAGAAGGTGAGTGGGGGATATAGTTAGCAGGAGTAGAGACACAAAATGAGGCAGCCCATTACTGAACTGCCTCATTTTGTTTTTTTATCAACTACGCAGCTGATATTCGTATTCGCTTTTCGTATGTGAGGTGGAACACTCAACGAAAATTAGTCAATTGCGATTGACTGGCTACCGTCATCATTCTGCTCGGTTTTCTTAGGAACGGTAATGGTTAATGTTCCGTTGCCGAACTTTGCGTTAATGTCCTCAGGATGTACGGTGTTGCCAACATAGAAGCTGCGGCTTGCCTCACCATCGAAACGCTCTTTGCGTAAGAATTTCTCGTCCTTGCCGCCTTCGCTCTCTTCTTGATGGGCCTTTGCGTTAATGCGCAAGTAACCATCCTTCAAAGAAACGTTAACATCTTCTCTCTTCACGCCAGGAACATCAACGATCAGTGAATAATGATCTTTGTCTTCTTTTACATCTGTACGAAGAAGAGCTGCCTCAGAAGTGCTTCCCTTGCCGTCGTTGCCAAAGAATGAATCAAACGGGCTCATCAAAAAGTCATCAAAGAAGTTGTTGTGGGAAGTTGGAATCAACATTGCCATATCAAGCCATCTCCTATTTTCTATTTAGGTAACCTCAATTGATTACCTTAGATTTCTTACAGTTATTGTTATAAGGAATTTAATTAGCAGAGTCAATAAGCGAGTGCTAACGCAACCGTTCTGTAACTTTCTCGCAAAGTGATGAGGTGGCGAAAAAAGATGTATCATCTCGGTTTACCTTTGCTCCCTGCTTTGTATATTTATTTCTTAAATGTATGAAGGAGGGCGTGCGATCAGGATTGTTTGATAAAATGCTTGTATGAAAAAATACCGAGCACATTACAAATCACCTCACAGCGCAAATCCCGTTAATGGAACTTTCGAATTTGAAAGCGACAGTAACGCGGGGTCCCGTGCAAACATGAGTGATGCACGAATAAAAATGCTCGAGACGTTTGGCAAAGAAGCAGTATCGTGGCAAATAGATAAGATTGAGAAGGCTCCTTCCAGAGATTCTTCTTCAGATACTTTTGTCCAGCCACAACTTGATTTTCGCGAGCCAAAAAAAGTAATTCATCACCGAAAATTTAAACGTGGCACTCTGTAGAGATATGCCGTCCGTATGCATATCAAATTCAGGGATGGCATTACGCTTTTATTTTGCTAAGATATTTCATTGCGTGTGCAACGTAGACGATACGATCACAAGATCGAATGCGGGTGTGGCGGAATTGGCAGACGCGCCAGGTTTAGGTCCTGGTGGAGGTTTCTCCGTGAAGGTTCAAGTCCTTTCACCCGCACCATTCAACAAATAATTGGTCTTTGGGGTAGGGTCACCGCGCGGCATGCGGATTATGTGTCGTGCCAGGTGTCCATCCTGGCTTTTTAAATGATGGAGGAACGATTGGAAACCAAAGTAGAGGCTCTCGAAGGAACTCAAAAAAAGCTGACAGTTACCATTGATGCGAAAGAAGTAAACAATCGCTTCAAAAAGGTTTATAAGGATTTAGCACACCAATATCGCTTCCCTGGCTTTCGTCCGGGAAAGGCTCCGCGTCCTGTCATCGACAGCATGTTTGGACCTGAGGCTGCGATTGCCGAGGTAACTCAAAGTCTTACCGAGGAAAATGTTCCTTTAGCAATCGATCAAGAAAATATCGTTACGATTAGCCAGCCAAAGGCTGAAGACGATCAAAAGTTAGTTGAAGAAGGGAAACCATACACCTTCTCTTTCACGGTTGATGTTCGCCCTGAATTTGAACTCTCAAACTATGATGATGTTGAGATTAAAGTTCCTAATAAAGAGGTTGCTGACACCGAAATCGATGAACAAATCGATCAAATAAGAAACTATTACTACGACTTTAAGGATGCAGCGGCGTCAAAGAAGCTTCCAAAAGATGGATATGCGGAGATCACGGTTCATACGACCGATGCCGACGGCAATGAGATCGATGCCTTATCCTCTGAAAAACGTCTCTATCAACTTGGCACAACCTTGTTCCCTAAAGGATTTGATGACCAGCTCGAAGGCGCTAAGAAGGGTGACGAGAAAAAGTTCTCTTTGGATGTCAAGAAGGGCAGCGATGCAGGCCTTCTTGCCGGCAATCTTGATGCGGGAACCTATACTTTCGATGTGAAGATCGATCAGGTAAAAGATAAGCATCTTCCCGATATCGATGACAAATGGGCAAAAGATACGGCTGGTTTTAAAGACCTTGCCGACATGCGTGACAACATTAAAAAGAGCATTGCTGCGCAAAAAGAGCAGGATCTTCCGCGTATTGAAGAAAATGAAATCCTGTATGCTCTCGCTGATCGCTTGCAAGGCGAAGCTCCAAAGAATATGTGCGAGAACGAAGAGCAAAATTTGCTTCAAAACTTCTTCCAGCAGCTTCAGCAGAACCATATTACCTTTGATAGTTACTTGCAGGAATCTGGTATGTCTTCAAAGGATTTCCAGCAGGATGTAAAGAAGCAGGCGAAAGACGTAAGCAATCAAGATCTGGCTCTTGATGCATGGGCTCGTCATGCAAATATCACCATTACAAAGGATGATATTGTCAAAGAATTTAAGGATGCGGGTGTAGATAAGCCTGAGCAGCTTTACAAAAATTGGGTTGCTGATGGTCGTATTCCTGATGCGAAGGCGGGGCTTGCTCGCAGCCGTGCACTTGAAGATATTAGAGATAATCATCTGAAGGAAACTGAGCTCAAACCGGGCGAGAAATTACCTGATCATGACTCAGACAAAAAGGACGAAAAGAAAGAACCTGCGAAGAAGACGGCAGAGAAAAAGACGACTTCTGCAAAGAAGACCACAAAGCCTGCCGCAAAGAAAACTACGACGGCCAAATCAACTGCTTCGAAAACCACGGCAAAGAAGTCAACTTCTCAAGCTGCGAAAAAGTCTGAGTAGTGTTTCTTAAAGGGGTGTTTCTTAAGGGTTGACCAAACCTTTATGGACTCAATGAGCGTTCGGCATCGTTAAGCTGTTAAGCAAACGGTCTGAACGACATACAAAATGGTAACGAAACAGAATCCATTACATGAATTTGCGGGTTAGCAGATGGAGTTTGCTGACCCGCTTGCTTTTGATGTGCATAATAATAGGAGTAAACAAGTTCCAATTTCAAAGAACCGAGGCATTATTACATGATCGAACTTCCAAACAAAGCACCACGGTCTGCGTTAATCCCTTACGTCGTGGAACAAACACCACGTGGAGAGCGCAGCTATGATATTTATTCTCGCTTGTTAAATGAGCGCATTGTCTTTTTGGGTGATCAAATCGATGATGCACTTGCTGATACCGTTGTAGCTCAGCTGCTTTACTTAGAGTCAGTCGATCCTGACAAAGATATTTCTCTCTACATCAACAGCCCTGGAGGAGTCATCACTTCTGGTCTGGCAATTTATGACACCATGCAATACATCAATTGCGATGTTTCAACCATCTGCATTGGTCAGTGCGCATCTATGGCAGCCGTGCTTTTGGCATGCGGCACAAAGGGAAAGCGTTACGCTCTTCCGAACAGCCGCGTGATGATCCATCAGCCTTCTGGTGGAGCACAGGGTCAGCAGACTGAAATTGCAATTGCTGCAAAAGAGATTCTGCATTATCGCGATCTTATCAATCAGATTCTTGCTGATAAGACCGGTCAGAAGATTGAAAAGATCAAGGAAGATACCGAGCGCGATAACTTCATGAGTGCTCAGGAAGCTTGTGAATATGGTCTGGTAGACCAGGTTGTCACCAAGCGTTCTTCTCAGAATGATGATTCAGATTCAGATTCTGACTCCGATAACGATTAATTCGATCGAATAGATTGAGAATACATAGTTCTTCAAGACGCTTCGCGCGGGTATGATCGTGCGAGGCGTTTTCTTTAAATGCACTGTGCTTCAAAGTGCGGTTGGAATGAGGATGTGTTTCTCGCCGAGGTTGATAAGTCGTCATCTCTTTACATTGCCGCCGGCATTCTCTGATCGCTTGATATATGCGAATATGTTTTGAATCCATTTGGAGTCTAAAAAGGAATCCTTTTGCAGTCGGCATGTTCCATGTAGGCATGACGTTCAGTTTGTGAGAAGATGACAAGGTATATAAAAGTGGAAGGCAACAGGACAAACGAATGGCTAAAAACCCAGAAAACGATTTTGAAGAAAACCATGATGTCGTACGCTGCTCTTTTTGCGGAAAAACTGCTGATCAGGTAAACGCAATGGTCAGTGGACCAAACGGCATTTACATTTGCGATGAATGCATTTCCATTTGTGCAGAGGCAATGAATCATGATTGGAGCTTGCGTTCGGATGAGCGTGGCGCAATTGAGCCTATGCCCACATCTGAAGAAGAGCCAACTCCCGCGGAATTGCTCGGAGAACTTCCGACGCCTCAACAGATTCATGATTCCCTGAGCCAATTCGTCGTGGGACAAGAGGAAGCAAAGCGCGTACTTTCGGTCGCAGTGTATAACCACTACAAACGTATTTCGATGGGAGCGCAAGCTCAGTCAGATGATGTTGAACTGGGAAAAAGCAACATCTTATTGCTGGGCCCCACGGGATCAGGCAAGACGTTGCTCGCGCAAACCCTTGCACGAACGCTTAAGGTTCCCTTTGCTATTGCCGATGCAACTTCTTTGACCGAAGCGGGCTACGTTGGTGAAGATGTCGAAAACATCCTGCTCAAGTTGATTACCGCGGCAGATTTCGATATTCCTCGTGCGCAAATCGGCATCATATATATCGATGAGATCGATAAGATTGCGCGCAAGGCCGAAAACGTTTCAATCACCCGTGATGTTTCTGGCGAAGGTGTCCAGCAGGCACTCTTAAAGATCATCGAAGGCACCGATGCGAGCGTCCCTCCACAAGGTGGGCGTAAGCATCCTCAGCAAGAGCTCATCCATATCAACACGGATAATATTCTGTTTATTATGGGTGGTGCATTCGTGGGCCTTACCGATATCATCGCCGAGCGCGTGGGCAATGGTGGCATCGGATTTAACGCTGAGCTCTCTGAAGGAAAGAATGCTGATTCAGATGAGTTGTTGTCGCAGGTGCTTCCTGAGGATCTGAACAAATTTGGTATGATCCCTGAGTTCATCGGACGTGTGCCGGTTGTTACAAACCTTAAAGAACTCACGAAGTCTGATCTCGTTCATATTCTGACGCAACCGAAAAATGCGCTGATGAAACAATATACGCGTATGTTTGAATTTGAGGACTGCAAGCTTATTGTCGATAAGGGTGCACTGGAAGCTATCGCAGATCTTGCGATAAAACAAAATACGGGAGCACGTGGACTTCGCTCTATTTGCGAAAAAGTCCTGATGAATACCATGTATGAACTCCCAGGGTATAAAATTCCTACTCAGGTACATCTTCGTGCATCTGACATTGAAGGAGAAACGACACCAGTCATCGAACCTCGTGACGATGATGAGCAAACGTTAGCCGACGAGGATGATACCGAGCATAGTATTGATGCCCCTGATGATTCTTCGGTAATTAATGATAGTGATGCATCTGAGCAAGAATCTGCATAATGTTCTTTTATATGTGTCGAACTATATAAACCACATGAGGGCATCTTATAAGGTTTATAGCGTATGAGCTGCCAAACAACACGCTATGGGAAGGAACTATAAGTTTCATGGCTGATAGCAAGAAAACAGAGCAAACCGAAGAAAACGAATATGAAGCGATGGAAACGCGCATCTTCAACGCGTGGAATGATGCGGGATGCTTCAAGCGTACGCCGGGCTTTGGAAAGCATAAAAATGATGCGTATACCATCGTGATTCCACCACCAAATATTACGGGAAAGCTCCATATGGGCCATGCGCTCAACGATTCAATCCAGGATGCGTGTATTCGTCGTGCACGCATGCAAGGGTATAAGACGCGTTGGATCCTCGGCACCGATCATGCGGGTATTGCGACTCAGGCAAAGGTCGACCGTGCCCTTGCTGAAAAGGGGATTAGCCGCCTTGAGATTGGTCGCGAGGCGTTTATTAAAGCCTGCTATGACTGGCGTGCCGAGTATGGAACAACCATCGTGAAGCAGATTCGTGGCATGGGTTGTTC
The DNA here is from genome assembly GCA_903789415.1 of uncultured Eggerthellaceae bacterium. Lineage (GTDB taxonomy): Bacteria > Actinomycetota > Coriobacteriia > Coriobacteriales > Eggerthellaceae > CAIFEG01. The sequence continues at coordinate 5,381 of CAIFEG010000006.1, read as the reverse complement.
ATGCGACTATTCCGATGAACATTTCACGCTGGATCCCGATTACGTTACGGCAGTTCGCAGACTTTTTGTTGACTGGTATCATCACGGGCTTATTTACCGCGGGAAAAAGATCGTCAACTGGTGCCCTCATTGTGGGACCGCAATCGCTGATGACGAGGCGGAATATGTAAACGAGAAGAGCCATTTGTGGTATCTTCGCTACCCGCTGGTCAAACCCGTGGACGGTCAGAAATACATCATTATTGCGACCACGCGTCCTGAGACAATGCTGGGTGATACGGGTGTTGCCGTTTCTCCAAAGGATCCTGAAAAGCAGAAATTTGTGGGCGCAAAGGTGAAGCTGCCCATCGTTAACCGTGAAATTCCAATTTTCTCGGATTACTATGTTGACCAGAAATTCGGTACCGGTTTTGTAAAAGTTACCCCATCTCATGACCCAAACGACTGGGCGATGGGTGAGCGTCACAACCTCGAGAAGATCAATATTTTCGATGGTCGCGCTCACGTGGTTGATGGATACGGTAAGTTCTCCGGCATGGACCGTGACGAGGCGCGTGAAGCTGTTGTAGCTGAATTTGAAAAGCTTGGGCTGCTTGATCACATCGAAGATATCGAGCACTCGGTCATGACCTGCTATCGCTGCCACACTAACTTAGAGCCATGGGAATCCGAGCAGTGGTTTGTTGATGTCGATAAACTCAAAGGACCTGCGCGCAAGGTGGTCGCTGATGGAGAAATCCAGTTCCATCCGGCACGCTGGAAAAAGGTCTATCTCGACTGGCTTGATAACTTAAAAGATTGGTGCATCAGCCGTCAGCTGTGGTGGGGACATCGTATCCCGATGTTCTATTGCGATAATTGCGGCTGGGAAGACGCAAGCGAAACCGATATCGATACCTGCCCAAATTGTGGCTCGAAAGTTCGTCAGGATGAAGACGTACTCGACACGTGGTTCTCAAGCCAACTTTGGCCATTTGCCATTATGGGCTGGACCACCGGTGGTAAGGATGCCCCTGAAATCAAGGAATGCTATCCAACGCAGGTGCTTTCTACTGCACGCGACATTATGGGTCTGTGGGTTGCGCGCATGGTTATGGCATCGGAATATTGCATCGGCGAGATTCCGTTTGAAAACGTTATTATCCATCCAACGGTCATGGGTGCAGATGGCAAACCGATGTCAAAGAGTCGTGGTAATGGCGTCGACCCTATGCTGCTCAAACAGAAGTATGGCGTTGACGGCATGCGTTTTGGCTTGCTTATGCAGGTCACCGGTGCCCAGGACTTAAAGTTCAATGAGGATAAACTCGAGAATAGCCGCAACTTTGCAAACAAGATAAAAAATGCCGCGCACTTTGTACTCATGAACTTAGATGGCTATACGCCAGGAGAGCCCACCGCAGATACCGCGGTAGATAAGTGGATCTTAAGTCGTCTGGCTCACTTGGTGAAAAAGGTTGACGAGGCATACGATGCGTACGAATTCAGCGAGGTTACGCGCGAGCTGTATTCATTCTTCTGGAACGAGTTCTGCGATTGGTATATCGAATTTTCCAAGAGCCGCCTCAATGGTGACGATGCCGAGGATCGCTTGACCTGCCAGCGTAATTTGGTATTCGTTTTGGATCAGGCAATTCGCTTGCTTCATCCAACGATGCCATTTATCACCGAAGAAATTTTTGATCAACTTCCGGTGGAAAAGCGCAGTAAGTTTTTGATGATGTGTGATTGGCCCGATGCTGCTGTACTTCAGAAGTATTATGATCCTTCGGTTGAGCGTCCTATTAAGCTTGCAACCGATGTTGTGTCAGGGGTTCGCGCCACGCGTTCGCGCTATGGCATTAGCCCCAAGCAGGCTATGAAGGTGTCGGTAAAAGCCGCGGATACTCAGGATGTTGATATCATCGAAAGTCAAAGAAACCTTATTATTGGTATGGCCAACCTGAGTGCGTTTGACGTTGCGACGACGACGGAAAAGCCAAAAGAATGTTCTGTTGTTTTGTGTCCGGGCCTTGAAATTTATATCCATCTTGCGGGCCTTGTTGATTTAGACGCTGAGCGTGCTCGTCTGAAGAAAAATCAGACAAAGATCGAAAAAGACATTGCTCGTTTGGAAAAGAAGTTCTCTAATCAAGCATTTCTTACCAAGGCACGTCCAGAAATCATCCAAAAAGACCGCGATAATCTCGCGAAACTGAAAGATGAATCAGCTCGTATTAGTGAGCAACTCAAAGACCTTGCATAAGGTTGTACCGTACGCTTTTGTATTGTAAATAGATGATTTTTTGTAAGAGAGCGTGTGTATCGAGGCTAAATGTTTTAGGTGCATACGCTCTTTTGCTACAATGACACTTGTTCTTATGGAATGAAGAACGCGCAAACATGCTGATGCAGCACGTATCAATGGGGCTGCATAGACTTTCGAATGGAGATTTCGATGTCTGAAATTCTATCTCAATTTGTAACGCCTCAAGTTCAAGCTGCTTTTACCTATGCCGTTATCTGCCTGATCGCGCTCTATGTCCTTGTTGTTGTTTGGGTTGCGCGGGATGCGTATAAACGTGGTGCAAACGTTGTTTTGTGGACCATCATTGCTCTTATCCCTATCGTGGGAGTGATTGCATACTGTATGTTGCGCCCACCACTATATAAGCTTGACGAAACAGAGCAAGAGCTCGAAGTTGCGCTTAAACAGCGTGAACTTTCAAAATATGGTGAATGTGCTAATTGCGGATACCCAGTGCGTGATGATTACGTAATCTGCCCGCATTGCCATCAGCGTCTCAAGAATCAATGTCCGAATTGCGGGCATGCGCTTGATCCTTCTTGGGACGTTTGCCCTTATTGCGCAACGCAAATCACTTCCACTCCCCAATATGCGGCAGAAGATGAAGGCGAGCGCGTTCGCACGCATCGCCGCGCATAAGACATAAGTTCCATCGCCGCGCATAAATACCCGCGCATAAATACGTAAGTTCCGATGTCGCGCATATTCATGTCGCGTATATTCTCGGTTAAACGTCAATTCCGTGTGTTTTCCTTTATTTTCCTTATTTTGATTTGGCTTTTTTGCGATGTACCTTCACTATGTGAAACGGACATATGAAGTATCAACGTGTTCACATCGCAAAAAAAGTGTGGACCTCGTATGTTCTAGGTGGGGAAGGGCCCTACCGGAAGCTTTTGATTGCAGACGTTTTGTATGCGTCCGGCGAAAGGAAGAAAAATGCAGGTAATTTTACCCGATGGATCAAAGAAAGACGTAAAGGACGGGGCGGTTGTTGCAGATGTGGCTGCAGCAATTGGCACAGGACTCGCGAAAGCAGCCATTGCAGGCAAAATCAATGGCGAATTAGCTGACCTTACTGCTCCGGTTGCAAACGGTGACAAAGTAGAAATTATTACCGATAAATCACCTGAAGCTTTAGGAATTTTACGTCATTCTACAGCGCATGTTTTGGCAGAGGCTGTTGAGTCCCTTTGGCCAGATACTCAGATTGCGTTTGGTCCCGCAACTGATGACGGGTTCTACTACGATTTCAAATTAGACCATTCAATTTCTACCGATGATTTCCCTACCATTGAAAAGAAAATGTCCGAGATCATCGCTGAAGATAAACCATTTGTACGTGAAGAGATCACACGCGATGAGGCAAAGAAGATCTTTGCGAACCAGCAATTCAAGCTTGAGCACATCGACGAGATTCCCGCAGATGAAAAATTGGTCATTCGCCGTCATGGAAACTTTGTTGACCTGTGCAATGGAGTACATCTTCCATCAGCTGGTCGAATTAAGGCCTTTAAGCTCACCAAGGTTGCCGGTGCATATTGGAAGGGCGACGCTAACAATGAGCAGCTCCAACGTGTCTATGGCACTGCCTTTTTCTCAAAGAAGGATTTGCAGCAGCACCTTGATTTGATCAAAGAAGCAGAACGACGCGATCACCGCAAGATCGGTCGTGAACTTGGGATTTTCACCGAATCTGAAATGGCTGGTGCTGGTCTTCCGATGTATCTCCCCGCAGGAGCAACAATCATCCGCCTGCTGGAACAGTGGCTTCGTGCAGGACTTATAAAACGTGGATACCAAGAGGTTATTACGCCGCATATCTATAAGGCAGATGTGTGGAAGACCTCAGGTCATTATGGTTACTACCATGACAACATGTACTTCTTCGATGTCAATGAAGGTACCAAGGAAAAGCCTCGCATGACTGAGTATGGCGTTAAACCAATGAACTGTCCTGGTCATGTCATGCTTTATGCAAATTCCATTCATTCGTATCGCGAGCTTCCAATTCGCTATTTTGAATTTGGCACCGTCTATCGTCATGAACTTTCGGGTGCCGTTCATGGACTTATGCGCGCACGTGGATTTACCCAAGATGATGCGCATATTTTCTGTCGGGAAGATCAGGTTGTTGATGAAATTTGCTCGATCTTGGATCTTGCCGATCAGATTCTGACGACCTTCGGATTTAAATACACTGCCGAAATTTCTACGCGTCCAGAAAAATCTATTGGCACCGATGAAATGTGGACAAAAGCCGAGAGCTTCTTGAAACAGGCTATTGAGCGCCAGGGCATTCCCTATGATATTAACCCTGGTGACGGTGCGTTCTATGGTCCAAAGATTGACATTAAAATTCAGGATGCCATCGGTCGTTGGTGGCAGTGCTCAACGGTGCAAGTTGACTTCAATCTGCCTGAGCGTTTCAACATCACGTATCGTACGGCAGATAACAAAGAGCAGCGTCCCTGGATGTTGCACCGTGCGCTGTTTGGATCAATTGAACGCTTCTTGGGTATCTTGATTGAGCAAACCGTGGGAAATATGCCGTTGTGGTTAGCGCCTACGCAAGTGGTGGGCATTCCTAGCGCCGATCGTCACCAAGACACGTGCAACCAACTTGCGAATGAGTTGCGCGAGCTGGGAGGACGTGTTCAGGTGTATACGCAAAATGAGCCAATGCGCGTAAAGATCGCAAAAGCGCAAAGCATGAAGGTTCCGTATATGCTGGTCGTAGGCGATAAAGAGATGGGCGACCATACGGTATCCGTCCGTACCCGCGAAGGTGGAAACCAAGGCTCAATGTCCGTTGATGACTTTAAAGAGATCATCAAAGGGGCCACGGTCGCGGCACACGCTATTTAAGGTGTAATTGTTCTTACGGAAAGCATGAGGGAGAAACGCATCGCAAAGAGTTGCTCGTATTTTCCTCGTGTATCCCCTTCAAGTTAATAAAAACGTAAAACCTGCTGGTGAAATGCTTCATCAGCAGGTTTTTCATTAACCAGGCTTGTTATCTACAAACCCAAGTAATCTACAGACCTAAATAATCCACTAAGCCGTTCCAATTAAGGGCTGCCTGGCGATATCC